>NZ_QVTC01000004.1 GCF_003429085.1 Bacillus sp. V59.32b | reverse complement strand
CGACGCCAACACATCCTGTGTAAGTCCCGGAGGCGTGCCCTTTGCCGAGGAGGCTCCCGGACTGCCCGCGGAAAGCGAGCGCCTGGAGCGGAAATCAACGGATAATCAAAAGCTTAAACCACTTCTTTTGGTGAAGAACCTATTTTCTTTTTATACTATTTTTGTACATTAGCTATTACTATTTTCTTTCTATTTCAACAAAGTTGTTTGATAGGCAACTTAGTGAATAGTATACAAAATATATTTTTTCTATTGTATAAAAAAGGTGTTCCTCTGTAAACTATAGGTCATTCTATTCAATTCTATTAGGGTGATCAACTACAAGGAGGGCGTCGAAGAATCAATTTATAACTCATTTTAGTTATATTTTTTAAATTTTCAGTTTAATAGTTGAATATTTTTTAAAAAACCGTATACTAATGAGTAAGTAACATACCAACCGGTTAGTTTGTGTGCGATGAAGGAGGGATAACTTGGATTTTTCTTATTCAGATAAGGTAAAGGGTCTACAACAGAAATTAACTCAATTTATGGAAGAGTACGTTTATCCAAACGAAAGCGTGTATGAAAGGCAGTTAAATGAACAGGGAGACAGATGGAGTGCGATCCCTCCTGTCATGGGGGAGCTGACCGCAAAAGCAAAGGAAGCAGGACTATGGAATTTATTTCTCCCTGAGAGTGAGTATGGAGCAGGCCTTACCAATTTGGAATATGCCCCGCTGTGTGAAATTATGGGACGTTCATTAATCGGCCCGGAGGTATTCAATTGCAACGCTCCTGATACCGGAAACATGGAAGTGTTAGTGCGTTATGGAACTGAAAAACAAAAGGAACAATGGTTAATGCCACTGTTAGATGGGGAAATTCGCTCATGTTTTTCGATGACCGAACCGGACGTCGCTTCTTCAGACGCAACGAACATCGAGACGCGAATCGAGAAAGATGGGGACCATTATGTCATTAATGGGCGTAAATGGTGGTCATCCGGGGCTGGAGATCCACGCTGCAAAATTGCCATCGTGATGGGAAAAAATGATCCAAAAGCAAATCGCCATGAACAGCAATCGATGATCTTAGTTCCTCTGGACACTCCCGGGGTGAAAATTGAACGCATGCTCCCGGTCTTTGGCTACGATCATGCACCGCATGGACACGCTGAGATTACATACGAAAACGTAAGGGTACCCACTGAAAATATGCTATGGGGAGAAGGAAAAGGATTTGCCATCGCACAGGGAAGGCTTGGACCTGGCAGAATTCATCACTGTATGAGGTTAATCGGGGCAGCCGAGCGAGCGCTTGACGAATTATGTAAGCGTATACAAAAACGTGAAGCGTTTGGCAAACTGCTGTCGAAACAGGGAGTCGTCCAGGAATGGGTAGCGGAATCCAGAATCGAAATTGAACAGGCCCGTCTTTTAACATTAAAAGCAGCTTACATGATGGATACCGTCGGCAACAAGGAGGCCAAAGCGGAAATCGCGATGATCAAGGTTGTCGCTCCCTCGATGGCACTCCGTGTTCTGGACCGTGCGATACAAGCATTTGGCGGGGCGGGCGTCTCAGGCGATACGCCGCTTGCCGCACAATGGGCAAATGCGCGTACATTGAGGCTCGCGGACGGACCGGATGAAGTCCACAAAGCGCAGGTTGCCAAGCTTGAGCTTCGTAAATATCTATAAGTTTCGAAACAGAATCGAAAGGCTGTGAAACAGAATGAAAGTTATGGACCTATTTGATCTAACGGGAAAAACAGCAATCATTACCGGAGGAGGCAGGGGGCTAGGCGAGCAAATCGCTAGGGGCTTGGCTGAAGCAGGCGCAAATGTCGTGTTGTGTTCACGAAAAAAGGAAGCGTGCGAGGAAGTCGCGGAGGAGATCCGCCAGTTAGGAGTTAAAGCGATCGCGTTAAAATGTGACATTTCTAATCCTGATGATGTGCAGGCAGTGGTGGATACAACAAAAAGCGAATTCGGATCGATTGATATCCTTGTTAATAATAGCGGCGCAACATGGGGGGCACCTGCAGAAGAAATGCCCCTTGAAGCATGGAATAAAGTGATAAATGTGAATGTCACCGGGACGTTCATCATGAGTCAGGCAGCAGGGAAGGTCATGATTGAGCAGGGTGGCGGAAAAATTATTAACATTGCATCGGTAGCCGGACTTGGGGGCACTGACCCAAGGGTGATGGACACAATCGGCTATAACACCAGTAAGGGTGCCGTTATTACTTTTACGAAGGATCTCGCAGTTAAATGGGGGCGGCACAACATAAACGTTAATGCGATTGCACCCGGGTTTTTCCCGACAAAAATGTCTAAGGTCCTGATTGAAAAGGGCAAGGATCCAATCCTTGGTTCCACCCCGTTAAGACGTTTCGGTACAGAAGATGATTTAAAGGGAGTTGCCCTGTTCTTGGCATCAAATGCCTCGAATTATGTGACAGGCGATGTATTGGTAGTCGACGGGGGAAGCCACGCCATGTAAAGAGAGTTTTTATGGAATGAAAGGAAATTTTCCGACAGCGATGCTTATGCTTTAGGTTCTAAATAACTATCATTTTGATATGGAGGTTTTTTAATGAGAAAAAAATCCTGGCTGTCAGCGTACCCAGATTCGGTCGTAAAGGAAGTTGAGATCCCTGATATTACCATTCCGCAAGTTCTCCAGGAAACCACAAAAAATTATCCTACAAACAATGCTATCACTTTTTATACGAAGAAGATCACCTATCAAGAATTGTTATTCGCCGTGAATTTATTTACCTCTTCCCTGCAAAAAAACGGCATTCAAAAAGGAGACCGGGTTGCGATCATGCTGCCGAACTGTCCACAGTATGTTATCGCTTATTATGGCATATTATCTGCGGGCAGCATCGTTACACAGGTCAATCCAATGCTCGTTGAGAGGGAAATCGAATATATTTTGAATGATTCAGGCGCTGAGACCATTGTTGTATTTGATGCTTTATATGCAAAGGTGAAGCAGGTCCAGCCATCTACGAATCTGAAAAATATTATTGTCGTAAGCCTGCAGCCATCTGAACATGATTTCGCGCCGGATCATACATTTGACGGATTTTTAAAGGAAGGAAGCGGGCAGGTTACGCCTGTTGATATCGAACCGGAGCATGATGTTGCGGTATTGCAATACACCGGGGGAACAACAGGCCGGTCCAAAGGTGCGATGCTGACTCACCGGAACATTCTTGCCAATGTGATCCAATCCTATGAATTCTTCAAACATGAAATGGAATTTGGAAAAGAGCGCGTGTTGACGATCATTCCTTTATTCCACGTTTTCGGGATGACCTCGGCTATGAATCTAGCCATCTATACAGGCGGGGATTCGATTATGCTCCCGCGCTTTGAGCTGGAAGAGGTATTAAACACAATCAAAAATGAGCAGCCGACGATTTTCCCGGGTGTCCCGACGATGTATGTGGCAATCACGAATCATCCGAAGGCTGAAGAGTATGGGATTGATTCGATCCGATCATGCAACAGCGGAAGCGCTCCGATGCCGGTCGAACTGTTAAAGGAATTCGAAAGCAAAACAGGATCGCAGATTCTCGAAGGCTATGGTCTGTCCGAAGCATCTCCAGCTACACACTGCAACCCGCCTTTTGCTGAAAGGAAGCCTGGTAGCGTTGGAATCGGATTCCCTTCGACCGATTATAAGGTGGTCGATTTGGCTACTGGGACGGATGAGGTTCCGGTCGGGGAGCTTGGCGAATTGGTCATTAAAGGTCCTCAGGTCATGAAAGGCTATTGGAATATGCCGGAAGAAACGGCTGTTACTTTAAAGGATGGCTGGCTTTATACGGGCGATATCACGAGGATGGATGAAGATGGCTATCTTTACATCGTGGACCGTAAAAAGGATTTAATCATTGCAAGCGGTTATAATATCTATCCGCGCGACATAGAGGAAGTCATTTATGAACATCCTTCCGTCCAGGAGGCTGTCGTGATCGGCATTCCAGATGCTTATCGTGGAGAGACAGTAAAAGCGGTCATTGTTCTAAAAGCGGGAAAAACCGCAACTTCTGAAGAAATCATCGGGTTTTGCAGAAAGAATATGGCTACTTATAAAGTTCCGAGCGTTGTTGAATTCCGAGAACAGCTTCCTAAGACGAACGTTGGTAAAATTTTGCGCCGTGCATTGAGGGAAGAAGCTGCTGCTGCAAAGTAATTTGAAAAAAGGATCCTTATAATAAGAAAGGCATCGGGTATGGTATAATTTTCAGTGACATTTGCAGGCAGATTGTGAGGATACTTGAGTGAAAGAGAAAATTACGGAGCATAGCATTCGGCTATTTGAAAAAAAGGGATTCAGTGAGACATCGATTCAGGATATCGTGGATTCCATCGGCGTAACAAAAGGAACCTTTTATTATTATTTTTCCAGTAAGGAAGAATTGCTGATGGATATCCATCTTCGTTATATTGATGAGCTGCTCAGCCATCAAGAGGAAATACTGCGGGATGACACCAAAGGCAGTAAAGAAAAAGTATATGAAATTGTTTATTTGCTGATTAACAACATTAAGAGCCAGGGCTCAAGTGCCAAAGTGTTCTTTCGCGAAATGCAAAATCTAAGTGAGGCACGATTGTCACAAATCGTTCCTAAGCGTGACCAATTCCGTTTTAATATCGAAGCAGTTCTGGATGAAGGTATCAAAAAAGGGGAATTCCGGGCTGGACTGAATCCTCGGATTGTAACCTTTGGAATCCTTGGAGCAGCAAACTGGAGCTACCAATGGTTTAATCCAGCCGGCAGCATGTCTGAAAAAGAAGTGACGGACATTTTTGTGGAAATGATTTTAAAAGGAATCGAAACAGATTAATAAAGAACGGAAGATGCGGAGAAGGCAAACCATACCCTCATCTTCCTGGTTTTGTTATCAGTAGTACATAACACATACTAACCGGTTAGTCTTTATGGGATAAACAAAGGGGGAATAGCTTTGACCGATGAAAAAATTAAATCTATCTCTGTGATCGGGGCAGGGCAAATGGGGCATCAGATTGCTATGCTTTCCGCGCTGGGCGGATATGAAACGATTCTGCAGGATGTCCAGGAGAACGCATTGAAAAAGGCGGAAGAAAAGCTCCATGCGATATTGGATAAGTGGGTGCTGAAAGGGAAGCTGAAGGAAGATGAAAAGCTTGCTTCATTCGGGCGTTTGCGATTTTCGACTAACTTGGAAGAGGCAGTCTCCAAAGCCGATTTGATTATCGAAGCAGTCGTGGAGAAGCTCGAAGTAAAGACAGAAGTATTTTCACAGCTCGAGAAATTTGCTCCTGCCCATGCTATTTTTGCGACCAATAGTTCGACGATCGTTAGCAGCCTGCTTGCTGATGTCACAAACCGCCCTGATAAGGTGCTGAACATGCACTTTTTCTTTCCGCCGCTCGTCATGGACTGCGTGGAGGTTGTCAAGAGTGAGGCGACCTCTGAGAATACGGCCCGGGCTGCGTTGGAAGTTTGCGAAAGAATGAACAGGACGGCTGTGTTATTGAGAAAAGAAATTTCCGGCTTTATCGCCAACCGTATATTGGGAGCGCTTCAAAGAGAGGCGGTTTATTTATATGAAAACGGCTATGCCGATTTTAAGGACATTGACATAATCTGCCGCAAGGCCTTGAGCCACCCGATCGGCCCGTTTGAAATCATGGACCTTTCAGGTATTGACGTAGGTTATTTCGTTATGCAGCAGCGCTTCAAGGAAACGGGTAATCCGGAAGACAAGCCGGCTGCTTGCATTGAAGAAAAAGTAAAACAGGGCCATCTCGGCAGAAAAACCGGGCAAGGCTGGTACGAATATCAAAAAGAAGGTGTAAAGAATTAATTCCTACTTCACCGTCGTAAAAGGGAGAGGAAAAGATGATACAGGAAATAGAAGTCACCGTCCGTTTTTGTGAAACAGACGCATTGGGGCATATCAATAATACGAGTTATTTTATCTACCTTGAGGAAGCGCGTATCAAATTTTTTGAATCGCTCGGGTACAGCATGGATAAGGATGAATGGAATTTCATCATGGCTTCCACAAAATGTGACTTTGTCAATCAAGGATATTTTAACCAAATTCTGACTGTTTCGACGTATGTCACGAAAATTGGTACAAAAAGCTTTGAAATCAATCACGAAATGATTTGTTCCCAAACCGGACAGCTAATCGCAAAGGGAAATGCAATCATTGTCTTCTTTGATTTTACTGATCAAAAGAGCAAGCCGATTCCAGACCTTTTGCGGGAAGGGCTTAAGAGCTATCTCGTGCATAACTAGATTTCGGAATATTGGGACTTCAGGAAGGAGAAGGGAAAATGTCTTATAAAATCGGTGAAGATACGGTTCCTGTCAGAAAAGGCGAAGAACTGGACAATGATTTGTTAGAGAGGTATTTACGCGCAAAGATTGATGGACTTCCTGAGGCTCCGTTTGAAATGCTGCAATTCCCCGCCGGTCATTCCAATTTAACCTATCAATTAAAAATCGGCGAATGGGAGGCCGTTCTGAGAAGGCCACCGCTCGGTCCTGTTGCCCCAAAAGCGCATGATATGAAAAGGGAGCATTTCATCATTTCCGAGCTTCATCCGCACTTTCCGCCTGCACCGAAGCCGATCTTATTTTCGGATGATGTGACAATTGTTGGAAGCCCATTTTTCATTATGGAAAGAAAACATGGCCTTGTCTTTGACACATCTTTCCCGGAAGGTTTTGAAGCCACGGAGAAAAATTGCCGGAAGCTATCGGAAATAATGGTCGACAAGCTTGTCGAGCTACACTCGATCCCTTATCAGGAAACAAGGCTTGCTTCAATCAGCAAGCCGACTGGATTTATCGAGAGGCAGGTCGAAGGCTGGATTTCCCGATATCTCCGGGCAAAAACAGATGAAATCCCTGAAGTTGAGCCGCTGCTTAAATGGCTGACCGGGCATATTCCATCTCAAGGTGAAGCAACGATTATCCATTACGATTATAAGTTAAACAACGCGATGTTTAATGAAGATGTAACCGAAATGGTCGGCCTGTTTGACTGGGAGATGACGACAGTAGGAGACCCGTTGGCAGACTTAGGTGTAGCCATGGGCTATTGGACAGAAAAAAACGATCCGACCATGCTGAAAACAGGACTCGGAAAGCCATCTGTCACAGTCAATGAGGGCTTTATGACGAGAAAGCAATTCATTGAAGCCTATGCGAAAAAAAGCGGCAGGGATGTTTCAGATATAGGATTCTATCTAACCTTTGCCTACTTTAAGCTTGCTGTCATCTGTCAACAAATCTATTACCGCTATCAAAAAGGGCAGACAAACGATCCGCGTTTTTCCCATTTCAATTCATTCGTAAGAAGTTTGGTTATTCATGGCGCGAGCATTGCGGAAAGGTAAGCATGATATGAAAAAAATTCATTTACTTATAAAGAAGGAAGAAATCAATGAACAGAAAATGGCCGAGGGAGAGAAAATCGCCGTTGTTCTTGATGTGCTGCTTGCGACAACAACGATTGTATCCGCTCTTGAAGATGGCGCCTCCGAAGTCATCCCGGTGCTGGATCTGCAGGAAGCCGTAGGTTACCAAAAGCAGGACGGTTCTGATTTATTCATCTTAGCAGGAGAGCTCCAAGCGAAGCCGGTAGACGGCTTTATTTATCCGAGTCCGACTTTTATCCGTAAGGTTATCAAGGGAAAGAGCCTGGTTCTTTCTACGACAAACGGCACGGTTGCGTTAAGAAAATCTGCAGGAGCAAACGCTGTTTATATTGCTTCGCTGTTGAACAATCCGTTTGTTGCCGGGGAAATCGCAAAGGCATGGCATCATGGGACAGTCATTGTGGTGTGTTCAGGCAATTCAGGAGAAGTGAGCTTAGAAGATTTGTATGGCGCGGGCCATTTTATCGACTGCCTTTTAAAAGAACAGGATGAAGAAATGGAAATAACGGATGCAGCTCTTTCTGCTCTTTCTATGTACAGGGGAAACAAAGAGAATGCTTATGAGGTCCTGAAATCCTCATACGTAGGAAGGATGTTTGATAAACACCAGTTTGAATCGGAATTAAAATTTGCCTCTCAAAAAGGCACCATCAATTTGGCGCCAAAATTAGAAAACGGAAAAATCGCTATAGCTGCTCCTGTTCAACAATAAATAACACCCAAAAAGCTTAGGGGGAAGAATATGAGATTTTCTCAATCTGTTGCACTTATTACGGGTGCGGGCTCAGGAATCGGCAAGGCTGCGACCCTTCGGCTGGCTAATGAAGGAGCCAGGGTAATCCTGGTGGGCAGAACCAGATCGAAGCTTGAGGCTGTGGCTCACGAGATTAATTCCGCGAAAAGAATCCCTATGGCGGAAATCTTTCCGGCTGATGTAACCGTTGAAGAAGATGTGAAAGAATTGGCGGAATATGTGGATCAGCAATTCGGTAATTTGCACATTTTGATCAACAATGCCGGCGGTTCGAAGCATTCCAAAGTCCTCGAAACGTCTGAACAGGATTGGGATAACGTTCAAAGCGTTAACTTGAAAAGCGTGTTCTTGGTTTCAAAGCATCTTGGAAAAGTAATGGCGGCTGCCTCTTCCAAAGAAGACAACCATCCTGTTAACCGGGCGATCGTAAATGTGGCTTCGCTTTCAGGTCACCAGGCCGGAGCGCATATTCCGCATTATAGCTCGGCGAAAGCAGGGGTGATCAACTTGACCAAATCCCTTGCGCTTGAGCTGGCCGCTTACCATATCCGTGTAAACTCGGTTTCGCCAGGGTTTGTCGAAACTCCGTTAACGGAGGAAGGATTGCAAAATGAAAAATTCCAAAAAGCCATCCAGCGCAATACAGCCTTAAGGAGAGTGGGCCGAGCGGATGAGGTTGCCAATGTAATCGCGTTCGCCGCGTCGCCGGAAGCTTCCTATATGACCGGGAGCGACCTGCTTGTCGATGGCGGCTGGCTGATCATGTAATATGAAGGAGGAAAAGTAATGGGAAAAGAAGACTTATTGGTTACGGTTGAAGGCGCAATCATGAGTGTCACGTTAAATCGCCCTGATAGCCTGAATGCATTCAGTTCCGACATGATTGCCGGCCTACAAGAAGCTATTAAAGATGCCGAAACAAATCCTGAAGTAAGGGTGATTGTCTTATCGGGTGCGGGAAAATCATTTACGGCCGGGGGCGATGTCAAAACGATGGGACAATCATCTGCCACGGAAGTTTACGACCACATCGGCCGGTTAAACCAGCTTATCCTGGCGATGAAGGAAACAGAAGTCCCGATCATCGCTGCGGTTCATGGCTTCGCGGCCGGGGCAGGCTTTAATCTGGCGCTTGCTTGTGATTTGATCATCGCGGCGGAGGACAGTAAATTTGCCTTGAGTTTTTCAAAGGTGGGTCTAATTTCAGATGGCGGCGGATCATACTTTGTCCCGAGGCTGTTTGGCCCACACTTGGCCAAACAACTTTTCTTCAGTGGAGAAGCAGTTTCCGCCGAAAGGCTTTATCAGCTGGGGGTCATCAATCAATTGGTGCCACTGGAAAAATTGCAGGAGGAAACGATTAAATACGCCACAAGTCTTGCAGAGGGACCAACAAGGTCATATGGAATGATAAAGAAACTAGTCAATCATTCCTTTACGGCAAGCCTGGAGGAAATCCTTGAACAAGAACGAATCACGCAAACGATGATGGTCACAACCGAGGATCATCAGGAAGGTATTGCGGCATTCAAAGAGAAACGAAAAGCGGTTTTTAAAGGAAAGTGAGGAGAAGGAATGAAAGCGATCCAGTTAAAAGAATACGGCGGCCCGGAAGTATTAAATAAAATTGAAGTCGATAAACCCGTACCGAAAGGGCATGAAGTGCTGATTGAGGTGCATGCAGTCGGCGTCAATTACGCGGATACCGCCCGTCGAGAAGGCCAATACGTAGTTCCAACACCGCTTCCTTTTATCCCGGGTGCGGAAATTGCCGGAGTCGTGATTGAGGTCGGTGAAAAGGTAACTAAAATCAAGCCGGGGACCAGGATTGTCAGCTTGATAGAATCCGGCGGATATTCCGAGTTCGCCTTGTCGGATGAATTTTCCGTCATTCTGCTTCCAGATAATGTTGATTTTCATCAAGCCGTGGCACTTCCGCTTCAGGGACTGAGTGCCTATCATGTGTTAAAGACGATGGGCAGGCTTGAGGCAGGAGAAACGGTACTTGTCCATGCCGCAGCTGGAGGAGTCGGCACGATAGCCGTTCAGCTTGCCAAGCTTTTTGGTGCAGGCAAGGTAATCGCGACAGCCAGTTCAGCAGAAAAGCTTGATTTGGCAAAAAACATGGGTGCCGACATTCTGATCGATTATACGAAGGATGGCTGGGAAAAAGACGTTCTAGAAGCAACGAATGGCAAGGGCGTCGATGTTGCCCTGGAAATGGCCGGTGGAGATGTATTCCACAAAACGCTGAAATGCCTTGCCGCGTTTGGGAGGATAGTCGTGTTCGGAAATGCCAGCGGTGAACAGGTGGAATTTAATCCGGCTCTGCTTATGCGGAGAAACCAGTCCGTTATCGGCTTTTTCCTGCCGCAAATCATGAGAAAGCCTGACCTGCTGCTTCCAAGTATCCAGGAATTGTTTACCTATGTTGCGGAAGGAAAGCTCAAACTGATCATTGGCGGTGTGTATCCTCTGGAAGAAGCCGCGAATGTGCATACGATATTGCAATCGCGCCAAACAAAGGGAAAATTGATTTTGGAAGTGAAGAAATAACCTAAGATAAGCGAGCTGGGCCCCCCTGTCCAGCTCTTTCTTTGTGATAGAAGGATGTCGCAAATACATTTACCGAGCACAAATTCGATGATCGAGCAGAAATTCGAATGATCGAGCAGAAATTCAGATAATCGAGCAGAAATTCGGATGAACGAGCACAAATTCAGATAATCGAGCAGAAATTCGAATGAACGAGCACAAATTCAGATAATCGAGCAGAAATTCGAATGATCGAGCACAAATTCAGATAATCGAGCAGAAATTCGAATGATCGAGCAGAAATTCGAATGATCGAGCAGAAATTCGGTTGAACGAGCACAAATTCAGATAATCGAGCAGAAATTCGGATGAACGAGCACAAATTCAGATGATCGAGCAGAAATTCGAATGAACGAGCAGAAATTCGGATGAACGAGCACAAATTCAGATGATCGAGCAGAAATTCGAATGAACGAGCACAAATTCAGATAATCGAGCAGAAATTCGGATGAACGAGCACAAATTCAGATAATCGAGCAGAAATTCGGTTGAACGAGCAAAAATTCAGATAATCGAGCAGAAATTCGGATGAACGAGCACAAATTCAGATAATCGAGCAGAAATTCGCATGAACGAGCACAAATTCAGATAATCGAGCAGAAATTCGGTTGAACGAGCACAAATTCAGATAATCGAGCAGAAATTCGAATGAACGAGCACAAATTCAGATAATCGAGCAGAAATTCGGATGAACGAGCACAAATCTAAATAATCGAGCAGAATCCGGATCATCGAGCACAATTAAAATAATCGAGTGGAGATTTTAATTAAAGCTCATAAATGTCCAGATAAGTATCAAAAATCCAGTCCAAATCTTATTAATCCGTCCCCCTGCTCACATCCTGCATCGGATGCATGAACGGATAGTCTTGTGGAGTGCTTTTTTTCTCGAGAAGCTCACGATTTTCTCTGGTATTCCAGCCGATATCATTTGTCGGGTGAATCCATTCATCGCCTGCCATGATCTCCGGGTCGGTTTCTTCGCTCCAATTCTCAAGCGGCGAATTTTCAGAGGCGTATTTGCTGTCGCCAATTACTACTCCATAAGCGTTTACAAAAGGGGCAGTCATCTTGATTCCTGTTCCTTTATAGCTCGGTGCGTTGATCTGATGCGGCTGGGTCTCGTCCAAAACAGGCGATGACAGCCCGTCCTCTTTTTTATTTTTCATATACTTCCTCCATTGTTTTAAGAAGTATTTTTCCCCGGCAATATAGAAATATCCTGAATAAACCGGTTGCTTTTAACCCCATTCTAAGGAGGAGGCATCTGTATTCAGAGGTCTTTCCTATCTTCTAGAAAAAAGAGGAGGGTGAATAAAATGAAAAGAAAAGCTAATTTCGATGGTGCTGTTAAAACCAGTAAAACACCTTACCGGAATCAGTCGGAACATGAATTTTCCAATGAATTTGCGGCGGGTGAAGAGGCAATCAAGGGTGCCAATCGAAACTCGAAGCAGGGGAGAAAGGGAAGAGGATGATGAAAAATAGAAAGAAAAAAGAGAAGGAAAATAGTTCCGCTTCCAATGTCCGAGAAGAATTTGGCATCGAATTTACCGGGGACATGAATGCTGACAGAATATACGATGTTCTTCTTTCCAGGAAGAAAGATAAAGAGCGTAAATAAGTAAAAGATGGCCGTGTGCACAGCTCACGGCCATCTTTCAGAATAAGTTATTTAGCGAATGAAAAAATTTGTGATCCCTTACCGGCGGGGTCAAAGTATGCAAGCATGACCGTTGGGTTAGGTTCTATTACCCCTGTTTCCAAGTAGCTCTTAAGGTCAAAGGGGACTTCTTCCAACATCGTGTGCTTGAATAATTCTTTTTCGGTCAGCGCAAGCGCTGCAAATTCCTGTCCAAGCTTGGAAGGGTTTGCTAATATGCTTTCATAAATGCCGGAACGGTCTGCTTTATCGAATGTATGGTCCCACCACGGTTTGCGGGGCTTATATTTTTGACCGTTAAAATAATCGTATTTCATCAGCCCGGCCGCAGTACCCAGCATTGCTGGATTAACGGATTCTAAAAATTGAAGCAGGCGTCTGAACAAGTCTTCAAGCTGATGGCCGATTCTTGCCCAGCCTTGTTTATCCCAATATGTGCCGAATTCCTGGAAAAAATCAAACGGTGACGAGAAAGTCTGTTTGACTAGAAATTCGACGGTCATATCCATGCGATGGTCGTTCCAGTACTTCTCGAGGACATCCTCCACCTGTTTGATGCGGACGATATCATCGAAGGATAATACGTTATTCCCAAGAATTTCATACGGAGAATGGTCGCTGAAAACATAGTTATGATCCTTCGCGCGGATTCTCAATCCAGTTCCGCGAAGCATTTTCAAAAAGCCGAGCTGAAGCTCTTCGGGGCGGAGCGCGAACACATCGTTGAACGTTTTACGAAACGATTGGTAATCCTCTTCAGGAAGCCCGGCAATCAAATCGAGATGCTGGTCGATTTTTTCGCCTTCTTTGACCATGGTCACGGTCCGCTTCAGCTTTTCGAAGTTTTGCTTTCGCATTACGAGTTCGTTTGTATCGTCATTCGTCGATTGCACGCCGATTTCAAAACGGAATAGGCCGACTGGCGCATGATCGTTTAAGAACTGGATCACTTCCGGGCGCATGATGTCCGCTGTGATTTCAAACTGAAAGACTGTCCCGGGGCGATGTTCGTCAATTAGAAATTGAAACATTTCCATTGCGTAGCTCCGGCTGATATTGAATGTCCGGTCGACAAACTTGATCGTCTTCGCTCCGTTGTTCATGAGGTAACGGATATCTTCCTTCACTTTTTCGCGGTCAAAGTACCTGACGCCAACTTCAATTGAAGAAAGACAAAATTGGCAGTTAAACGGGCAGCCTCTGCTTGTTTCCACATAAGTGACCCGTTTTGAGAGGTGGGGAATGTCTTCTTCGAACCGGAAAGGGGATGGAAGCTCTTTTAAATCGAGTTTTTCCGCCTGGGGATGGATCACCTTTTTACCGTCTTTCCTGTAGGCAATCCCGCTTACCCTAGCATAGTCTTTGTTTCCGTGAAGCTCTGTTAATAGCTTTCTGAAGGTGGTCTCGCCCTCACCGATCACGATGAAGTCCGCTTCAGGTATTTTCTCTAGCCATTCCGAAACATCATACGTCACTTCGGGACCTCCGAGGATAATGACAAGCTCTGGATTAATTTTCTTAAGCAGTTGGATGACTTTTATCGTTTCTTCAATGTTCCAAATATAACAGCTGAAGCCGATAATATCCGGTTTTTTAGAATAAAGGTCGCCAACGATGTTCATAATTGGGTCTTTGATCGTGTATTCTGCAAGCTGCACGTCAAAATCAGGGGCAGCGTATGCCTTTAAATACCGAATGGATAGGCTTGTATGAATGTATTTAGCATTTAAAGTGGCAATGATTGTGTTCATATGTAGGCAGCGTAATCACGCATATCTCCTTTCGCATGGTGGTCTGGGCTTGAACTGAACTAACAATCTATTTTATCACAGTATCGCCAATTGGAAAGCTGAAAATAACTGGGTTACTTGGACATATGGGATCATCCAATCGAACGACATGTGAAAGATAAGCAGAAATTATGTATTGATAATGTAAAGATTCGGATGATATATAAGAAAAAGCGTCCCGGGTCGGACGCTTTTCTCTATGTGGATGATTGTTTCTCCCATCTTTTCTTATAAAACTTAACATACATACGGATACTCGCCATTAATTTTTTCGTACGGGAGAACTCCAGTTCAATGACAGGCTGGGCGATTGAAGCAATGAACTTACTTGATAATATAATCGTGATGAGTAACGAAATGCCGGCGAGCATGACATAGTTTTCAAGGTTAGTGAAGTAACTATTGATCTCGCTTTCCCGGAAAAATCGGACGAAGAATCCGTGAAGCAAATAAACATATAAAGTCTGTTTCCCCCATTTTGTAAAGAAATATTGTCCTCTTGGAACAAAGGCCAGAAAGCTGAACACCATGACCAGGCTTAATCCATAGAAGCCAAGTCGTTTAAACATGGATATGATACTGATTGCCTCAAGTTCTGAGTATGGTTTAGAACCGAGCAGCCACTTATAGTTGATGTCGGGATTAATATAGAAGCCGGCTAAGACGACGGCCATGGTCACGAATGCCACGCTGCGGACCTTGATTGTAAACAGCTTTTTGATATGGTCTTTTGAAAGATGATAGCCAATCAAAAACATTGGGAAAAAGACAAACGTTCTCGACAGGCTTAAATAGTTGGAAACTGAATCTACATACCCGATGAGCAGGGCAACCATCAGCGCAATGAGGATACCTGTCGCCGGTTTAAGCTTGGAAAACCCAAGAAGCATGATATTCCAGCAAAACAGGCTGATCAGAAACCAAAGGGACCAATGCGGATCAAGAAAATCGACGGTCAGCTTGGATTGGCTATATAGATAATAATAATAAACCGTATAAACAAGCTGGAAAATGATATATGGAAGTATTAATTTTTTCGTAATTTTGGGCAGATACCCTTTCTCGTAAATCCCTTTGGCAAAAAAGCCGGAGACAAGGATGAAAGCTGGCATATGGAATGTGTATATCGTTTTATACAGGGAATAGATGAATTCATTATCGTTCACGTAAGATTTTAGCAAATGACCAAATACGACAAAAGCAATCAGTAAAAACTTTGCATTATCAAAAAAATAATCTCGTTGTCTCATGTTTCCCTCCGTTAATGCTTTTTTCAAAAATAGCCACGTTACTATTCTTAATACCCGCCATTATAGAAAATAAAGCATCTAATTAAACATGTAATTTTATCCAATCCCCAATCAACGAGTTTAAAAGTAAATAAGAGAGAGGATGTACGCGTTAACAAATAAAATGCATTAAAATACTTCCATTTACCCATTTTTCATTCAACTATAGGAAAATTAAACATCGATGTAGAATATTGGAGATTAAAAGTGGTTTTTCGGAGGATTGAGGCTAACGTGGATAATGAAGCCATTATTGGCTATAAAAAAGAAATTGAAAAATTGAATAATCAAATTGATCAATTTAAAGAATTAATCGACCATACATTGGAGTCCCTCATTTTAGTGGATAAAAATAGGACGATTATTTACGCTAATTTAGAAGCATGTTCATTGTTGAATATTTCAAAGGTAGATACCCCTTCCAGCCAGCTTACTGACTTCCTGCAGGATATCCCGGAAAATGTTCTCGCTTACCAGGAAAAAAAGATCTTTGAGGATGGAATTTATAAAGATGAGTGGGTTGTTCGGCTTCCTGAAGGTGAGAAAAAACAGATTGAATTTATCGGTTTGCCTTATGGCCGGCAGGGTGAAAAGATTTTCTATCGACTGCGGGACGTAACCGTGGAACGGGCGCTATTGCAAGAAAGAATGATGACGACCCAGATGTTTCTCGATGTGTTTAATAAAGCCGTGGATTGTATCATCATTTATGATAAAAATGGAGTCATCATTGATGCGAATGATTCATTTTGCAAAACGATGCTTTTGGAAAAGCATGAACTGGTAGGGAAGAACATCTTGGAATTTATTGCCCCATCTCAGGAAGAAGATTGGAGTAAGGGCATGGAAAAGGTAGTTTCTCTAGGGACTTGGACAGGGGAAATTGAAATGACCCCGGCCTATGGGAAAATCAGATTTGAATATTCTACGAGCTCTAATATATTTAACAAGCATTATATGTCGATTTTTAGAAATATAACGGAAAAGGAAATCTTTGAAAAAAAACTTAAAAAAAGTGAACAAATTTTTTCCGACTTATTTGACCAAACGATGGATGCTATCGTTTTTTGGGATGAAAACGGTTTTATTTTTCGAGTGAATGATGCGGCTTGTAAAATTTTTGAATCAAAACGCGAGCATCTTGTCGGCAGGCACATCTATGCTTATGTTTATAAGAAAGATAAAAAGTTCAAGGCTATGGCAGAAGCTTTCAATGAAAAGGGAGAGGTCAGGGATGAGCTTCTTTATTACATGCCGAACGGTCAGTTAAAGCTGCTTGAATTAACAGCTAAAATGCATTCCAGTGAAGGCTATAACATTACAATTTTTAGGAATGTCAGTGAACGGTGGAAGATTGAAAAAAAACTGAGGAAAAGCGAGAAAAAGTTCCGGAAAATATTCGAGGGTTCGTTGGATGGAATGTTACTCTGGAACAAATTCGGCTTTGCGGATATTAACGAAATAGGTGCGAATGTACTTGAGTTGCCGAAAGAAAAAATCTTGTCCATGACGGTGGATGAGATATTACAAATGATCCCGGAAAATATTCAAAAGCTGAACAGCCATATCGAGAATGTCATGGAGAATGGACAGGATAAAACCATCGTTCCGATTACTTTTGAAGCTGGGAAAATTAAATACATCGAGTTTTCGACGAGAAAAAATCTGTATTACGGATTGCATTTGACGATATTCCGGGACGTAACCGAGCATTTGGAACTGCAGGAGCAAATCCGCAAATCCGATACGTTAAGCGTTGTTGGGGAGCTTGCTGCGGGAATTGCTCATGAAATAAGGAACCCGATGACTGCTCTGAAAGGGTTTATACAGCTCCTGCAAAGCAGCGTGAAGGAAGACTATTCAACCTATTTTAATGTAATCACTTCAGAATTGCAGAGGATTGAAAATATTATCACTGAATTTCTGGTTCTGGCAAAACCGCAGGCAATGAGGTACTTTAAACAAAATTTGAATGGGATCATGACTGAAACTCTGGAACTGCTCAGAGCCCAGGCTTTGTTGGACAATATCCAATTCCATACTTCCTATGAAGAAGAGGAATTTTTGATTTTCTGTGAAGGGAATCAGTTAAAACAAGTTTTTATCAATATTATTAAAAATGCGATAGAAATTTCGCCGGATGGCGGTCATATTTACGTTGCGATTAAACGGGAAGATGAGGAGCATGTTCGGATTTCGATTAAGGATGAAGGAGGAGGGATTTCGGAAGAAAAAATCAAAAAGCTAGGAGAGCCTTTTTATACGACAAAGGAACGGGGAACTGGACTCGGGTTGATGGTTAGCTATAAAATAGTAGAGGAACATCAAGGATGGGTTGAAGTGGAAAGCGATGAAGGTAAAGGCACAACGTTTCATATCCTTCTTCCGTTCACTATGAATCAAGAGGAGTTATAACTATGACATCTTTATTTTACAGTGTATATGAAAACCCGCTCGTCGGCAGGTTATATCTTATTGCAAATGAGAATGAACTGATTACCATTTCAATAGGGGAGCCGGATTTTCTTCAACGCTGCAGGAAGTACCCGTGCAGCCGCAAGGATGAATTGCCCGTATTTTCCAGACTCGCTTCCCTTTTTGACCGTTATTTTTCAGGTGAAGATATCGAATTTCTTCTTCCGCTATATGGCAGCGGCACTGAATTTCAAAAAGAGGTATGGGAAGAAATCAGAAAGATTCCGTATGGTGAAACAAAAACATACAGTGAAATTGCGAGGTCAATCAATCGACCCAAGGCTGTAAGAGCGGTGGGACAAGCAAGCCGCGCTAATCCGTTTCCCTTCATTGTTCCATGCCACCGAGTGATTGGCAAGAATGGGTCGCTGACAGGCTATGCTGGCAGTAAAACCCCTATAAAAGAAAGACTTTTAAAGCTGGAAATGGCGATTATCTAAATAGAAGCGGAAGCACTCAGGCAAAGGATGCTCCCGCTTCTGATTAATTATTTACTTCTTTCGGCTGGTTCACGATTACCTCAACGATATTGCTTTGATTATCTTCCCATTCTTGGAAGGTGTCCAAGTCCTTATCAACCTGCGAAATCACAAAACCGATTAATGCTACATCATCAAGAATACCGAGTCCGAATAGAAAATCAGGGATGACATCTATAGGCGAGACGAAATAAATGACCGAAAGTAAGATCATGAATAGAGATCGGTAAGGGATTTCACGATATTCGCCCTTGGCCCATGCTTTTAACATGTTAAACATCGTCTGAAGCCGTCCCCAAACCCCCTTTAAGGTCAGTTCGTTCTTTTTCGCTTTATTCGTTGCTTTATTTACGAGACCCTTCGTTTCGTTTTTGTTATTTGCATAATGTTTTGCTTCGTTTTTAAAAAGAGAATAGGCCATTTTGGTAAAAAACATTTTGCGCAGCATTCTATCATCCCTCCTTTTTACATTCTTATAGTATATTACCACCAACCAGCAAGAAAAAACCTGCCAGGTTTTTCGGGAGTGACGAAATTCACTTTCGACAAAATAAATATATTGTCATAATATCGGAAGTTTTGTCTATCTTTTGCGAATCTGTTTACAGCTATTAAATATTTTGTAATAATCCTTTAGTATTCTGTTTATTCATGTGAGGAGGATGTGTTTTTAACCATGGAAGGGAAAAGAATTGCCGAGGTATATTCAGAAATCCAAATAAAACGCTTTGAAATGATTGAAATTGCGGAGATGTACGGGCTGACAGATGATAATACCATCCGTACAAGCCAGGAGCTCGACCAGCTCATGAATGAGTATCACTATTTAAAGTATTCAGCTAGTTAAGTCACGATATTTCCAGCAGTGTCACGAGTAATTCTGCAGCTTTTTTTTTATCAGGGCGAGACGGTGCGTTTTGAAGTCCAGTCGATTCCGGTCTCATTTTATCAGTGAACAACTGTCTCTGACCGATAGACCTTCTTGGTAAATTGTACAAAGTGATTGTCATCGTTTTTTCATCGAATTAAATTCTGCTTTTGGAATGCTCCAAATCTATATGCGGTATGTTGTTTTCCATATTGTCATAGTCAATACCCCTAAATAAACCCCGATTACAGGGACTCTGGCTTAAGCACCAGCAGGGAGATGCCCATTGAGTATCTCTCTGAATCCGTCAGTAATCGATCCCTTGATAAATAGAATCGATACGGTGGACCTGTCTGATAAAACAGTGCCAATTAATACATCATCATTGACTTGCCTTTCTATAAACGAAAATACTAAAATCAACGGTTGTTCGAGAAAATTTCCGCAACGAAAAAAGAGACAGGCAACAAAAAAGTCGTGCGTCAGACTTCTTTTGGATACCATTTCTTCAAGGTTTTATCAGATGGTAAGAAGAAACCGATCATCCCAAGGAGCGGCAGGAAACCGACCATCTTGATCATGCTGCTGATCCCAATGGAATCTGCGATTGAGCCTAAGGCAACTGATCCTACCGCACCCATTCCAAAGGCCAGGCCTACGGTTAATCCCGCCATAGTGCCCACCTTACCAGGGACAAGCTCCTGCGCATACACGACCGTGACGGAAAAGCTGGTCATAATGATAAAACCGCTTATCAGCAGTAAGATGAATGTTGCGGTAGGGCTGGCAAACGGCACAAGAATCGTGATAGGCGCACTTCCGACCAGCGAAAATAAAATAACTTTCTTCCTGCCGAACCGGTCAGCTAGCGGGCCGCCAACGAAAGTGCCCAGCGCTCCGGCAGCCAGGAAGGCAAAGATGAAGAATTGGGCTGTTTTAATAGTGAATGAATATTCCCCAATTAAATAAAATGCATAAAAATTTGTGATACAGGCTACGTACCACGAACGGGCAAAAATGATGAACAGGATTAAAAATAGCGCGATTCCAATCTTTTTTCCGATTGTGGATCTGCCACCTGTTTTCTTATTTGTTTTCTTTGGCTGAAAATAGATCAATTGGCCAGAATACCATCTCGCTATGTACATTAATAATAAGACCGCTGTAAAGGCCACAGGTGCGAACCAGAGCGCTCCTTTTTGTCCAAAAGGAACAAGAACAATTGCCGTTATCAGCGGAGCAAGTGCCTGCCCGGTGTTGCCCCCAACTTGGTAAATCGATTGGGAAAGTCCTCTTTTAGGACCACCGGCCATGAAAGCGACCCTTGAACCTTCTGGATGAAACACGGCAGAGCCGATGCCGATTAAGATAACGGACAAAATAACTATATAATAGTTCGGCGCTAACGCTAACAGCACCATCCCAGCAAGCGAGCTTGTTAGACCGATGGGCAGTGCGAATGGCAGTGGCCTCTTATCTGTATACCACCCGACCACAGGCTGCATGATAGACGATATAATGTTTAAAGCGAAAGCGATCATTCCAAGTTGCGTATAGCTTAATGACATTGTCTCCTCAATAATCGGAAACATAGCCGGAACAACAGCCTGAAGGGAATCGTTCAGCAAATGGCAAATTCCAATAATGAATAGCACATTATAGGCAGTGGTCTTTTCAGCTGGCATGTTTTTAACTGTTTGGGCTGTGCTGGACATAAACGAAGCTCCTCACTAATTATTTCTATCAGAAAGTGTCTGGGTCACTCTTCATTGGCGGTTGGAATCGAGATAACCGCCCGGGTGCCCTGATTTTTTTTGCTTGAAAGGTGTATGCTTCCGTGAAACTGTTCGACTATCCGCCGGCACACATAGAGTCCCAGACCGGTCCCTGACTCTTTAGATGAATAGAAGGGATCAAAAACATTCTTAAGATTTTCTTCTGTCATCCCGTATCCTGTATCGGTAATGGTAATAATGCCCTTACCCGGTTGATGCGATAATTCTATCATTAGGTCTCCACCATCCGGCATGGCTTCAAATCCATTTTTGGCAATGTTCAAGATGACTTGCTTTATTTGATCGGACGAGCCAATAGTGAAAACCGGATTCTCAGGCAATAAAACGGTAAGCGAAACATTATAAAGGTTTGCCTCCGACTCAAGAAGAGGCTGTAAATCGTTAAGAGCTGTTCTAATATCAATAGTGGCCAATTTTTGCGCTGTTGGTTTCCCCAGGACAATAAACTCGCTGACAATGCCGTTTATCCGTTCGATCTCTTTCATAATCACGGAAAAATAAAGTTGGTCCTTCTCATCTGTGTATTTCTCTTCCAACAATTGGATAAGCCCTTTAATGCCGGTGAGCGGGTTTTTAATCTCGTGGGCAGTGCTCGCGGCAAGAGTGCCGACAACCTCGAGTTTTTGAGCATCGATCAGTTTTTTCTGTCTCTTGGTTGCTCTGCTAAGCAACAGGTACTTAACTATTAAGAAAAGGACATGGGCCACAATCACTGCATAAATAAGGCCGCTAATGAGGGACTTATAGTCAAACATTTTCATTTCAGGATCCATTTTTACATGTAAATGCCATGATACCTCATCGAATGGGATAATTACCGAGTTGTTGTTTTCTGCCTGTTTGTTATCAGGATTGATTTCCAGAATAGATTTGTTCTCTTTATTTTCAACGCTCACTGTATAATCAGGAGTCAGAATGGACATGACATTTTCCATGTAGTCGATTCTGATCTGGGCCATTACAAAACCGTTCACATTGTTCTCTGTGTCGAGAATCGGAGCTGTTATAGAAAAATAATTAAAGGTTTCCTGCTCATTTACAAGTTTATCAGATACTACTGGTTTCTTAGTGTGCAGGACCGTTTCGATATTGGGTTGGTCCATTAAGCGTGTATCGATGAGAATTTCATTTGTTCCCGTTATTGCATATCCTTCTGTGTTAAGCCAGTACATACCGGCATAGCGGGGGTCTTTATTACTTGCCCGGGACAGAAGGTCCTCCATCTTCTGCTCGTCATCTTGGAGTGAGGTACCGCTTAAAGCCAGAATCTCAAGATTGTTTTTTGTTTCCCTTATCACCTGATCTAAAGATTGATGATGGATGGAGCCCACCCATTCGGCCTTTTCTTTCAGAGAGGTGCTGGTTTTCTTTTCTAACTGAATAAAATATATATAGCAAAAAATGAGGAGTGGCAATACGACAACGCTAATATATAAAATGATATTTTGCTTGTTTTTAAACATTATCCCCCGCTACTTTTTTGTTTTTTTCATAGTATAACAGATGATGTAATGAATCAGCAAAAAGTGCTGATATATCAGTGCCTGCAAGAGTTTAAAGCATGCCATCAAAAGGTGGAAATCACATTTATTGCGAGTTTCCCATAAAAGAATGCCTCCGAATTGGTTTTTAATCTCTTCGGAGGCATTCTTTATCTTTTTTTACACATTAGAGGCCTAACTTTATCGATAATTATCGCTTACCAGCGGGCTGACAAGATACTACTGTGTTAACTCGTCATCTGTGGCGATAGGTTGAATCTCATTTGTACTGCCCTTTTTATTTTTTTCTTTTGAAGAATTCTGAGCCTCTAGTTCATCCAGTTGCTTATTTACAGCTTGAGATTGAATCATATGACTCTGATTTTCTTTCTTCATCATCCATACCTCCTCGTATATTATGTTTAGGCCCTTTTTATTGGGCCCCGATTTTCTTGCTTTCCCTGCAGTCTATAGTCAAATAACTTGGGCGTCCCGAGATATTTCTAGATAATGATAGTAGGATCATTTGGGACAATTCTTTTACCTCCTGTGGATCAACCACATTAAAAGACTGTTTCTCAGTGCACGCGCGGGTCTTCCTACTCGCAGGCTGTTCCCCCTGAATCTCGAACCTAGATGGTAGTAGCTCTAGGGCGGCTTTCGAATCAGGGTGAGTTCTGATACACAAGGTTGCTGGTCGGCATTCACACTAGAGATATCTCGAGGCGTCCAAGAAAGCACCAATGATTCTAATTTGAAAGGAGGGGACAACCCGTGAAATTATTTGTTGGATTAGATGTTAGTTCTTTTGATATCAAAGTTTGTTTATTAAATGATGATAGTAAAAAACTAGAAACTCTTACTGTTTCGAACGATTTACCTGGTGCCACTTTTCTTCGAGATCGTCTTTTAGAAAATGCTAAGAATCAAACCATTCAAGCACTTAAAATTGGCTTAGAATCCACATCCGTCTATAGTTTCCATCCATCCATGTTTTTACGTCATGACGAAGCGCTTACAAGAATCGCTTCGACAATCCAGAAAGTGTGGCCCAATCCATCCAAGTTCTTCGTATCGCTTAGATAAGGTTATGGAAGACTCGATTGACCTTCTCCTTGGTACGTCAATCGAAGTGATACGAACCCTTCAGAAACACGTCAAGGAGCTTGATAAAGCAATTGAACGCATAATGGCTTGCTTAACACAGACGATTCAATCCATTCCCTGTATAGGACATGTGTTCGCAGCTGGTATAATCGCAGAGATCGGTCAAATTGAGCGCTTTGATGATGAAACTAAAATAGCTAAATACGCCGGTCTTTACTGGCGAAAACACCAATCTGGACGTTTTACTGCAGATGACACTTCACTTTCACGTAACGGGAATCAATACCTAAGATATTACTTAGTTGAAGCCGCTAACTCAGTAAGAAGGCACATACCCGAGTATCAAAACTATTACGCGAAAAATTCAGTGAAGTTCCGAAACATCAGCACAAAAGAGCAATCGTTCTAACCGCAAGAAAATTTGTGCGTTTGGTGGATGCGCTACTACGCAATTACCAAATCTACACGCCTAAAAGGAGCGTAAATGGATGAAGTGAAACGACCTTCTAAATCCTTTTAATCAATGCTAGTAATTACCATAATTTTACTGGCTTAGTTTGGTGATGCCTTTTTCTCAGTTTTGTTCTTTGATAATCAAATAATCCATTATTTTTTGTTTGACATAATACCGCAGGTCTTTGCCTAAAAATCATTCCTAATTATCATGAGGAAATGGTTGCAGATTTATGCAAGGTCTAGTTTTTTTGTAAGTTGTGCAATAGTTTAAATTAAACAAACTGGAAAAGAATGTGAAGAAAAATAGGCAGCATCCATAATTTTAGAAGGGATTGACATGGCTGAAATCCAGACGTAGGCCACACTGCAAGCAGTAACAGTAAACCACATTCATAACATTGCGCTACGACGAATTGACAAACCAAAAGATAACTCGTATAATAACCTTTAATTCGAGATATTGAAATCCCGATATTTAAAATTTAGATCTTTTTAAAGGTTGTGAATGAATTGAATCAAAATAGTATTAAGCAATCCCTGAAATTGTTCATCGTTTTATCAAGAGCGCATAGGTCCATAAATGACGTGATAAATAAGTATATTGCGGACCATGGCTTGAATCCAACTGAATTCGCTGTTATGGAATTGCTTTACCATAAAGGAGATCAGCCGCTGCAGCAAATTGGCGGAAAGATACTGCTTGCGAGCGGAAGCATTACCTATGTCGTAGATAAGCTTGAAAAAAAAGACTATTTAAGGCGGGTTGCTTCTAAAAATGATCGCCGAGTAACCTATGCTCAAATCACGGATAAAGGGAAGGCATTTATCGAATCTGTTTTTCCTGAGCACGAGCAAAGAATCGATGAAATCATGAGTACACTAACTGATGAAGAAAAAGAAACAGCCATCGAATTAATGAAGAAATTAGGGCTCAATGCCGCAAACAATTGAAGCGATTAGTAAAAAATCCCCTTTAGTAGGGGGATTTTTTTGTAGATAGGAAAGTATAAGCTTTACTATCTGCTTCGCCTTTTCGTTAGCCAATGGACAAGCTTGTTTCTGGAGAATTTTATTTAATATGATTTTTGCTTGTTATATAATGGAAGACGATAAAGAATTACAGAGCATAAAGGAGTGGTTTTGTGAAGTTTGATCAATACGAGTATAGCCGTCCTGATATGAAAGAAGTGAAGAGAGCATTCACTGAAGCTCTGGGGCGTTTTTCAAATGCGGAAAACGTAGAGCAACAGAGCGAAGCAATGGATGAAATCAATGGGATACGAGACAACGTAAGCACAATGTTCAATATTTGCTACATAAGACATTCTATCGATACGAATGACGAGTTTTATAAGGCGGAAAATGATTATCTAGATGAAATCGCTCCAGAGATAGAAGAGCTTATTTCTCAATATTATAAGGAGCTTGTTGGATCCAGGTTTCGCAAGGATTTGGAAACGAAATGGGGGAAGCAGCTATTCGCCCTGACCGATGCCCAGCTGAAAACCTTTTCTCCAGAAATTATCCAACTTCTACAAAAGGAAAATAAGCTGTCAACTGAATATACGCAGCTGATCGCCTCAGCGAAAATTATGTTTGAAGGCGAAGAACGCACCCTTCCTCAGCTTCAGCCATTTGCCGAATCTCCCGACCGGGAAATGAGAAAGAAAGCCAATGCAGCGAAAAATGGATTTCTTGCAGAAAATGAGCGGAAATTAGATGAAATCTATGACAAGCTTGTCAAGGTGCGCCATGAGATTGCAAGAAAGCTGGGCTACAAGAATTTCGTTGAACTGGGCTATTATCGGATGGCAAGAACCGATTACAATGCCGAAATGGTCGCTAACTTCCGCAAACAGGTGGAAGAGTATATCGTGCCGCTATCAAGCAAGCTCCGCGCGAGACAGCGCCAAAGAATCGGACTCGACGAGCTGAAATTCTATGATGAAGGCTTCGAGTTTCAAACAGGAAACGCCGTTCCAAAGGGAGAGCCGGAATGGATCATCGAAAATGGCAAAAAAATGTATGAAGAGCTCTCTTCTGAAACGAAAGAATTCTTTGAATTTATGACCGACAATCAGCTCATGGACCTTGTTTCTAAAAAGGGAAAAGCCGGCGGGGGATATTGTACCTTCATCGAAGATTTAAAAGCTCCGTTTATCTTTTCCAATTTTAACGGGACTTCCGGCGATATCGATGTGCTCACTCATGAAGCAGGACACGCGTTCCAAGTATACAGCAGCAGAAAATTTGAAATTCCTGAATACTACTGGCCAACTTATGAGGCGGCTGAGATACATTCGATGAGCATGGAGTTTTTCACCTGGCCGTGGATGGAATTATTTTTCAAAGAAGACACTGATAAGTATAAATTTTCGCATTTAAGCAGCGGACTGCTGTTCCTGCCTTATGGTGTAGCTGTCGATGAATTCCAGCATTTCGTCTACGAAAAACCTGATGCAACGCCAGAGGAAAGAAAGAGCGCATGGCGTGAAATCGAGAAAAAGTATTTGCCGCACCGGGATTATGATGGCGATGAGTATCTCGAAAAGGGCGGTTTTTGGCACCGCCAGGGACATATATACGGTTCGCCCTTTTATTATATTGACTATACACTCGCACAGATTTGTGCCTTCCAATTCTGGAAACGCTCAAGGGAAGACCAGCAAGCAGCCTGGGCAGATTATTTGAAGCTCTGCCAGCTTGGCGGAAGCCAGTCGTTCCTCGGATTGGTGGAGGAAGCTAATTTGCAGTCGCCGTTTGAGGAAGGGACCGTGCAGGCTGTTGTTGAAGGGATAGATGAATGGCTCGCATCTGTTGATGACAAGGATTTGTAAGACAATAAATGAATATGATTAGTAAAAAAGCTACCCGCAACAACATTTATTGTGATGGGTAGCTTTTTTACTACATTATGAGTATTAATTATTTGCGATAAAAGTATGTTTGACAATTAAATTAATAGTTTATATCAATGGTTATTAAGGATTTTGTTGAGATTATCAAAAAAGGGCTTAACAATGAAATCTTTTGCGCCTAGTCTTAAAGATTCTTTTATTAATGGCTGTGTCCCTAATGCAGAACACATCACTATTTTTGCATGTTGATCATACCTAATAATTTCTTTTAATGCATCCGTTCCGGAAACAATAGGCATGGTTACATCCATTAAAACAATATCAGGATTAAAATTTTTATACTTTTCAATCGCTTCCAGTCCGTTAACGGCTTCAGCGATAATTGAGAAATAATTTGCGTCCAGTTTTCTTTTTAATAACATTCTCATGAAGTGGGAATCATCAGCTAGTAAAATGTTTTTCAATCTAAAGAACACCTTTCTAAAAAATAAGGGAATTAAGGAAAGCGCCATTTTATTTACTTATAAAAGGAAAAATTCCTTTCGGCTCCGTTTCCATATCATAAACGCTTAAGGCCCGAACATTACTTATTTTACTCTTATAAAGTTTGCGCTTGTACGTATATTAACACAAGAAAATTTCACAAGATATACAAAGTAGTAACACTACTACTGATTTTAAGAAAAAGTACCAAAAAAGAAAACGGAAGATAATTACGTTTCCGATGGAGAAAGGAATATCTCGAGCAGACCAACTGATGATGTAAAAACGTCGATGGAATACAGAAAAAACGCATCCATTTATCATGAATGCGCTACAAAATCTTATACTTTAAAATCAATTGATTTTCCTAAGTTTGGATGAGGAGCCTGGATCATTTCCATCAACTGGTTTGCACTTTGTTGTGAAGTCTCCATGATTTTTTTATTCAAAGCAATACTGACACTTTGTGCAAGAGCAGCCTGATTCATACCTATTGATAATGCAGCAATATCCAAGAACTTCACCTCCCTGGTTTTAATATCGGTCACTTAGTCCAAAAGATAAATAAAAAAATAAGGAAGCAGTATCGAAGCAAAAAAAAGCAGAATAAAATAGTATGTTTAGTAAAAAAACATTAAATAAATGATTGCGTTTCCCCATAAACAGATAGTATCTCTAGTTAAGTCTTGGAATCAGCGGATCTATTAATTAATATCTAAATGATATTTTACTGCTTCTTTTACAGTGGCCATCGTATTTGTGGAAGAAAGATCGACTCCGTTTTCCACTGCTATCTGGGCAAGCTCTGGTCTTATCCCAGTAATAATCAAATCAATGCCAAGCAATCTCATAATAGCTGTAATTTTCATGAGGAAATCAGAAACTATTTCGCAAAAATTATAAATGCCTGAAAAATCAATGACTAAACATCTAACCTCTTCTTTTTTAATTTTAGATGGAATGGATTCAAGCAAATGATGGGCTCGATCAATATCTATTGAGCCTACTATGGGAAGGACGGAAATACCATCCAAAACAGGTACTAACGGAGTAGAAACCTCATAAATTTCCCTCTTGTGTTGTTTCTCTTCTTCTTTACGTTTTGTTATATCTCTAAGGGTGGTCTGAATCGCTCTTTGATTTCCAAATACTACGGGATGACAGTACAATTCAACATCGACCAGCTTACCATCTAGTCTAAATATTTTTTCTTCCATAAGTTCACCCGATACATTTTCTGTCATCGACTTATGTATTCTTTCCTTTATCGCAGGTTTGCTGGCCTCCCGGTACCGGTCCAGTAAACAGGAACCAATAATTTCTTCTTTAGTCCCTTTTAAATTTTGTGCGCCTGATTGATTCACATACAAGATTTTATGATCGGAGTGTATGACGATTGTCTCTACAGAATATTCAACAATTTGTCTATACATTAACTCTTTTTCTATGACTGATTGATTCATATTACTAAAAATATCTTTTTCCATATGATTCACTCCCTTCCTTAAAGTGTAATTCATCTAACAGGATACAACAAGGAGAAGACTAGGAAAACCCAACCAACGCCCGTTGAAGAAGGAAACAAAAGATTCGCCTGAGTCTAACAACAACAAAACTTCATTATTAAATGGCTTGTCTAAATAAGCCTACCTCTACATATAAATGTGGAGAGGAGGGGGAAGCATGCTGTCAAGGTGGTCAGGCTCGTTCCAGATTGCGGCCGTTTATGTCGGGACTGTCGTTGGTGCAGGATTCGCAACTGGCAAAGAAATTTTGGAGTTTTTCACTCAATACGGATTTTATGGCTTTATTGGAGTATTAATAGCGGGGTACATGTTTATTTTTACCGGTACAAAGATGATGCTTCTTTCCTCAAGGGCTGGTGCCGCTACGTATGAAGATTTTAATCGATACTTATTCGGGAAAAAAATCGCTCCTATCGTGAACGTTATTTTTTTACTTATGCTCCTGGGTGTTACGTCGGTGATGATCTCAGGTGCGGGAGCTGTTTTTGAGGAGCAGCTGGGGGCATCGAAAAATACAGGGATTGTTATAACGATCATACTGGCATCCATTGTACTTATTCTGGGGATAAAAGGATTATTTGCCGTTAACTCATTCGTAGTACCGGTGATGATTTTCTTTAGTCTTATGCTTTGTTTTTTTGCCATCAAAGGTGGAGGATTTGTCGATTCCTTTTTAAAATTGCCGGAAGAAAATTTGAACTGGAAGATGTTCCTTTCGCCGTTTGCTTATATTGCGTTTAATCTTGGACTTTCCCAGGCTGTACTTGTACCGGTTGCACACGAAATCGGTGATGAACAAACCATTAGGAACGGGGGAATATTGGGCGGGATTTTTCTGACAACGATTTTGCTGTCAGGGCATTGTGCGCTGATTTCTTTGCCTGATGCGTCCATTTATGAAATACCTACTGCTGAATTGATAAAAAATGGGGCAGCGAATTTTTATTGGATTTTTATTTTAGTGGTTTACGGGGAAATCTTCACATCATTAATCGGTAATATTTTCGGATTGCAAAGGCAAATCAGCCGTACATTCACTCATATTCCGAACATCGTCATCGTGCTATCCATCTTTTTTATCACATACATAGTCGGACGAATCGAATATGGCAGACTTCTCGGGTTTCTATATCCTTCATTTGGTTATATCAGCATGCTATTTTTATTCCTTGTCTGGAAAAAGAAGTTAAAAGAAGACATATAAAGACCATTCGCCGAGTGTTGAGCCTTTTAAGGCGAAAAAAAGAATGCGGCGTTTGTTCCGCATTCTTTTTAGGGATATTGACTGTTCTTATTTTGTTTTTAAAATCGTTTTGCCCATTTCTATAAAGGCCTTGCGATGATCGGCGCTGCTTGTAGTGAAGATCGTCATCCTTACAGGGGCTTTTGGATTTTTTATTAATACAGACGTCACTTTTTCATCTCCAACCGTGACTTCCTCTAGAATAGCGTTATCCATTTTAAGGCCAGGTTCAGTTACAGGCTTAACATCGTCACCAATCGCCTTAAGCTGGTTCCGTGTATTTTCTTCGGTTTCAGCCCAGTTCACATTGTCAGGCAGCAATTCAATTCGAGCATTTACACCCGCATCGCTTTTAAATTTTAGGATGTCCTTCCCTGGTTCCTCAGCAGTTAATTCGTAGTTGGGAAGTACATATAAGCTAAAGTTTTGGTTGCTGCTGTTTACAAGAAAAGCTGTTTCTTGTTGTTCTCCGCCATTTACCTGATACCGCAGGTTTTGCTCCATGAGCCGGACAGCAGTTGATTCATCTTTATTTGGCTCTTGTTCGTTGTTCTCTTCAGTAGTTTCCTCATTTTGATTATTGCTGGAAGTGTCTTCCTTTTCTTCTGTATTAACTTCTTTTTTCTCTTCCTTGGCATTTTCATTTGCCTCTGTTCCACATCCGCTTAATAGTAGACCGATAATCGAAAATCCAAGTAACATGAATTTTAATTTACCCATGCTTTTGCCTCCTGTCTATGTATTCGTATTTTCAGCAATTTTCCAGGAATGAGCCTTAGAAATGTGTTGCTATTAAAATAGACGAGTTTCTCCATTAAAAGTTACAAAAAAAGAAAACTCGAAGGTTAGAGTTTTCTTGGGTAATTATACTCATTCAATGATCTGATAGTTTTTATGGTTAACGACTGTTTTTTGTTCCAGCTCTAGATCGCGATAATTCTCCATGTAAGTAACATCGACAATCACTGAATTTTCATTTACTTTTTCTACAATTCCTCTAAGTCCATCACGAAACTCGATTACATTGCCTACTTCAGCTATTTTCATTGCGACCATCCTTTGCGATTCCTATTAAAGCGTTTCCCATAGGTGAGGTTTCTGCTGCTGTTCAACATGCCAGAGAGTGTATCAAAATTGGAGATAATATACAGTTTGCACTATTTTACTCAGCTCGTAAAGAAATTAGTTCTTTCATTCCATTTCCAAAAAAACATCAAGATTCCCTGTTGAAGTTTTCGCTGCATCGTGGGAAACTAAAAAAACTACGTATGGGCAAATGGTATATCGTTTTGCTTTTCAAGGAGGAAGCGTTTTGCAAGAAAATGAAGCTAAAGAAATTCTCGATAAGCTTGCGAGCAGAGAATTGGAAGAATATACGATCAGTAAAGAAGAGTTTTTGGCCTTTCGCCATTTTCTTTTACAAAGAGAAGATTTCAAGCATTTTAGAGGGATCGCACAGCATGGTGGAGAAGTAGTCTATCAATATCTCGATGAACCGAGAAGCTGAAAGGGAGCCATCTCATGGATAATCCATGAAGATGGCTTTTTCTAATAGGTTTTTCTAATTAAGAACTAGACGAGGAATTCGGCTGAGTTTTTTCTTAGCTTTTTTAGTGCCGATTGTCGCCATGATTTCACTGCTGGCACACTTACACCGAGTTGTTCGGCGATTTCGGACTGTGATCTTTCTTCTTGAAAAGTCAGGATAAGCCAGTGTGCCTGGTTTCTCGTTAACCCATCACAATAAAACTGCAAATTTTCGATCAAAAATGGTTCATCTTTTACCATAAGCTTTTTGCTGATATCAATCGACTCTATATCAAACGGTTTATTCCTGCCGTCATAGCGATTCTCCTTTCTTAACTCATTCAACATTCTTCCTTTCACAATTAGATAGGCAAAATTATGAAAGCTTCCTTTCGTCAGATCAAACTTGGTTTGAGCTTCCCACAACGCAATCAGACCAATCTGAAAAAATTCCTCTTTGTTTTTGTAAATGGATAAAGTTCTAATGATTTTGTGAATCATCGGAGAGTATTGGTCGGCAAGCTTTGAAAAATCCTCCATTTAGTTTGCACCTTTTGAAAAGCGCGCTTTTCACTTATTCCCGGGTGTCTACAATGTAGCGGGATTTTTCAATACCTGCGAAATAAGAAAGTGAGGTTTATTACAGATAAAACGATGAATTTAATCACTTTTCCTAGGAGAAAATGAAGATTTGTAGAGGTGAAAATACAAAAAAAGACTTTTTGTGAATTTATCAGAACTTTCTGGCATGTTGCTTCTGGTTTTCCTTGAAGACATGTTGGGGTACATAATGTGAATAATAGGTATGCGATTAATAAGGAGATGAAATGATGAGCTTTGTAAATAAAACAGTATTGGTTACAGGAGCCGGCAGCGGGATTGGGAAGGAAATTGCCTTACACTTTGCTAGGAAGGAAGCCAAGGTGGTTATTGCGGAACAAGATGAACAAACAGGATTAAGGACGGCAGAAGAAATACATGCCTTGGGAAGTCAAGCTATTTTTGTCAGGACGGACGTAATAGATGAGAAAGAGATTAAGCATGCCATTGATGAAACAATCCGCCATTTTGGCAGTCTGGATATTTTAATCAATAACGCGGGCGTGTCCAAATTCAAGCCTTTATTTGATTTAAGTGTTAGCGAGTGGGATGACATTCTCGCGATTAACCTGCGCAGTGTTTTCATTGCCTCAAAGGAAGCGGCAAAAATCATGAAACCGGGATCATCGATCGTGAATATGTCCTCCTCAAGAGCATTTATGTCGGAACAAGGTACCGAGGCATATTCTGCTTCAAAAGGCGGGATCATCGCGATCACCCATGCTCTTGCGGCTTCATTAAGTGAGCACCGAATACGTGTCAACTCGATCAGTCCCGGCTGGATTGAAACTGGGGATTATGAGGAATTATCAGAGGAAGACCATAACCAGCACTGGTCGAAAAGGGTAGGAAAGCCTATTGATATTGCAAAGGCATGCGTGTATTTATGCGATGATGAAAACGACTTTGTCAACGGGGAGAATATAACCGTTGACGGCGGAATGACAAGAAAAATGATCTATAAATAAAACGAAAAGGGTCCCCCATTGCCGGGGGACCCTTTAAAAGATTATCGCTGCGATTTCCGAAAGCCTGCTTCCTCCGCCTCGGCCTCCGTACAGAACATTTCTTCCGGTTTTGTTATGCCATAATATTGACCTGATGGAACGTGATAAATTTTTTCGCCTCTGGAGTTGATATTCCCTTTAATTTCACACGAAGAGGATTCACTTATAGCCTCATCTGCTTCTGCAACCGTGCTAGCGGACGAATCATCGAAGCCCTGGGCTGTCGCATAATTTTCTAGCGACCATATCCCGAGCTCTTTTTGCCTGGCTTGTTCTTGAAGCTCTCTGAATTCATCGATGTATTTCGTATTTGGAGCGTATACATAAGCGACTCTCGCCAATCCGTTTTCGAGCAATTTTTTATTAACACTTTCACCGTTTACATAGAAATAAGCAAGCAGTCGCCCATACTTATCGCGCTCGCCAATGCCGGGTTCGACCTCTATATGTGAACCGGCCGGCATCAGTTTTTTTGCAAATTGGCTCGCTTCCTTCCCGTAAGGCTGCACCGGCTTTGAGGGGTGGACTGTTTCAGGTGTATCAATTAACAATAGCCTTACCGTCTCTTCCTGGCCATTATCCATTTTTATCTTTACTGTGTCGCCATCAACGACTTTAACTACTGTTGCGAGAAAGGTTTTCCCTTTTGCTTCTTTTGGCTCTTTCTCATTTAACTCCGTGCCGGTTCCTGAATCCGTTGGTTGTTTGTCCTCAGTGTTAACAGCCGGGGTACTTTCTTGTTCCGGCACAGGTTTCTGTTCTTGCTGCTGACAGCCTGTCAGCAAAAAAATCATCAGGATCAACCAAACCGCATGTTTAGAAATTGATAAGGCATTCTGCATTTTCATGTCTCCATTCTTGGTGAATCAGATGTGCTTGGCTGGCAAAATGTTATATGATTATAGTACCTTACGGATATAGGAAAGAAAATGAAAAAATCTGCGTCTGCATACAGTACATAGAAATCGAGGGTTTAGCTGATGAAAAAAGCCGATATGTTTTATCTCAAGGATGTAAGTTACAAGGATATAATCCAGCTAGAGGAATTGAAGATTGGTGAAGGAATCGTAACATGTATAGTTGGACAAAGCGGAGTTGGGAAAACATCTCTCCTCAGACTGTTAAACAGGATGAACAATCCAAACGGGGGACAGATCTTTTATAAGGGAGAATTACTCGAGACAATCGAACCGGTTGTCCATCGAAGAAAAGTAATGATGCTTTCACAGACTCCCCTTATATTCCCAGGGAGCATTGAGGAGAATTTACAGATTGGATTAGATTTCTCTGAAAAAACCGCAGGCACAAAGGAAGAGTTTAAGAGAGTGTTACATACTGTTATGCTGGACAAGCGGTTGGATGATGATGCCGAAAAGCTTTCAGGTGGAGAAAAACAACGCTTGGCGATGGCGCGAATGTTGCTTTTGAAACCGGAAGTTTATCTACTCGATGAGCCAACTTCTGCTTTGGATGAAGAATCGGAAATGGCGATGATGAACCGATTCATCGAGGAAGCCAAGAACAATCAAGGAACGATTATTATGATTACACATTCGAAAATGCTGGCGGAAGGATATGCGGATGAAGTCATCAATTTGTAAAAACAATAACAAGATAATAAGTAGAAATTACAATTTAAAAGCTGTTGACATTATATTTTTGGCTCATTCATGTGAAACTAAAGTTTCACAGGCCTTTCAGCAAAGCTGAAAGGTTGCCCCAACTGCATAGTCAAAGGAGAAAGCGCGCTTTCTCTTGGCCTATGCAGTTGGAGATAAAATGTGCCAAAAAGTAACGATACTATGTATCATAGATAGGAGCGTTAAATGGATTCTAAAGGAATTATTGATATCGAATTATGGAGGCTTGGCGCTGCATATCTGTTTGTTATTATTTTGCTGCTGATCGTGAAATGGAGAGGGATTTCACGCGAGAGAAGGATTATTATCGCTACAGTGAGGATGACTCTACAGCTCGTGCTGGCGGGATATGTTCTGACTTATATATTTGATAATCCGCACCCGCTGTTATCGATTGGTTTTCTTTCTCTCATGGAGATACTTGCGATCAGAACCATTTTTAAGCAGCTGGATCGCAAGCTTAATAAAAAAATCAAGCTGGCTATTGTCATTTCGATGGTAGTCGGTCCGCTGGCCGCTTTATTATACTTTAATGGGGTGGTCATCCATTTTCAGCCATGGTATGAACCAAGGTATTTCATCCCGATTGCCGGGATGATTATCGGAAACGCGATGACGGGGATTACCTTGGGAATGAAAACGTTGCTTGAAGGATTGACGAATGAAAGGGATCGGATCGAAGGAGCGCTCATGTTAGGGGCTACTCCTTCCAAAGCGGTGAAGAGATATACGGATCGTGCTTTTGATTCAGCAGTCCTGCCAACATTAAACAACATGCTCGGAATGGGTATTATTTTCCTGCCTGGAATGATGACAGGACAGATATTGGCCGGCATAAGCCCGATGGTGGCGATTGAATATCAAATTGCGATTTTATTGGGGATATTAGGCAGCGTTTCTTTGGCGGTTATTTTGTTTATATTGCTTGCTTACCGGGTCTTTTTTACAAAGGAAGCCCAACTGGATATTTAATGCAGCCATTTATTTTTGAACAGAATGTGAATCACGGGATGACCCTCCTTCGAATCTTGCGTTTTTTATTTGATTTACATGTGATTATTATGTAAATTGTAATAGTAAGAATAAATGATGTATGCATTGTCTGACAAAGGAAAGATAGCTGTTTTGGGACATATCATTTTTGAAAATGCTTTCATTTCCAAAAGCTTTTTTCTCATTTTTATAAAATAGAATTATCCCAAGCTGGGAAACATGAACATATAAAAATTCTATACGTGTAAAAGAAAAGGTAAGACAGGCTTCATCAAATCAATCGTTTAAGGAGAATGATCACGATGGTAGAGAAAACGTTTAAAGTTATTGCAGAAACAGGTATTCACGCTCGCCCGGCAACATTGCTTGTACAGGCTGCAGGAAAATTCGACTCCGAAATTAACCTTGAGCATAAAGGAAAGAAAGTTAACCTTAAATCGATTATGGGCGTCATGTCACTTGGTGTCGGTAAAGATGCGGAGATTACGATTTCAGCTGAGGGAAGCGATGAGCAAGACGCATTGAACACGCTTGAAGAAACTTTGACAAAAGAAGGTTTAGCTGAATAATGTCTACATTATTAAACGGCATTGCCGCTTCAAACGGCATTGCGATTGCAAAGGCTTATCGATTGATCGAACCCGATTTATCGGTATCGAAACAAACCATTGAATCAGTTGAAGAAGAACTATCAAGATTTCAAAAGGCCGTCGAAACTTCAAAATCCGAGCTTCAGAAGATTCGCGACAAGGCTGAAACGGATTTGGGAGCAGATAAAGCAGCCATTTTCGACGCACATTTATTAGTTGTAAGCGATCCTGAAATGCTGGGACCGATTGAAGAAAAAATAAAATCCGAAAACATTAACGCGGAGTTTGCTTTAAAAGATACAGCAGATATGTTTATCGCAATGTTTGAACAGATGGACAACGAATACATGAAAGAACGCGCTGCCGACATTCGCGATGTGACGAAGCGAATCCTTTCCCACCTGCTTGGTGTTCAAATACCCAATCCGAGTATGATCCAGGATGAAGTGGTTATCATCGCTGAGGATTTAACACCATCAGATACAGCTCAATTGAATCGTCAATTTGTTTTAGGTTTCACAACTGATATTGGAGGGCGCACTTCCCATTCCGCAATTATGGCCCGCTCTATGGAAATTCCCGCGGTTGTAGGAACGAAAGCGGCGACTACCTCAATTCAAAATGGGGACATGGTCATCGTGGATGGCATCAATGGTGAAGTCCATATCAACCCGACACCTGAACTAATCAAAAAATATGAAGAACAAGCAGCAGCATATGAACAGCAAAAGGCTGAATGGGCTAAGCTTGTGAATGAAAAAACTGTTTCTGCTGACGGACATCATGTTGAGCTTGCAGCAAACATTGGCACACCTAAGGATTTAGAAGGTGTAGTGAACAATGGTGGGGAAGCGATAGGCCTCTACCGTACAGAATTCCTGTATATGGGACGAGACCAGCTCCCTACTGAAGACGAACAGTTTGAATCTTATAAAGCCGTTTTGGAAGGCATGAAAGGAAAACCGGTTGTCGTCCGTACGCTTGATATCGGCGGGGATAAGGAATTGCCTTATCTGGATCTTCCTAAGGAAATGAACCCGTTCCTTGGTTACCGTGCCATTCGCCTGTGCTTGGATCAGCAGGATATTTTCCGGACGCAGCTGCGCGCGCTGCTTCGTGCAAGCACATATGGGAATCTGAAAATCATGTTCCCCATGATCGCGACACTAGGGGAATTCCGTCAGGCCAAAGCGATTCTTGAAGAAGAAAAGCAAAAGCTTGTTGCTTCCGGCACCTCTGTTGCCGACGGAATTGAAGTCGGCATCATGGTTGAAATTCCGTCTACCGCAGTAATGGCCGATACATTTGCTAAAGAAGTGGATTTCTTCAGCATCGGGACAAATGACTTAATTCAATATACAATGGCCGCTGACCGGATGAACGAACGGATTTCATATTTGTATCAACCATATAATCCGGCGATCCTGCGTCTTGTGAAAATGGTTATCGATGCCGCGCATAGACATGGCAAATGGGCCGGAATGTGCGGAGAAATGGCCGGTGACGAGACAGCTATTCCTGTATTGTTGGGGCTGGGTCTGGATGAATTCTCAATGAGTGCTACATCGATATTAAAAGCACGTTCACTCATCAGTAAATTATCAAAAGCAGACATGGAGAAGCTTGCTGAATCTGTTTTAGATTTAGATACAAACGAAGCGGTCATGGAAGCTGTGAATAAAGCAATAAAATAAGAAAAATGGCTGATTACTTTTAAAGTAATCAGCCATTTTTGTATTCATCAGCAAAGGGAAATGAATGAAGCTTGTCGAAGTTGCTTTATTGAGGAAATGAGAACGTTTTGTACAGTATTTTGGGAAAGCAGGGATTTATATGCTGAATGGCCGAATGATTGCTATTTTACGAGAGCTGATGTCTGCTGAGACAATGATAACAAGTGAATATTTGGCAAATGTTATTCAAGTTACATCCCGGACTGTTCGCAATGATATGAAAGAGCTGACTTCTTTGGTCGCCAAATATGGTGCTGCGATTAAATCGATAAGGGGCACAGGGTATAAGCTGATCATCCATGATGATCAGCTTTTTCGTAAGTTTCTACTCGATGTTTCGAATCATCAATCATCAACACAGGGAATCAGACCGACTTCCCCTGAAGAGCGCGTACAATACTTAATTAAGCGGCTGCTGCTCATAGATAAATACGTTAAATTAGATGATTTGGCCGATGAATTATATGTCAGTAAATCAACCATTCAAAATGACTTGCGGGATGTTAAAAAAGTATTAAACCATTATGAATTAGTGTTACATAAGCGCCCAAATTATGGTGTGGAGTTAAAGGGCGACGAAATGAAAGTCCGGTATTGTATGTCGGAATATATCTTCAACCAAATAGGAACCCGGAAAGAGAATTATTCGATACTCCCTAAAGGACAAATGACAGCAATCCGATCCGTTGTCCTGGAACAAATAAAGGAAAATGACATTACATTATCCGATATTGGACTTAATAATCTTGTTATCCATATCGCCATTGCTTGCAGGCGTATTCAAGATCAAAACTATGTGATGTTACGCCCCAATGAGATTGAAGACGTGATTAGTCAAAAAGAATATAAAGTGGCGAGCGAAATAGTTGGGAAAATCGAGAGCGGTTTGGAGCTTATTTTTCCTCAAGAGGAAATAGCCTATATTGCGATTCATTTGTTAGGCACTAAAATGATTACCCACTTAAACATTGGTGATGAAGAAATTCCGAACCTGATTGATGAGGAGATTCATAATCTTACCATTAAGATTCTGGAGAACATTGAAAATAAATTACAGTTGGACATCGTTAACGACAGAGAACTGGCAGTTGCAATAAGTCTGCACTTAAAGCCTGCGATTAATCGCTACCGTTTTGGAATGAATATAAGAAATCCCCTGCTTGCAGCCATCAAGACGAACTATCCGGTTGCATTTGAAGCAGGAATCCTTGCGAGAGCTGTATTAAAACAGGAAATGGAAATAGACATCAATGAAAATGAAATTGGGTATCTGGCCCTTCATATTGGGGCCGCAATGGAAAGGAGAAGAATTGATAGACAATTAAAGCGTTGTATCATTGTGTGTGCTTCAGGAATTGGGAGCGCCCAGCTTTTAAAATACAAGCTTCAGTCAAAGTTTGGTACGAAACTGGAGATTGCCGCAATAACCGAATATTATAAGCTGAGCGAAACAGCTTTGGATGGAATGGATTTTATCGTTAGTACCATTCCAATAAGTGACTCATTGCCGATACCGATTATTATAGTAAATACGTTCCTTGGCGGAAGCGATTTTGAAAAGATTGAAATGGCCATGACTGAAAGCCCAGAACAAACCATAACATACACAAAGGAGGAACTGGTATTCCTTCAAAAGAAATTCGATACAAGAGAAGAAGTATTATACTTCTTAACGCATCAGTTACACGTACTGGGCTTAGTGAGTGAAACGTTCATTGACTCAGTATTAGAAAGAGAAGCCTTATCGCCGACCAGTTTCGGAAACCTGGTAGCGATCCCCCATCCGCATATCCCACAGACAGATACTACTTTTTGGACGATATGTACCTTGCAAAAACCTGTAACCTGGGAAGATAAGCCTGTTCAATTTGTCTGTTTACTGAGCGTGGAAAGAAATAGTACAGCTGATCTTAATAAGATGTATAGATTATTAGGAAACGTGATTGATGATACCAATAAGATACAAAGATTATTGAAATGCAAAACCTATAAAGAATTTATCAAAGCCTTTATGTAAGAGGAGAACCTCAATACTGAAGATAGTTTTTTTTTAAAACCGTCCTTACATATAGTTTTCCGTTAAGCAACGGAAAAAGAATGAGTGTAGATGAAAGCGTTTTCATAATAAAATTAAATCAGATAAAGCATCATATCTACTAAATTTGCAAGGGGGAGATTAAGTGAATATTCTACTATGCTGCGCAGCCGGAATGTCAACAAGTCTACTAGTCACAAAAATGGAAAAAAGTGCGCAAGAGGAAGGGTTGGATTGTAAGATTTGGGCAGTCCCCGGGGATGCGGTGCGAAATCATATTGGTCAAGCAGATGTATTGCTTGTTGGTCCGCAGGTCAGGTACATGCTGCCACAGTTAAAAAAGATAGGGGACGAAAAAGGAATCCCGGTTGATGTCATCAATACGGTGCATTACGGAACGTGCAATGGTCCAGAGGTATTAAAATTCGCTAAACAATTAGCAGCTAAATAGGGGGAGTGAACGGTATGAGCAGGTTTAACGATATCCTTGAAAACAAAGTAATGCCGGCAGCGGCCCGGATAGCCGGCCAAAGGCATTTACAAGCTCTGCGCGATGGAATTATCTTAACGATGCCTTTAATCATAGTTGGTTCCGTATTCCTCATCCTAGGCTTCCTGCCAATTCCCGGTTATGAAGAATTTATGGCCAGTATGTTTGGGGATGCCTGGCTATCGAAACTAACCTATCCAGTCGGAGCAACCTTTGATATTATGGCACTGATCGCAGCCTTCGGGATTGCTTATCGGTTAGCGGAAAAGTATGATGTGGACGCATTATCGGCAGGTGCTATTTCGGTTGCGGCTTTCTTGCTGGCAACTCCGTACCAAGTTCCATTCTTGCCTGCAGGAGCAACGGAAGAAGTTATCGTGGGAGGAGTCATTCCTTCCGCATTGATGGGAAGTAAAGGTTTATTCGTGGCGATGCTTATCGCTATACTCTCTACTGAGATTTACCGTTTCATCATCCAAAAGAACATTGTCATCAGAATGCCGGATGGGGTTCCGCCTGCTGTAAGTAAATCATTTATTGCCCTGATTCCAGGATTTTTTATCATAACATTAATATGGGTATTGCGATTACTTGTAGAACAGACGGATTTCGCCAGCTTGCATAACATTGTCGGGGAAATTTTAGGGAAACCGCTTGGTTTATTGGGCAGCAGCCTGATCGGGAGTTTAGTGGCCGCGTTTCTTATCCACCTGCTATGGTCTACCGGGTTACATGGTGCCACAATCGTAGGGGGCATTATGAGCCCGATTTGGTTATCAGCGATGGATGAAAACCGGATAGCCTTCCAGGCCGGGGAGGAAGTGCCCAATATTTTCACATCCCAATTTTTTGAAATCTTTATCCATATGGGGGGAAGCGGAGCGACATTCGCGCTTGTATTCACGATGATGTTCCTGGCGAAGAGCCAACAGATGAAACAATTGGGAAGATTGGCAATTGGTCCCGGAATCTTTAATATTAACGAACCGATTACGTTCGGGATGCCGATTGTCATGAATCCAATTATGATCGTTCCATTCATATTAACACCACTTGTAACGGTTATCATAACGTATCTTGCCATGCAAACCGGCTTGGTTGCCAAGCCTGCAGGCATCGCTGTCCCTTGGACGATGCCGCCGATTATCGGAGGCTATCTTGCCACAGGCGGAAAAATCTCCGGTGCCGTGCTGCAATTAGTCAATTTTGCTGTCGCCTTCGCGATCTATTATCCTTTCTTTAAAATATGGGATAAGCAAAAATTTGCGGAAGAACGTGGAACTTCATCGGTCGATGCCAACAAAAATAACGAAATTCCGGCCTGAGGTGGTTTAAGTGACAAAACTAATCATTAACGCAGACGATTTTGGTTATTCCAAAGGAGTTAATCTGGGCATCATTGAAGCGTACCAAAACGGAGTGGTAACCTCGGCAACCATGATGACGAATATGCCAAGAGCTGCACATGCTGCAGCTCTGGCACTTGAAAATCCTGGCCTTGGGGTAGGTATCCATCTTGTATTGGATTGTGGAGCCCCGGTTTGTGATCATGTTCCTTCTCTTGTTAATGAAAAAGGAGTCTTTCACAAAATGGCCGGGATTGAACAGTTCGCCGAGCTTGCTGATATCGAAAATGAATATGCTTCTCAGATCGAACGCTTTTTTGCACTAGGCTTAAAGCCGACACATATCGATAGCCATCATCATCTTCATGGCCATCAAAAAATCTATCCAACCGTGGAAAGGCTAGCTGAAAAATATCGTATTCCAATCCGCAAGGTATCTGCTAATCCTCAACATATGAGCAATGTGAAATTGCAAACCGCACAATATTTTAATCATGATTTTTACGGCGATGAGTTAACATTGGAGTATTTCATTGGATTATTAGATACCGTTTTGCCTTATGAAACGGCGGAAATTATGACTCATCCAGCTTATATAGATGAGCCGCTTCTCACCGGAAGTTCCTATGCGCTTCAGCGTGTAAGAGAGCTCGCGATATTGACTGACAAACGGGTTCAAGAGGCAATTGCAGACAAGAAAATTGAATTGGTCACATATACGGAGGTAGCCAATCAATTTTTTGTTTAAAGGAGAGAGACAAATGGACAATCAAGAGCAAATTGTTTTTCAAATTATCCTCCATGGGGGAAATGGAAAAAGCTCTGCTATGGAAGCAATTGCAGCGGCTAAACAGGGTAACTTTGCAGTGGCAAGAGAAAAGCTAAAAGAATCCGCAGATGCATTAAACGAGGCCCACCGTATCCAGACATCCTTGATTCAGAGAGAAGTCAAAGGTGAAAGAAACGAGGTATCCCTTTTAATGATTCATGCCCAAGACCACCTGATGAACGCTATTACAATGAAGGATCTAGCCACTGAATTTGTAGATTTATATGAAAGTATCAAACAATCAGGAGGTATAAGATTATGAAAAAAGGCATCAAAATCGCTACAATAGGCGGAGGATCCAGTTATACTCCAGAGCTTGTTGAAGGATTTATTAAAAGATATGAAGAGTTTCCAGTAAGTGAACTATGGCTGGTAGATATTGAGGCAGGAAAGGAAAAGTTAGAGATTGTAGGAAATCTTGCTAAACGGATGATTGAAAAGGCTGGAGTTCCGATTGAAGTAAATCTGACACTTGATCGCAGGGCCGCCTTGAAAAATGCTGACTTTGTGACCACCCAATTCCGGGTTGGTTTTCTTGATGCCCGTGCAAAGGACGAAAGAATCCCGTTAAAATACGGGGTTCTCGGCCAGGAAACGAACGGCCCAGGTGGATTATTTAAAGGTTTGCGTACGATCCCTGTCATTTTGGATATTTGCCGGGATATGGAAGAATTATGTCCAAACGCCTGGCTCATTAATTTCACAAATCCGGCAGGGATGGTAACTGAAGCGGTATTACGCTACTCTTCTATTAAAAAAGTAGTTGGCTTATGCAATGTTCCAATTGGGATGGAAATGGGCATCGCCAAGCTATTGGATGTTGATCACTCACGGATACGTATCGATTTCGCCGGACTTAACCATATGGTCTATGGATTGGACGTTTATGTGGACGGGGAAAGTGTGAAGGATAAAGTGATCGACCTGCTAACAGACCGAAACAGCAGCAGTTTTGTTAAAAACATTCAGGGACTAGGCTGGGAGCCTGGCTTCGTCAAAGCATTAAATGTGCTTACCTGCCCATATCATATGTACTACTACAAAACGAAAGAAATGATTGATAAAGATCTGGAGAATGCTGATAAAGACGGGACTCGTGCCGAAGTGGTCCAAAAATTAGAAAAAGAACTATTCGAACTTTATAAGGATCCAAATCTAGATATCAAGCCGTCTCAATTAGAACAACGCGGAGGGGCATACTATTCGGATGCAGCGGTTCGTTTAATCACTTCCATTTATAATGACAAGCGTGATATTCAGCCGGTTAATACGATGAACAACGGTGCAATCGCCAGCATTCCTGCCGATTCGGCTGTTGAAGTAAGCTGTGTCATTACTAAAGATGGACCTAAGCCGATTGTGATGGGCGACCTTCCTGTCCCGGTCCGCGGTCTCGTACAGCAAATCAAATCATTTGAAAGAGTGACTGCAGAAGCGGCTGTAACGGGTGACTATAACACGGCACTACTTGCCATGACCATTAACCCACTTACACCGTCCGATACGATTGGTAAACAAATTCTTGATGAAATGATGGAAGCGCATAAAGAACATTTGCCACAATTTTTTTCTAAGATAGAAGCATGATAACGAATGATAGGTTCTGGTGCCGCCAATGCACCAGGACCATCGTTTTTTTTGAATTCATTATGAAAAGGGATAAAAGGATGTAAGCATGAAACAGATCCATTTAAACGAAAACTTCCTCCACTTAAACGAAACTAAAAATCACTTAAGCGTTCTGACTTAAGGAGTGAATAAGATGATACATAAAGAGTTAAAGCCATTTCCCGAAAAATTCTTATGGGGTGCAGCCTCTGCTGCTTATCAAGTTGAAGGGGCCTGGAACGAAGATGGAAAAGGGTCTTCCATTTGGGATAATTTTGTCCGGATTCCTGGTAAAACCTTTAAAGGCACGACTGGGGATGTGGCTGTTGACCATTACCATCGCTACGAGGAAGATGTGCGCTTGATGGCAGAAATGGGTATGAAGGCTTATCGTTTTTCAGTTGCCTGGTCACGTATTTACCCGAAAGGAAAAGGAGAAATCAACGAAAAAGGGTTAGCGTTCTATGATGATTTAATTAACCAATTAATTAAGTATAATATCGAGCCTGTACTGACGCTTTATCATTGGGATTTACCACAAGTGCTGCAAGATGAGTATGGCGGATGGGAATCAAGGCAAATCGTTGAGGATTTTACGAACTATAGCATAACTTTGTTTAAGCGGTTTGGGGCTCGGGTGAAATACTGGGTCAGCTTAAACGAACAAAATATTTTCCCCATGCTTGGCTATCAATGGGCAGCCCATCCACCAGGCGTTAAGGAAGATAAACTTTTTTATCAAGTGAACCATCATGCGAGCCTTGCTAATGCAAACGCAATAAAGGAATTCAGAAAGTACGTCAGCGATGGAAAAATCGGGCCAAGCTTTGCTTACTCACCTGCCTATACATTTTCCTCGAAACCAATCGATATCCTAGCAGCTGAAAATGCAGAGGAGTTTACGAATCATTGGTGGATGGATGTATATGCATGGGGCAAGTATCCAAAAGCAGCGTGGAATTATTTAGAGTCCAAAGGAATTGCCCCTAAGGTGGAAGCGGGCGATTTTGCGTTATTGCAAGAAGGCAAACCAGATTTTATGGGAGTCAATTACTATCAAACAACTACATATGAACTAAATCCGTTGGAAGGAATAACCGAGGGACATTTTAATACTTCCGGAAAGAAAGGGCATCAGAGGATAGAGGAATACCTGGTGTTTATAAAACGATCAAGAATCCTCATTTAGATACAACAAACTGGGATTGGAATATTGATCCGACCGGTTTACGCATTGGTTTGCGGCGGATTACAAGCCGCTATGGCCTTCCAATCCTGATCAGCGAAAACGGTCTTGGAGAATATGACAAGCTGGAAGAAAATGATGTCATACATGATGATTACCGAATTGAATACCTTCGTACACATCTTCAAGCGATTCAAGAAGCGATTACAGATGGCGTTGAAATGATGGGGTATTGTACATGGTCATTTACGGATCTGCTGAGCTGGTTGAACGGCTTCCAAAAACGTTATGGTTTTGTATACGTGAATCAGCATGAAGAAGGACAACACGATCTTCGCAGGATTAAGAAGGATAGTTATTTCTGGTATAAACAGGTGATCGAAACAAACGGGAAAAATCTTTGAAATTTTTTTAAAAAAGAGGTTTATCAACTTTTATGGCGGGTATATGTTTACTAAGTACAGTTGGTTTAGCTCGATTAAAGCAGCTGACATTCTCATTTCCCCCTTTTGAAGCCGGTCTGAGTTCGCTCAGCCGGCCTTTTTATGTTTAAATTTTCTCAGGCCTAGTTCATACAGTTTTCTCTTCAAAAATGTATAATGAAGATATTGAAACAATTTTCTGAAAACATGTATGACCATTCGAAAGAAGAAAGGGAGTGAGGAAAATGGATTATCAATTACATGGTAAAAATGCGATTGTCGTCGCATCCAGCAAAGGGCTAGGTAAAGCAATCGCTGCGGAATTGCTGAAAGAGGGAGCGAATGTGCTCATTGTCAGCAGGGATGAAAATAAGCTAGCCGCCGTTCAAAGCGAGCTTTCCGAATTAGGCGAAGGCAGGATTATCTATTCTCAGGCAGATGTTAGGAACTATGAAGAAATAAAAGAGATGGTCGAGAAAGCGGCATCTGAATTTGGTGGGATTGATATTCTCGTTAATAATGCCGGGGGGCCCCCTGCAGGATCATTTGAGCAAATGACGGATAATGAATGGCAAAATTCCTTTGAACTCAATCTATTAAGCTACATACGAACAATCCGTGAATGTCTGCCTTACTTAAAAGAACGAGGCGGAAAGATCATCAATATTGCCTCTTCTTCGATTAAAGAGCCGATTCCCGGGCTGATTCTTTCAAACACGTTTCGGACCGCGATCGTCGGATTGTCAAAAACGCTCGCCGAAGAGTTCGCTCCGAATGGAATTATTATAAATACAGTTGCGCCGGGCAGAATTGCAACCGATCGCGTCCGCCACCTTGATGAGGTGAACGCGGAGAAAAAGGGTATTTCGGTTGAGGAAGTGGAAAAAAACGTGAAAAGTAATATTCCGCTGGGCAGATATGGGGAGCCGGAGGAGTTTGCAAGGGTGGTCACTTTCCTTGTGTCTGACGCAAATACGTACATGACCGGTAGCGCCTTTTTGGTCGATGGCGGAATGATAAAGTCGATATAATCAGGTAGGAGTGAAACAAATGGTTTTAAATAAGGACGATACAACGATTGGTTTCATCGGCACTGGCGTCATGGGAAAAAGCATGGCGGGCCATCTGCTTGAAGCAGGCTACAGGCTGATCGTATATACCCGAACGAAGGAAAAAGCGAAAGAATTGCTGGAAAATGGAGCAGAGTGGGCTGATTCTCCAAAGGAAATGGCGCTGCAAGCGAATGTGATCATTTCCATTGTCGGCTATCCGCATGATGTGGAAGAGATTTATCTGGGAGATGAGGGCATTATCAAAAACGGACGTGAAAATACGTATTTAATAGATATGACAACATCCACTCCGACGCTTGCCGGCAAAATTTTTTCAGAGGCGAAGAATAAAGGCATGCATGCCATCGATGCTCCGGTTTCCGGCGGAGACATTGGCGCAAAAGAAGCGAGGCTGGCGATTATGGCCGGAGGGGATGAAACCGATTTCGAGGCGGTTAAGCCACTTTTTAAAATAATCGGCACCAACATTGTCTATCAGGGTCCGGCCGGTTCGGGACAGCATACGAAAATGTGCAACCAGATTGCGATCGCATCTAATATGATCGGTGTCAGTGAAGCGGTTGTATATGCAAAAAAAGCAGGCTTGAATCCTGAAAAGGTGTTACAAACAATCTCATCAGGAGCCGCTGGGAGCTGGTCTCTATCTAATCTTGCACCGAAAATGGTAGAGGGTGATTTTGAACCAGGTTTTTTTATCAAGCATTTTATTAAAGACATGAATATTGCCCTGCAGGAAGCGGAGAAGCTGGGAATGGAAGCGCCCGGCCTTTCGCTCGCAAAAGCGCTGTACGACCGGCTGGCTGAAGCCGGAGAAGAAGACAGCGGCACCCAGGCGCTTTATAAATACTGGCAAGGAAATGAATGAATTCGAAAAAGCATATCCCCCTTTATTAGGAGGATATGCTTTTTCAGTGTTCACTTTAAAAATGTTTCTATTCGGTCCATGGCGGTTGCAAGTGTGTCCATTGAATAGGCATAGGAAAGACGGAAATACCCTTCGCCAAGCTGTGAAAATGCATCACCCGGCACCACGGCAACCTTGGCTTTTTCCACGAGCTCCAGGCAAAAATCCAGTGAACTTTTATAGCCATCCGGCAGCTTGACGAAAAAATAAAAAGCCCCGTCCGGTTTAACAACCTGTAAATTCATCTGATTCAGCCGATAATATACATACTCCCTTCTTTTTGCATATTCCTCTTTCATTGGTCTTGCGTCATCAATGCCTTCCGTCAGGGCTGCATAAGCCGCCTTTTGTGATACGGAGGCAGCGCAGGTTACGTTATATTGATGGACTTTGAGGATATGTTTACAAATGGCTGCCGGAGCAAGAATGAATCCAATTCTCCAACCGGTCATCGAATGGGATTTCGAAAGTCCGTTAATCACGATGGTCTGTTCCTTGATAAAAGAAGCAATAGAGATATGTTTTTGATCGTATACCAACTCACTGTATATCTCATCGGCAAGAACAAATATATCTTTATCCTTTACCAGTTCCGCAATATCCATGAGCTCTTTGGCTGTAAGGGATACACCCGTAGGATTGGAAGGGTAGGGCAGTACGATACATCTTGTTTTTTCGGTTATGTACGTTTCCAAAATCTCAGCCGTAAGCTTGAATCCGTTACCGGTTGTGTCCGCGTATACCGGTTTCGCCCCGCAAAGCGTGATAATCGGTTCGTAGCCGGGATAGACAGGTCCTGGAAGGATGACTTCTGTATCAGCCGTTAAAATCGTACGAAAGATAATGTCAATTGCTTCACTGGCGCCTGCGGTAACGATAATTTCATCTTCCGCTTGATAATCCAAGCCGTACTTTTCGTTAAAATACGATGACGCCGCTTCCCTAAGCTCGATGAAACCAGCGTTGTGTGTGTAAACGGTAAAATTTTCGTCAACTGCTTGTTTAGCATAGTCCTTAATATGAGTCGGCGTTGGAAAATCAGGCTGCCCGATCGTAAGCGAAATGGTATCGTCTATATGGGCGACCATATTATAAAATTTCCTGATTCCGGATATTTCAATATCTTTAACCCGGGGGTTAAGCAAATGTTCCATTCCAGTGTTCCTCCCTTTCTGTTATCTATTTTACACTACATCGGGTGCCAGGGAAAAACCTAACCTCCCATGTTTCATAATTTTGAAGGCAGTTCTAAGAATTATGTCAGATAATGGTGAGATATAAGAGAACTTGTTATAATGTTAATGTAATTTGATTGTAATATTTGGGAGGCATACATAATGGAGCAAGTAATATCAAATGATTTTCAGACAGAAAGGAAGGAATATGCGGGATTTTGGATTCGCTTTGGTGCATATCTCATTGATTCGTTAATTATAGGGATTCCTGCTTTTATTTTATATCTAATTGGATTTTTCCTTATCGGAACCTCCGGCTATGTTGAAGGAACCGTGAACGACACAGGATATACTTCACCGGAAGAAGACTTGAGACTTTTGTTTTTCTTTCTTGTCATGATGGTTATAACGTTAATCATAACCGTTCTTTACTCTACCTTGCTTCATTCATCAAAATGGCAGGCAACGGTAGGAAAAAAGCTGGTTGGAATCAAAGTGACCGATCTAAATGGGGAACGTATTTCCTTTTGGAGAGCTTTTGGAAGATTAATGGCAATGTATTTATCTGGAATTTTCTATATCGGTTATATTATGGCTGCATTCACGGAGAAAAAGCAGGGATTGCATGATATGATTGCCAGCACATTGGTTGTGAAAAAATAATAAGAGCTGACGTCTTATTACTGGGTTTCGTTAAGTGGAATCCGGTTTTTTTAAACAGTAAAAATTTCTTGTTAAACGTCCGATGATAAGGGAGTTGTATAGTTATCTTTTATAACATTTTTAAGGAATGATAAAATGTTAAACTTGGAAAATGTTTTTTTGCATTTATTAATCATTATTTTACCGGTATTTCTTTATCATGGTTTTGTGGGGAAAATGAATTACTTCCCGAATAATAGACGAAATCAATTTCATCGATTTTTGCTTTTGGCCATATCCGCGATATTAAGTATGATTTTTCCTATAGCAGGTGTTAACGGGGTTTCCTATGATTTTCGTTCTTTAGTCATTATATTCGCCTTTTTTTATTGCGGAAGGAATTATGCTTTTCTACTTATCCTTCTGACAAGTCTATTACGTATTTTTCTCGGTAGCAAAGGATTGTTGGCATCGTTCATTATGATCCCTTTCTTATATGCACTTCCTCTTATTTTTTCATATTTTTGGAGCGGGTTTTCCAAGAAGCGAAAATATATGTATGCGCTTTTGGCCGGCACGGCATCCGTGCTCACATTTTATGGTGCAATGCTTATTTTCAATGCAGGCGATAACGAAAGCGTCTTCTATACGGATGCCTTTTTCCAGGCCGTTCTAATGGGTGGCCTTTGTTATACTGTAGTTCTGTTGACCATGGTTTTCTATGAGGAATATATGGAAGAGAACGACTTGCTCAGAATACAAATTATTAATTCAGAAAAGATGAACGTTGTCAGTGAATTGGCTGCCAGTGTGGCGCATGAGATTAGAAACCCGTTGACCGTCGTTAGAGGCTTTATACAACTGATGAAGGATGATGAATCGGCGATGAACAAAGAATACATGCAGCTAGTATTGTCTGAATTGGCAAGGGCAGAGTCCATCATTGCTGATTATTTGGATCTTGCGAAGCAAAATTCCGAAAAGCGTGAGATCTTCCAAGTTTCCAGCCTCATAAAAGATGTTATGAATGTCATGAAATCGTATTCAAATATGAATGGTGTGGACTTGAGTTATTACATTCATCACGATTATAAATTGATCGGCGATTTGGGCAAGCTTAAGCAGGTTTTCTATAATTTGATTAAAAACTCGGTAGAATCGATCAATCATACAAATGGCAGGGTGATGATCAATGTAACAAAGCATGACGGGAAAGCGTTGATCGCGATTACCGATAATGGCATAGGAATGGATCAGCAGCAGCTTGAAAGAATAGGTGAACCCTTTTTTACACTAAAGGATACCGGAACGGGCTTAGGCGTAATGGTCACGAAATCAATCATTGAAAGTCATCATGGAGGGATTGAATATGAAAGTGAACCTGGCAAGGGCACGGAGATATTCATGACTCTTCCACTCTATAAAGAGCAGACAGACTAAAAAAAGCAATTAAACCTGATCTAATTATCGCTTTGTTATTAAGAATTCATTTAATTTGCCGAAAAAATCTGTGAGGATATCTATTTTTTACTGCAATATGTCCGACTAATTATCGATTTGGAGACGAAGGAAGGGCGAATTAAATGGAGAATGTTAAAGGAATACTGCTTGAAAGCGGCACAAATGAATTGGAAATTGTCGAGTTCGGCATCGGAGAGAATAAATTCGGGATTAATGTAATAAAGGTTAAGGAAATCATTAATCCTATACCAGTTACGCTGGTGCCTCACGCCCATCAAAATGTGGAAGGCATTATTGAATTGCGCGGGGAAGTGCTTCCAGTAATCAATGTTGCTCAGGCATTAGGTTTCCCACCTGCGGAGAACCCGGCATTGGATAAATTCATCGTTGCTGAATTTAACCAATTAAAAATAGTTTTCCATGTTCATAATGTTTCGCAAATCCACCGGATTTCCTGGGGAGAGATTGAGAAGCCTTCTGAAAGCTATCAAGGAATTGACAGCCAGATTATTGGCGTTGTTAAATTGAACAGCGAGATGATTTTATTGCTTGATTTTGAAAAGATTGTTGTGGATATTAACCCTGAGTCAGGGATCAATATTCAGCAGGTTAAGAAATTAGGTAAGCGCGAGCGCTCCAATAAAAGGATTGTTGTCGCAGAAGATTCTCCTCTTTTAAGAAAGCTCCTGCATGATACATTGAATGAAGCCGGTTTTCAGAACCTTGAATTTTTTGAGAACGGCCTCGATGCCCTGCAATATCTGGAAGGGCTGCTTGCTTCCGGGAAAGATATTGGCTCAGAAATTCAAATGGTCATTACTGATGTGGAAATGCCGCAAATGGATGGGCATCATTTAACGAAAAGAATTAAAGGGGATGCAGGTCTGGGAATATTGCCGGTTATCATTTTCTCTTCGCTGATTACTGACGACCTTCGTCATAAAGGCCAGATAGTAGGCGCTGATGCACAGGTCAGCAAACCTGAAATTGCAGAGCTGATCCAGTTGATAGACCAGCATATTTTATAGCAAATGAAAACGGGTGCCAAAGCTAATGCTTTGGCACCCGTTTTTTAGATAGAATGGTATATATCGTCACCTAAGAAAGGCGCTCAATCAATATTTAAATCCTTTACCAAGAAATGAGGACGGGAACGTATTTTGGAAATTATTTTTCTGATGTTGCTTGGATCCTTTAGGCTTGTCCTTATTTAATTCCTCGAGATTGCCCACATAGTCTTGCAGGACTTGCTTTGCTTTGGAAAGGGAAAGTGTTGCCTTTGGATTCCGAACATGAGCGGTGCGGCTTCCTAGGTGAGGTAAATTTTTTAAATCATCCCTTGTTGGGGGTAAGTGAAAAATAAAATCGCCACATTCGATGATGACATCTGATTGTTGCGCAGAAAATCTAGGATTGTCCGAGAAATGCAATCCTTTTTTCTCGGCTTTGCCTTCTGTGAGCATTTTGTTTATAGCGGCGCGTTTTAAATTATAAAGGTACTTTGGTTCTGGTGCTGTTTTTGCATGTTTATTAACCACAAAGAGTGATTGCGCAAGAAAATTTACTGAATGATCTTCACTGGAACTCTGTCCTTCTGTTTGACGCATATGGTAACTCCTTTCATAGACCTTTCCGTCTATTTTTATTATATCATTCTAGGATTTGTTTGTAAGAAGAAGTAAGCGCCTGTTCGTACATAAGAGGTAATTTCTGAAAGCTGTTTTTTCATGTCCTCTCTAATGATATAATAATTTAGTGAGACTTTAAATCGAACACGGTAATCTCCGGTCTGGACAAGAAGCGATACGGAAGGCGGGTTGTTCCAAGTCCTCTGTTCACATGAAGTTTTAATTGGTCTATATCAAAAGTGCCTTCTTTATACTTCTCTGCAAAAGGCGGTGTAATAAGAGCCCCGGCAAATGGGATTTGCACTTGGCCGCCGTGGCTATGGCCGCTCAGCTGCAGTTGAATATCGTATGTTGCCGCTGTATCAGCGAGATCGGGAGCATGTGAGAGCAGAATCGTGTAGCTGTTTTTCGGGATGCCTGCTGTTGCTGCGGCAAAATCAGGATTTCCAAGCACGGGATCATCAAGGCCTGCAATGAACAATTCATCTCCATTTAAGAGAGAAATCGAGGTATTGGCATTGAGCAGAACGTGAAAGTCAGACTGGCGCATAATATGATCGTATATTTTTGAACCATACCCGCCATGGTCATGGTTGCCATATATACAGAACTTTCCATGCGGAGCTTGCAATTTCCGTAAAAGCGGAATGGTCTCCTTTTGAAAGGGGTATTGATTGGGATGATCCATCAAGTCACCCGTGAAAATGATCAAATCGGGTTTCAAATCATTGATTTTTCCGATAATCGATTCCAGGTCAGCAAGCTGGAATTGGAATCCTAAATGCGTATCGCTGAACTGAACGATCCTAAACCCGTTAAATCCTTTCGGGATTAGTGGATTATTTATGGAAATAGTATTAATATCAAGCCATTTAGGTTCAATTTCATGAGTGTAGTACTTGCCGCTTACGCTAAGACCGGACAAAGCGAGAATGGCCGCAAGTGATCTTTTTAGAAACGATCTGCGGGTTATCTTATTTTTCATTATGATCAACCTATCTAGTTCTAATAAGTGTTACTTTCTCATACTAACAAACAATATACATAAAAAGAAGAATATATTATACTTTTATTCATTGCTTTTAAAAGAATTAGGATATTAAAAAATATAGAGACAAATATCCTTCAAGAGCGAACATCTACCTGGGGGTACCGAATGACGCAGTCCATGCTTTTTACATTTATTATCATTGTTGTGACGATAGCCACCTTTATTCAAGGGAAATTCCGAGCTGATTTAGTTGCCCTAACCGCACTATTAGTGCTTAGTATAACGGGAATTCTTACTATGGAAGAGGCCCTTTCAGGCTTCTCGAATCCAGTCGTGATCATGATTGCCGGATTATATATTGTAAGCGCTGGGGCATTTGGCAGCGGTCTTGCGGAAAGGCTCGGGAGTTATTTTCTTAGCCTGAGTGGCAATAGTGAGCGGAAGCTTTTTGTGATTGTCATGCTTACGGCCGGCCTGTTCAGCGGCCTGTTCAGCGGCCTGTTCAGCGGGACGGCGACTGTAGCTGTGTTGCTTCCGATCGTGACCAGCATGGCGCTTAAGCAGAAAACAAGCCCATCGAGATTCCTGCTTCCGCTTGCCTATGCCAGCAGCCTTGGCGGAGTTCTGATGTTAATTTCTAATTCGCCTAATATGATTGTCAATGATGTATTGCGAAAGAATGAATTTGATACATTTGATGTTTTTGATTTTACGCCGATTGGCCTTGTCGTTTTGGGGGCGGGTCTCATCTTTATGCTTACGGCAGGCAGGAAGCTGCTTCCGAATGAAGCGGTAACCACTAGGAACAGCGGGAAGGATATTTCTGCCTCGGAGCTGGCCGGCATGTACAAAGTGTATGACCGATTGTTTTATCTAAATATTCCCGAGGAATCAGATATAGTCGGTGAAAGGCTCTCCGGTCTAATTTTGCCGATTAAGTATGAAATTACAGTCATAGAAATTACAAGAAAAATAAAAGAAAAATCGTTGCGCCAAAAAAGTCAAACGTTCTCTGCTAAAGCAGATGAAATTCTGCATCCGGATGACATCATTCTTGTTTTTGGTGAAGAGGAGTACGTAAAAAGATTGGCTGAGGATTATGACCTGGAGCTGAAGAAGTTTAATGCTGATGCGATAAAGAAGCATTTCCTTGGCAGCAAATTCGGCCTGACTGAAATCCTTATCGTTCCTCATTCCGATTATGAAAACCAAACACTGAAAGATGTCCATTTTCGGGAAAAATATCAGTGCAATGTGCTGGCGATCAATCGAAAAGGGGAATACATTCAGGCAGATGTGGGTACAGAACAGTTACAGTCTGGAGATGCTCTCTTAATTCATGGTGAATGGGACAATATAAACAGGATATCCGCGGATCTGCAGGATGTCATTGTTATCGGCAGTGAATCAGAAGAAAAGGAACACACTGATCCATTAGGCAAAGCACCGATTGCGGCTGGGATCATAGGAATCATGCTTATTCTACTGGCTGTCGATATCATGCCACCGGTCCTGTCCGTTTTAACTGCGGCATTTTTGATGATCGTAACCGGATGCATCAGATCGATTGAAGAGGCCTATCAGCAAATAAATTGGGAGTCTGTTGTCCTGCTTGCGGCGATGGTTCCTCTGGCGATTGCTCTTAATAATACAGGAGGAGCGAAGCTGATAAGCAATGGAATAAACGAAGTCCTTGGCGGGTTCGGGCCATACGCTCTTCTTTCGGGGTTCTATTTACTGACGATGATACTCGCCCAATTTATTTCGAATGCGGCCACCGCTTTCTTAATAGCGCCCATCGCTTTCTTAAGCGCCGTTACGATGCACCACAGTCCTTATCCATTTCTATTATGCGTTGCTGTTGCTGCCTCGATGGCCTTTTCGACTCCCGTTGCTTCGCCAACGAACGCACTGGTCATGACAGCGGGCGAATATAAATATAAGGACTTTGCCTTAATTGGAATTTTATTGCAAATATTCATCGGTTTGATCATGATTGTTGTTATACCTTTGTTTTTCCCATTCTAATTTTGCTTCTCATGATGGACCTTAGGAGAGCATCCCTGCCATCTTTAAAGAAGTGAGGGAATGGCATCATGAAGAACCGTACGTGTGAAAAACTGTTTATCCCTTCCAATCTGGGATTAATCAGGATTCATATTTCCGGATTTGAATCATTGGAAGATTCCGGGGAGGTTGTGGCCGTTTTAAATGACCTTGTCGTCAAAAAAAGAGGCTATTTCAAAAGAAGGATGATCCTCAACACGTTTATCAAACTTAATAAAATGATAGCTGAGTAGTAGAACAGCCTGTTCCCTAATAGACTATTTGCATTCTTTCACAGGAATGCCGTCGGTCTTCAAAAAATAGGGGGACAGGCTGTTTTCATTTCACTGCTTATGAGGCAATGGTATAATTCTTTCATGGAGTGCTTCATGATAGGAGGATATACTCATGGATGCGATGGAGATTTTAACAAATCCGGAAAAGGTTCAACCGGTTTTTCAACCAATATTCAGCGCGGATGAACATCGTGTTATCGGGTATGAAATTCTTGGCCGGTTTCAGCATGACATAAGTCTTGGCCCTTTTTTTCATGACCAAACAATACCGGAAGAATACAGGATTGATGTGGATAACCTTTTGTTAGAGAAGGCGTTGCAGCAAATCGTCAAGAATGATGAAAATTTCTTGATTTTTATTAACCGTGACCCGAATCTTTTGCTTTTTGACCAGGGTGAAAGCTTTTTGGAAATGATCCATAAATATTTGAAACCGAGTGAAATAGGGCGAGTCGTCCTGGAATTATCCGACACGGATTACTCACATAATCTTGAGCGATTGCAGCATCTGCTTGCTTACTATAAAACCTATGGAATTAAAATCGCGATTGATCACCTCGGTGAGGAAAGTCATTTAGACCGGATCGCGCAGATGTCACCGCATATACTGAAGATTAACTTGGACAAACTTAGAAAAACCGGCGGAGATGCTTTCCAGGTTATTCTTTTCTCGCTCGGCATGCTGGCCAGAAAAATAGGGGCCAATTTGTTATTCGAGCATATCGAACAGGATTATCAGTTAAGATTCGCCTGGAAAAACGGAGCACGTTATTATCAAGGGTTTTATTTAGCGGCTCCTAAACTGGATTTCATTGATAAAGATCTATTGCGTGAGAAATTCCAGAGTGAATCCCGCAATTTTATTTCCTATGAAAAGAAAAAGTTGGAAACAGTCTATCAAAAAACAGTCCAATTTAATGATGAAATACACGCTTTCCTCAATAAGCATAAAAAGCTTGATACGTATGAAGCATTACTTGGCGCTCTGGGAAAATCGTTCGAATCTATGTGTTTTCGCTTGTATATCTGTGACGAAGAGGGCTTCCAAAAATCGCCGAATGTGCTGAAGCAAAACGGTGAATGGATCACCCAACAGGAATATCTACATAAAAACTGGAGTTGGCGACCTTATTTCTTGGAAAATATTATTAAGATGAAATATGAGAAAAAGGGGATTTTATCGGATTTATACAGTGATATTGATACAGGTGAATCAATCCGTACGTTCTCCTATCCATTAAATAGTGAAGAATATTTATTTTTGGATCTTTCTTATTCTTATCTTTATGAGCATGACGAGCTTCTTTAAAGCTTCCCCGAATAAATCGATACGGCTTGAGTTACGCTAAGCAAAACAGGGCTTGGAGGGAAGTAGCTTGAGCACGTTTATCTGGATTCTAATGCTTATCGTCATTGGAATTATTCTCGTTTCTCTAATCTATACTATCAGTGCAGGAAGAACCCAAAAGGCGATGAAGGGCGAGTTCGATTCGCAATTGAATGAAAACGTCCAAAATCATCCTTATTTACGAAATCCTATTTTTCTGGCAATCGGTTTTTTTTTTGTTTTTGTTGTCGGATATATTTTATACTTGTCATTTCGATGATTATTTCGTGAGATTCCAAACAGTGGAGTCTCTTTTTTATGGGCTAGATTAAACATATTTGTGGAAAAGAAAGTAGGGTCCACTCGCAATAAACCTTTATTTACCAGTTGTAATTTGTGTTTTTATTGAATTGTGGAAGGGTACTAGAGAAGTACACACTATCATTTGTCGGTGTAACCTCGGGTAAAGGGGAACATTACAACAGTGAGGAGAGATGAAAGTGAAAAAATATATAACAGCTATGCTAGGAACACTTTCACTATTGCTATTTTCTTATGGATCTGAAGTTGATGCACAAGACCTACATAGAGGCCAGATTTATGGATTATTGGAGGAAGCTTTCCAAAAGCAGGTTTCCCTCAGTGAAGAATCCAGATCCCTTGAAGAGATAAACGAGGTATTGGACACCCATTTCACTGATTCATTTAAAAAAACGTTTATCCATGAAAATGTGGTGAAAACCGATGGAGGCTATGCGACAGCAGGAACGGATTTTGCTTTTTATTATATACCGTTCTTCAGTTATTCCGAAAACACTGAAGTGATTTACGAATCAGATACAGATACGTTGTTTGTCCAGGAAAATTTCCCGGGCTCAGTGGAAGGGCCTGTTAATAGCGAAAGTCATTATGAAACAGTGGTGTTAGTAAAGGAAGATGGAACGTGGAAAATAGCGGATGTGTTATATGATGACGAAAAAGCAGAGGGAAGCACAGTTTCAGAGACAGCGGATATTTCTCAATCAGCAGCCGATGACCAGCCATATAAGCCGGTTTCAGTTGAATTTATAGAAAATCCGAAACAGGCTTTATTCAGTATTGGGATCTTGCTTATAGAACATATTTACGATCTACCTGTCCAAGAGGAGAAAAAGTACGATATATAGGAGAAAATCCATGCTTATGTTTCCAAGATACATTTCGCCATAAGTCCAAATTCAAACAGGTCTTCCGCTGGGGAAGACCTGTTTTTTAGTGTTCTATTTGAAGGGTCTTCATCAGTTTCTCCTGATCGAAACCGATGATAACTTCTCCGTCAATCACAACCGTCGGAGTTGAATAAGAACCATACTTATTCGTCAATTCTTTTCTTGCTGTATGGTCAGCTTTAATATCTTTTTCATTGAACTCGAGATTGTACTCCTGCAAAAACATTTTGACTATTTTGCATGGTGGGCAATCCGGCTGTGTATATACGGTAATTTGCTGCATATCGGGCCTCCAGATCATTGATTGTTCCTATGCATTATACCTCAAAAAACAATCACAGGGATAAATGCTGCTTTGAAATGTTTACTTTTACTCCTGTTTCATTAAGTAATCGATTAGCCCCATGGCGCAAACCCGCAAATCCAGGGCTAAAATCTCATACACCGGGTGATTGTCGGGCACTCCTTTTTGTGCTAAGTACTCTCGAACGGTTTTATACAAGTCAGAGGATAGGGCAGACAGCTTTTCTTCAAAGGTTGGATTACATGCATGGGCATTCTTGGCGGTTTCCACAAAAATCGGCAGCCAGTATTTTAATTGCTGATAGACCTGATGAGGATTGTGTGAAGCACCAAAATGACCGAAATACACCCGATCGATTCCCAAGCTCTCATATAGGTCTGCCGATGCAAGCATTGCTTCAGGATTAAATTGGTTCGGTGAAGTAGATGGCAGGTAAAATTCAATGTTATCCTGATCCAGCTCGCGATAATAAATGCCGACTGTGTCACCGGAAAACATTCCGTTAGAAACATCGTCATGAATGCTTAGGTGGTGGTTGGCGTGACCCGGTGTATCGTAAAAGGTAAGGGTGCATGTGTCTGAGATCGCGAGAATTTCCCGATCTTCCTTTATAATGATCCTTTCAGAAGGAATCGGAAGGATCGGATCAAATAGTCTGTCAAAGTCATCCCCGTACACAGCTTTGGCTCCGGCTATAAGCCTTGTGGGATCCTCAAGATGTCTTGCTCCTTTTTTATGTACGATTACTTTGGCATTCGGACATTTTTGCAGAAGCAATCCTGCCCCGCCGGCATGGTCCAGGTGAATATGGGTCAAAATGATATATTTGATATCCTCAAGCTGAATTCCTGCTTCTGATAAGCCCTCAAGTACATAAGGAATCGAAGGACTTGCCGATGTCTCGACAATCGTGATTTCTTCCTCTTTTATCACATAAGTTCCAGTTCGGAGCTTACGCTGTAGATCGTTCCCGTCAATTAATGAAATTCTCTTATCGATTTCAATGATACTCCCCAAAAATACCCCTCCTCTATTGACTAATTCCTGGCAGACAGGACATGTTACACTTGCCTGTCTGCATGAGCACGACTACACCTATCTTCGGCTTAAAAGGCTCGCCGCTCCACAAGTTTTCTTCATTCAAATTATTATTATTCTATTCTGTTATCTCATCTGTGTAAAGAAAACGTATAAAAGATTCTGAAATTAATTCATTGTAGTTATTGGATAGAAATATATGATATAGTGAAACCTATCGATATAGGTTTAATTAGAAAGGGGAGGTAGTGTGTCTCAATTACAAGGCATCCTTACCAGGTTGAAAAATCTACAAGAACAATCAAAAGAAGCGGAATCAGCGGAGCGTTTTTTTGAAATAGATGGAATCAAGAAATGCCAGGTTACATATTTTAGCAAGACGGATATGTTCGAGTTGGAAGTGTTTAGTGATAAAGGCAAGTCTTCAAAATATCAATTTGATAACATTGATATGGTTACCATTGAGATTTTTGATCTGCTACAATAACAGGAAAGTGTGACCGCCTTGCCATCTTTGGTAAGGCGGTTTTTTAAATAATGAATGATTCTCTGTTTCATGGATACTGCATGAATTCCGGGTACATACGCATTCTAAGAATGGAGGGATGCGAAATGAATGTGGAAATGCCTATTGTGATTTGCCCGGGCTGTAAGGCGGAGCATGCATTAAATTCTGTACTCACATCACAATCCAATCAAAATGTTATTTTTGATTGTCGGAATTGCGGGTATCAACAAAGAAATATTGAAACGAGCAAAGGGTAAGTTACAGCCGATTCGGTTAAGTACGTTCGCTGAAACCCATTTTTTTGTTAACCATAGGTTATCTCGAAGAAGCAAGTTTGCCCTTCCTGTGATAAACTAGAAAGGTACAAAAAAACATGTAACATAGGGTAAGGAGTTTTAAAATGATTGGTACACGAGACGGAGATTTAATGGAAACAAGCGTGAAAGATCTTTTAATACCATCCGAGCGAGTAGCGCATGTTCAAGTCACCAATAATCTAGAGCACGCGCTTCTTGTATTGACAAAAAGCGGTTATACGGCGATACCTGTATTGGATCCGATGTATAAGCTTCATGGATTGATCAGTACGCCGGTAATTCTTGACTCCATTTTAGGATTGCAAAGAATAGAATTCGAAATGCTTAAACATAAAAAAGTATCAGAAATTATGAATATAAATATCCCTAGACTCTACACCGAAGATAAGCTTAATAAGGCTCTTGAGCTATTGATTGATCATCCGTTTGTTTGTGTGGAAAACGAAGAGGGTGTTTTTGAAGGGATCCTGACAAGAAGGGCTATCTTGAAAGAGGTATACAACGGCGGAGTGGAAAGAGAAAAGAAATCTGCAAAATAAGCCTCCGGTCTTGTTTTAAAGTAAGAGTGGTGTGTTGCAATGGGGACAATGAGTGAATACATTCCTAAAAACAAAAATTTAAAGCGGCCTTTTGTCCTGGCTGCGATTATACTCGCCATGTTTATGGGGGCGATAGAGGGGACGATTGTCGCGACAGCGATGCCGGCGATCGTAAGCGAGCTCGGCGGCTTCTCCCTATACAGCTGGGTATTTTCAGGCTATTTACTAATGAACGCGGTCACCGTTTTGATTTATGGTAAGCTGTCAGACATATTTGGCCGCAAGCCGATCCTAATTATTGGGATCATTATTTTTTTAATAGGATCGCTTTTGTGCGGCTTTGCTGAAACTATGAATGAGCTGATCATCTATCGCTTTATTCAGGGATTCGGTGCCGGCGCCATTGCACCGGTCGCTACAACCATTGTCGGCGATATTTATGAAAAACATGAACGGGCCCGCATTCAAGGTTATCTATCAAGCGTATGGGGGATTTCCGCGGTATTGGGACCGGCTCTCGGCGGAATCCTCGTCCAGTCCGTAACATGGAAGCTTGTATTCTGGATCAACATTCCCCTTGGCCTGTTGTCCATAGCGGGAATCTGGTTTTTTCTATATGAAAATATCGAAAAGAAAAAACGAGAGATTGATTATCCGGGTGCTATATTGTTAACGCTTGCAATCTCATCCATCATGCTAATCCTCGTCGAAGGAGGAGTTTATTGGCCGTGGGCTTCGGTGCAGGTGATCGGACTTGTTCTGTTTGCTTTAATAGCTCTGTTCCTATTCATCAGACAGGAAAAGAAAACGGCTGAACCGATGATGCCGTTTGAAATTTGGCAGGAACGGTCGATTCTTATAGCCAATATCGTTTCACTGACTACTGGAGTGATGCTGATCGGGCTATCCACCTTTCTTCCGACCTTTGTCCAAGGAGTGATGGAACGTTCTCCAACGGTTGCCGGATTCACGTTGACAGCCATGTCCATCGGTTGGCCAATCGCCTCTGCCGTTTCAGGGCGGCTGTTAGCAAAAATCGGCTTTAAAGCTACTTCTATTTTAGGAGGGCTCTCTCTGATTGCCGGCAGTCTTATTTTAGTGTTTCTTCCACCGGAAGCAGGACCTCTGGCAGCCGCCGCTGGTTCATTCTTTGTCGGTGTCGGAATGGGGCTCACCTCGACATCGTTCATCGTATTGATCCAAAGCACGGTGAGCTGGGAACGAAGAGGTATCGCTACTGCTTCAAATATGTTCATGAGGAACTTCGGCACGACCGTCGGGGCTGCCCTTTTAGGCGGAATCATGAATTTGGGGCTTCAGTCATATCTAGATGAGAATAATCACTCAGGAACAAAACTAACAATCGATTCAGCAAATCAACTGTTAAACAGTGAAGAGCGAGCCAGGATGCCTGCCGAAGCGGTGGAAGTCTTGCAGGATGGGCTCAGCTACTCACTCCAGAATGTTTATCTGATCGTTTTGCTATTTGCGGTAGTAAGCTTGCTGCTCCTTTTGCTGCTGCCGAAAAAAGAAAAGGAAGCATGAATTAGTTTATAAGTTTTTTGTAGCGGGTGCTCATTATGCAGCTAGTTCCGGATTTCGCAGCTGAAAATTTCAAAAATGATTTAACTTGAAATTCATAAGAGTCGCAGAAAAAATGTTCCAATTTCTTAAACTAAAAGATGTTTTCTTTCAAGACCCTGTAAAGCAGCTGAAGAATTAATGCTACGGTGACTGCATGCAAGATATACTTCAAATGCTTCGAGGAAATGTGCCTGGCCGCTCTTACGGCGGTTTGGGCTCCGGCCAATGAACCAATCGCATAATAAATAGCGGTGTCCCATTGGAAATGACCTGCGTACAAATACGTGACAAATGCAGCGGCACAGCTGATAAAGGTTTGGAATCTGGTAAAAGCTAAAGCTTGTAAATAAGAAGCCCCGTGGTGCAGGTATGTATACATCAGTAAAGTCCCTTGCCCGGGACCAAACATGCCATCGTATACGCTAATCCCAAAAAGTGAAGGATACGTTTTTTTCGGCAGCTTCCAGATTCCATCAGCGGACGGCTTCGGTTTTTTGAGGAAGCTGATCATAAATGCGGTGCCGAGTAGAATGATGGCCACAATGTTCATTGTATTTTCCGTAAAGGCATTTGCCAAAAAACCACCGGAAAGTCCCCCGAATAATGCAAATGGAATTAATGTCGAGACGTTTCTCCACGTTAATTCTTTTTGCTTCAAGAGAGTATAGAAGCTTGAGAAGGATGAAAACATATTTGAAAACTTTGCAGTTGCGATGACACTATGAATCGGGATCCCGATCAATAGCATCGAAGGCATTCCGATTAATCCGCCGCTACCCGCCAGCGTCCCGATAAATGTAGCCGTAAATCCAATGAGAATTAACAATAGCGCTGTCATCATCATCACTCCTGTTCTTTGCACTTGTATTATACGAAGAATATGGTGATAATTAAATGAGTAAATAACTAACTTTTACGATAAGAATAAATTATCAAGGCGTGATGTAAATGTCGTTCTCAGAATATCAGCTTTTATCAGTGCTTGCTCAGGAAATGAATATGAGAAAGGCAGCGGAAAGATTGTTTGTTTCACAGCCTGCCCTATCTCAAAGGCTGCAATCTATCGAAAAGGAATGGGGGACAAAGCTGTTCCTCCGCTCGCAAAAAGGACTTTCTTTAACCCCTGCGGGGGAAGCGGTTATCAGGTTTGCCAATGAAATGCTGCAAAAAGAAGAAAAGGTGAGGGAAAGCATCCAGGCAATGGAGCATGAAGTATATGGAACACTCAAAATTGCCTGCGCCTCGATCGTTGGCCAAAACTGGCTCCCTCAGGTGTTGAAAAAATTCGTGCAGAAATATCCATATGCGAAAATCTCTTTGATAACCGGATGGAGCAGTGAGATATTGAAGTCTCTTTATGATGGTCAGGTCCATATCGGTATTATCAGAGGGGCTCCTGATTGGAAGGGAATTAAAAAGCATTTGTTCAGAGATATGCTCTATTTAGTCGACACGGAAATGAACCAATTAGAACAAATTCTCGAAACAGACCGACCGTTCATCCAATTTAAAAGCGATTCCAATTATTATCAGGCAATTCAGGATTGGTGGTTCCGCCAGTTTAAAACCTCGCCGAAGAATACGATTGTCGTGGACCAGATTGAAACCTGCAAGCAGATGGTCTTCAACGGAATTGGCTATGCGATTTTACCGGGAATCACCCTGCATGACAAAGATCAAAATATCTTTAAGATTCCGTTACATGACGAACATAATCATTCCCTCGAAAGAGATACATGGTTGTGCGGTTATGAATCATCGTTCCAATTAAAGCAGGTACAGGCTTTTACCGAAGTGATCCAAGAACATATCCATAAAAAGGCATAAGTTCAAGTGAAGAGAAAAAATGATGATTCTCACTTGATTTTACATCCTTTAGTTTGGTAAATTTAAGACTAGCAAATTATACATAGCAGGGGGAACTACTCATGAAAATGATGGATGCAAATGAAATTATCTCATTTATACAAAACAGTAAAAAATCAACGCCTGTCAAAGTTTATGTGAAAGGTCAGCTGGAAGGGATTAATTTTGGCGAAAACACGAAGACCTTTATTACAGGAAATACAGGGGTTCTATTTGGTGAATGGGCTGAAATCAGCGAAGCCATTGCTGCCAATGAATCAAAAATCGAAGACCATGTCGTAGAAAACGACCGCAGAAATTCCGCGATTCCGTTGCTTGACTTAAAAGGAATTAAGGCCAGAATCGAGCCTGGCGCAATTATCCGTGACCAAGTGGAAATCGGCGACAATGCCGTTATTATGATGGGAGCGTCTATTAATATTGGTTCGGTCATAGGTGAAGGCACGATGATTGATATGAACGCAATCCTTGGCGGAAGAGCGACGGTAGGCAAGAACTGTCACATCGGTGCAGGCGCAGTTTTGGCAGGAGTCATCGAGCCGCCATCCGCAAAACCGGTAGTTGTAGAAGACGACGTTATGGTTGGTGCGAATGCGGTTGTCCTGGAAGGTGTCACAATCGGGAAAGGGGCAGTCGTTGCCGCAGGCGCAATTGTCATTGATGATGTACCTCCATATACAGTCGTTGCGGGAACACCTGCAAGAGTTATCAAGGAAATTGATGAAAAAACGAAGTCCAAAACAGAAATCAAACAAGAGCTTCGCCAATTATAAAGAACAGCATTTAGATGTGTTTTATAGTGAGCGGGCTACAAATTTTATAGACTTTGGACAAGGCGTGGATTCCTGATCCACGCCTTGTCTATAGGGGGAAACAAAGCATGGCGAAATTTGCGGCAATAAGAAGAGATTTGCATAAGATTCCCGAACCCGGTTTTCAGGAATTTAAGACACAGAAGTATTTATTGGACTATCTGTATGCACTTCCGGCTGATCGTTTGGAAATCAAAACGTGGAGGACCGGTATTTTTGTGAAAATCCATGGGGAAAATCCAACAAAAACAATCGGTTACCGGGCGGATATCGATGGCCTTCCGATCCAAGAGGAGACCGGTCTGCCATTTATCTCCGAGCATGAGCAGTTTATGCACGCATGTGGCCATGACTTTCATATGAGCATAGCCCTTGGAATACTGACCCATTTCACCGACAACCCAATAGATGATCATTTGCTATTTATTTTCCAGCCGGCGGAGGAAGGACCAGGTGGAGCAGAGCTTATGCTGCAAACTGATATCATGAAGGAATGGAAGCCTGACATCATTACTGCGCTGCATATCGCGCCGGAATATCCTGTCGGAACGATTGCCGTTAAGGAAGGGCTGCTGTTCGCCAATACGTCTGAGCTGTTCATTGACTTGAAGGGGAAAGGCGGCCATGCCGCATACCCGCATGAAACCAAAGATATGGTCGTTGCGGCGTGCTCACTGGTTAGCCAGCTTCAGACAATCGTTTCCCGAAATGTTAATCCGCTCGACTCGGCTGTGATCACAATCGGGAAAATCACCGGCGGGACGGTTCAAAATGTCATTGCCGAAAATGCACGGCTCGAAGGAACCATCCGCACCTTGTCGGTTACATCCATGGAAAAAGTGAAGCAGCGGATCGAACAGCTTGTCGAAGGAATCCGAATCGGTTACCAGTGTGAGGCAGCCATAGATTACGGCAGCATGTATCATCAGGTACAGAACGAAGAAACACTCACCCGCGAATTCATGGACTTTGCCGTAGCTACAGAGGGAATAACCGTTCATGAATGTACCGAAGCGATGACAGGGGAAGATTTCGGCTATATGCTGAAAGAAATTCCGGGCTTTATGTTCTGGCTGGGTGTCGATTCCGAATATGGCTTACATCATGCAAAGCTTACCCCCGATGAGTTGGCGATCGAAACGGCTATTTCCCTCATGTCGGATTATTTCACATTTAAGAGCGCGGCTAAACAATAATCAATCCTTCATTATATAAGGTTTCATTATAGTTTGACTTCATTTTCAGGCTTGTCTATAATGAGAATTGTGTTGAAAAAATGATTGAGGATTCGACAAATATTCTCAATTAAATTATGCAATCGGAGGGATCACTTCATGCCAGAGCGTATGGTAGGGAAACAAGCACCCCGTTTTGAAATGGATGCTGTTATGGCAAACAAAGAGTTTGGTAAAGTTAGCTTAGAAGAAAACATGAAGAACGACAAATGGACCGTTTTATTTTTCTATCCAATGGACTTCACTTTCGTTTGTCCAACAGAAATCACTGCAATGAGCGACCGCTTTGATGAGTTCGATGATCTGGATGCGGAAGTAATCGGTGTATCAACCGATACGATTCATACGCACTTAGCTTGGATACATACAGACCGCAAGGAAAACGGCCTTGGCGATCTTAACTATCCATTAGCTGCTGATACCAATCATGTTGTTTCCCGTGAATACGGCGTGTTAATTGAAGAAGAAGGAGTTGCGCTTCGCGGATTATTCATCATCAATCCTGAAGGAGAAATGCAATACTCCGTTGTTAACCACAACAACATTGGCCGTGATGTAGATGAAACGCTTCGTGTACTTCAAGCTCTTCAAACAGGCGGACTTTGCCCTGCTAACTGGAGACCTGGACAAGAGACTCTTTAATTTAATTTTAGAAGCAATTAAATAAAAGGCCTAACTCCATGTTAGGCCTTTTTTGGCAAATAGGAAAGTATATACTTTTTCATCAGATAGGTACAACTACGCCTGCTCGCCAATGGGCGAGTTTTCTTTACTAATAGTTAAAAACCTGAATAACTTTGGAGGAATAAGCTGTGAAATTACGTGAATTAATGCCGGAATTAACTGGTGAAACTGCGTGGATAAACGAACAAGTTACCAAAGATCAATTGGTCGGTGAAAAACCTACCTTGATTCATTTCTGGTCTGTTAGCTGCCATTTATGCAAGGAAGCTATGCCGCAGGTCAATGAATTCAGAGACAATTACAAAGATAAGTTAAACGTAGTAGCCGTTCATATGCCGCGTTCTGAAGACGATTTGAATCTCGATGACATCAAAAAGGTAGCGGAGGAACATGGCATCATCCAGCCGATTTTTGTTGACAGTGAATTAAAATTAAACGATGCCTTCGAAAATCAATACGTACCTGCTTATTACGTATTTGATAAGGAAGGAAAGCTCCGTCACTTCCAAGCGGGCGGCAGCGGTATGAAAATGCTTGAAAAGCGCGTAAATCGTGTGCTGGACGAAAATGAAAAGTCAGAATAAGCGGATGAGCTGATGAAGATTTCATCAGCTCTTTTCGATAATGAAAAAAATAATCGCTTTGTGATAAAATAGGAGCATGACTTATTATATAAAGTTGAATTTATCAGTATAAAGCTGGTTCAGCAATATATTTTTGGATCATTAGTCCCAATTGCATAGGCTGAGGGGAAAGCGAGCTTTCCCCTCAGCCTATGCAATTGGAGCAACCTTTCAGCTTTGCTGAAAGGCATGTGAAACAAAAGTTTCACATGAATGATCCAAGAATATACAATTTTATTAATGCGTTAGTTCAACTAATCTGGAGGTATTGCAGTGAAAAAGGAGTTTGCTGTTATTGGACTGGGCCGTTTTGGCGGAAGCATTTGCAAGACTCTGGCTGAAGAGGGTATGGAAGTTTTGGCAATTGATATGGATGAAGACAGGGTAAGCGAATTCGCGATGATTGCTTCACATGCTGTAGTGGGCGATACAACGGATGAGTCCGTATTAAGAAGCCTTGGGATCCGGAATTTTGATCATGTCATCGTCGCAATCGGTGACAATATCCAGGCAAGTATTTTAACCACACTTATGTTAAAAGAGCTTGGAGTTAATAATATTACCGCTAAAGCCCAAAATGACTATCATGAAAAAGTGCTTCGTAAAATTGGCGCGGACCATGTTGTCCACCCTGAACGTGACATGGGACGGCGCATAGCACATAGTATAGTCTCCAATAATGTGCTTGATTATTTGGAACTGTCGGATGAGCATTCTATCGTGGAGATCGTAGCCAATGATAAAATTGATGGAAACTCTATCATCGATATGGATGTTCGTGCCCGTTACGGCATTAATATAGTAGCGATTAAAAGAGGAAATGAAATCATTGTCTCTCCTCAGGCGAATGACCAGATCATAAAAGGCGACATCCTGATCGTGATCGGGGCTGATACCGATATTACCCGTTTTGAGAGAAAAGTTATTGAATAAGTATCATAGCTAAAGAAGTGTGCATTGGCTAACCCTACGGCTATCGCTCATATAATCGGATAATCGCTCGTAAATTCGGGCGATCGCTCATATATTTGGATAATCGCTCATAAATTCAGGACACCGCTCATATAATCGGATAATCGCTCGTAAATTCGGGCGATCGCTCATATAATTGGATAATCGCTCATAAATTCAGGACACCGCTCAGTATATTCGGATAATCGTTCGTAAATTCGGGCGATCGCTCATATATTTGGATAATCGCTCGTAAATTCAGGACATCACTCATATAATCGGATAATCGTTCGTAAATTCGGGCGATCGCTCATATATTTGGATAATCGCTCGTAAATTCGGGCGATCGCTCATATAATTGGATAATCACTCATAAATTCAGGACACCGCTCATATAATCGGATAATCGCTCGTAAATTCGGGCGATCGCTCATATAATTGGATAATCGCTCGTAAATTCGGCGATCGCTCATGTATTTGGATAATCGCTCATAAATTCGGGACACCGCTCATATAATCGGATAATCGCTCGTAAATTCTGGCGATCGCTCATATAATTGGATAATCGCTCATAAATTCGGGCGATCGCTCATATATTTGGATAATCGCTCGCAAATTTGGGCGACCGCTCATATATTTAGATAATCGCTTGTAAATTCGGCGATCGCTCATATAATTGGATAATCGCTCGTAAATTCGGGCGATCGCTCATATATTTGGATAATCACTCATAAATTCAGGACACCGCTCATATAATCGGATAATCGCTCGTAAATTCGGGCGATCGCTCATATAATTGGATAATCGCTCGTAAATTCGGCGATCGCTCATGTATTTGGATAATCGCTCATAAATTCGGGACACCGCTCATATAATCGGATAATCGCTCGTAAATTCTGGCGATCGCTCATATAATTGGATAATCGCTCATAAATTCGGGCGATCGCTCATATATTTGGATAATCGCTCGCAAATTCGGGCGATCGCTCATATAATTGGATAATCGCTCGTAAATTCGGGCGATCGCTCATATAATCGGATAATCGCTCGTAAATTCGGCGATCGCTCATATATTTGGATAATCGCTCGTAAATTCAGGACATCGCTCATATAATCGGATAATCGCTCGTAAATTCGGACGATCGCTCATATATTTGGATAATCTCTCATAAATTCAGGACACCGCTCATATATTCGGTTAATTGTTCGTTAATTCAGGCGATCGCTCATATATTCGGATAATCGCTCATAAATTCAGAACACCGCTCATGAGTTTGGGTGTCTGGCCGACTAAGAACGCACGGTCTATGGTAAGTTGATGCTCCAAACTTCAAAGCTACTAAAGGATATTTTTTTATAAACAAACACAAAACCCGCTCCGAAACCGGAGCGGGTTTTATTATTTACACTTCCATAATGATTGGTAAAATCATTGGGCGGCGTTTCGTTTTCTCATAAAGGAACGGCGCCAACGTGTCTGTAATTTCATTTTTGATTTCGGCCCATTGTGTCGTTTTTCTTTCCATCACTTTGTTCAAATGTTTTGTAATTAAAGTCTGGGCATCATTGATAAGGTCGCCTGACTCCCTCATATAAACAAAGCCTCGGGAGATAAGGTCAGGACCCGCTGAAATTTTGAAATCCTTCATATTGATGCTGACCACGACAACGACAAGCCCTTCTTCTGAGAGGATGCGGCGGTCGCGTAAAACGATATTCCCGATATCGCCGATTCCGCTTCCATCGATATAAACGGATCCAGAAGGTATCTTTCCTGCAACCTGCGCGGCATCCTCGCTTAGTGCAAGAACTTCTCCGTTGTCCATAATGAAGCAGTTTTCTTCAGGGACTCCGCAATCGATAGCATGCTTCGTATGCATTTTCTGCATGCGGTATTCCCCGTGTATAGGCATGAAAAATTTTGGTTTTATCAGGCGAAGCATGAGTTTTTGTTCTTCCTGTCCACCGTGACCGGATGTATGGATATCACTTAATTTGCCTGCAATAACTTCCGCCCCTGCACGATACAGCATATTGATTGTTCTTGATACACTTATCGTATTCCCAGGGATTGGAGAGGAAGAAAAGACAACCGTGTCTCCAGGAATAATTTGAATTTGTCGATGTGTACCGTTGGCGATCCTTGATAAAGCGGCCATAGGTTCTCCCTGGCTACCGGTACAAAGGATCGTCACCCGGTTAGCAGGCAGTTTATTGATTTGATTTGCCTCTATGAAAGTATCCTTTGGTGCATTAATGTACCCGAGATCAAGACCGATATTAATTGCAGCTTCCATGCTTCTGCCGAAAACAGCAACTTTACGTCCATTGACTACGGCTGCTTCAACAACCTGCTGCAGCCTGTGGATATTTGATGCGAAAGTGGCAAATATGATACGTCCATCCACCTTGCGGAAAATATCGTCGATAGTGTCGCCGACCCGCCTTTCCGACATTGTAAAGTGCGGCACTTCACTATTCGTACTATCGGATAGAAGGCAAAGCACTCCTTCTTTGCCGATTTCAGCCATTTTAGTCAGGTTTGCCGGTTCTCCGACAGGAGTAAAGTCGAATTTGAAATCTCCGGTGTGGACTATTTGGCCAGGAGGTGTCTTTACCACGATGCCATAGGAATCAGGAATACTATGGGTTGTCCTGAAAAAGGATACAGATGTTTTTCTGAACTTAATGACATCATCTTCCTGAAATTCGATCATTTTAGTCTGACGAAGTAGGCCATGCTCCTCGAGTTTGTTTCTTAATAATCCAAGGGCAAGCTTTCCACCGTAAACAGGAATATTCACTTCTCTTAAAAGGTAAGGAATTCCACCAATATGGTCTTCATGGCCATGGGTGATGAACAGGCCTTTAATTTTTTCTACATTTTTTGCTAAATAGCTGTAATCAGGAATGACATAATCGATCCCGAGAAGCTCATCCTCTGGAAATTTAATTCCAGCATCGATGACAATGATTTCATCCTGGAATTGTACGGCATAGGTGTTTTTTCCGATTTCGCCTAAACCGCCCAAAGCGAAAACCGCTGTTTGATCATTTTTAACAAATTTCATATTCTATAGCTCCAATACTTTAAAGTCTTCATTTTGTTCTTTTTCGTAATCCAAATATGCCCCGGTCACAGGTTGGATGTATTCAATATTAAAAGGCTCATGTTTAATCTTTAAACGGATATCCCGCTCCGTTTCTCCCTCAACATACATAGTTTTAGTATGCTCTCGAACAGCTACTTCTGATGCATCTCCCTGGTAGTATACCTTAAAAATCACTATTATTCCTCCTATCATCTTTTTAATTGCTTTTTTCATTATATATAAAAACAACAATTTTTTCATGTGTTACCTGATCATGCTAAATGAAGTATGTATTTCTTATGTTAGTAAAAGGTAGCATGAAAAGACTTTACAATAAGGAAGAAGCCCTTCGCAAGTTTTGAAGGGCCCGATAAACAAAATCATGCGATTGTTTTTTTTCGTAATAGTCCGTTCCACTGTTTTTGCAGTCTCTTACGCAGTCTTTTTAACATGGTGGATCACACTCCCCTTATCTTTATTGTAAAGGAATATAAAATAAAGTAAATACGTGTTTTGCAGACACAAGCTGATTTTCGGGAAATTTAGTGATTTTAGTATAAGCATATGTATTTAGGAGAAATTATTCCGTTACTTATATTGGAAAAATGTTTTCAGAGAAGCTAAGCCTTGACAGAAGTCGTGGTGAAGGGTTAAATGGGTACATATTCTGTGCTTTTTTGGCAGTAAAATAAAAGCAGTATTGAAAGTAAGGATGTGGAAAGATTGAAAATTGTATTTTTTGATATAGATGGAACATTGCTAGATGATGATAAAAAGCTTCCATCGTCCACGAAAGAGGGCATCAAGGCATTGCAGGAAAATGGAACTTTCGTTGCGATTTCAACAGGCAGGGCTCCTTTTATGTTTGAATATTTACGGGATGAACTAGACATTGATACATATGTTAGCTATAACGGGCAGTATGTTGTATTTGAAAACGAGGTCATTTATAAAAATCCGTTATCTGAGACTCAGCTGGAGCAACTCCATAAAGATGCGGCTAATAATAACACACCGATGATTTTCATGACCGAAAAGACCATGAAAGCAAGTGTAGATCATCATAAAAGAATAGAAGAAGCAATGGGAAGCCTCCATTTCCCACATCCGGAAAAGGATGATACGTTTTATCGGAACAGGGAGATTTATCAATCCTTATTATTCTGTACGGATGTAGAGCAAAAACTGTATGAAGGAAAATATGAACAGTTCCGTTTCATCCGCTGGCACGAATATTCCTTGGATGTTTTGCCAAATGGCGGTTCTAAGGCACAAGGAATTAAGATTCTCATCGATAGGGCAGGATTTAAGCTTGAGGATGTCTATGCTTTTGGCGATGGGTTAAATGATGTCGAAATGCTTGAGACAGTCGGCCATGGCATTGCGATGGGAAACGCCTTGGATGAGGTGAAGACGTTTGCCGATTATGTAACCGATGATGTAAGCGATGATGGGATTTATAAGGGGTTAAAGCATTTTAATTTAATCTAAAAACAGGAGCCCGGCACAAGCCGGGCTCCTGTTTTTCATCTTTCAATTGCTTTTGCTTCCTCTAAGATTTCAAAGGGGTCATCTTCATTGATATGATCGTAAAACATGATACCGTTTAAATGATCAATTTCGTGCTGAAAAACGATGGCAGGAAGACCTTTTAGACGTATGGTAATTTTTTCTCCTTCCAACGTTGTTCCGGTCACGGTAATTCTTGCGTAACGCGGAACAAACCCTGGGACCTGCCGATCGACAGAAAGGCATCCCTCACCTGAGGTTAAATAGGCTTTCTCGATGGAATGGCTGATGATTTTAGGATTAAATAAGGCATAACTGAATGGTTTCTCATCGTCATCGGCAAGATGGACGGCGAGCATCCGTTTAGAAACATTGATTTGCGGAGCAGCGAGGCCAATCCCGGGTCTTAGCCCGTATTCTTCAACCATATCGGGATTCTGGCTGTTTTTGACATACTCAAGCAAGCTGGCAAGGGTTTCTTTCTCTTCCTTTGAAGCGGGGAGAGTAACCTCTTCGGCTGTCTTGCGGAGAGTAGGATGCCCCTCTTTAATAATATCTTTCATTGTAATCATGATTGCACCTCAATTTAAATTAAGTATCTATATATAATATGTAGTCTACCAAAACAGGTTGCAAAAGTTAATCAATGCCGATTAAAAGAGGTGATTGAACTTAATCACTATCCAATCACCTCAGGATAACTTGCTTATCATTCTTAATCATGGGTAAATATTAGGGATGGTCCAGGATTAAAATTTACAGAATGCACCTACTATAATAAGCAAAATGAACAAGACGACGATTAAGGCGAAATGATTGCCGCATCCATTGTCGCCATAGCCATATCCGGCAACAGGGTAGCAACAGTCTTGGCCGGAATAAGGTGATACATTATACATGTCATTTCCTTGACTTCCATGATACATACGGGATTCCTCCTGAATTTTTTTGTTAATCATCCCTTTTGGAACGATGTACTACAGCCTATGCTCCCGGCTGGATTCTGTATAGGCCAAAGCCTAGTACATAAATAAATTCCAAAGGCATATAATGGTCTGGTATCCCTTAAAAAGGTAATTTCGCGGGTTATTTGAAAATTTATCCAGACGGCAGAGGATAGTCTACTATTGTCAAAGCCTTCGGATATCCAGTATAGTAGAAAATGTGATCAATTGGGGGGATTAGTAGTGTTAAAGGGCTTTAGTAGTATCGCTGTGATATTGTTTTCAACTGTTTTAATTTCCGGATGCAGCGCACCGGAAGAACAAATCCATTCCATCCTTGAGGAAGCGGTGGAAAAAGAGAGGGGATTTGAAGAGCAGCAAATGCCAATTACAGAATCAGAAAAAAAGGAAAAGCAATTATATGATCAAATTATCAAACTGGGCATGAAGGAATTCGACCAAATTGTCAAATTGTCCGATGAGGCGTTGAAAAATATTCAAGAACGCGAGAAGCTGATAGAAAAAGAGCATACTAGCATTAAAGATTCTAAGGAAGAGTTCAGTAAAATAGCTGATGAAATTAAAGATATCGACGATCAAAAACTCAAGGAGCAGGCTGAAGAGCTTAAAGCGACCATGGAAAGCCGCTATGCAGCTCACGAGGACGTGTACAAGTCCTATAAAGAAAGTATTGCTCTTGATAAAGAGCTTTATGGGCTATTCAAAAAAGAAGACTTGAAGATGGACGAGCTCCAGGCGCAAATTGATAAAATCAATGTAGCCTATCAAAAGGTCTTGGAAGCAAGCGAAAAGTTCAATACTGAAACGGAGCAGTACAATCAAGAGAAGAAGGCTTTTTATGAAAACGCCGGAATTGAAACCAAAGATATTAAATAAAAAAGCAGGCTCAGATGAGCTTGCTTTTTTATTAGTAGGCGCTCAGTTATTATTAAAAGCGAAAAAATTCTTTTCCACTATAATAATATGACGTGTTAAAAAGATAATGATTAAACCAAAATCCGATTGGACACCCTTTATGACGAGAGTTGAAAATTATATAAACTTAATTCTTTGCAGGCCTGGAAGCCTGAAGAAACATTTTTATATAATACAGACTTAAAAATTATTGTATAACAGTTTCAAAAAAGGTGATGTGTAATAAGTCATATAAAAACGCTATCAATGGTGTAAAGTTGTAGTTCTAACTAATTGACGAATTAAAAGTTGTTATGTAAAATTAAAACTAAATAAAGCATTGTATTATATTGTTTGTCATTTTGATTGGTACAGTTTATCATTGGTATAGGAATGTTTCACTGCTGTTTATTGTGGAAAATAAACACTGATATGAACATGGGGGCACATCGACAACATGAAAAAATGCTTTATGGTAAATATGAAACCTTATATATGGAAGGATGGGGTGATTTAAATGGCTTCTAAAACAAAAAAAGCTCAATTTGATATAAAAACACAGATTGAAGCAGTTGCAGAGCAGTTTCAAACGTTACAGATTTTAAATGAACAAGGTGAAATTGTTAACGAAGCGGCAATGCCTGATTTAAGCAATGATCAATTACAAGAATTGATGAGAAGGATGGTATATACGCGTATTCTTGACCAACGATCCATCTCTTTGAACCGTCAGGGGAGACTGGGGTTCTATGCTCCTACAGCTGGGCAGGAAGCTTCACAATTGGCTTCTCAATTCGCCCTGGAAAAAGAAGACTTTATTCTTCCTGGATACCGGGATGTACCACAATTGATTTGGCACGGTCTTCCGTTATCACAGGCTTTCTTATTTTCAAGAGGACATTTTAAAGGGAATCAAATTCCAGAAGGCGTAAATGTTATTTCTCCACAAATCATCATCGGTGCGCAATATGTACAAGCTGCCGGTGTTGCGCTGGGTATGAAGAAGAGAGGCGCTAAATCAGTCGCCATTACTTATACAGGCGATGGAGGAGCTTCCCAGGGTGACTTCTATGAAGGCATGAACTTTGCGGGCGCTTTCAAAGCTCCTGCGATCTTTGTTGTCCAAAACAATCGTTTTGCTATCTCGACGCCTGTTGAAAAACAGTCAGCAGCACAGACCATTGCCCAGAAAGCAGTCGCAGCCGGTATTCCGGGAATTCAAGTGGATGGAATGGATCCGTTAGCTGTTTATGCAGCGGTTAAGCAAGCGCGTGAACGGGCTATAAATGGCGAAGGCCTTACGCTTATTGAAACATTGACATACCGATATGGCCCGCATACGATGGCAGGTGACGATCCGACACGGTATCGCACATCTGACCTTGATAACGAGTGGGAGCAGAAAGATCCGCTTGTGCGTTTCCGCAAGTTCCTTGAAAAGAAAGGAATCTGGAACGAAGAGCTGGAAAACTCCACAATTGAAAAAGCGAAAGAAGATATTAAGGAAGCAATCAAAATTGCTGATGAAACACCAAAACAAAAAGTAACTGATTTAATTGAAAATATGTATGAGGACATGCCTCATAACTTAAAAGAACAATTTGAAATATACAAAGAAAAGGAGTCGAAGTAAGCTATGGCTCAAATGACAATGATACAAGCAATCACGGATGCGTTACGTACAGAGCTTCGCAATAACGAAAACGTGCTACTGTTCGGGGAAGACATTGGCGCAAACGGCGGTGTTTTCCGTGCAACAGAAGGATTGCAAAAAGAATTTGGCGAAGACCGTGTTTTTGATACTCCGCTTGCTGAGTCCGGTATAGGTGGGTTAGCTATTGGATTAGGGCTTCAAGGCTTCCGTCCAGTAATGGAAATCCAATTCTTCGGATTTGTGTTCGAAGTAATGGATTCCATCGTTGGCCAAATGGCGCGTACCCGCTATCGTTCAGGTGGCCGTTACAGCCAACCCATTACGGTACGCTCTCCATTTGGGGGAGGAGTTCATACTCCGGAAATGCACTCAGATAGCTTAGAAGGACTTATGACTCAATCACCTGGCCTTAAAGTTGTCGTTCCATCTACTCCTTATGATGCCAAAGGATTACTAATCTCAGCAATCCGGGACAATGATCCGGTTATTTTCCTTGAACACTTGAAATTATATCGGGCATTCCGTGCAGAAGTTCCTGAAGAAGAATACACAATTGAAATTGGCAAGGCGGATGTTAAGCGTGAGGGATCCGATTTATCAATTATCACTTATGGAGCAATGGTCCATGAATCATTAAAAGCTGCCGAAGAGCTCGAGAAAGAAGGCTATTCAGTTGAGGTAGTCGATTTGCGGACAATCCAGCCGCTTGATATTGAAACAATTATTGCATCTGTTGAAAAAACAGGCCGTGTGGTTGTTGTGCAGGAAGCTCAAAGACAGGCTGGCGTAGCGGCAAATGTTGTCGCTGAAATCAATGAACGTGCAATCTTAAGCTTGGAAGCTCCGGTATTGCGTGTAACGGCTGCTGATACTGTTTATCCATTCTCCCAAGCAGAAGGGGTCTGGCTTCCGAACTTTAAAGATATTATCGAAACTGCGAAGAAAGTATTGAACTTCTAAACATGTATAAACTATCTGCTTAAAGGCTCCCAAACCCTTTAGGCAGATTACTTGAATGACTGCCCGGACTAATGACATGATTGACTAATAGGAGGTTGAATACAGTGGCATTTCAATTTAGACTCCCTGATATCGGAGAAGGTATTCACGAGGGGGAAATTGTAAAGTGGTTTATTAAACCAGGTGATAAAGTCCAAGAAGACGATGTGCTTTGTGAGGTTCAAAACGACAAAGCCGTTGTGGAAATTCCGTCACCTGTTGAAGGAACTGTCGAAGAAATTCTGGTTGAAGAAGGTACTGTGGCAACAGTTGGAGATGTGCTCGTTACATTAGATGCTCCAGGATATGAAAACCTGCAGTTCAAAGGCGATCATGAAGAGGAAGCTAAAGATGAAAGCAAGACAGAAGCACAAGTCCAGTCAACTGCAGAAGCAGGACAGGAAGTGAAAAAAGAACAAGCTCCTGGACAAGCAGCAACCGGTGCAACAGGCGCAGGTGCTCAGCCACAAGTTGAAGTGGATCCTAACCGTCGCATTATCGCGATGCCTTCTGTTCGTAAATACGCGCGGGAAAAAGGCGTTGAAATCCGCCAGGTAGCAGGCTCCGGAGACAACGGACGGATCATGAAAGATGATATAGATGGCTTCCTTAACGGAGGTGCCGCAATTCCTGATAATGCCGGGGAAGCGAAGGCTGGACAACCTGCAGAAGAAGCAACCGAAAAAACGGCTGCCGCAATTCCTGCTGGACAGTATCCTGAAACTCGTGAGAAAATGAGCGGGATAAGAAAAATGATTGCAAAAGCAATGGTAAATTCTAAGCACACAGCGCCGCATGTTACATTAATGGATGAAATCGATGTAACCAAATTGGTGGCTCACCGTAAGAAGTTCAAGGAAATTGCAGCGCAAAAAGAAATCAAGCTTACATTCCTTCCTTACGTTGTTAAAGCTTTGACAAGCGCATTGCGTGAATTCCCTGCTTTAAACACTTCGATTGATGATGAAGCAGGCGAGATCATCCAGAAGCATTATTACAACATTGGTATCGCTGCAGATACTGATAGAGGACTACTTGTTCCGGTTGTTAAGGATGCAGACCGTAAATCCACCTTTGCTATTTCTAACGAGATCAATGAACTTGCAGGCAAAGCACGTGACGGCAAATTGGCTCCAGATGAAATGAAGGGCGCTTCTTGTACGATCACAAATATCGGTTCCGCAGGTGGTCAATGGTTCACACCTGTAATCAATCATCCTGAAGTGGCCATCCTTGGAATCGGCCGCATCGCTGAGAAGCCAATCGTTCGCGACGGTGAAATTGTAGCCGCTCCAGTATTGGCATTATCTTTAAGCTTTGACCACCGAATCATTGACGGTGCCACAGCACAAAATGCATTAAACCACATCAAGAGATTGCTTAACGATCCAGAACTATTGTTAATGGAGGCGTAATAAAATGGTAGTAGGAGATTTCCCAATTGAAACAGATACTATAGTAATTGGTGCAGGCCCCGGCGGTTATGTTGCTGCTATCCGTGCCGCCCAGCTTGGACAAAAGGTTACAGTTGTAGAAAAAGGGACGGTAGGCGGAGTTTGCCTTAATGTTGGCTGCATCCCATCTAAAGCCTTAATTTCTGCGGGACACAGATTTCATGAAGCCCAGCATTCAGAGGATATGGGAATTACAGCTGAGAATGTGAAGGTGGATTTTTCTAAAGTTCAGGCTTGGAAAGGCTCTGTCGTCAATAAACTGACTGGCGGTGTTGCCGGACTTCTGAAAGGAAACAAGGTTGAAACAGTCAGTGGAGAAGCTTACTTTGTTGATGCCAATACCCTTCGCGTTATGAGTGAAACTTCCGCTCAAACGTATACATTCAAAAATGCGATCATTGCAACAGGCTCAACTCCTATCGAGTTGCCTGCGTTTAAATATTCTAAGCGCGTCATTAACTCTACCGGCGCTCTTGCTCTGGAAGAAATACCGGCTTCCATGGTTGTAATCGGCGGCGGTTACATTGGAACAGAACTTGGCGGCGCTTTTGCCAACTTCGGAACCAAGGTGACCATTTTGGAAGGCCTCGATGAAATCCTTATGGGCTTTGAAAAGCAAATGTCTTCACTTGTAGCGAGAAACCTAAAGAAAAAAGGTGCTGAAATCGTTACGAAAGCGACCGCAAAAGGTGTGGAAGAGACAGAGAACGGCGTTGTTGTCACGTATGAAGCAAAAGGCGAAGAAAAGAAAGTCGAAGCTGATTATGTCTTAGTAACCGTTGGACGCCGTCCAAACACTGACGAACTAGGCCTTGAGCAAATTGGAGTCAAATTGACTGAAAGAGGCCTTGTTGAAATCGACAAACAAGCCCGTACAAGCGTCAGCAATATCTACGCAATCGGGGACATTGTACAGGGACCACCACTTGCCCATAAAGCTTCATATGAAGGCAAGATTGCTGCTGAGGCGATTGCCGGACATGCTTCTGAAATTGACTATCTTGCTATTCCTGCCGTTGTTTTCTCTGAACCGGAACTTGCTTCTGTAGGGTATACGGAAAAGCAAGCGAAGGATGAAGGCATTGAAGCAACAGGTGCGAAATTCCCATTTGCAGCTAACGGACGTGCTCTTTCTTTAAATAATGCAGATGGTTTCATGAAGCTCGTAACACGCAAGGAAGACGGGCTGGTAATCGGCGCCCAAATTGCAGGGCCTGGAGCAAGTGACATGATTGCAGAACTAGGCCTGGCTATTGAAGCGGGCATGACTGCTGAAGATATTGCCATGACGATTCACGCTCATCCGACATTGGGTGAAATCACTATGGAAGCTGCTGAAGTAGCCTTAGGCAACCCCATCCATATTATGAAGTAACGATAAAGAAAACTCGTCGATTGATGAGCCGTAAGGCGGAGATTAGACGTAGTTGCCCTTATGCAGGAAGGTAAGTATATACTTTCCCTTTCTGCTAAAAAAGTACACTTACCTATTGGTAAGTGTGCTTTTTTTGTTTTTCAGCCATATAATTGGATATAATGGACAAGTTTCTGTCTTTAAAAGAGCGGAAGCATGTTTGAAAACCTCTGAAAAGGTTATAAAAAAATAAAGGATTTTACTAAAGTGAGGCTGAATACTTTGAAAAATTACATTGTATTCCTCTTTCAAATAATCGTCTGGAGCGGTTATACTGTAGTAGAGTGGTTATCGGATCACGACCGAATGCTTTTCAAGGTATTGATGTTTTTAGTGTTTTGCTATCTCGCCTCCTATATCGGAAAAGCGATTCTGAAGTCAAATAGAAGCACGATTCTTATTACATGCACCAGTTTAATTAGCTATGCTTTCTTACAGCTTCTTCTTAAAGAATTTCTGCCATATTGAATCGAGCGGGGGTACATCATTGAGAAAAAAACGACTACTTCTAAGTACGGTTTTCTTTTGCTTTCTTTTAAACGGGTGCGGCGGGAACCAAGCTTCCTCGGAAATAGAAAGCAAAGAAAAACAGCAAACTGAAACAGAACAGAAAGAAATTAAGAATGAACAAAAAGAGCCATCTAAACAGGAGAACGAGGAGAAAGGTAACCTTGAAGCTGAAGAGACGGAGCAGGTGGTAAAAAGTGCAACACCGCAATACCGTCTTAATCCAGCTAATTCGTCTGTCAATCCTATTTCTAACGCCAACGCAAAGGTCGTCCTTTTAACTTTTGATGATGCGCCGGATAAATATTCCCTGCAGATCGCAAAAACACTCAAATCACATAATGTGAACGCGATTTTCTTTGTAAATGGACATTTCATAGACAGTGAAGAAGAAAAGGCAGTTCTAAAACAAATTCATGAGATGGGCTTTGCGATCGGAAACCACACACAGAGTCATGCTACATTAAAGGACTTGTCTGAACCAGAGCAAAAAAATGAAATCGTGAAACTGAATGATGCGGTTGAAGCGATCATAGGGGAGCGGCCGAAGTTTTTCCGCGCACCGTTTGGCATGAATACCGATTTTTCCAAAAAACTTGCAACCGAGGAAAAAATGCTGGTCATGAATTGGACGTATGGCTACGACTGGGAGAAGGAGTATCAAACGAAAGAGGCACTGACACAAATTATGGTGAACTCACCATACCTGATAAACGGAGCCAATTTGCTTATGCATGACAGAGAATGGACGAGCGAGGCTATCTCCGGCATCATTACCGGTCTGCAGGCAAAAGGTTATGAAATGCTCGACCCTAAATTGATAGAAACCCCTTAAAATGAAAGACATCAGGTTATTCCTGATGTCTTAACTCATGATGTGCAGCTAACACAAGCTGTGTCCGAGGTGTTCCCCTACTTTCGAGGATAATAATACATGATCCTGTTGTTGAATAAGTGAAGCTCACCTTTCAGTTTTTTTGCGAGAAATTTGCAAAACTCATTTGCTTTTCCTTTATCCCCGTATGTTGCTGATTCAGGAAGTGTCACTTGTATGTAAGATTGGATTCTTTCATGGTCTGAATCATCGATGATTTTCTCTTGATCAATTCCAAGTAAAATGACATTATAGCGGTCTGAAGCCGATTGCAGATACATCCATTCCCCTTTTGAGTCAGGCGTTTCTTTCATTTCATATGGAAAAGCCTGGCTTTCATAGTTCCATGCTAATTGAGCACCAGTCTTAGATGTAATCTCCTTATAATACAAAAATAGTTCTTTTACTTCGTCAAGCGTTACCGTTTCCCTATCTGAACCGGGAACCAGTTTTATATACGCATTTTCGACCATTCTCATTCACTCCTTAAAAATGAGTTTAACTATGTATTCGCTTTCATTCTAGCATTATATTAAAGATTTATACAATAGCATTCACAAGGGTTTCCACTTGAAAGATAAAGTTATTTGAATTATAATAATATTCTAACAACTATTTAAGAGGAGGTAAATATGGAACTGTTCGAAAAACTATATGATGAGAACGAAACTGTCAAGGTCAGGTTTGTTGGATTTACCGCTAGTGAAACCAGATTTGATTTTGGAATCGTCTATACGAATATGTTCTTTGGAAAGCCGTTGGTAATATGTATGCAAACAGGCCGTTCTACCCTCCTGGAATTAAAGGACAGTCAAGACTTGGAATATCTACAGGCTGCTTTTAAAATAGAGCGCGCGCATGCTGTTGAATTAGCCGAATTTTTTAAAGAAACCCTGCCGGAGATTCCGTTTCAATCCCAATATGAATAATAATTAAAAGAGCCGTATTGGCTCTTTTTTCGCCTTTCTGCATCAGGAGAACTACGTCTAATCCACGCCTTACGTCTCGTCAATCGATGAGTTTTCTTTAAATGATGGCCATAAAGATTCATTCTGATATACTATATTTGGATTAAATTTGAAAAGATCCAAAATAAATAGCAAAAATATTTAATGTGACATACAATTAAAGCTTGAAAAAGTAATTGTGTTATATTATTATAGATTTATAAAGTTAAAGCGTTTTCATTTAATTTCTAATAAAACTAATCATTAGGAAGGGGATTGAAAAAATGGGAACAATCGTTTGTCAACAATGCAATAACACAATGGATCATTATGAGGATGAAAAAGTGAACGTGCTTTACTCAAATTGCGGCTGCGGGTCAGAGGATCACACGGAAGAATAATTATAAAAAGAAGTAAAAACAAGGTTACCAATCTGCATAAGTACAACTACGCCTCTGCTTCCGCTTTAAAAAGCGAAGGCAGAGGCGAGTTTTCTTTATCATGATTGTTTCATTATTTTATTGCTTTGAATTCCTTAATGACCCGGAGGAATTTTAACTCGCTGTCTTCAGGTCCCTGAACAGGTAAACCGACTTCGATATTTTTCTTAATGTATTCGACGTTTTCCTTCGTAATAATTTCCCCTGGAATAAAAATCGGAATTCCTGGGGGATATACCATGATAAACTCGGCACTGGTCCGGCCGATTGACTCGTCGATTGGTACGATTTCGGTATCTGCATAAAAAGCGTCCCGCGGCGTTACGGTGAGGGTGGGAATATTAGGCAGCAACACTTCGGTTTCCGTTTTGCCTTCCTTCGCGGTATATTTACGGAATTCTTCAGAAATATCCTTGAGTGCATGGATTAATATGTCTGCCTCTTTCTTCGTATCCCCAGGTGTAATGATACAGAGGATGTTGTATAAATCGGACATCTCCACCTCGATATTATGCTTTTCACGAAGCCATTTCTCTACATCATAACCGGAGATGCCAAGATCTTTCACCGATATAATCAGCTTGGTAGGGTCTAGGTCAAAAGTTGCTTTGCTGCCGAGAATTTCCTTGCCAATGCAATGCAGGTCTGAAATTTTGTTGATTTCCCCGCGTATATAGTCAGCAAGAGATATCGTTTGAGAAATCAATTCCCTGCCTTTGGTGGCGAGCTGCTTTCTGGCTACATCCAGAGAAGCCAACAGCAAATATGACGTAGATGTTGTTGTAAGCATGCTCAGGATCGATTGCACCCGATTTGCTGAAACAAGGCCTTCCCGGACGTTCAAGATCGAGCTTTGTGTCATGGAGCCTCCGAGCTTATGAACGCTCGTGGCTGCCATATCCGCACCCGCCTGCATAGCTGACAGTGGCAAATCTTCATGAAAATGGATATGGACTCCGTGGGCTTCGTCCACGAGTACGGGAACGTCATAAGAATGGGCAATTTCAACGATTTTCTTTAAGTCAGCTGAAATCCCGAAATACGTTGGGTTTATGACAAGCAATCCTTTTGCATCAGGATGCTGCTCTAGCGCGTGTTCCACTGATTCAGTCGTAATTCCGTGGGAGATTCCGAGATTTTTATCAATCTCCGGATGGATAAATATCGGTACGGCTCCCGAGAAAACGATAGCGGACATAACGGATTTATGAACGTTTCTTGGAACAATAATCTTGTCTCCAGGTCCGCAAACCGCCATCACCATCGTCATGATCGCGCCGCTTGTCCCTTGGACGGAAAAAAAAGTATGATCTGCTCCAAAGGCTTCTGCCGCCAGATCTTGGGCTTGCTTAATCATTCCTTTTGGTTGATGGAGATCGTCTAATGGAGCGATATTGATCAAGTCGATCGATAGTGCATTTTCACCTATGAATTCGCGAAAATCCGGATCAATGCCCGCCCCTTTTTTATGTCCGGGTATATGAAATTGGACTGGATTTTTTTGGGCGTGTTGAATTAAACCTGTGAATAAGGGTGTATCATATTGTGACAATTCTTCATAACACCTCTTCTGAAAAAAATTAGCATAAAACAAATGAATTATAGCATCTATTATAGTGTTTGCAAAGAAATTACATTCTACTTTAAAAAATGTGTGAAAGTATAGTTCTGGTTTTCTTGGGTGAATTTCTTTAAACTAAAAAAGGAAGGTTCTTCACCAAAAGAAGTGGTTTAAGCTTTGATTATCCGTTGATTTCCGCTCCAGGCGCTCGCTTTCCGCGGGCAGTCCGGAAGCCTCCTCGGAAAAGGGCACGCCTCCGGGACTTACACAGGATGTGTTGGCGTCGACGTAAGACATAAGGACGTGGC
>NZ_QVTC01000039.1 GCF_003429085.1 Bacillus sp. V59.32b | reverse complement strand
TGAATTTGTGCTCGATCATTCAGATTTGTGCTCGATTATTTGGATTTGTGCTCGATTATCTGGATTTGTACTCGATCAGCTGGATTTGTGCTCGATTATCTGGATTTGTGCTCGATCAGGCGGATTTTTGCTCGATTATTTAGATTTGTGCTCGATCATTCAGATTTGTGCTCGATTATCTGAATTTGTGCTCGATCAGCCGGATTTCTGCTCGATTATCTGGATTTGTGCTCGATCAGCCGGATTTCTGCTCGATTATCTGAATTTGTGCTCGATCATTCAGATTTGTGCTCGATTATCTGAATTTATGCTCGATTATCCAGATTTTTGCTCGATCAGCCGGATTTGTGCTCGATTATCTGGATTTGTTCTCGATTATCTGGATTTGTTCTCGATTATCTGGATTTGTTCTCGATCAGCTGGATTTCTGCTCGATTATCTGGATTTGTGCTCGATTATTTGAATTTACGCTCGATCATCCAGATTTGTGATCGATTATTCGAATTTGTGCTCGATTATTCGAATTTGTGCTCGATTATCCGGATTTGTGCTCGATCATTCAGATTTGTGATCGATTATCTGAATTTGTGCTCGATCATCCAGATTTGTGATCGATCAGCCGGATTTATGCTCGATTACCTGAATTTGTGCTCGATTATCCGGATTTGTGCTCGATCATCCGAATTTGTGCTCGATCATCCAAATTTGTGCTCGATCATCCGAATTTGTGCTCGATCAGCCGAATTTGTGCTCGATTATCCAGATTTGTGCTCGATCAGCTGGATTTGTGCTCGATTATCTGGATTTGTGCTCGATTATCTGAATTTGTGCTCGATCATTAAGATTTGTGCTCGATCAGCCGGGTTTGTGCTCGATTACCTGGATTTCTGATCGATCAGCCGGGCTTGTGCTCGATCAGCCGAATTTTGTGAGGTGCTGTACGTCGAATGTGAGTCGTGTGCGAGTTAATCAAAAGAAAAGGTGATGTTATATGTCTATTAGCTTAAATAAACGCAGCATCATGGATGCCACAGCTCCAAACCGCTCTACTGCCATTATTAACGGCAGCTGTTCCAACATCTTGAATTGGGATGATGTCGCATACTCTTGGGCTTACCCAAAATATAAAAAAATGCTGGCCAATTTTTGGACGCCCTTTGAAATCAACATGTCGCAGGACATCAAGCAATTTCCGCAGCTTAGCGAAGTTGAAAAGGAAGCCTTTCTGAAAATCATCGGCCTCCTTGCCCTGCTTGACAGTATCCAAACGGACTATGCAGGAAAGGTTGCCGATTATTTAACGGATTCGAGCATGAATGCGCTTATGATTATCCTGGCACAGCAGGAAGTCATCCATAACCATTCATACTCTTATGTATTATCAAGCATCGTGCCGAAACAGAAGCAAGAGGAAGTGTTTGAATTCTGGAGAAACGAGCCCGCTCTTATTGAGCGAAACGAGTTTGTTACCAATGGCTATAAAAGCTTTGCCGAAAATCCGTCTGTGGAGAATGTTTTAAAGTCGATTGTTTACGACGTTATATTGGAAGGTCTTTTCTTCTATTCAGGTTTCGCCTTTTTCTATAACCTTGCCAGAAACCAAAAGATGGTCGCCACTTCAACGATGATCAATTATATTAACAGAGATGAACAGCTCCATGTCGACCTGTTTGTTAAAATTTTCAAGGAAGTGCTTAATCAGTATCCGGAATACGATACCCCTGAACTAAAAGTCTTTGTTCAAGAAACCTTCATAAAAGCGGCAGAATTGGAAATTGAATGGGGCCGACATATTATTGGCAATAAAATCGAAGGAATCTCAATGGGAGACCTTGAACACTATATAAAATTCTATGCCAATGTGCGCTGTAATCAGTTAGGATTCGACCGGCCCTTTGAAGGGTTCCGGGAAAACCCGTTGCGTTGGATCAAAGCTTATGAAGAAGTCGACCTTGGCAAATCGGATTTCTTCGAACAAAAGTCACGGCAATATACGAAGGTGAATAATGCCGATAATGGATTTGATGACCTATAATAATTAGCATATCCTTGCTGAAATTTGGATTCGTGACGGGAAGTTCCACTTTTGAATGAAAGTAACGGTAAGACACTTGGATACAGAAAAGGATAGTGAGCCTTGGGCTTACTATCCTTTGATTTTGCTATACAATTATTTTCAGAATAAAATAATAACCGAACGCTGCAACCAATACTCCAATTACTACAGAAGAAATTACATAGACCATCGCCGTTATATAATTTTTTTCTTCCAACAGTGCAATGGTCTCTGTCCCAAATGTCGAAAAGGTCGTATATGCGCCGCAAAATCCTATGCCAACGAATGACCATAGCCATTCTGACAGTAAATTTGAGATATGTAATGCAGCAAGGATGCCCAGCAAAAATGATCCAGAGATATTAATCACCCAAGTGCCCAACGGAAATTCTCCCTTTGCTCTCCTCATCAAACCACCTATTAAGAAACGGGCTGCTGCTCCTATTGCCCCGCCAGCCCCTATTAGCCAGATCATACTGTTTCACCTTTTCTAAACGGGAAGGACTTAGCAAAGATTTTCCCGGCAAACGCAAGAAAGATTCCGCAAACAATACTCAGTAAAATGTATGATACAGCCATTACGATATGACCTCTTCCTGCCAGCTGGATGGTTTCCAATGAAAAGGTCGAGAATGTCGTGAAAGAACCTATAAAACCGGTTCCCAAAAACAAAATAAAATGCGGATCTATTCTTTTTTTATATGCTGCAAATGAAAACAGCCAGCCAAGAAAAAAAACAGCCGACGAGATTTATACAAAAAGTCGCAACCGGAAATCCATTTTGCACAGGTAGCCATTCTCCAATAGAAAAGCGACATATCGATCCCAGAAATCCGCCGAGCATGATAAGAACCAGATTCATCACCTAAACACCTCGTATCTCAATGAACATGGATTATTTTAGATAAATGATACCATTTACACTTTTCTTTTTGTAGCCGGTTTCTATTTTTGTAGCGTAAATTCCGGTTTTATAGCGGATTTTATCAAGTATGTAGCCCAAAGTTAAACTTACTGTTGCGGTTGCTCACCTTATACAGGATAAATGAGAATCGCCAAAAAACCACATAAAAAAAGACTCCTATAAGGAGTCTTTTTTTAACGTCCAATTACTTTTGAACGTTTGCAGCTTGAGGTCCGCGAGCGCCTTGCTCGATTTCGAAAGTTACTTCTTGACCTTCTTCAAGAGTTTTGAAACCTTCACCTTGGATAGCAGAGAAGTGTACGAATACGTCGTCTTGACCTTCTACTTCGATGAAACCGAAACCTTTTTCTGCATTAAACCATTTTACTTTACCTGTTACCATGTATGTTTCCTCCCATTGGAAAAAAATCCTTTTATTACTATTCTTGATTTAGGATAATGTCTTAAGAGGAAACCTTTTGGATCGCTCTATTACAATTATTCCGCACAAAAATAATTGTCTTTAGTATATCATGTTGGATTTTTAAAAAACAAGGTTTTCAGCCAGGATTTTGCCGACAAGTTCTTCCAAAAGTCAACAGTAAAAAACGACAAATTTTGATAAAATTAAGTTGATAACCCTCCCATATTTTTGGATAAAGGTGGTTGAATTTATGTTAAGGAAAATTGCTTTGGATAATCTTTTGCTAGTCAAGGAATTGGATAGCCTTCAGAAGAAATCATATGCCGTTGAAGCTGAGTTGATCGGGTTTTACGATATTCCTCCACTTAAAGAAACAATAGAGCAACTTATGGCCAGTCAAGAAGAGTTTGTCGGTTATTTCATTGATGAGAAGCTCGCAGGTGCCATTTCATACTCTCCTGAAAACGGCACGCTCGTTATTTGTCGATTAATCGTTGACCCTGGGCATTTTAGAAAAGGAATAGCCAAAAAATTAATAAATCATCTTCAAAAAGAACCAAACCACAATAAAATAATTGTCTCAACTGGAAAAGAGAATCAGCCGGCCATCAACCTTTACAAGAAACATGGCTTTAGCTTCGTCAGGGATATTGAAGCGGCTCCCGGCTTTTTCATTACGATGCTAGAAAAGATCAAAAAAACAGACCGCTGAACTGTTTCAAGCGGCCGAAGATTAATCCCTTATTATATGAACCAATAAAAGCATAACAAATGAAATGACAACCATCGTCCCGACCCAAAGCCATGCCATTTGCATGTTCCCTGAATCAATGGCCACATAAATCGCTGTTGGAATCGTCTGTGTTTTGCCAGGGATATTCCCGGCAAACATTAACGTAGCGCCAAATTCTCCAAGTCCCCTTGCAAAGCTAAGAATCGCGCCGGCAATAATTGCTTTAACCGCGAGAGGCAAGGTGACCAGGAGAAACACCTTCCGTTCATTAGCTCCGTCTACACGGGCTGCATTTTCGATATCGCCATCAATCGCTTCAAAGCCGGCTTTCGCAGACTGATACATCAATGGAAAAGCGACGACAATGGAAGCGATGACCGCGGCCCACCAGGTGAACATTACCGGCTGGTGGAACAGCCACTCAATAGTCCGGCCAACCGGACTATTATGCCCAAACGCGACAATCAGTAAAAAGCCCACAACCGATGGAGGGAGTACGAGCGGCAGTAGAAATATAGTTTCAACCAGTACCCTTCCCTTGAACCTCTTTCTGGCCAGGATTCGTGCTGCCCACATACCGAGGAAGAAAACAAGGACCCCCGAAAGAATAGCTACCTTGATTGATAGGCTGACCGGCGTCCAAAAATCCACTGCCATCGTTAATTTAAATCCTTAAATCCGTGTTTACTAAGTATGTTCATTGCCTTATCTCCTTGCAAATAATCGAAAAATTGTTTACTTTCCTCAGGGTGTTCCGTATTTTTTATTATACCAAAAGGATAAACAATCGGCTCGTGACTATCTATCGGTGCTACTTCTACTATTTCTGTATCCTTAGATTGCCGGACATCCGTACTATACACAATGCTGGCATCTACATTATTCATTTCCACAAATGATAGTGCCTGCCTGACATCCTTCGTATAGACAAGCTGGGATTCAACAACATCCCAAAGTCTCAATGCTTTTAACGTTTGACGTGCATATTTCCCAGCCGGTACGGTTTCCGGTGTCCCGATTGCGATTCTTGAAGCATTTTCCAAGTCACGAAAGGAGTCTATGTTTAAACTTGAATTTTCAGGTACAACCAGCACGATCTCATTTCCTGCCAGGTGTTTTTCCTGCTCAATAATTTGGTCACGAACTAACGTACCAAAATTATCTTCTGCTGCCGAAATAAACAAATCTACGGGCGCACCTTGGGCTATCTGTTGCTGCAATGCACCTGAAGAACCTAAATTAAAGTGAATCTTGATGTCTTTATTTTCCTTTTCAAACTCTTTTCTAATTTCATCAAGGACATCCTTCAAACTGGCTGCTGCTGAGACCGTAAGTTCAACATCCTCAGTGTTTTCATTCTGGTTCGTACTGTTACATCCGCTGAGTATTGTGAAAAGCAGCGTTAGAGATAACATTACTTGAAGCCTCTTCATCTTCGCACTTCCCTCTAAAGTCTGCAATCTTATCGATGAATCAAAAGATTGTCTACAAACTGATTATACACATTAATGGATTTTCAGGAGAGCAAGTTAACCATTATTGTGAATAAATATATTGGATCAATCGTCTGAAACCACGGTTTCAGCACCCATTAAGCAAACCAGAGATTCAATGACCCAAAAATCAGCAGAGATATTTAACATAAAAAAGTTTTTCTCCTGACATTTGGCTGACACATTATAACGATAAAGTAAGAATATCAACAATTATCAAATAAAAACTAAACTGTAATGATAAAAACTAAAGGAGTCGATCACATTGGTTACGATTTATACTACACCTAGTAGTCTAGCATGCAGGAAAGCAAAGTCTTGGCTTCAAAAAAATAACATTGCCTATAATGAACGAAATATCTATGCACAACCTTTATCGGTGGAAGAAATAAAAGAAGTACTGAGAAAAACAGAGGGCGGGACGGATGAAATTGTTTCGACTCGATCTAAGAAGTTCAAAAGCTTAAACATCGATATTAACAACACGCCTCTCAACGAACTCTGCGAAATCATCCAGAAGAACCCTGATTTATTGCGCCGTCCGATTGTTTTTGATCATAAAAATTTACATGCAGGCTATAACGAAGAGGAAATGGGACGATTCCTGCCGCGTAAAGTCCGCAATATCCAGCTTTGGAGAGCAATCAGCTTAATCAATTAAGAAAAAGGTTGTCCGGATTGAACTGGACAACCTTTTTTAATTCGAATGGGGTGTCTGCATAAGAGATATGGTAAAGGTCGTTCCATTCTCATTGCTCTCTTTCAGCACAAGATCCCCTTTTTGCGCTTTAGCAAGCATTTTACTGAATGGAAGCCCAAGTCCAAGACCGCGAACCTCCAACTTTTTCTTTTCTCCTCTGTAAAAAGGTTCAAAGACATTGTCCTGTTCATTCAGAGGGATTCCTCTTCCATTATCTTTTACGTCGATGTTTATATTATTTTTTCCGTTGATGTACAAGGAAATCTCAATTTTTCCATTATCCAATAAAGCTTGTTTGGCATTATTTAATAAGTTAATAATGATTCCTTGCAAACGGAGTGAATCGGCCATACCGAAAATCAATTTCTCCGGCAGCTTCACATCCAATTCGAAATTCTGCTCCTCCTGGGTAGCCCTCCATTGATAGGCAATTTCTTCAACAACCTCATTCAAATTCATTTGTTTTACTTTAATGGTAAATGCGCCAGCCGAAATAGCATTGAAATCCAGCAGATCTTCAATCATTGTCTGAAGCCGTTTGATTTCCTTTAGGGAAGTATCTAGAAATTCCTTGCTTTCTTCCCCGGTGACCACATCGTCCTTAACGGCCTGCACGAGACCGCTGATGGAAGTAACAGGAGTTTTCAAATCATGCGTCACACCGGCAAGTAATTCCGCCCGCAGTTTTTCAAGCTGTGTCAAACGGTTGGTCATCTCTTTAAACGACTGTACCAATTCATAAATCTCTTCTTCACGGGCATTTTCGTGTAACTGGATATCATAATTTCCTTTACGGATTTGCACAGCGGCCTCTGCTACATCTTGAATCGGTTTGGAAATTTTTCGTGATAACACATAGATTACTGCCCATCCCAGAATTCCGAGGCCAAACAACATGATTGCTAACAATCCGTGATCCTGGTTGATCTCCATCAGTGAATTTTCGTCCTGAACAATAAATACCCAGCCAATCCGCTCTTCCGAATAATCAATCGGAGATTTCACCACATATACTTGATTGCCATCGTTCAGGTCAACCTTTTGAATGCTGTCTTTACCTTGGAGAATCGATTTCTGTATTCGGTCTTCTCCTTCTTTTATATAGATTTGCGGGTTCGTAAAGATAATTTGGCCATCTGGATCAGTTATATAGATAATTGGTTCTTTGTTCAGATGGAGAATTTTTTCCCGTTCATTGATAATCCCTGATAAAATCGGACCGATGACAATTTGCCCATTCTCCTTGATGGCCCGGTCAGACGTTTCATCCGCTAAATACTTCAGCAAATTCAGCCTGTATTCAAGCGCTGTTTGCTGCATCCACCACATCGAAAAGACCCCTAGAAAAATCAGGCCAACGAAAAGGGTCATCACATAGCGAGTTGTCCAATACCTCAGAAGTGTGGTTCGTTTTTTAGTTTTCATAGACACTCAATTGATACCCCAATCCTCGTAGAGTTTTGATTTCCCCTTCAGAAGTCGGCCAAGCTTCCAGCGATTTACGAATCCGCTTTATGGCAAGGTCGACAGCCCGGTCACTGCCATCGTAATCCAGTCCCCACACCTGCTCGATTAGCTGCTCTCTCGTGAAGATCTGATTCGGATTTTGGGCAAAGAAAATGAACAAGGATAAATCCCTTGGTGTCAGGCTGATGTCTTGTCCGTTCACCTGGACAACGTACGAATCCAAATCCACTTTTAAGCTTCCATATTGAATGATATTATCTTCTCCAAAAATGCCTGGAGATCGTCTCAGAACTGCATGGACTCGTGCAACCACCTCTTCGGCAACAAATGGTTTTGGGATATAATCGTCCGCCCCTGTTTTAAAGCCTTCTAATTTATAATCGATATCACCCAAGGCAGTAAGCATGATTACCGGACACGAGTCCTTTTGGCGGATTTCCTTCAGGATCTCCCAACCATCTTTACCGGGAAGCATGACATCCAGCAAAACGAGATCAGGATTACTCTTGTCAAAAACGGCCAGTGCTTCTCCTCCGTTAAAAACTTGGATAATCTGAAACCCTTCACGCTGCAGATAAGCCTTCAGTACCATCGAAATGGCCTTCTCATCTTCCACTATCAAAATCGTCTTCAAAAGGACCCCTCCTTTACACAAAAGTATATAAAATCAAAGCGTATTCGCCAATAGTCTACAAAAGTTTCCACAATTGAAGATAATAATAGCACAGGAATGTGTCAGTTCGATGTTGAAATTTGATTTGGTGAAATTCACCCATAGCTCTCATGTAAAATAATGGATATAATTGATTATGCGATATGTTATAATTTACTAAAAAGTATGGTGGTGAGATTTATTAAAAAATCTTTCATGTTTGGAGTCGTCCTTCTGCTAATTGACTTTATTATTTATGCAATTTTACAGGACATTCATTTGATTCCGAAATTAACTGGAATTACAGGAGGTTTTTTTTACTTTTAGCCGCTCTGTTTATGGGGGCATTTATCCAACCTGACACGAGAAGAGTAGACATTGAGACAGAATCAAGTGAATCTCTAGAAAGACGAACAAATTGGTCTACAAGGTTACTCCTCGTATCTCTTCCAAGTTTATTGGTTTGTATACCTTCTTTTATCATGATTTATTACTAATGTGAGGGAGATAAATAGGGTGTTTAAGACAGGAAATCAAGCTTTTGCATTTTTGTACATCTTACTATTTGTTTTGATTGTTGGTGGATGCGACCCCTTTTCAAAAGATAACTCCGAGTCTCATCAATCCCCCGCCTGTACGGACCTAAGCAATGAACACATTCAATCTATTTCATTAAAATCCACCAAAGATGATGTAACGAATGTATTGGGGGAACCTGATTTTGTTGAGGAAATAGAGAATCCTAAATCCACTTATTTTATATATGGGAAAGATGAATCAGATTATGATGTTGATTTTCTGTTAGAGGAAGGAAAAGTTCAAAGGATCTATTTATCCAGCAATAAGTATAAAACAGCTAAAGGCGTAGCGGTTGGCAGCCATAAAAGTGAGGTTATAGATGCCTACGGAGACAATTACTATGAAAGAACAGAGAAAGGTGCACCGATTATCGGCTATTTTGATAAGGTTAATCACATAAATATGGAATTCGGTTTTTCTGAGGATAGAGTAACAGGGATCATTGTAGCCGCAACCCGTTTTTGTAGTGGGAATTTCTGATTTTGCAGCCGACTTCTTCAGGTTTGTAGCCGATGTTCGAACTTTTGTAGCGGGAATTTACATTTTGATTGTTTCAGGTCATTAATTATAAGAAGACATAATCATCCTCTATTGATTATGTGTTTCCAATAGTCCCAAGCCTTCAGGTATTCCCCTAAATCATCTGGATGATGCTTCATGCATGCGGCCAGACGCAGGTACAATCCAATGATCTTCTCCATATAAGAATATGCACTTTTGTTGCCGGAATTTTCGTTTTATTGCCAGATCCGGATTTCGTTGCCGAAATTTCAGTTTTGTTGCCAATCTGACTTGTTTTGTTGCCGGAACTCGGACTTTTGTTGCCGGAATTTTCGTTTTGTTGCCAGATCCAAATTCCGTTGCCGAAATTTCAGTTTTGTTGCCAATCTGACTTGTTTTGTTGCCGGAATTCGGACTTTTGTTGTCGGAATTTTCGTTTTGTTGCCAGATCCAAATTCCGTTGCCAAAATTACAATTTTTGTTGCCGCTTTGACTTGTTTTGTTGCCGGAACCCGGACTTTTGTTCTCGGAATTTTCGTTTTGTTGCCGGGTCTTTGCTTTGATGCAGAAGATTATCGAAAGAAAATGATTAACTATTTTAAATAGAATTTCTTCATATTTTTCAATAATTTGCGGGACACTTCTGTTTTCGGGATCTTTTTGATTGTTGCCAGTAGTTTTACCGATTCTGCCATCATTCCAAGATGGGTTCGGTTCCGGGTCCGGGTTCCCACTTCCCTTTTAAAAAGTCTTTCATAAGCAAAAAGCTAGCAGGTGTCCCTTTAGCACCTGCCAGCTTTTCTCAAAATATGTACCAATTTAATTTCATTCTTCATGCACTGTATCGTCGACGATCGCCCATAATTCTTTATTAAACAGCTCATTGTTGCAGACTAAGCTATGATTGTCTTCGTTTTCCGCCATGGTTAGGATATCTTCATCTTCGTCTTTGGCTTCCATTATTTCAAAAAGATCCATAACTCCATCCGAGGTTTGATTTTCAGTCTGATTGGTTATTTGTACATTAACCTTGTTTTCTTTACCCTTCATATCAATCCCTCCTTTTCCTGATATCTTCCCCAAATCTTGATGGTTTAACCCATTTTATGTATAAACTGTTTAAGTGATTATTTTTCTCTTGAACTTTTAATAATTAGGATCAGAATTAGTAAAAAAGCTGTTAAGGCCAAAATAACTTTGCCTTGTCCTTCCCATGCCAGAACTTGGTGTACCGCGTATGCTTCAATCAATAACGCAGGGATTTTTCCGACTGTGCTGGCAATGGCGAAGGTACTCAGATTTACTTTGCTTACTGCTCCTGCAAGGGTGACAAGCCCTGATGGAACAAAGGGGAAAATTCTCAGAGCTAGTATTAATATAAACGCCTCGAGACCATTACTTGTATGCAATCTGTTCAAAAATTTATTGTTAAATTCCTTTTTAGGCAAAAACTTGTGAATCCCTTTCCTGTACAAATAAAAGCTGGCAATCGCTCCGATCGCTTCCCCAATAATGGATAGTATTACACCGCCCGAAAAGCCAAAAAAGGTAATGTTCGCAGCGGTTAAGAACACGCTCGGAACAAAACCAAGCAGACTTATCACAACATTTAGTAAAACACTGATCCAAATTGCGAATAATCCACTTTCGCTAAACCATCGTACAACCTGATCCTCCATATATCCCACCTTGTCTAGATTTCATATTTATTCTATAGTTCCACTGCTTTGTAAAATATACTATACTAATAGATCTTGGTTTTATAGCGGAAGCACAAGGATAATGCAGCTTACACGAGATTCGCTATTCTTGCTAACACAAAAGAGGGTGTTCCAAGCTGGACACCCCCTGTATTTATTAACTATTTGTTAATCCGTTTCTTCAGTATGGTTCTCATGTTCCTGCACGGGTGCCGGTTCATCTGCAATGAACGCATCATATGCTGAATAACCGCCGATCACAGCTGCCAAATAAATGATAGCTGCCAATGCCCATTTTTTCATAAGCCAGCGCTCCTTCGATCCCGTTTTATGTTAAACTGTTTTTTCATGTAACTTTACCCGCTGCAAACGAAGGGCATTTAAGACAACGGATACTGAGCTGAATGCCATTGCTGCGCCTGCGAGCCATGGAGCAAGGAAGCCTATTGCGGCAACCGGAATACCAAGAGAATTATAGGCCAATGCCCAGAATAAATTTTGTTTGATATTGCGGATTGTCTTTTTACTCATTAAGATGGCATCGGCAATGCTGTTAAGGTCCCCTCTCATGAGTGTGATATCGGCAGCTTCCATGGCCACATCCGTACCGGTTCCGATCGCCATTCCGATATCGGCCATTGCCAGCGCCGGTGCGTCGTTGATTCCATCGCCAACCATCGCTACCCGTTTTCCTTGTTTCTGCAGCTTTTTCACTTCATCCGCTTTTCCTTCTGGAAGAACTTCGGCAATCGCTATGTCAATTCCGACTTCGCCTGCAATTGCCTGGGCAGTACGCTTGTTATCCCCTGTCATCATAATCACTTCAAGCCCTGCATCCTTCAAGCGCTTAATCGCTTCTTTAGAAGTTTCTTTCACCGTATCTGCGACAGCTACGATTCCGATGAAAACTCCATCAACGGCTACAAGCATCGCTGTTTTTCCGTTATCCTCAAGAGCTTCCATCTTACCCGTGGCTGAATCTATGGCGATATCATATTTTTTCATTAGTCTTCTTGTACCGATTAATAATTGACGATTATTAACGGTTGCCTTAATTCCGTGACCTGGAATTGCTTCGAATTCTTGTACATCCGGTAACGTGATATTTTTCTCTTTGATTCCCTGGACAATCGCTTCCGCGAGCGGATGCTCCGATTGTTTTTCAGCGGAACCGACAAGGGAAAGGAAGGTTGATTCATCCATGTTTCCTTCAATCACTACATCAGTTAAAACCGGCTTCCCGTTTGTAACCGTACCTGTTTTATCTAAAATGACCGTTGTAATACGGTGCGTGGCTTCAAGATGTTCCCCGCCTTTAAATAAGACGCCGTATTCTGCTGCCCGGCCGGATCCTGCCATGATGGAAGTCGGTGTTGCAAGCCCGAGCGCACAAGGACAAGCAATGACCAGAACAGCAATTAATTTCTCAAGGGCTTCCGCAAATTCGCCAGGACTCACCCAAAAGAACCAGATTAAGAATGTAACGACTGCAATGCCTACAACGATCGGTACGAATATACCGGAAATTTGGTCCGCTACCCGTTGAATCGGAGCTTTTGAACCTTGAGCTTCTTCTACTACTTTAATGATTTGAGCCAAGGCTGTATCTTTACCAACTTTGGTTGCTTTCACTTTCAAGAATCCATTTTTATTGAGTGTAGCGCCAATGACCGTATCTCCGATTGATTTACTAACCGGAACGCTTTCACCTGTAATCATCGATTCATCCATCGCAGAGCGTCCCTCGACAATTTCGCCATCAACCGGTACGCTTTCACCCGGTTTGACATATACGATATCCCCGACCACTACTTCTTCGAGGGGGATCTCCATTTCATTCCCATCCCGCAACACCATCGCAGTTTTTGCCTGGAGGCCCATTAATTTCTTGATTGCTTCTGAAGAGCGGCCTTTGGCGCGGGCTTCAAATAATTTCCCTAAAATGATTAAGGTAATTAAAATAGCACTTGTTTCGTAATATAGCTCGACCATATGTGCATTTGTGCCTATCGATTCAAACGACTTATATAAACTGTAGAAAAAGGCAGCTGACGTTCCTAGCGCCACTAATACATCCATATTGGCACTTTTATTCCGTAGGGCTTTGTAAGCTCCAACATAAAACTGCTTGCCGATAATAAATTGCACAGGGGCGGCAAGAGCCAGCTGTACCCAAGGATTCATGAACATATCAGGTACATAAAGGAAAGAAGTAAATTCAAAGTGTCCGACCATGGCCCATAATAATGGAAGCGAAAGGATTAATGAGAAAATGAATTTCCCTTTTTGCTTCTCAATTTCCAATGCCCGATAATCGGCGGTTTCTTCACTGTCTTGCTTTAGTTTTGCTTCATAGCCAATACTTTCAACTTTTTTGATCATGTCCTGAATACTTATCTCTGAAGGATTGTACTCCACGGTTCCCGTTTCAAGTGCTAAATTGACCGTTGCATGATTGACACCTTCAAGCTTGTTTAGTCCTTTTTCAATACGGGCTGAACAGGCGGCACAGGTCATGCCTATCAGGTCGAACTCAACCTTTTCTTTGACAACTTCATACCCAAGGTCATTCACTTTTTTCTCAAAGTCTTGAACATTGGTTACATCAGGATTATACGTAACGGACGCCTTTTCCAAGGCTAAATTAACATTGGCATTTTCAACGCCTTCCATTTTACTCAAACCCTTTTCAATCCGGGTCGCACAGGCGGCGCAAGTCATGCCCGAAATAGGCAATTGAACTTCTTTCGATGCATTGCTGCTCATTATTATCACTCCTTTATACGTGAGAAAGGTTAAGACTTTTTTTATCTTCTTTATAGTTTATATACTATACCCCCCTAACGTATATGTCAAACGTTATTTTTCCCACATTTTATCTTTTTATGTAGAAGCAAGCTTTTATTCAATTAGCGATATAAAAACAGAACGTGCTAACTTCTCCAACACGCTCTGTTATGTTCATTCATTATTTCACTTCATATCCTTGATCATCAATTGTTTCTTTAATTTTATCTATAGTAGCAACATTAGCGTTAAATTTAACATCTACTTTGCCATTTTCGAGGTCAACCTTGACATTTTCTACGCCCTCAAGTTTCCCTACGCTTCCCTCAACTGCTTTTACACAATGACCACAAGTCATACCGCTAACATTTAATGTTACATTTTCCATAATTCTTACCCCCGTTATTTTTTCATTAATTTTTGTACGGTTACAAGAACCTCATCAAGAACTTCAAGATCTCCTTCTTGAATTCGTTCCACTACACAATTTTTCATATGGCCTTCCAGCAAAATCTTAGCAACACTGTTTAAGGCTGATTGTGTCGCAGCGATCTGGGTAATCACGTCATCGCAGTATGTGTCTCTTTCAATTAATCCTTTGATACCGCGAATTTGCCCCTCCACGCGATTTAACCGGGTGACCAGGTTTTTCTTTACTTTATCGGAATGGTGACTCTTTCTATCGCTAACTTCTAACGAACTTAAATCTTCTGCCAAAACTTCTTCATTATTCAAATCTAAGGACATCGCTTCGCCTCCTTCATAAATGTATTATATGATACCCCCGTATAGTATGTAAAGATTTTTGCATGAGTATTTTTCCTAACTGTACGAACTGTCATAAAGCCTTCACAATTTAGCTACCAACCTTAATTTACCCATTCATTCTTATTGATAACAAAAAAAATCACGAGCTTTGAGGACCAATGATTTTTTTTCTTTCTTATTATCGCTATAATAAGCCTAGGAGGTTGATGTAAGTGAAAGATGAAAAAGAAAAACAGCCAACTCCCATAGGGGAATTGGACGAAGAAACACTATTTATTGTTTCCCAAACCTTTAAAGCCTTATCGGATCCAACCCGGCTTCGTATTCTGCATTTGTTATTCGATGGGGAATACTCCGTTAATGATATTGCCGAGAAACTTTCTTTACTCCAGTCTACTGTCTCGCACCAGCTGCGTTTCCTGAAAAACTTGCGGCTGGTAAAATTCCGCAGGGAAGGAACTTCTCTTTACTATACCCATGATGATCAACATGTTATGGATATTTTAAAACAAACGATTGAACATGCCCACCATCATTAATTACAGGTGCCGTGCGGGCTTGGGCACCCATTGTCCGCTTGCTCCACCTGAATCGTGCTGTGCTCGATCCCAAAATCATCGTGGAGAATAGACTGCGCACGATTCAACACCTCATCGTGGTTCCCTTCTCCCGCTATCGCCATATGGCAGCTTAGCATCGGAAGCTCCGAGGTGATAGACCAAACGTGGAGGTCATGTACTTCTTTTACAAGCGGTATTTTTTGAAGGGATTCCTTCACCTTTTGAACATCAATTTGGGATGGGGTGCCTTCCATCAATACATTGAATGATTCTTTTGTCACTCTCCAGCCACTAATGATGATTAATATAGATACGATTATACTTGCAATTGGGTCTGCAATCCCCCATCCGAAAAACATCATCAGCAATGCAGCGACAATCGCGCCGACTGAACCAAGCATGTCTCCCATCACATGGAGAAACGCGCTTCTTACATTTAGATTTTCGTCTTTATCACCTTTCATTAAAATGAATGCGGCGATAATATTTACTAACAAACCTATTACAGCAATAATTAACATCCCCGAACTTTGAACTTCCGGTGGATTTGAGAAACGCTGGAACGCTTCATAAAAGATATAAAGTGATATTAGGATCAAGGTAATTCCATTTAAGGATGCTGCAATAATTTCAAATCTTCTGTACCCAAATGTTTTGGAAAGTGATGCTTTCTTCTCTCCCAGCTTTATGGCGAAAAAACTTAAACCTAGTGCAACTGCATCACTAAGCATATGGCCGGCATCCGACAACAGCGCCAGGCTATTTGTAAGTAAACCGCCTATTACTTCAACAACCATAAAGGTCACAATTAAAAGAAAAGACCAAAGCAACGCCTTTTTATTTCCTGAACCATGGCTATGGCTGTGACCGTGTGAATGTCCGTGATGATGTCCCATAGTAGATCACTTCTTTCTATATATGAGTATATGTTCATATATATATTATGTTATATTTTTGGCAATAGTTCAACCTTTATTTTTATTTTTTGTTATAATCCTTTTTCCTTTTAACATGGACATTTAAACAGAATTTTCATCTGGTTATTAAAGTTAAAAAAGCTATCTCATAAAAGACGTTGATCCAACGACTTCTGAGACAGCTCTGGATTGTTATTCTTTTATCTTTAATAGACGCAAGCTGTTAAGGGTTACTAACAATGTAGCTCCCATGTCAGCAAATATGGCTATCCATAAAGTTAACCAGCCTGGAACGACCAATAGCAGGGCAACTACTTTAATGGCTAAAGAGAAAGTGATGTTTTGTTTGATAATCCCTAACGCTTTACGGCTTAATTTAATCGTATATGGCAGTTTGCTTAAATCATCAGACATTAACGCTATATCAGCTGTTTCCAGTGCAGTATCCGTTCCGGCGCCGCCCATCGCAACCCCGACCGTTGAAGCTGCAAGAGCCGGTGCATCGTTCACACCATCCCCGACCATCGCAACACTTTGATGTTTTTTGCGAAGTTCTTTAATAAAAGTTAATTTGTCTTCCGGAAGTAAATCTGCCCTTATGTCAGAAACTCCGACTCCTTTTCCGATCGCTTCAGCTGTTCGTTGGTTATCCCCTGTTAACATGACTGTTTTTTCAATACCGATTTGATGAAGTTTTCGGATGACTTCTATTGAAGATTCTCTCATTTCATCGGCTACAGCAATTATCGCAAGGATTTCTTTTTCTGTCCCTAGCACCATCACTGTTTTCCCTTGCGTTTGCATCATGGAAATCTCTTCTCTTATATCTTGTCTAATCGATGGATGCAACTCGGTAAACAGATTCGGGCTGCCAACATAATACATTTCGCTGTTTACTTTTGCTTTTACACCTTTACCGGTAATGGATTGAAACTCCTCAATGGCTACATCATTAAAATTCAACCCATTTCCCTCAGCCTTTCTCATGATGGCTGAAGCGAGTGGGTGCTGGGAGCCTTTTTCAATTGCGGCGGTAATGGTCAATAATTCATTTTCATTGCCATTATAAGTAACAATATTCGTTACGGCAGGAACTCCCTTTGTCAGTGTTCCTGTTTTATCAAAGGCAATCACTTTTAAGGACCCTGCTTCTTCCAAGTGGACGCCGCCTTTAATTAAGACTCCATTTTTTGCTGCATTGCCAATTGCCGTAACAACGGCAACCGGGGTTGAAACGACTAACGCACAAGGGCAACCCACCACGAGTACTGCCAGCCCCTGATAAACCCATTCACTCCAGTCCCCTCCAAAGAGCAATGGAGGCACAATAGCCAATAACACCGCTAAGATGATAATTCCCGGCGTATAATATTTGGCGAATTTATCGACAAATGCTTGGGAAGGAGCCCGTTCTGCTTGAGCTTCTTCAACCAGATGGATAATCTTCGATAGAGTTGTATCTTCCACTCGTTTTGTTACTTGAACTTCGAGCAGACCTTCTTCATTTAATGTACCGGCAAATATTTCATCATTAACCGTTTTAGCAACCGGTACAGACTCACCTGTAATGGCAGCCTGGTTTAAAGTGGAAGTGCCTTTAACCACGACACCGTCCATCGCTACCTTTTGACCAGGCTTAACGATCATGATGTCTCCTACTTGAATATCATCGACGTGAACCATCATTTCGTCATGACCCCGTCGAATTAACGCTTCTTTTGGAGCAATGTCCATTAACGATTCAATCGATTGTCTCGCTTTATCCATTGAATAACGCTCTAAGGCCTCACTGATGGCAAAGAGGATGACAACAGTTGCCCCTTCTCCCCATTCACCAATCAAAGCCGCACCGATAACCGCTACTGTCATAAGCGTGTTCATATCAAACTTGAAACGGGCTAAATTTTTCAATCCTTTAATAAAGAGTGAGTATCCTCCAACTAGAATGGATGCTGCATATCCAATTGACGGAATGACGTGTACTTCTCCGTATTGCTCACCTAAAAACCAGCTGATGATTAGCAGGATCGCCGAAATATATACTTTAATATTTTCTTTTTGCTTCCAGAATGGTTCACGCTCTACTCGTTGCTCTTTCTCATCCCGGACCTTCAGGTTTTCAAAAGCTCCAGCCTTTTCTAATTCATCAATGGTTGTCTCACCATAAACCGTAAGTTTGGCTGCACCGAAATTAACCTTTGCATCAGAAACACCATCCAGGTGTTTTACGTTCGATTCGAACGTTTGGGCACAGTCAGCTCAGGTAAAGCCTTGGATACGGTAGGTTTTTGCTTCTTGATCAGATATTTTTGCCAGTTGTTGTTCAGACATTAACCTCCACCTCCTGATTATGGGCTAAAGCAATCAGAATTAACTGCTTGATATGCTCATCTTCTAAGGAATAAAACGCTAGTTTGCCTTCTTTTCTGTATTTTACAATTCCTTGTTTGTAAAGCGTTCGAAGATGGTGGGACGCGGTTGCGACAGTAGATCCGATAATATTGGCAATGTCACAAACGCATAATTCCCCATCCTGACATAAGGAATAAGCGATTTTCGCACGATTTTCATCGGCAAATGCTTTAAATAATTGGGCGACTCTAGATATATTTTCCTTTTGCAACTGTCCTTGTATCCGGTTTACTTTTTCTTCGTTATAACAGTAAATTTCACAAGTGTCTTTTTTACTCATATTCTTCACTTCCTTATCATTCAAACATTTGCTTGAATATATTATAATCTTTTTTTCTTTTTTTATTCAAACCATCATAAGAATGTTCTTGAAAAAATAACAGGAGATGACCCAAAAAGTGTGGGTTAGCTCCTTTGTTTGGAACTCTCTGGAACCATATTTTGTGTTTTACATAAATAAATAAAATAAACGGTTAAATGTTTTGTTTCCCGAAAGTATAGAATAGGTTTGTTCGAAATATTGTCACCAATAACTTTAGCAACTCCTTTCAATCACATTGCTAAATTTGCTAGAATTAAAACTGTCACTACGTTTAGGAGGCTTCTATGATTAGAAAAATATTTTTATTTACCTTTATGTTTTTTCTTATTTTTACAAACCATTCCTTCGCTCACACGGGGTTAAAGGATTCTTCACCCAAAAATCAAGAAATCGTTACAGAAGAATTGAAGACCATTACTTTAACGTTCGAAACAAAAATAGAACTTAGCAGTACTTTTGAGCTGGGAAATTCAAACGGTGAACCCATTCCGATTGATGATATTTCTTTAAACGAAAATCAAATGGTTGGAAATTTATCGAGCCCGTTAGATAATGGAAGCTATCAAGTCAATTGGAAGATTATTGGCGCGGATGGTCACCCGATTGAAGGAAAGTTTTCTTTTCAGGTAGATGTTCCAACTGCAGAACCCCCTGCTGAAGAACCAAAAGAACCTGAGCAAGCGACAGAGAATGAAACAACTAAGGAATCTAATTCAGAAGGGATAAATGAACAAAACGAACTGCCTTCCTATGTGATTCCTGCCGCTATCGGTTTATTGATTGCTTTGTTTGTTGGAAGCTTCCTGTGGATCATGAGAAGGGGCAAATAAACCATGTTATTGATTGGAATCATCAGTGAAGTATTGTTATATCTATGCTTCTCATTTATTGTAGGGAGTTTTCTTTTATATATTGTTCCAAGTTCTTATCGACCGGATATTCACATACCTAAGGGAGCAGTCATGTTAGCCGTTGCCGGAATAGCTTTCTTCTCATTTATTCCGGTGCTACAGTTGGTTTTACACTTATATCAAGACATCGGACTATCTCAAACCCTTCAGTCTGTGCTGTTCACCTTTGAAGTAGGAAAGGGTTGGATTTTTACTTATATTCTTTCAAATCTTTTATTTATATTTGTTGTATGGTTTGATTACAGAAAGAAACCTATGTATTCGTATATCGGGATCGCGTTTGTCTTGTGTTTAATCTTTTCATTAGCTTGGTCGGGTCATGCCAGCTCCCTGGTTCAGTGGCCAGGTTTTTTCGCTCACACCTTTCATTTTATCGCTGTCACTTTTTGGGTTGGCATTTTACTTGTGGTGAGTTGGTTCTCGAAAAACCATGCTAACTGGCTGAATTTCCTGAAATGGTTTACACCTGTAGCTATCGTTTGTTTTGTAATTACCATTGTAACCGGACTGGTTTTAATGACATTTGTAGTGGATTTTAAAGACTATACGAATGCATGGCTACTGTCATATGGACAATCTCTATTGATCAAGCATTTACTAATCATCCCGTTGCTGGTCTATGCCGTGATCAACAGCCTACTCATTAGAAAGAGGCTAAAAAAGGATATAGAATTTAATCCAAAGCCTTGGACGAAAGCGGAAAGCATCGTGATTTTACTCATCTTTTCAGCCACGGCTGCATTAGGTCAACAATCACCACCCCACGACTTACTGTCCACGCTACGAAGCGAGGGACCTTCGAAGCTATTTACTATGTTATATCAAGGGCCATTTCAACCCGGCATGTCCGTCCAGCTTGCTTTGAATGCAATGAGTACCACGTTGCTTATATTAGCTCTGCTATTTATAGCTTTAACTGTTTTTTCTTATATTAAGAAAGCGCCTGCGATCTTTTCATTCTTAATGAGTGTCCTATTTGTGTGTTCAAGTTATTTATCACTGATTTTGAGTATTAAAATCGGGTAGAAGTGCTCCCGGTTCTTATTAATTAATTGCTTGTTGAATAGATTGAATGTTATTCTATTCAAAACAGTATAAAAATTATGTGTCATTCACTAGGGGCGCTTTTATGAAGCTGAGAGAAGAAGTCATTCTTCAACCCTTGAACCTGATTTGGTTAATACCAGCGTAGGAAAGTGAACTGGACTACTTTATGCAATCTTGTTATGTTGTCATAAATGCAGATCCCTCTCCTATGAGTGGATCTGCATTTTTTATTTTCATCATACGATTAGGAGGAAGTTTTATGGAAAAAATTTCAGTAGGACTTGAATGGTTTATGAATCCTGACCATATTCCGATGATGATCGGGGTTACTAAGGGATGGTTTAAGGAGGAAGGCTTGGAAATCAACATGATTGAACCGAAAGAACATTTTGATGCAATCGATGAGATTAAAGCTGGCAATATGGATATCGCGATTACGGAACCTATCCATCTAGTAGAAGATAGGGCAAATGATCATTCCATCGTCGGCTTCAGCCGATTTTTACATACGGATGGCGGCGTCATGTATATCAAGGAAAAAGGCATCAATCGCCCTATTGATCTGATTGGTAAAAGGATTCAATATCCGGGTGCTCCTGGCCTTGGAGGGCTTTCGATTGTCAAGACAATGGTCGAAGCAGATGGAGGCAGATGCGGTTTGGAAGACTTTCAGCCTATTAATAACGGTTTTTATCATACAGATGCTCTGGAACAAGACAAAGCCGATGCCGCAACACTGGTTTTCAGGAATTTTGAAATCATTGAGGCCAAACATAAAGGGCTGGATGCAGATTTTTTCTCGCTTAAAGATTGGGGGGTGCCGGATTTTTGCCAATTAATTTTTATTACTTCCCCTGAGATACTTAACAGGCGCCAAAGTGCTATCGAAACGTTCATAAAAGTGATTCGAAGATCGATCGATTTTATTTATGAAAATCCAGAAGAAACGAAAAAGATTTTTCTCGATTTTACCGATTCTGACAGAAATGATTCATTAACCGCAGAAATAACCGCCGCCACCATTCCTTGTTTCACCTTTGATTTTTCAATGACAGCTGAATATTATGACCGCCTGCAAAACTGGATGAAAGAATCCGGAAAGATAGACCGAACAATAGACCCGCAGGAATACTGGACGAATCGTTTTTGTTTTTAAGTATGACTTCTTTATATATAGAGATATCTAAAGAGAAGGACCTTCGTAAAAATACGAAGGTCTTTCGTCTAACTCAAATTGCCTCCCCACAAACTATGCAAAAATATCATATAAAGCGTCAGGATTGCAGAAATGATTAGAAAGAGAATCAGCAGATACCTGAATGTCTTCACTTTCTTAAGAGTTATAATCAATATGATAACTTCTAAGAATGACGTAAAAAACGTAGAAAAAACTGTTTACAGTAAAAGGGCCTAAAAACAAACAAAGGACGAAAAATTTGAACAAGAAAAGCCAAAATTGAACTGGAAATCCATCTTAATGGCGTTTTAATTTTAACCATACTAACATAATTGAACTAATAATCAATAAAGCGAGGAGCCATTCATATATGTAAAACAAAGATTCATAAGATACTGCAAATAGATATCCCACAATAGAAAGCGGTATAATGGCAATTAGTAAAAGCACATTTATTTTTATATATTTTGTTTCCACATCCATCTCTCCAAACTCTACATAGTTTGTATGTTTGTATGTTTGTAACTTGGCTTTTTGTACTCACTTTACTTGGCCGTAATTAATTTATTGGCTTGTTGCATTTCGCCATCTTTACTCCTTCGCTTCTCCAACCCAGGAATTATGGCGGCATAAATCAAGGTGCCAGCTAGCCCTATAGCGGTAATTAGAATAGCCATGGTTAGAGAAGATAAAAACGAACCCAGAGTAACAGTGAACGAAGCGATTACCATCGAAAGATTATATTCAAGCCCGTGAACAGCCATATACGAGCTTTGGGCATGATCGGGCGGAATCGAAGCCATATAAGATTGTTCAACAGGCACCCGGAACACTTCGCCTATTGTCAACAAAATCATAAAGGCAAATAGCATCCATTACTTCGTTCTTGCAGAACACATTGGTTGCGATACCGCGTCCCGAGATAAATTCGCCGTTGTATAACCTTCATAATGATATGCATATATATACAAGTTGCAGAATTGTCATCAACGGTTATATTTTTTCTGCGTTTCTAAAATTGTGAGTGTTCGTTGCCTCTATGTATTGCACTAACTCGTCCCTATAACTCATTTCTACGGCCTCCTTTTTTAACCAATGGATAAAACGCTTACTTTAATCCGTGACCCTTGAACACAGCATCCCAATCCAAGGGTCTGGCCATTCTTTTTTCAATGTCAGTTATCGGTTTAAAACCATATTGCGCGTATAAAGAATGAGCGTCTTTTGTCGCTAGCGAGAAGCTAGTTCCTTTTAATTTAGGGTTTTCAGTAATGACATTCAACAACCATTTACTAAGTCCGCGACCTCTATATTCCGGGAGAACAAATACGTCCGCCAGATAAGCAAACCGGACAAGATCAGAGACCACACGTGCAAAGCCGACTTGCCTGGCATCGCCATTTTCAGGATTTCCTTCATAGATTCCATAACAAATCGTGGAATTCTCAATCGAGGAGGCTACCAATTCCTTCGTTATCCCTTTTGCCCAATAGGACTCCTCATTAAGAAACCGGTAAATGACTTCCGTATCAAGATCGCTTTTATTGGTGCTTATCGTATACCCATCCTTTGTCCACGATAATTGTTCCATCATGTCTTCCCCCTTCTAAGTTCCATTAGCTATAAATAATCCGGCAAAAAAGATTTATACATCTCCAAAGCATCTCTATGGGTTTCTAGTGTAGTAATCGTTTGAGGATTTGGTTTCGTATAAATCAACGGGTAATCTTTTTCATCGAACTTTTCCTGGACATTGAATGCCAATATTTCTTCGTCTATAGTAAATTCTGCTTGCACGCCTGGTTTATTTCCACGGGCATCGATGCGGATCCATCGATTCAATGATTCAATGAAACAGGCATTAAGGGCATGGATACAATAACCCTTCTCGGGTGTATCAAATATCATCAGCCTTTGATAGCAAAAACCTGTCGGGATACCTGCCGACCGTAATAACGCCGCTAACAAATTGGATTTCGCATAGCAAATTCCTTCCCGATATTGAAGAACCTCTGAAGCTTTACAAGTCACTCTCTTGCTCTGGATATCCCACGAATGAGAAATATCATCCCGGACAAATTCAAAAGCTGCTTTAGCTTTTTCAATGTCTGATTGCCCATCATGAAACAATTCTTGAACCATTTCTTTAATTAAAGGATGGGAATAGTTAACCACATCTGATTCTTCCAAATAGTCTTTTGGATTAGCGGACTCGGTCTTCATTTCCATTTACACTTTCACGCCCCTTTCTGCAGTTTATAAATCACGCAAGATCCCGGCAGATAACTAAAAAAGAAAAAGCGATACTCATATTGAATATCGTTCACGAACGGTTTCATTACTCTATGTATCTTGCTAATACCTGAATCTCAAATAATCATCATGACAGAGAACGGCATTGTAATGATTAAAATACCGAATGTGATGACGGACCACCCAACTCGCTTCGCATATTTATCTTTATTACCGTAGAAATTACTTTCACTATAACCAATAATTAAAAACAATATTTTTCTAAACTCAATCAGGCAGCCAAAAATAATTATGGCTATTCCCGCAGCGATTGTCCCCAATGTGCTAGCCATATTAACACTCCCCGTTAAACTTCCCTTTCCTATATTTCACCATAATTATTTTTCCACTGTAACCCTAACTGGATCATATAAAAAATAAACCGAGTACCCTGTTGCCTTTTGTTCCTAAATTTCTATCCAATACCGCTTCAAAACATTTCCGTTTTCCTCTACATAGTCCTTACCAGGTATCCCGCCGTTTTTCACTATCGCCTTTTCCGATCCAGTATTCCCTTGATCGCAAACGACGAGAGCCTTGTCTATGCCTAGTTCCTTGGCTTTTTGTAAACATAAAGACAATATTTCGGTTGCATAGCCCTTCCTTCTCTCTGATGGTCTTATGCCGTATCCGATGTGCCCGCCGGTATCTAATAATCTCTCTGTTAACCGATGGCGAATATTCACAACACCAATAACCTTTTTAGAATGATCTATCAACCATAAAGTAGAATTTTCAAAGATCCAGTTTCCCGGCAGATTCTCACCTTTTTCATAATCCTGTAACCGATTAACCATGGCCTGAAAATCAGAAGGGTCTTCACCGATTACCCATGGTACCATAACCTTTCCGCTATCTTTCCATTCTTGATAAAAGGAGAGGTATTCGGATTTTAATTCTATAGTCGGTTTTATTAGATATACTTTTTGTTCCATAGTTCTATCCCACCCCCATGCCATAATTAAGCTGATATTTCTCTATCACTACACTTCAAAATTGTTGTCTAGCTGTCTTATAATTATCCTCTTATTCTTAAGCCTTATTAATCTCTTTTTTAATCCCTCTCACTATTAAAGAAACCGTGAATAACAGTAAGAGCCCGCCAAAAACCCATATTCCGTATTTTTCATCAGGAACATACTTATCAAATAAATCATTTAAAAATAGCTTTCCTAAATCATTAATGAAAAGATGATAACTTCAGTGATATGCATATTTTTGTCCTGCCTTTACTTCCTGATTCTTATGGTATGGAATTTCAGGTGAAAATCATTAGTTAGAAATGACGCTATAGACCTTTCTGAATGCCCGCCAGCTGGAAGCTTGAAAATGAATCAAACACCTTAACCTCGTGGCCAAAAGCAAGGAGAGAAGTGACTTCGTTTGGAACCACAATACAATGCATCCCCGCTCTTATCGCTGCAAGAGATCCGTTGACTGAATCTTCAATGGCAAGGCTTTCCCCAGGAACCGCATGTAAGTCTTCCATTGCCTTTACGTACAAAGCGGGATCGGGTTTTACCATCTTTACATCTTCTTTTGTTTTAATCGTTTGGAAATGTTTCAGCAACCCGAATTTTTCAAGAAAGCCTTCGACCCATTCCCGGCCAGAGCTTGAGGCAACGCCCAGCTTAATCCCCAAATTCATAGCCTCTTTTATTTTTTCTTCGATCCCTTCGCGTAAAATGAGGGTTTCTTGTAACTCCGAAAACCTTAAGCCTGTCAGTTCTGTTATAAGTTCTTGATCTGCCGGTTTCCCCATCTGTTTGCTTATGTATTCAAAAAGGAGCTCGTCGGTCGTGCCGATCACGTTCGCAAATTGTTCAAGCGGAAGTTCCAGTTCAAACTTCTCCATCAGGACGTCACAAAATACTTTATACCATAACGACTCGGTATCAATAATGGTGCCATCAAAGTCAAAAATCATTGCCTTAATCATTTTTTATTTCTCCCTAAATTTCTGATTATATCCTGCAAATGAGCCATCTAAGTTATTCTTTTAACTCTGCAAATGCCCGGACAGGAAAAGTACCTGCTCCTTTGATTTTTGGAGGGACAGCATAAAACAGGAAGTTATTGCTTGATATTTCCCTTAAATTACATAAATGTTCTACAATAGGAATCTCTTCTTTTAATAGAATCGAATGGACAGGCCTGGCTTTACCTGACGTATCATCAATATTTACTGAATCGATCCCGACTAAGGCTGCTTTGGTTTTCACTAAATATTTGGCTGCCCCTTCAGTTAAAAAAGGGTGATCTTCGAAATACTGATCTGTTTGCCAGTTTTTATCCCAGCCAGTATTCACCAAAACCGCTTTCCCTTTAATCTCAAGACCGAAAAACCACTTTTCATCATTGGCTTTGGTATTTTCATCAATCGTTACAACAACACCTTCCATGCCCGCAAATTTATCGACAGGCGTTTCCGATAAGTCTTTACCATTGGCGTAACGATGGAAAGGAACATCTACATATGTACCTGTATTGGTTACCATATCAATCTTGCCGATTTGAAATTCTGTCCCGCTTTCGTAATGATTCCGCGATTCTTTTCTGCTCAAATAGTCACAGATAATTGGAGCAGGCAGCCCTTTATATGTGATCAGCCCATCCTCAATCGTATGGCTCAAATCAATATGTTTATTGGTTTTCATCCGCTCATACCCCCTCCATAAGATTTTCTGGGAATTATAAGTAGGTTACCATAATTTAATATGGAAACAATAGGTTATTATTGTTTAAGTTTAAAAATTAAGATGCCAAGTATCATGATTCCTATTCCACAGGCTTTATTGAAATGCCTATAGCTGGTACCCAGCAAATCAGCAACTTCAGTTAGATTGAATGTTTTCATGTCCTCAGAAAATAGTAAATGGCTTTTTTCACCCATTACAGCTAAAAGATAACTGGCAAGCCTGTTTTCAACCGGATAAAGAAGATTTACACTTGTAAAACTGGAAAATGAATATAATTATTATGGCTCAGTTTTTGAACAATGAATTGCAAGAATGCAGGATTATCATAATACGATTTGGATAACTTCTCAAAACTTTTCCGTTTGGAAGCGTTGTATAGATTTTTAATTTCCCGTCCACAAGGAAATACATATTCTCCAATTTATCTCCATTCGAACATAAAAGCTCGCCTTTATTTAATTGATATAACTTCATTTCTTTTTGTATGTCTTTATCAAACAGTCTGTCTTATTCATGAGCTTGCATATGAAAGTGTAACAAGCCTTGATTAAAGATTTCTTTCATAAATGACCTCCCTATAAAATGAATTGAAGCGATCTTGTCTTTATTAAAGAGCATTTCCGGGAACAAAAAAAGGACATATGTCCCTTTTTTCCGTTCGCTGTTTAAATATTGTTGTTAATTTATTATTAATAACGATTATGGCAGACGTTTTCTTTGAAACTGGGTTATTTGAAACAAGGAAGCCTGAACGGTTGAGAGCATAATGCTTAAGCAGCAAAATCGGTTCAAGAAAACTAAAAGCGGCTGACTTCAAAGGCTACAATCTTACATCTTTGGAGTCAGCCGCTTTTTTTATTTTTGTAACTAGCCAGTCAATACGACTTAATCATTTCTGAAGCCGTATTATTTAATACTGAATTCACCCATCATTTCTTGCAGGTGCATCGCTCTTTCTGATAAGGCATTGGCGGCGGATGTAATCTCTTCCATTGAAGCCAGTTGTTCTTCCGCTGATGCTGCCACTGTTTGGGAATGCATCGAGGTTTCATGGGAAACGGTAGAGATACTTGCAACAGAGGCAGCTACCTCCTGGGCGCTGGCGGATACTTGTTCCGAAGCTGCTGCCATTTCATCTACCCTAGTACCCATTATTTCTGTTGATGCAAGGATTTCCTTAAAGCTCACTTGAGTTTTCTCGACGATGTTCAATCCGTCTTGAACTTCCGACTTCACCTGCTCCATTGAGCTGTTTGACCGTTCCATATCAACCTGAATGCCTTTGATAAGTTCAGAGATTTGAGAGGAAGATGCCTGGGAAAGCTCTGCCAGCTTACGGACTTCATCTGCAACTACAGCGAACCCCTTACCATGTTCTCCTGCACGCGCAGCTTCGATGGCCGCATTTAAAGCCAATAAATTTATTTGGTCGGCGATATCTGTAATCACGTTTGTGATTTTACCAATCTCCTGTGACCGCTTATCCAATAAAGTGATGACTTCACCGCTTGTATTAACTGCTTTATCGATAGCGTTAATTTGTTCCACGGTTTTACTGACATAGACCTCTCCGGCTTTCGCTTGCTCTGTTGTCTGCAAGCCAATTTCAGCGATGGATGAGGAATTTTCCGCTATTCCCTGAATCCCCTTTGTGATCTCTTCCATTGTCTTTGCGCTTTCTTCCACATTTTCCGTTTGGCTTTCGGCGCCATTTGCTACCTGCTGTATTGCTTCAGTGATTTGCTCCGTTGCCTTGCTTGTTTGCTCTGCACCTGCGGTCAGTTGCTCTGCGGATGCTGCAACCTGCTCAGTCGTTTCTGTGACTTCCACAATCATTCTTTTGAGGCTTTCTCTCATATCATTGTAGCTGTTTGAAAGGTCTGAAAGTTCATCACCGGCCTGATCTGTAATTTCCACTGTAAAATTCCCATTCCCGGCATTTCCTAGAGCTTCTGATAGTGTTGTTAATCGTTTTCTTAATCGTCTCGTGAACCATATAGTTATTATTACGGCAGCAACAATCACAACTGCAAGAACTATTATAAACGATTTAAGAAAACCGGCTATTGTGCTATCTATAATCTTCTGTGATGCCCCTACATAAAAAATCCCGATAATTTCTCCATCAGCGTCTTTCAAGGGCATGTAGGCCGTTTGATATCCATTACCGGCAACCTCTGCTTCCCCATAGAATTTTTCACCTTTGGTGAGCACTTGTTCGGCAACTTCCGGGGAAACTTGTGTTCCAACAGCCCGCTCGCCATCGATCATAACATTTGTGGCGATTCTAGTATCCCCTTGAAATATCGTTACTGTATCGCCCGTTTGTTCTCCGATCAAATCAACAAATTCGAAATTATCATTGAATACGGTGGAACCTTTAGACAGCTTTCCATCTTTAACGCTCCAAGCCCCAGGGTGTTCAGAGTTTAAATACTCGTAAGCGACACTTAAATCACCCTTTGCTTTTTCGACTGCGAATTCCTTAATTCCGGCAGTAACTTGCTGAACGACCACGATTCCCATAACAATGGATAAGGATAGCAAAATCCCTAATACAATAAAATTAATTTTCGTGCCTAATTTAAGTTTTAACTTTTTCTTTCTCATTTCCCCGGCCCCTTTGTTTTGAATTGCTCTGGATTGCATATCCTGAAGTATCTGTAATTTTCCATATCCCCCTGACTACTGAACTATTACAGGCAACATAAGAAATCTAAATTCCTCGTTTACTTCATATTATCTTTATCGGAAAATATCTGAATTCCATAAGCTTTTAGTGGGTATTTTAATGCACTTTTTTGAGAGAATTATAAAAAATAATATCAATCATGAAATAAATCTAACGGAGGAAGGACACTATAATGTAAAACATGTCTAATGGGGGCAGAAAATGCAAATTGAAAGGATAGAAACTTTCCCTTTACTTCATAAAATTTCTAAACCTTATGGTGATGCAAATGGTTATAAAAAATATAGATCGTGTTATTTAATACGTATCATAACGACAAGTGGATTAGATGGTTGGGGAGAATGTGTTGATTGGCTACCTACGATTCATATGGGATTTAATGAAAGAATTATTCCTTTCCTTATCGGAAAACAAGCATCGGATCGGCTAGCATTAGTGGAAACGATCAAAAAATGGCACGGGCGGGCAGCAGCAGCGGTAAGCATGGCATTAACAGAAATCATCGCCAAGTCCGCAAATATTTCAATATGTGACCTATGGGGAGGGACATTCCAAAAAAGCATCCCCGTATATGCGTCCTTTCAATCATATAGTGAAAGCAACGATTGGATACGTGAATCTATTGATTTTGTTGAAGACACAATAATGAAAGGTTATAGCAAAATAAAAATAAAGATTGGAGGAAAAAAATTCGCAGAAGACTTAGCCCATGTTAAACTGATTCAAAAATTGGATGCCGAAAAAATGCAGCTGATTCTGGATGCCAATCAAAGCTACGATATGGCAACAGCCCGTTTGTGGAATCGTTACTTTTCAAATTGGTCAAATGTACTCTGGTTTGAAGAACCGCTTCCGGTAGATAACCCGGTGGAATATCAGATTCTGCGTTCAAGCCTTTCTGTCCCAATTGCAGGAGGGGAAAATATTATAAGTGCTAAAAAATTTTTACCGCTGCTCCGTCAAAATGCACTCGATATCATTCAGCCTGATATTATGCATGTAGGTGGAATTGATCAATTCCGGGAGACCTTGCAACTTGCCCGTCATTTTGGCATACGGGTGTCCCCTCATAGTTACGATGGAGTACTATCCAGATTATATTCTTTGTTTGGCCAGGCCAGCTTGCCGCCCTGGAGTAAAATGGAAGGGGAAGACATTGAACCAGTGGAGTGGGATGTAATGGAAAATCCTTTTTCCGGCCTCATTTCAATAAAACCATCTAATGGACGAGTGGATATTCCTAACGGAGCAGGCATCGGTGCAGAATTAGATTTGGATTTAATTAAGGGGTATCTTTGGGACGGGTCTTCTTATCAAAGTTAATACAAAATTGCACTTTTATATGGAACAATAGATGAAAAATTCATCTCTCCTTTTAAAGTCTATTTTCTCATATTTCCGGATGGTCCTATGTAAGTTTTCCGGTATAAAAAAAAAGAGAACCCTAACGGTTCTCTTACCTATTATATGCGCTTTGCGCCAATGTATTTTGGTTTCCAGTATGTGTTGCTTGTCTTTGCGATAGACACGCCTTTTGATGAAGCAGCGTGGATCATGTTCCCGCTTCCCATATAGATAGAGACGTGAGTCGGTCTTGAAGCTTTGTTTGGTGCGTAGAACATTAGGTCGCCGACTGCCAGCTTGCTTACTCGTGTACCTTTTTTGTACATTTCGGCTGCCGTACGAGGCAATGTTTTTCCTGCCTTGCCGTATGAATATTTCACAAGTCCTGAGCAATCAAATCCTTTTGGTGTAATGCCGCCCCATTTATACTTAACTCCTAAATTGCTCTTGGCAGTTGAGATAGCTTTTGTGTGGTGTGGTGCAGCTTCTCCAATTGACGGTGCAACAGTTCCAACGATGGCTGCAATTGATAGAGCAGCGATAAATTTCTTAAGCATTTAGTTTACCCCCGGTTGTGATTTGCTAAACATAATATAAACGATTAACCATAACATTCGCATCACAGGGATATTACAATTCTATTACAAAATAAAATAGACCGGTAATTTAATAGAACAGCTATGTTATCTATTAGAATAAATGCAATCTAGTGAAGGAACCAAAATCTAAGTTAATTTTTCTTAGCTACGGTTCAAAACAAAAAAACATTACTCCAAATTTGGAGTAATGCCCTACTATTCATTCCGGTTTAATCGTTTGCTTGATGATCTCATTCATTTCAGCCCAGTCTGTAATCCGAGGCAAATTGACATGCTGATTGTAGGATTGATTTTTTACATATAATCGTAACGAAGCCTTCGTTAACGTTTCGAGGACTGAAGGCTTATCATCAAAGTAAAAATCCAGCCCCAACTCCTGAATGATTTTCACCTTGTCCTCATCTTTCATGCCCCAGTAGAATCTGCCTTCTTGAACCGGAAAGCCCTGTTCCATTAACCACTTCTTCGTCCGTTCTCCATGTTCTTTCGGTCGCGCTGTAATATAATAAATTTCATGCCCTTGCTCATCTAATGCGCTCAGCGTCTCAACCGCTTCTGGATAAGGAGGACAGGAGGTATAGTAAATATCCTCCAAAGAATTGTTCCACATATGCTTGCCTTGTTCCGCCGTTAAGCCAAATGCTTCATGAATTTCAACGGTCCTTAATGCTTGGAATACATCGATGGCCACATTCTGATTCAATTTTTTATTGTATATATGAAAGGCATGTTCGCGTAAATTGATTAACGTATCATCAATATCAAAACCAAATTTCATATCAAGATTCCTCTTTGTAAATTGGATAGCCTGTAAACTTAAAGTCTTTGCCCAGATTCGTAACGGACACATCGGATATTTCGATCGCATCTCCCATCTGATCGATACCTGCCCCTTCTAAAAAAGTAGGCGCAGCAGAACCGCCAATCAATTTTGGAGCAATATAGATTGTCACTTTATCCACTAATTTGTTTTCGACAAATGAAGCGTTGATCGTTCCACCGCCCTCAATTAATAAAGAAGATACGAGCTGTTTGCCGAGGATTTCCAAAACCTCTGATGGATTGACCCGGGATGGATTTTTTGTTACGAAAACTTTGACACCTAGCTCTTCCAGTTTCTTTTTCTTTTCTGGTTGATGCGATTCACTTGTAAACACCCAGGTTTCTGCCTGCTTATCGGTTACCACTCTCGATTCGAGAGGGACTTTTAAAGTCGAATCCAAAATGACGCGTATCGGATTCCGTCCATTCGGGATTCTTGTCGTTAACTCCGGGTTATCTTGAATCACTGTATGAATCCCGACCAGTATCGCCATATTTTCGTTTCTTAATTGATGGACATCATGACGGGCATCCGCGGAGGTGATCCACTTGCTGCTATTTGAAGCCGTGGCGATCTTCCCGTCCAATGTAATGCCGGATTTCAATGTCACGAAAGGAGTTTGGCGGACAATGAATTTATTGAATACTTCATTCATTTTCCGTGATTCTGCTTCACAAATTCCAACGACAACCTCGATGCCCTCATCCTGAAGGATTTTGACACCTCTGCCGGAAACAAGCGGGTTCGGATCCAGCGTGGCAATGACCACTGTCTTAATACCGGCCTCAACAATTGCGACTGCACATGGCCCGGTCCGTCCATGATGGGAACAAGGTTCGAGCGTGACGTAAATGGTTCCGCCCTTTGCTTTGTCTCCGGCCATCCGAATCGCATGGATTTCCGCATGCGGTTCTCCAGCTTTTAGATGTGCGCCGATTCCGACAACCCTATTGTCATTGACTATCACCGAGCCGACCAATGGATTCGGGTCTGTTTGCCCTTTCATCGCTTTTGCATTTCTCAAGGCCAATTCCATGTAAAATTCATGGTTAGTCATTTGAACTCGTTCCCTTGTCTTCGATATGACCGGACCGCTTTACTTTTGTCTGCAAATATTTCTCGTTGAATTCCGAAATATCCCCCCATAAAGGCGTCCTGCCTGATACATGCATGCCAGAGCTTTGCAGGGCATCCATTTTTTTAGGATTATTCGTAATGAGCGTTACGGGCTTGGTACGCAGTGCTTTCAATACTTCGATTGCATCACTGTAATTTCGGGAATCATCGACAAAACCAAGACTCTCGTTCGCTTCAACGGTATCAAGTCCATTTTCTTGCAAAACATACGCCATTGCCTTACTAAACAGACCGATGCCTCTTCCTTCATGGTTGGCTAAATAAAATAATGCTCCTGTTCCATGTTCGACGATCATTTTCATCGATTGTTTAAGCTGGAAACCGCAATCGCATCGTTTGCTTCCAAAAATATCGCCCGTATGACAAATGGAATGCATACGGATTAATGCCTCTTCACCGTATTCAAAATCCCCGTATACCAGAACACTGGATTGCTGGTATTCGGCCAGGTTTTCAGAGGAAAGCTTCTCGATGATCCGCTCATAATCCTCCGTCACCTCGTCACAATTCAACCAGCAATACCACTTGAATGTAACGGTTTCTCCATCTAAATTAACAGGCAATCTGATGGGGCCGACTAAATATATCGCCCCTGAATCTCTTTTGATTAACTGAATTTTATCCTCTAAAATTGAAATGATTTCTTGATTAATTTTTGCTGTTTTATTCATGCTTATATTCACCTTTTTATCGTTTATTTTGCGACTCAGAATGTTATTTATTCAATGATAGCCGTTAACCGTTTTTTAGAAATCTTACTTTAATTATTTTATTAAAATCCCTTTCCATTTGCTATAGAACTATTTAAACCCTTACTTAACATATTCTATTCTACAACAAAAATTGATCTATAGACATGGACCGAGAATTACTTTTCGAAAACAACTGCATGTATGTTGATGCTTTTTTAAGTTGGCTCTGTTAAATTCCATTGTTGATTTTCAAATGGTCATGGAATCTACTCGCTTTTCCGCGGACGAACTGGCAAGCCTCCTCACTCGTACCTCGCTGCGGGGTCTTGCCAGCCCGTTTTTCCGCAGGAGTCTCGCAGATTCCCTTCCCAAAAACAACATT
>NZ_QVTC01000038.1 GCF_003429085.1 Bacillus sp. V59.32b | reverse complement strand
TACAAAAAACCCGAATAAGAGACTTTTTTAAGTGTCCATTATTCGGGTCATAGTTCACATACACAACGGAGGGCGTTTCTTCTACAAATCTCTTAAACTTTTTTAAGTTTAAATGGACTGACCATCAAGAATGATAATATAATCATTAAGGACAGGAAGAATACGGCAGGAAAGTACGGTATCGCCAAGAAGCTTAACGTGGCGAGGCAGCCGGCAGCCGTGATTGGCAGTCCCGTAAAGTAACCGTTATTCTCGGTGATATTGAATTTGGCGAGGCGGAATGCGCCGCAGCCAATGTAAAATACAGTGAAGAATGCTCCAGGTGCGCCGAATTCATCTAGAATTCCCTGATAGAGTAATAGAGCAGGGGCAACGCCAAAAGAGATGATATCGCACATGGAATCGAGTTGTTTGCCAAGTTCAGATTCAATGTTAAACTTTCTGGCAACCATTCCGTCAAAGCGGTCAGCAAGCGCCGCCAGGAAGATCAGCAATAAGCCTAGATTTAATTCGCCATTCATTACGGCAATTATAGCAAATCCCCCGAGGGATAGGTTAACAAGCGTAAGGATGTTAGCTGTTTGGGTTTTTAGCTTTTTAATTGTATTGTCCAGCACGTCTGATAATAGTAATTTCAATTTTTTCACTCCTCTCACAACTGAATAAGACAGCTTTTGGAGCAGCTGATCGACAGCAGAGGCAGTGCTGACGAAAGTCACAGTTTATTATATAATAATATTTTATTCCGTGCATTATATGCAAGGGCTTTTAAATTTATTTTATTTTATTACATGGTGGTGTTCACGTTTGCTTCAGCCTTTTTACCGCATATTGATTGAATTAACAAATGGAAAAATTTCCTCAGGTGCCTTGAGGCGGTTCAGCCGCTCAAAGTGGAGCCGGCCTTTCATTCCAGGATATGCTAAAGTTTATAACATCAATAAAGAAGAAATAGATGGTGATATCGGGTCTTTCCCGACTCTTCATGATTTATTTACGCGAAGATTAAAGAGTGGGACGAGGGGGATCAGCGACCTGGAATCGGTCGTTGTCAGTCCGGTAGACGGAGTTTTGGAGGATTATGGGGAGATCACGAGGGATAAGCAGATTATTGTAAAAGGCAAAGTTTATTCCGTCGGGGAAATGCTCGGCGATGGAGCGGCTGTATCGAAATACATCGATGGAAAGTATATGGTTCTATATTTAAGCCCGAGCCATTACCACCGGATTCATGCCCCTATTGAAGGGGAAGTTACGAACCGCTGGGTCATTGGAAAAAAGTCATTTCCGGTAAACCGGATGGGTATGAAATACGGGCGGTCTCCGTTATCGAAGAATTATCGAAATATAACAGAAGTGAAGCATGGCAGCGGCCATGTTGCGGTTGTTAAGGTGGGGGCGATGTTCGTCAATTCAATTGTGATCACGGATGAGACCAGCTCTCTTTCAAGAGGCCAGGAATTCGCCTATTTTAGCTTTGGTTCTACGGTTGTTTTGCTTTTCGAAAAGGACACTTTTACAATCGCGGATGATTTAACTGTCCCCACCGATGTTCGTGTTGGAGAAGGGATTGGCATAGTAATGAAGAAAGATGAGAAATAAAAAGAGGCTGGTGAAGTAACCAGCCTCCCATATAGAAATTACAAGTTCGTTGTAATTTTGTGTGTCAGTGATCGTCGGTGAATTTCAGTCTCAATGAGACGAATAAAGTCGATGCTTAATTTTAATTTGCAGGCTTTAGAATGCGACTCGATTAATAGATCATCAGATAGCTTATTCATAAACCGTCTCACCTCCAATATTTTTTTAAAGGGTCTACTATGGTTTTTGGAACATATAATGATAAGTTATCCTTGATGTATCCTTACTTTATCAGAAATCAGACTACAGAACAATCGTTCTGTTATCCACATAGCGAAGTGGATAACTTGTGGTTAACCTGTTCATAACGGCTAGGTATATACTTAGAACAGCGTGGCTAATGTGCATAAACTTATCCACAAAATGGATTTTTAGTGATTTTGTCGAAAAGTTTATCATGAAAAGCGATTATAACAGCTTTTTAGACATATTATTTACAGAAATCTGTTATGGATATTGATTTTTTTGAAAGAAAGCCGGAAATTCGATATGATAGAGACGAAAAATTTGACGGAAAATATAGAGGTGTAAAACTTGCTTAAAATATTCTTGCCGAGTGAACATGTGAAAAGCATATTTGATATAACGCCGGAAAGCCTGAAAGCTAAAGGGGTTAAAGGGATTATCACTGATCTGGATAATACGCTAGTGGAATGGGACCGCCCTACTGCAACGCCAAAGCTGATCCAGTGGTTTGATAACATGCGGGATCATGGGATTTTAGTGACGATTGTGTCAAATAATAACGAAAACAGGGTGAGATCTTTTTCCGATCCACTTCAAATCCCATTCATTTTTCAAGCCCGTAAACCGATGGGGAAAGCTTTTCGGAAAGCGATAAAAAATATGGGCTTAAAAAGAGAGGAAACCGTTGTGATCGGGGACCAGCTGTTAACGGATGTATTAGGTGGCAATCGTAACGGTTTTCATACGATTTTAGTCGTGCCTGTTGCCCGGACTGACGGGTTTATTACAAGGTTCAACAGAAATATTGAAAGAAGGATTTTAACGTTTTTTAAACGTAAAGGCATGTTAGAATGGGAGGATCCGAATGAGCGTAAATGATATCGTTTGTATCGGCTGCGGTGTAAAAGTCCAGACTGAAGACCCGAAAGAATTGGGCTATACACCCAAATCAGCGCTTGAAAAGGAAAGCATCATTTGCCAAAGATGTTTTAAACTGAAACATTATAATGAGGTACAAGATGTATCCTTAACAGACGACGATTTCTTGAAAATATTAAATGAAGTCGGACAGACCGATTCCCTGATTGTTAAAATCGTCGATATTTTCGATTTTAATGGAAGCTGGCTGCCGGGACTGCACCGTTTTGTGGGCAAGAATGACGTGCTGCTGATTGGAAACAAGGCCGATCTGCTGCCTAAGTCCGTCAAACACAATCGAGTTATCCATTGGATGAAAGAATCGGCAAAGGAATTAGGCCTGAGTCCAATCGATGTCATGCTCGTCAGTGCAAATAAAGGCAGCAATATCGCGGAAGCAGCCGCGGCTATCGATCATTACCGAAAAGGGAAGGACGTATATGTTGTCGGCTGTACGAATGTCGGAAAGTCGACCTTCATCAACCGTCTGATCAAGGAAGTAACCGGTGAGGGTGATATCATCACGACATCTCATTTTCCGGGTACAACGCTTGATACGATTGAAATCCCACTTGATGACGACAAAGCGTTAATCGATACACCAGGGATTATCAACCATCATCAAATGGCGCATTTTGTGGACAAGCGTGATCTGAGGTTCATTACTCCAAAAAAAGAAATCAAACCGAAAGTGTACCAGTTGAATGAACAACAAACACTGTTTTTTGGCGGGTTGGCTCGGTTTGACTATATTTCCGGCGGACGAAGATCTTTCACATGTTATATTTCCAATGAATTGGACATTCACCGCACGAAGCTTGAGAACGCGGATGAATTGTATCGAAACCATGTGGGCGAGATGCTGGCACCTCCTCGCAAAGAGCAAATGGATGAGTTTCCCGAGATGGTAAGAAGGGAATTTATGATAAAAGAGGAAAAAATCGATATTGTTTTTTCCGGGCTAGGCTGGATTACGGTCAATGAACCGGGAGCAAAAATAGCGGCCTACGTTCCAAAAGGCGTGAATGTGATGATCCGAAAATCGTTAATCTAATGATAGGGTGATGAAATGAAACAAATATACGGGGTAATCGGTGATCCAATTGAACACTCCATGTCACCTGATATTCATAATGACGCGTTTAACACGCAAAATATAAAAGCATACTATCATCATTTTCATGTGCGTTCAGATCTGCTTTCCGATGCAGTAAGAGGGATGAAAGCGATCGGGATTTCCGGATTTAACGTCACGATTCCCCACAAGGAGGCGATCATTCCGCTGCTTGATGAAGTGGAAGAAGTCGCTCTTGCCATTGGCGCCGTTAATACAGTCGTGAATCAAAATGGGAAGTTCATCGGCTATAACACAGATGGTAAAGGCTTTTTACAAGCACTAACCGAACAATATGCCTCAACATTGGCAGGAAAAAAGATTCTGATTGTCGGTGCGGGTGGTGCGGCAAGGGGGATTTATTTTACCCTTGTTAAAGAAGGCATCCATACTGTTGATATTGCAAATCGGACTCCTGAAAAGGCGGAAAGGCTTGTGGCTGATTGCCCGTTTGAGAAGGCTTCACGGGCCCTTTCAATCTCAGAAGCGGAACAGAACCTGGGAGACTATGATATCATTATCCAGACAACGTCAGTCGGAATGAGTCCGAAGCTGGAAGAAACACCAATTGAGACAGCCAATATAAAAAAGGGAGCTTTCGTCAGCGACATTATTTACAATCCGCTGCAAACAAAGCTTCTAACAGCAGCAGAACAGCAAGGGGCTTCCATACAAAACGGCCTCGGGATGTTTGCCTATCAGGCGGCATTTGCTTTTGAAATCTGGACAGGGGTTTTCCCCGATGTGGAGAGAATGAAGCAAATTGTCTTGAACAAACTAGGAGGTTAACAGATGTTAACGGGAAAACAGAAAAGATTTTTACGATCAAGTGCGCATCACCTTAATCCGATATTTCAAGTCGGCAAAGGCGGTGTCAATGACAACCTGATCAAGCAGGTGGGTGAAGCATTGGAAGCGCGCGAGCTATTGAAGGTCAGCGTGCTGCAAAACTGCGAGGAAGATAGGGATACGGTGGCAGAGTCTCTGTCAAAGGGTGCGCGTGCGGAGCTGGTCCAGGTGATCGGAAATACAATTGTATTGTACAAGGAATCAAGGGAAAACAAACAAATCAAGCTCCCATAAGGTGGGGACCCAAACATGAAAAAAATCGGCATTCTTGGCGGCACATTCGATCCGCCGCATATCGGACATTTAGTTGTGGCAAATGAAGTATTGGACGCGTTGCAACTTGATGAAATCAGATTTATGCCTAATCACGTTCCTCCCCATAAAGAAAAGACCCAAGACGTGACGGACGAGGCCCGGGTTGAGATGTTGAGCCTATCGATAGAAGGAAATGACTTTTTTTCGATTGAGAAGATAGAGATTGAACGTAAAGGAACCTCCTATACGTATGATACGATCGAGCTGCTTCGGCAAAAAGAACCGGACCATGAATTTAATTTTATCATTGGTGCGGATATGATCGAGTACCTGCCTCATTGGCATAAGATTGATGAATTGATGAAGCTCGTCCGGTTCGTCGGTGTGAAGCGGCCCACTTACAGTGAGGTCACCGATTACAAGATTACGTTGGTTGATATTCCCGAGATGTTGATTTCTTCCTCTCTTATCAGGGAGAAGTTAAAAAAAGGCAAGACGGTCAAATACTTGCTTCCTGAGAAAGTGATCCGTTATATTGAGGAGAATGATTTATATGAACCGTGAGGAAGCACTGCGCCTTGTAAAAGAGCAGATAACCGAACAGCGTTATCAACACACATTAGGTGTTATGGAAACCTCCATCATCCTTGCGAAAAGATACGGCGCAGATCCGAAGAAAGCAGAATTGGCCGCGATTTTTCATGACTATGCGAAATTCAGGCCGAAGGATGAAATGAAGGAGATCATTCTTTCGCAAAAAATGGCCGAGGATTTGCTTATCTATAATTCCGAATTGTGGCATGCTCCGGTCGGCGCGTATCTCGTGGAAAAGGAAGCGGGAATAACCGACCCCGAGATCCTCGATGCGATCCGGTATCATACCTCCGGAAGAGTGAAGATGACACTTCTTGATAAAATCGTTTTTCTCGCGGATTATATCGAACCGGGCCGGGCATTCCCCGGGGTGGATGCAGTCAGGGAAACGACAAAGGAACATCTTGATCTGGCCGTCATCGAAACGTTGCGGAACACGATCTTTTTTTTAATGAAAAGAAATCAGGCGGTTTATCCTGATACCTTTCATACGTATAACGACCTCATACTCAAATTTAAGGAGAAGATGGAATGAATGAACGAGACCTTTTAATTACCGCTGCAAAAGCGGCAGACGATAAAAGAGCGGAAGATATCATTGTGTTAAATATGAAGGGCATATCGCTCGTTGCAGATTATTTCTTGATTTGCCACGGAAATTCAGATAAGCAGGTTCAGGCGATTGCCCGCGAAATGAAGGACAAAGCGCAAGAACAGGGCTATGAAGTCGAGCGTTTAGAAGGATTCGACGAAGCAAAATGGGTGCTCGTTGATCTTGGTGATGTTGTGGCTCACATTTTCCACCGCGATGAAAGAAGCTACTATAACCTCGAACGTTTATGGGGCGACGCACCGACAGAAGACCTTCATAGTGAATTAAGTCAATGACCTATGAACGTTTTGCCTATGTGTACGATTACTTGATGAGAGATGCTCCTTATGATCAATGGTTGGATATGCTCATTTCGAGAATGGACCGATACGGAATCGTTGGCAAGGACATTCTTGACCTTGCCTGCGGGACCGGGGAATTCACCATCGAGCTCGCAAAGCATGGTTTTGCCGTGTCTGGGGTTGATTTATCCGAGGAAATGCTTGCCGTGGCAAACGGAAAAGCGATGAATCAGCGATTGAGTATCCCGTTCTTCCAGCAAAATATGGCCGAGCTTGATGGTCTTGGTGATTATGATTGTGTCACGATATTTTGTGATTCTCTTAATTATATCCGCGAGGAAAGCGATGTTCCGCGCACCTTTAAGCAGGTGCACAGTCACTTAAAGACAGCTGGATTGTTTATGTTTGACGTGCACTCTGTTTATAAAATGGAACATCTCTTCCAAAACAAAACCTTCGCTGTCAATGACGAGGACGTTTCTTACATTTGGGATTGCTTCCCGAGTGGAGAGCCGTACAGTGTCGAGCATGATTTAAGCTTTTTTGTCTTAGACCGTGAGAGCGGCCTTTATGATCGGTTTGATGAATATCATTATCAGCGAACCTATCCGATTGAGCAGTATAAGAAATGGCTTGAGGATGCCGGCTTTGAATTATTGGAGATTCTCTCGGATTTAGAAGAAGAGCCAGTCCATGACAAGACCGAAAGAATATTATTTGTCGCCAGGAAAAAATAAAGAACCGTTTGAAGGAGCTCAGGCCTCAAACGGTTCTTTTTTTTATTTTTTTAGAAGGAAACTAACTATTTACAGCGAATGTTAATAAGGAGTTCCATATTGCTCTTCGATTTTTTCGATTTCTTCCGCGAATTTTTCATGCGTGGCATGGAAAAGATGCTGAAACATGTCTCCCACCCCAGCATCCAACGCCTTGATCCCCTCACCGGTAATGCCGCCTTTTACACAAACCTTCTCTTGCAGGGTTGGCAATGTGTAAAGTTCCTTTCTTAAAAGCTCTCCAAGACCGACAAGCATTTTCTCTGTTAAAAGTGTTGCCGTCTGTTCATCAATCTTCGTCGTTTTACATGCCCCATCAATGAAAGCCCTCGCCAGGTAACTGAAAAACGCAGGCCCGCAACTGACGATATCGGATGCAACCCTTGTGATCTCGTTTTCAATCGTGACCGGTGTCGAGATGCGGGAAGCCAAGTCTGTCAAAGCATCCATCCATTCGGAGGAACAGGCTTCCCCGAAGCTTAACAACGATACTCCTGATAAAGCGCGGTTTGTAATGCTCGGAATAAAGCGTGCGCAGCTGCAGTCAAGCTGTGATTCCAACTGTTTCACTGATATCGGGCTTGTAATTGAAATGACGCATTGGCTGTTATTGATATAAGGCTTGATGGCTGTAACGACATGATGGAATTCCAGCGGCTTCACACATATAAAGATAGCGTCAGATTCTTTGACCACTTGTTCGGAAGAATCAGCGACTCTTATACCGGCGAACTTATCTTTCAGGGAAAATGATTTCGAGAGTGTCCGATTCGTTATTGTCAAATCTGTTGGTTCGAGCCCCTTTGCTTCAAGGAGCGCTTCAATAAGAATCGTCCCCATATTTCCTGTTCCAATTACACCGACTTTCATTTTCCTCCCCCTCTCTAAGCGGAACTTCTCCTAAAAAAATTATGTCTCTCAGAATAATCTTATGACTGTATACCGCAGAAAATGAACACGGAGGTTGTCAATGTATGAAAATAGTCCAAAAAAAGAAGCTGGGAATGATCTCGCTGATTATCATCGCCTGTTGTGCCGGTTATTTCTTTTACCAGCAATCGCTTGAGACTGGTAAAAATGAGGCAGATCCATTTTTTAAAGAAGAAGAGCAGCCGGCTTTCGCTGCTGAGGAAATAAAAGATGGAGCAGGTCAGGCACCTGCTGAAACGAAATCACCAACTGTTGTCAAAGTGGATGTAAAAGGAGCGGTGAAAAGTCCGGGTGTTTTTACGGCAAAAGCAGGCGAACGGGTCATTGATTTAGTAACGAAGGCGGGTAACTTTACCGAAAATGCTGATAAGAACAAGGTCAATCTCGCGCAGCTTGTGGAAGATCAGATGGTCATTTATGTGCCAGAGGTCGGGGAGGATGCTGTGAGTAGCGGTATGCCGGCAGAGGGGACTGCAGTCGGTTCACAAGGAGCGGAAGGTGATAAAATTAATCTAAATACCGCCGCCGAGTCCGATTTGGATACATTGCCGGGCATCGGTCCCGCCAAAGCAACGGCCATCATTGAATACAGAGAGAAAAGCGGTCCGTTTCAAGCAATTGAGGATCTAAAAAATATTTCAGGAATCGGAGACAAAACATTCGAAAAATTACAGGACTCGATTACAGTTAACTAGTCAGGTCTACCCAAACTAAAAAGAAGAGGGTAGAATGAAGAAAGAAGTCGAATTATGTAAAAAGGAGAGCAACTATGGAACGGATTAGCTGGAATCAGTATTTTATGGCGCAGAGCCAATTGCTCGCGTTAAGAAGCACGTGTACCAGGCTGACTGTCGGTGCGACCATTGTGCGCGATAAACGGATCATTGCCGGTGGCTACAATGGCTCGATAGCCGGGGGAGACCATTGTATCGATGATGGCTGTTATGTGATTGATAATCATTGTGTCAGGACGATACATGCCGAAATGAATGCGATTTTGCAATGTGCCAAGTTCGGCGTTCCGACAGCAGAAGCGGATTTATACGTGACGCATTTCCCCTGCCTGCAATGCTGCAAGACGATCATCCAGGCAGGGATTAAGACCGTTTTTTACGCAGAAGATTATAAAAACCATCCTTACGCGATAGAGCTGTTCAAGCAAGCTGGCGTGAAAACGGAACAGGTAGAGATTCAGGATATATTTGAAATTAAAAAATAGCAGACTGGAGGGTTTATGAGTCATCTTCTATTCTTAGCCGTTTCCGCAACCCTTGGTGTTACGGCTTTTTCTTTTTTGGGCTGGAAGGCCTCTTTTTGTATCATCCTTTTTTTGGCGTTTGTGTATGATAAAAACGGCTATCGCGCCGTTATTCTTCAAGTGATAACAATCGCTCTTTTCCTTTCTGCAGCATCTATTGCCGATCATCTTCGCTCCACCTCCTATACAGGTACAGAAACCTCTTTTCAGATTACCTTTACAGAAATCCCGGACATTGATGGGAACATCCTTCGCGCTGAGGTCCGCTCCGATGCGGATGAAAAATTGCAGCTCAGGTATATCATTCCAACCTTAGATGAAAAGCAGCTGCTTGAGCATCAGGCGGCGGTCGGTCTATCCTGTCCTGTTAAAGGCAGTTTGGAAGAGCCGGAAACTCGGCGAAATGTAAACAGCTTTGATTACCGGAACTATTTAAAGCAACAAGGAATTTACTGGATACTAAGCGTAGAGAGGTTTTCCTTTCACGACTGTTTCTTCGAGAATAAAAATATCCTGGATAGCATCAAGAAAATAAGGAGTGAAGGAATCGCTTATATCGAAAAACACTTTCCGGAAGAAACGAGAGGATATGTCTCCGCCCTTCTTTTTGGTGAACAGAAGGAGATTAATGAGGACGAGCTTGCCGTTTTTCAGCGGCTTGGTCTCGTTCATTTGCTCGCCATTTCGGGACTGCATGTCAGCTTTTTGGCAGGAATTATTTTCTATGCGGGAATCAGGCTTGGGGTGACGCGGGAAATGATGAGTTTGTCCATGCTTGTTTTTTTGCCTATCTATGTCATTCTTTCGGGAGCCAGCATATCCGTTTGGAGGGCCTGTTTGATAGCGATGATTTTTTTCTCGCTGTTGTTTTTCAAAAAACATATCCCGATCACAAAATCGATGATCATCGTTTATCTTTCACTTCTTTTCATACAGCCTTATATGCTATTCAATATCGGCTTTCAGCTTTCATTTGCGGCGGCTTTTTCGATCATCATGTCTTCGGCGATAGTTCCCCGCTATAAAAGCAGGACGGTTCAGCTATTCATAGTTAGTTTTGTCTGCCAGATGAGCACGGTACCCATTCTCCTTTTTCACTTTTATGAAGTCACCATTTTGGGCGTATTCCTCAATATATTTTTTGTACCGCTTTACTCCATTCTTCTACCCTTCAGCATACTCGCCTTCCTCATTCACATCGTATATCCTGCCGCAGGCGATTTTTTCATTTATTTTCTCGATTTGATTATTACAATCAGCAATGAAGTGGCGGGATTTGTTTCAATCATGCCGCTCGCATCCGTCGCGTTTGGAAAACCGTCCTTTTTCCTGATGCTTATGCTCGTATTGGCCATTTTCGTGTTTTTTATAGGCTGGGATTTATCAGCATTTAAGACTGTTAAGTATTTATTGGCTGCAATCGTTCTGTTATTGGTTTTTCAATTATATATCGAAAAGCTCAATCCTTTTGGAGAGGTAATATTCATCGACATTGGGCAGGGCGATGCGATATTAATCAAGCTTCCTTTTGATAAGGGGAACTATTTAATCGATACAGGCGGACGACTGATGTTTAAACAGGAAGCCTGGAAGCAGAGGAGAAGCACTTTTAATACTGGAAAGGACATTATAGTGCCTTTGCTTAAAAGTAAGGGGATCGACAGACTGGATAAGCTGATATTGACCCATCCCGACGCTGACCATATTGGAGGTGTCAAGGAAGTAATCAAAGAAATGGATGTGGAAGAAATCGTCATCGGCAGAGGCTCTGAAAAGGATTATATTCGGGAGAAGTTTGTCGATACGGCAAAAGCAAAGAAAATCGCCTTTACGGCTGTTAAAAGGGGAGATCGCTGGAAAGCTGGAGAAGCCATGTTTTATATTTTGAATCCTTACCGGGAGGAAGAGGATAAAAATGAATCATCGATTGTGATGTATGCGGAATTTGGCGGTCAGCGCTGGATGTTTACCGGGGATTTAGGCATGGACGGCGAAGGAGAAATTCTTAAGGTATTCCCGAATTTGTGGCCAGATGTACTAAAAGCCGGTCACCATGGAAGCAAAACATCGACATCCGAATCGTTTTTGGATGTACTGCAGCCAAGGATTGCTATTATCTCTGCCGGGAAGGAGAATCGCTATGGCCATCCCCATACTGAGGTTATGGATGCATTGAATGAAAGAAGAATCCACATTTACCGAACAGACAAAGATGGCGCGGTGTCCTACCGTTTCACAAACCGGAGCGGAACCTTTTCAAGTGTTTTGCCATAGAATGGAGTAAATGATAATGGCGACCTTTTAAGCATATGCAGAAAGGAAAGTTTCTATCCTTTTTTATTTCGCAAACGGAAAAAAGACTGCAGTGCGCAGCCTCGAGCCCGATTGATATGGCCAACCGGTAACACCTATGTACCCAGATCCATTATTGTCCCACGTAATAAATTACGGTAGCGATAATGAACATAGTGGCAAAAAATCCAAAAGATACAATAAAGCCAACTCCGGAATCAATAGCGTCATTACGCTTTGATTGCACATTTTTTTCAAATTCGTTCATGTCTACCCCTCCTATTTCCTTTTAGTATAAGCGATTACAAAAAAAAAATCTACAACGGGCTTATCGAGCTGGACCCCTTCGCTTTTTCCTTTACTGACAAGAGTTGTCACAAATAGTTTACAACTGACGGGTGAAAATAAAGATACAAAGCAGCACAGCTTATTTCATTCCTGCAGCTTTCCACTAATACCTACTTTCCATCCTATCACCGCTGGAAAAGGAAGTATTCCGGGCCTTCCTTTCCAGTGTTCATATAGATCGGGAGTTGGCCGGGCAACGGCCAATTCCCATTATATCTTGTCAAAATGTCAAACCACCTATACCATAAAGATAAGAATACATATAAATGAGGCGGTACAGTGGTATTAGATGTTTGGAAAGACCTGAAACGAAAGAAATTTGCACCTGTGTATTTAATTTATGGAACGGAAGCTTTTCTTATTAATGAAACGAAGCAATTGTTATTGGAACATGCCCTTACGGAGGAAGAAATCGATTTTAACTTCACGCAGTTCGATTTGGAGGAAACCCCAATAGAAATAGCGCTAGAAGACGTTGAAACCCTGCCATTTATGGGGGAGCGGCGTCTAGTTTTCATGCACAATCCTTCTTTTTTAACGGCGGAAAAATCAAAACAAAAAGTGGAGCATGATATAAAAAAACTGGAACGGTACCTTGCTGATCCTGCATCCTATTCGATTCTTGTCCTTACTGCGCCATATGAAAAATTGGATGAACGGAAAAAAATCACCAAGGAATTAAAGCGGAAAGCCGTAACGGTCGAAGCGAAAAAACTTGGGGATCATGAATTGAAAGTCTGGATCAGGGAGCGGGCAGCTGCTAGGACGGTACAAATCGATGAAGACGCCATCGATTTATTGTTGGATCTTGCCGGAACTAATCTCATGCTCCTTTCAAACGAAATAGACAAAATGGCCTTATACATGGACGATCAAAAAAGAATTGACGCGGCAACCGTTGAAAAATTGGTCGCAAAATCGCTCGAGCAAAATGTTTTTACTCTGGTGGATAAAGTCCTGCAGAAAAATGTCGAGCAAGCGATCGCCATCTATCATGAGCTGCTCAGACAAAATGAAGAACCAATCAAAATTCTCGGCGTCATGGCGAGCCAGGTAAGGATTATGTATCAGGTGAAAGAAATGGCGAAACAAGGATACAGTCAGCAAAAAATCGCCGGTGCGCTCCGAATCCATCCATACCGGGTCAAACTGGCCATGGAAAAAACGGGCCGGTTTGACGAAAGAGAGTTGCTTTCCATCATTAATGAGCTCGCCGAAGCCGATTACAAGATGAAAACAGGACAAGCAGACAAAGAGATCACGTTGGAATTGATGATTTTGAAGATAAGATAAACCGCAAAACGGAAAATGGACCTTTAGTTTTTTATCGCTGTAAAGTTGAGTGATCGCCCATAAATATCGGTAATCGCTCATAAATTTGGATAATCGCTCGTAAATTTAAGTCATCGAGCTGAAATCCGGATTAACGAGCAGAAATTCAAATAATCGAGCAGAAATTCAAATAATCGAGCAGAAATTCGGATTGATGAGCAGAAATTCAGATTATCAAGCAGAAATATGGATTATTGAACAGAAATCTGAATAATCGATCAAAAACAGGATTCTAGGCATGGATTTTGGCTTACAAAGTTCGTAAATTTAAAAAAGGTGAGGGAGCCCCCCATTACGAGGTGTAAACAGTATATTTTTACGGGACAAAATCATATAGGTTTTGTCTCTTTTCATTTTCAGAAGGAGAATTAGTGCTTAGAAACGAAATATGCTGTATCTCAAAATACGTTTGAAAGCAAAAAAATTAATGAGTTTAGAAATCGTTCCCAAACTGCGGATTTAAAGATATAATCAATCCAAACAGATTGAACTTGGGGGTAAAGATTAATGAAATCGTTTTCGGCTGTTGCGAAATATCTAACAGACCATGCCGAACCATTGGCCATTAAAATCGTAGATGATATCATTCAAAGACTTGAAATTGAATTCTCAAAAGAGGAACTAGAGTATTACTACAATGTTTACGCTCAGTTTATCGTATTGTCGGCTGAAGGAATTACTTTGGATGGATATGAAGTACCTCAAGGGTTTATCGAAATGAGCAGAAAAAACGGGGAGCGTCAAGCGCAACTAAAGGGCAGGATTTCAAGTATCATAGGGCGCTATCCTCAAATTCGATATGGTCTTATCGAACAAATCACTCAAGTATCCATAGAGCATGGACTTTCCACTGAGGAATCGGTCGCCGTAAATAAACGAGTCAACTTTATGCTTGACACCACTGTGACCGAGACCATACTTGCCTTTGAACGGCAAACAGATAGTGTCATTGATGAAAGAGAAAAAGAGATTAATGAAAAACAAAGAGCGATTAATGAATTATCGGCCCCTATTGTACCTATCCAAGATGGCATTGCAATTCTTCCGTTGATCGGTACCTTCGATCCTGAAAGAGTTGAACATGTTTTCGATAAGGTCATACCAAGTATTCCGCGCTTGCAGGTTAACTATCTAATTATTGATTTTTCTGGCATCCTGACTATTGATACATACGTTGCAAGTCAGTTATTTAATGTATATGATGTTCTTCGATTGTTGGGAATAAGTGTAGTTTTTACTGGCATTCGTCCTGATTTAGCTACAAAATCTATTAGCACGGGCATTGATTTTTCAGCCATTAAAACTTATTCAAATGTTAGGCAAGCGATAGAGGACATTAGGTAATTATTTAAATCTCATATAGTTATCTAAAACTGGGAGCGATATTTCAAAGATATCGCTTTTTATTTTTTTTCAATTTAAGTAGCAGGTAAGACAGTACTATTCAATCAAAATAAATTTAATATTCACGAACATACATTCTACTGATATGTTATACATAGATATAATATGCGGAGGTTGTTTATGAAGACATTAAATGAGGTAGAATTACAATTTTATAAGTCTGAATATTTTGAACTCCTTAAGGCGTTTGAATTACCGGAAGAACAAGAGCAATTTACGGCATTGCCAACCGAGATGTTGGAAATAACTCACGAGCGGCACCCAATTGTAATATTGAGTGAAAATGAACCAGTAGGCTTTTTTGTATTGCATTCAAGCGCGAGGGTAAAAGAATATACGGCTAATCCAAACGCTATGTTGTTAACTGCACTTTCCATAAATCATGTTCAGCAGGGTAAAGGATATGCAAAGAAAGGGATGGAACTTCTGAAAGGCCTTGTAAATCAAGAATTTCCTGAATGTAATGAAATCGTTTTAGCCGTTAATAAAAGGAATATCCCAGCACAAAAGCTATATGAAAAGGTCGGCTACAAGGACTCTGGCAGAAGAAAGATAGGGGAAATTGGCGAGCAATTGATTTTGAGTTTGTCTGTGTAAATTAAATAGGGATAAGCCGAACAAGTAAGTTAACGGCAGTTGAATAAGAAAAGATGGTAAAATATAGATGGATAGTGTTATACATCCATTTAAAGATATACAGACATAGAGCCTTCAAATAAGGGTGGGTATGATGGACTTTTTCATTACATTTTTAACTGTATGGATAGGTTGTTTTTTGATTTCAAGGATTTTAAGTCCTTTTGCAAAAACATATTGGAAAAACGATTTAATCATTACATTTGCTCAATCATTAATCATTACGCTTTTGCTTGAATTTTTCATTTAAGGGAGATAATGCGTTAAAAATTTTGGCTCTGTTAAATTCCATAGTTGATTTTCAAATGGTCATGGAATCTACTCGCTTTCCGCGGACGAACTGGCAAGCCTC
>NZ_QVTC01000037.1 GCF_003429085.1 Bacillus sp. V59.32b | reverse complement strand
GATTATCAAATTTTATGAGCGATGGAGCAAAATTAAAACAAATACCCTCCGTTTTGTATGCGGAAGGCGTTTGTTCACATTACCCTCTTCTTTTCTCTTTTTCCGCCCGGTAAAATTCATGGAACATTTTCATCAACGCCCGTTTTTCAATCCTGGAGACATAGCTGCGCGAAATACCAAGCTCCTTCGCGATTTCCCTCTGAGTCTTTTCTTTTTTCAAATCAAGGCCGAACCGTCCGATGATGACTTCTTTTTCCCTGTCATCGAGGATATCGATAAACTCCTTCACCTTCTCAATTTCCATGTTTAGTTGAATCGTATCCACGACATCCTCTGATTCGGATTTAAGCACATCAATGAGCGAGATTTCGTTTCCTTCCTTATCCTGCCCGATCGGATCGTGGAGAGAGACATCCTTTTTTGTTTTCTTCGTGGCCCGTAAATGCATAAGAATTTCATTTTCAATACAGCGAGCAGCATATGTCGCCAGCTTCGTTCCTTTGCCTTCTGAGTAGCTTTCTATGGCTTTAATCAATCCTATTGTGCCGATCGAGATTAAATCCTCTGTGTCTTCACCTGTATTTTCAAACTTCTTCACGATATGTGCGACGAGCCGCAGGTTGTGTTCGATCAGCATATTCCTCGCATCGCTGTCTCCCTGCGCCATCAGCTGTAAGTATTTCCGTTCCTCTTTTGCGGATAATGGTTGGGGAAACGCATTATTCTTAACATATGAAACTAATAAGTAGAACTCCTTTGCCAAATAGCCAATTGCTGTTAAAAGACCTGGCATGTACCCACCTCCGCTATTTTGCCTTTGGACGTTTGCCTTATGTTAATACCTATGCGGACGGAGGGGTGTCTGTGTCTGTACCAAAACTAAATAATCAAATATAGAACAATATTGCATATCACGTAAAAAGCTTATGTCCCCTTCATGAGGACATAAGCTTTCTTTTATTAAAACCACAAACATAGGTACGAGAGGTTTTTCCATGAGTGCTAATTGGTTAATTCTTTACTGTTTATTTTTTCCTTATCAAGAATATCCTTTACAACATCTTCAAGGGTTACATTTCCCAAAGTTTTCTCTAATGCTAATTGAGCAGCTGTAAATAATGGACCTATTGTATCTTGGATATTCCTTCCTACAGTACAAGCTGGATTTGGTTCTTCATGTACACTAAACAATTCTTTCTCTTGTACTACATTAACTGCCTTATATACGTCTAGTAATGTAATATCAGATAAATCCCTAGCAAGTTTAGCCCCCGCAATACCAGGATGTACTTCTACTAACCCTGCTTTTTTTAGCATCCCCATAATTTTTCTGATCACCGCAGGATTCGTGTTTACACTACCTGCTAGAAATTCTGATGTGCTTATCCCCTCTTTATTTATTTCAATAAGAGCTAATATATGAATTCCAACGGAAAATCGACTACTTATAGACACTCTTCAATCACCTTCCCTGTCTTTATCACAAAATACCTCTACGTTGTATCATGTAACTAATTTAATTACAAATGTATCATACCTCAAAATAAAGAACAAAATTAAAAAAGAGTTTTGAATTTGTTGACAAAAACACATGAGGTAACTATTATGATTACAGGTAATCAAATTGATTACATTTTAACAATAAAGAGTTTAACAAAACATATATCGGAGGAAAAGACAATGAAAATGCTAGTAACAGGTGCAACAGGAAAATTGGGAACGAAAGTTGTAGAGACCCTATTGAAAACTGTACCAGCGAGTCAACTCGCTGTCAGTGTTCGCAATCCAGAGAAAGCGGAAGGATTACGAGCTCGTGGAGTAGAAGTTCGTCAAGGAGATTTTGATCAGCCGCAACACTTGGATTCTGCTTTTGCAGGTATCGATCGCTTATTAATTATTTCTGCGGATGGAGACAATGAAACAAGAATAAGCCAGCATACAAATGCAGTAGCTGCGGCAGAGCGTGCTCAAGTTAAATTCATTGCTTATACCAGCATAGGGAATGCAAGCGAAAGCACCATGTTCCTTGCCCCACCACACGTTGCTACGGAAAAAGCTATCTTGAAAACAGGCATTCCTTACTCTTTCTTACGCAACAACTGGTACTTGGAGAACGAAATCTCAAGCGTTCAAGGTGTCCTGGCAGGAGCACCTTGGGTGACGTCTGCAGGTTCTGGCAAGGTTGGTTGGGCACTACAACAAGATTTTGCAGAGGCTGCGACAGCTGTACTGGCGGGGAATGGACACGAGAATACGGTCTACGAGCTTTCTGGCAAGCTAATGACTCAAGAAGAATTTGCATCTGCCCTAGGCACTGTATTGGGTAAAGAAGTACCTGTGCAACAGGTCGATGACGCTACTTATGCAGACATTATGAAAGGTGCAGGCGTACCAGAATTCATTATTCCTTTCCTTGTAGATATCCAGAAAGACATTCGGGATGGAGCTTTGGAAATAGAAAGCAATGATTTCGAAAAACTTCTCGGACGTCCGGTTACGCCAATCAGCAATGCATTGACTCAAATTGTTAACGAAATCTCTAAACAAAATAATTGAACTAAATTGAAAACCGACTGAATGTAGCAGAGGTCTTTAAATAAGAATAAAGCAAAGCTAATCAGTTTCAAGATACAAAAATACCATTAGTGTTTACGCTAATGGTATTTTTGTATTTATTTATAAAAGAGCGAAGCAATAGTTTAGTAACTAAAAATAAATATTAAAATCAACACAGTTATTTTTATTTAGGCTCTATTAAATTCCATTGTTGATTTTCAAATGGTCATGGAATCTACTCGCTTTCCGCGGACGAACTG
>NZ_QVTC01000036.1 GCF_003429085.1 Bacillus sp. V59.32b | reverse complement strand
TTTTGTTCAGTTTTCAAAGAGCAATTTCGTTGTCGTTTCTCTCAGAAGCGACTTTATTATCTTAACATAATTTAAACCGACTGTCAACTGTTGATTTCAAGTCGCTATGATTTAGCAACTAATCTATCAAACTCTCCAAAAGCATAGAAGCCAATGGTTGAGCCAGTCTGTTTGTTGCTTGCCTTTTTCTCGGAAGCAACTTTATTATATTAACATAATGCCAATTGACTGTCAACACTTTCGTGAAGGTTAAATTCACTTTAAATCACTGCGTTTTCAGCAACTTATCTATCATACTCCCAATCAAGGAAACAAGTCAATGATTTTCTAAAACCAAATTAAACCAAGTTGTTTATCCCTTGCCGTTTAAGAGCAACCTACTCATATTACTATCCATTTCAAATCCGGTCAATCTTTATTTCGCTTTTCCTGGAATAAAAAAATCCCTCTTTAAGTGGAATTTTCCAGCCACCTAAAGAGAGAGCATAATCAGGATTATACATTGGCCAAACGCACAACATCTCGTGCAATCATTACTTCCTCGTTTGTCGGAATGACCATGACCTTAACAGGAGAATGAGGATAGCTGATAAATGTTTCTTCCCCTCTTGTTTTATTACGCGCCGGGTCCCAGTAAACGCCCATGAACTCGAGGCCGCGCAATACCCTGGCACGAATCATCTCGCTGTTTTCCCCGATACCCGCGGTGAAGATAATCGCATCTACCCCGCTCATGCGCGCGGCATAGGAACCGATGTATTTATGGATTCTGCTTGCGAATACTTCCAGAGCCAACTCTGCACGCTCATTTCCCTTGTCAGCTTCGATTTGGATATCGCGAAGATCACTTGAGAAACCGGAGACGGCAAGCATCCCGCTTTTTTTGTTCAAGACGTCCAGCACCTCATCAGCTGTTTTCCCGGTTTTCTCCATGATAAATGGAATTAACGCGGGATCAATATTGCCTGAACGCGTACCCATTGTTACACCTGCTAATGGAGTGAATCCCATCGAGGTATCTATTGATTTCCCGCCTTCGATTGCTGCGATACTCGCGCCGTTTCCTAAATGGCAGGAGAGCAGGCGAAGTTGCTCAAGCGGTCGGCCCAGCATTTCTGCGGCTCTCTGTGAGACGTATTTATGGGAAGTACCATGGAAGCCATACTTTCTAATGCCATACTTTTCGTAGTACTCATAAGGCAGGCTATATAAATAAGAAGAGCCTGGCATGGTTTGATGGAATGCCGTGTCAAAAACAGCCACTGCAGGTACATCTCCGAGAATTTGTTTGAACGCCTTGATCCCTGTTATGTTTGCCGGGTTGTGCAGGGGGGCCAAATCGGACAATTCTTCAATATTAGAAAGAACCTCATCCGTAATGACCGCTGAATCATTGAATATTTCACCGCCATGAACGACGCGGTGGCCAATCCCGTCAATTTCATCATAGGACTTAATGATTTGATGATTAAGCAGCTTTTCCAATAATAATTTAACTGCCACTTCATGATTGGGAATATCAAGTGTTTCCGTGATTTTTTCCTCATTGACCGTAATCGTAAAAACAGCGTCATTTAATCCGATTCTTTCAACGAGTCCCTTTGTGATTACATCCTCTTTCGGCATTTCAAATAATTGAAACTTTAAAGAGGAACTGCCTGCATTGATGGCAATAATTTTGGACATAATTCCGCTCCTTTGCTTTATCATACGATGTATTATAAATGGTTTCTAGCTGTCATAGTATGGATAAGTCGTGACAATTTTTAATTTAATCATTGAATATTCCAGATTTCAAGGACAAGGTATACTTGATTACGCTTACACGATAAATAAAGTTAATTCTTACTTTTTAGATAATTATTTTAATAAAAGCTAACGTCCTCGGAAGGATCATTAGCTTTTCAACATGGTAACCTTAGTACTTTTCCTCTTTGAACCAATCATCGATCTTGCTCATGACTGATTTCGTCGCATTCATGTCCGACATCTTAGGAAGCTCAACCAACAATGCGTTCTTCGGCGGTGTTACGCCCTCTTGTTTCTTTTGAAGTATTAAGATACTTTTTGCCGCTGCCTCGCTTTTAAACATTGATAAGGGAAGCTGTACCATTCCTTGAATATGAGTAGATTTCTTCAAATACTCGTTAAGCTTTGGCGCTTCTTCAGATAAAAATAACCCGTTTGGGATAATAAAGAATACATAACCGCCATCCCGCACATGCTTTACGCTCTGCTCGATGAATAAATGATGCGCATAGGAGTGGCCACTTTCAGCTGCCAGCTCAAAGTCAGCCGCCCTAACATCGTTTGGGTAATATCCGACAGGCAAATCACTGACCGCAATATCGGACGGATCAATAAACAATGGTTCAAGGCTATCCTGATTGAAAAACTGTACAGAATGCTCCTGCAGGTTAGCTCCAGCATATGCAAGTCTTATTAACGTTTCATCAATATCCACACCATTTGAAGAAATCCTTTTGTCAGATAAGTGATTAAGGATGGTGAATAACAAATTTCCCGTTCCTACAGCTGGATCGATGATCGATAACTCTTGTTTATTATTTGTGAATTTCCCGATTAAATAACTTACAAACATTCCCACGGCATCCGGGGTCATTTGATGATTATTTTGGATATTTTCCTGCATCCCTTTTAATATAGCTAATTGGAATGCTTTGCGGATATCTTCATTTGAATACTTCTTGATGGAAAAGTCCTGATATTGTTTGGACAATCTTTTTTTAGAGAGCTCGCTTACCTCTTCTTGGATCACATAACCGTGGAAAAAGTTTTCACCTGTTTCTCCTAGTGCGTCAAGGTAAGTGCATGCCAGCTCTTCTTGAAGTACTTGTGCTGTTTCGTCAAATTTATGGAATAACTCTTCAATTGGGGTTAAATTCACTCGAAATTCCTCCTGTGTGTTTCTTTAAATCATTTTAAAGGTCAGACGACCAAGAGACAAGTCGAAGGTCTTCGAGGGGGACGATTAAGAAGGATAATAAAATAGTCTGGCTGCCCGGGCAGTTCCCTTGCAAGGAAGCCCGGCATACGAGGCAGCCAGACCATACTAAATCAGTTTGCAGCTTTCGCAGCTTCGATTGCTGCTTCATAGTTTGGATGCGTCGTGCCTTCGCTAACATATTCTGCGTATACCACTTTATCACTGCTATCTACGACGAACACAGAACGGGCCAATAAACGGAGTTCATTCATCACGACTCCGTACGCTTCTCCAAAAGATAGGTCCCGGTGATCGGAAAGGACCTGAACATTTTCAAGGCCACTGGCTGCACACCAACGTTTTTGGGCAAAAGGAAGGTCAACGGAGATCGTTAACACTTGGACATTCCCTGCTTTTGAAGCATCCTCATTGAAACGTCTTGTTTGCGCATCGCATACCCCTGTATCAACAGATGGTACGACACTGATGATTCTCACACTGCCCTTACTGTCGGCTAATGTTACCTCGGTAAGATCGTTTGCTAGAACCGTGAAGTCAGGTGCCTGGTCGCCAACCTTTACTTCGCTGCCGATTAACGTTACCGGGTTATTTTTAAATGTTACGGATGCCATTACAGTTATCCTCCCTTTATCGAATGAATATGTACAGGTTAATAATAGGGTTAAAGGCATATTTTTGCAATTATTTCACTTTAATGAAAAAAGGGACCCATGGGGTGCCCTACATTTTGTAAAATCGTGCGTCTCCCGTCAAAAATCAAAATCCTGGTTATTGCTGTTTCCCTCTGAACTCTGCCGATTCGTTGACTGATTCTGATTTCCCTTTTTTGACTGATTCTGGTTCCCTTTCTTGGAGAGCATGCCCTGAATTTTATCAACAAGGGAAGGTGCCGTGTCCAGCATCTTCTCGAGTAAATGGGTTCCCTGGTCAAGATGGAGCATCTTAACTCCTTGTGAACCTACTATCAAGAACGCGATCGGGGTAATCGATACACCACCCCCACTTCCACCGCCAAAAGGCTGTTTGGACTGCGCCCCGCCGTTGGCAAGGGTAAATTCACTTCCGCCGGCAGCAAAACCAAAGCCTACTTTAGAAACGGTTAAAATGACGCTGCCATCAGGAGTTTCGACAGGATCTCCGATGATCGTATTAACATCGACCATTTCCTTTAGATTTTCCATTGCTGCAGACATTAAGCCTTGAATGGGATGATCTGACATCTGCACTTCCTCCAGTCTAAATCGATTGATTTTTAGAATCACTGTAAGCCTATATAAGTTAATTTATGAATATAGAGCTGCCTGCCAATATATTTTTGGCCCATTCATGTGACACTCCTGTGTCACATGCCTTTCACGAAGCTGAAAGGTTAAATAGCCAAAAATAATTCCTCATTTCAACTTATATGGTCCTGAATTTTTGCTTTCTCTTCATTCCAATAGCGAAGTAGTTTAATTGCTGCGAATATAGCTTCTCCGATTTGAATCTGTAATATGCAAGTTAGCGACGTATTAAACACCATTCGTCCAAAATCAGGGGTTACCGAATAGGAAGGAAGCTTAGTGAAATGCAGATAACTGCTTAACAGCCCAAAGACCGAGCCTTTCAATCCAAGGCAACCTCCCGCCAGCACGGCTGTATATACGGCATCTCCAGTTCCGGCAACACTATGCCATTCAAATTTTTTAACTTTTACCCTGCCTAAAAAATTCCTAACAACTCGGTAGAAGCCGGTAACATGTTCAATAAGCTCGTTTTGGTTATCAAAGTTGCTTATTAACTCCCGCCAGGAGACTTGATTTGTCCTTTCTGGATCATCGTCTTCATCGGAATCCTCTGCTGTTTCCACAGGGGAATCTTCACCCGACTTACTCACCGGTATCGTGATTGTATAACGCAAAATCCCAAACCATGCCCGGAACTTTATATAGAACTCATCTGCATCGTGTTGGTGGCGAAAGTGGATTCTTATTTTTACTTTTGTAAAAAAAAGCAGCAACAGCAGTGCCAGAATCAATGCCGGTATTGCCAATAACCATTCCACCTTCTCACACCCCTTTAACCTGTCATTATCGGCTTTAGAAAAAAAAATAAACCTGCCAGCTAAAAATTCTGGCAGGTTTATCCCTTATCTGCGATCCAATATCACGGAAGTATCCGCGAAAATGTCATGCAGGCCTTGCTTCTTCGGCAAGAAGCCGACAATGATATAGCCAACGAAAGTAGTCTTTGAAATGAACCTCCCGATAAATTCCCTGAATATGATGGTTCCCCATGACAACTTGCCTTCCTTTAAGCTTACCACTTTTAGGCCAAAGATCATTTTGCCCAGGGTTTGCCTAAAATACTTTGTCATTAAGGTAAAGTAGAGATAAAAGACAATAGCGGTAAAAATAGCTTCCGGCGAGAACCAGCCACGATCCGAAAGGTCCAATGCCTTAAAAATCGGATGTACGACAATGCGATTGATGCTTCCGATAATGACGATATCTGCTAAATAAGCCCAAAACCGCATCCAAAAACCTGCATATGGCAACTCCGGTTCTTGTACTTTTATAACAGATTCGGTCTGGACAGGTTCTGATGCGGAATCTTTGTTTTCCCCGATTTGATATCGCATTGCATTTTCCTGTTCTACTGTATCGTTGATTTCTAAACGTTCATCTGAATCTTTTCTCTCATTCATTTATCCATCCTCCTATTCTGCATACAAATACATAAGGCGAGGAGAATTTGGTTGTGAAAGCAATTTAAGCAGGCCTGCCGTTTCCATATCTTTTCCGATGAGCTTTTGAGCGCCCATAGTGAACAGGGAGCCTAAGCCGGCTTCATCCGTATAACGGACAACCTGCGCATCCGGTATGTCTAATTCTTTTTTCATGGCATCCGTAACATCTGCTAAATGCCCGAAATCGTCAACAAGATTCGCTTCCTTTGCCTGGCGTCCATCATATATCCTGCCGTCAGCGAGTTTTCTGACATCAGCTTCAGGCATCCCGCGCCCGTCAGCAATGATTTTTACGAATTGATCATAAGAATTATCGATCATCGATTGAAGAATCTTACGTTCTTCCTCTGTCATTTCACGGTTAGGACTCATAATATCCTTATACGGTCCGCTTTTAATCGTGACAAACTCAACACCGTATTTTTCTGCAAGCTTCTCATAGTTGTAGCCTTGCATGATGACCCCAAGAGAGCCAGTCAGCGTTTCCGGGCTTGCATAAATTTTATCTGCAGGTGCAGAAATATAATATCCGCCCGACGCGGCCATTGATCCCATCGAGACATATACCGGTTTTTTCGAATCTTGTTTAATCTCATTGATTTTATCGTAAATTTCCGCGCTTTCAACGACACCGCCGCCCGGAGAATTCACTTGCAGGACGATTCCTTTAATATCATTATCTTCTTTTGCCATTTGAAGCTTCTCCATAAATGCGCGGTGATTATAGGCTCCAGTACTCATTAGCGGAGTCGTTTCACCGGTATCCTGGATTACCCCATCTACATTGAACACAGCAATTTGATTAAACTCATCATCGCCTTCGACAATCTCTTCGGTAAATTCTTGATCAGCCACAAACATCTCATTAAACATATCTTCCGTGTCAGCGAAGAAAAGTGATGTAGCGATGCTAGTACCTACCGATACTAAAAATAGTGCAGCCGCAATTCCAAGCGCCGCCCAGCGTTTTCCATTCATAGCAGTTCCCCCTTAAATATCTGGCTGTAAAAGACTCTGTAATAGAATATTGTTGATACATATTATTTTTGGTTCATTCGAGTGAAACCAAAGTTTCACCGCCTTTAAGCTTTTGCTGAAAGGTAGCTCCCCATCCATAAATTGATGCGAGAAAGCTAGCTTTCCCCAATCGTTTCATGGATGGGGAGCAAAATGAACCAACAATCAACAGAGATTTTAACATAACGTTTTAAAAAACTTTTCATATAATGATAAACTAATTACACATTCCTATATTGTAGCAAATTATTTATTTTTGGGAAACAAACTAAATGACTGGATGGTGAAAGACGATGCCCAATCGGAGGAACATTTATTTTTTCCACACAAATGAGCCGGAGCTGATTGAAAAATCACGACATTTATACGAGCTGGCCGAACGTTATTCATTTAATATTACGCATGATTACAGGGATGCAAACATTGTTGCCAGCATTGGTGATGACGGAACGTTTCTTCAAGCTGTCAGGAAGACTGGCTTCAGGGATGATTGTTTATATGCAGGCATTTCAACTACAGGGAATTTAAATATGTACTGCGATTTTCATCTCGATGATACGAGTAAAATGATTGATTCAGCTACAAAGGAAGAAATTGAAGTACGAAGATACCCAACCATCGAAATCACACTGGACGGAGAGCAGCCTTCCTTTTATGTATTAAACGAACTTAGCCTGCGATCCTCAATCATTAAGACATTGGTTTTAGACCTATTCATTGATGATTTTCATTTTGAAACATTCCGCGGCGACGGAATTATCATTGCAACACCTACAGGAAGCACAGCCTACAATAAGTCTGTGAACGGGGCGGTCGTTGACCCTACTCTGCCTTGTTTCCAGGTAAGCGAACTTGCTTCACTGAACAACAATACATACCGCACCCTCGGCTCATCATTCATTCTCGGCCCGAATCGCAAGCTCACGATCGAATTGGATCAGGACGGGAGTAACCATCCGATAATCGGGATGGATAATGAAGCGTTGAGCATTGCACATGTCCGGAAGATTGAAGTAAAACTTAGCGAAAAAATCATTAAAACCGTCAAACTTAAAGACAATTCATTTTGGGAAAAAGTTAGAAGGACATTTTTATAAGAGGGGCCATGCCTCTCTTTTTTTGTTTAATTCCCTGTAGTATTACAATCAAGAAATTTTCTCATTCTCCAGACCACATAGTCATGTTTTTCCTCTTGGAGCTTCTCCATACCCGCTTTTAAGTAAAAATGCATGGCCCCCTGATTGGCTGGAGAGACTCGTAAATGGTATTCAGTCATCCCATTCTTGCGAAAAAAACGTTCTGAGTAGGCCATTAAATCTTTTCCGTATCCTTTACCGCGATACTCTGGAATTAAATAATATAAATGCACATACCCAATATCTTTTCCTTCATACTTTACAATTTGGAGCTCCATCTGACCGATCACTTTGTTATGTTCTTCTACTAAAACAATTCCTTCAGGAAATTTCATCGCCCGGTCGGCAATTCTTTCGACATAAGCATATTCATCCCCGAACCGTTCCAAGCTGCCGAAGCTGATCAGGTATGAATCTTTTCGAAATTTCACGATGGTCTCCTCGTCTTTCTTCACATCTATTTTACGAAAATTCATGTCCATCCCCTATTAAAAAAGAGAAACAGCCTAAGCCGTTTCTCCGAAGTTGATGCTAGGCACCGATTTTCATTCTGTTTTTCATTTTTTGTGCTCCTGAAACGCCCCATTTAGTCATCGATAAAGAATAGATCGTCAAGGCGCCCCAAATAAACAGGAAGGCAAGCAAGTGCATTTTCGTAAAGCTCTCATTATAAACGAAAACGCCCAAAATCAAGGTCAGGGTAGGAGCAATGTACTGTAGGAATCCAAGCATTGATAACGGGACCTTTTGGGCTCCTTTTGCAAAATAAAGAAGTGGAAGTGCGGTTGCTATACCGCCACCCATCAGCAAAAGGGCTGTATCGGCAGAAACAAAAAATTGAGATTCGGATGTAACCATTAAGTACACCAAGTAGCCTAATGCAATCGGTGTCACCATCATCGTTTCAAGCGTCAGCCCGATGGAAGCTTCTGCGCTGATCATTTTTTTTGCAAGACCGTATAACCCAAAGGTAATGGCAAGAATCAAAGAAACCCACGGAATTTCCCCGTAATGAATCCCAAGAATTAAAACACCGATGGCGGCAAGTGCAAAGGAAAGGATTTGCGCACTGTTCAGCTTTTCTTTTAAAACAAGCATCCCCAACAGAACGCTGATGAGAGGATTAATATAATAGCCGAGGCTCGTTTGAAGAATATGCCCCGAATTTACCGCCCAGATAAAAACACCCCAATTCGCGCTCACAAGCAGCGAGGCAGTCAACAGCGCAAAAAGCTTTTTGGGGTTATGGCTGATCTCTTTCACAAAAGCTACAAATGAATTCCATTTCTTTGTCGCTAGCAATAGACCAACCATAAAGATAAACGACCACAACACCCGGTGGGCCAGAATTTCATCGGCAGCGACATCCTGCAGCATTTTCCAATAAACCGGAATGATCCCCCAGATTATATATGACAGCGCCGCATAAAAAGCGCCTTCTTTTTCATTTGAAAGCTTCATCCTTCTCCCCCTTTATTTCTATACTCGAAATAAGTTCTATTATAAGGGTGGACCAGCTGGATTTCTATAGTTTTTTTAAAGAGTCCGTCTGGTAGACAATTTGGTCTCCGATGACTGTCATCACCGCATGTGCAGTCAGAAGGGCATCCGCATCTTCCGTAAAAATATCTTTGTCGAGAACGGTAAAATCCGCATCGAAGCCTTTATTAATCTTGCCTCTTTTGTTCTCACAGCCGATGGCCAGCGCACTTCCTGATGTGTATAAAGACACGGCTTCATGGATCGTTAAACGCTGCTTCTCCCCATAGATAATTCTATTTGGATCATTAGGCTTCCTCCTTGTAACGGCGGCGTGAATGCCCCATAACGGATTTGCCCATTCAATCGGCGCATCTGAACCACCCGCACACGGAATGCCCATTTCCAAATACGTTTTCCACGCGAAAGAGAATTCCAGTAGTTCTTTCTCTACTTTGTCTTCAACCCATGGAAAATCAGAAGGGACAAACCCAGGCTGTATATCAAAAATGACTGGCAGAAGCCTTGCTCGCTCTAATAGATCCTTCCTCATGATTTGGGCATGAATCAACCGGTCTCTCAGCCCCTTTTCAGGAGGAAATTTTTCGATTACATTCAGCACATATTCAAAAGCATGGTCGCCAATCGCATGGACAGCTACCGGCATATGATAGCTTCTTGCTTTTTTAACAAGATCGCATAACTCTTGCTCAGTAAATATCGCAACACCTTGCGTACCCGGATTGTCCGCATATGGCTCGCTTAAAAGCGCCGTATAGCCCCCCAGAGAACCATCCGCAAAAATTTTCATTCCGTCGAATGCAATAAAGGGTGTTCCGTGTCCATATGAATAACCCCGTTTTTGCATATCATCCACTACTTCATGATGAACCAGCAGATTGGCACGAAAACTCATCCCTTCGTTTTCTATGACCGAAACGAAAGCGTCATAGGTAGATTGGAAGCCATTATAATAATTCAAGTCCTCTGTGTGACAGCCTGTTAATCCAAGGCTGTGGAGATCTTTAATCGCGGTACGGAGGGCAGCTTCGACATAAGCCTGGGTGATTCCCGGAAGATTTGCCTTAATCAGATCCATCGCCGGTTCTTCCTTAAACAAACCATTTAACCTTCCATTCTCGTAGCGGCCAATCACACCACCCGCCGGTTGCTCAATGTGTGAAGCAATGCCGGATTCGAGTAATGTCCTTGAGTTCACTACCATCGCATGACGACAAATCCTTTTCAATATGAGCGGATGATCTTGCGAAATGGCGTCCAGTTCATCAAGCAAAATCAACTCAGGACTGACCCATTCATTTTCATTCCATCCTTCTGCAACCACCCATTCTCCCTTGGGAGTTTCCTTGCATTTTTTCTCAACCGCACGAAGTACTTCCTCCCGGCTTTTCATAGCTGACAGGTCGAGTCTCATTAACCGCTCTCCATGGCCAACCAGATGCATATGACTGTCAACAAGCCCGGGTATCATCGTATTGCCATGCAAGTCCACTTCTTTGGTGATTCTGGAATGGTATGCATCCCTAAGATAATTCGGTGAGCCTGTATCCACAATTTTTCCATTCTCCGTAAAAACAGCCTGTACGGTTTTGTTTTCCAGTTCCAATGTATAAATAAGTCCATTATGCCAAATCGTCCCCATTTTCCGCACCTCTAATTCACATAATAAAGCAACTACATATAAGCAAAAGGGATAGCCGCTACCATCCCTTTTGCTTACTTACTATGTATCCATACTTCCTATCGCCTGCTTGACATTAGCATATGTATCGATATGGGAAAAATCAATTCCTCTGCTTACAACAGTCTGGGCCAGTTCAGGTCGAAGACCGGTTATAATCACCCTGATTCCAAGTAAACGGAAAACATTATGGATATTGAAAATATGGTTAGCTACTTCCGCGTCAATCGTAGCCAGTCCGGAGAAATCAATGATAATACAATCGATCTTGAGCTGCGCTACCTTCGCAACAGCCTTTTCCACTATATATTCAGCTCTTTCAAGTCCAAATGAGCCTATGAATGGCAAAACAGCGATTCCGGCTTGAATCGGTACGATGGGAGCTGATAATTCATTTACTTCTTCCTGTGCCTGCTTGATGATTTTATCCGTAAATCGCTCAAATGCAAGAATCGTTTCATGGATGCTGATATCAAGCACATAATTGATTCGTTTATTGATTAGAAGGAGCTCCTCTACGGATAATCCATGCTCCATGCCGATTTCGGCAAATCGTTCAATAAAAACCTGCCTTGTTACCGGATAACGGATAATAATACCGGATATTTTCCCCTTCAGCAGAGCTTCACGTTCTCCATTAAGGATACTCCATTCGATAAGGCCATCAGGAACTTCGTTTTCATTGGATAGTATCGAGCTGCCTAGAAAGCCCAAGTATTCAATATAGGCATTCTGAGCTTCATGTATTTCCTCCAGCGAAATTTCAAAATCAGACCTGCTGATAATTTCTTCGACAATATCTATAGCAAGTGACTTTGCATTGTTTCTTAAATATTCAGCTACATTTTCAATCAAGTTCACTATTTTATGCCTCCGCTTTGTATATATTTCTCATCCTAAGAAGCCGTATTGTCATTCCCCTTCTTCTACTATATCCAAAAAGTCAGTCAGTCACAAATGAACAGAATTTGAGCGGTTTAGCAAGCTGAATGAGTATTGGGCTATAAAGAAAACAGCACCAAAACAAGCTAGCGCTGTTTCCTATTTATTGTTATAAAACCCGCTCTTCCTGCGTGCGCAGTTCGACCCTGCGGATCTTTCCTGATGTGGTTTTCGGCAATTCTTCGATAAACTCAATTTTCCTGGGGTATTTATACGCCGCAGTCAATCCCTTCACATGATCCTGCAACTCCTTCACCAAGGAAGGAGTTGCGGCTGGATCCACACCGTCTTGTAAGACGATAAACGCCTTGACGATGTGTCCGCGGACCTCATCAGGACTTGCGACTACGGCACATTCTTTCACGGAAGGGTGCTTTACGAGCGCATCCTCCACCTCAAACGGACCGATTGTATAACCAGAGCTGATGATAATATCATCACCCCGTCCCTCAAACCATAAGTAACCATCCTCATCCTTTTTCGCTTTATCTCCGGTTATATAATAATCACCCCTGTATTGCATCGCTGTGCGTTCTGGGTCCTTATAATAGTTTTTAAAAAGTGCAGGTGTATCAATATGAACCGCGATATCGCCCACTTCTCCGATGCTGCACGGCTCACCGTTTTCATTAATAATTTCCACCCGATTGCCCGGCGTCGGTTTGCCCATGGAGCCCGGCTTGATTTCCATCCCTTTCACGACACCAACAAGCAGCGTATTTTCAGTTTGTCCATATCCGTCGCGGACATCGATATTAAAATATTTTCTGAACGTATCAATCACTTCTCTGTTTAAAGGTTCTCCTGCTGACACTGCACTATGCAGATGAGGAAGGCTATACTTAGCTAAATTGTCAGTTTTCGCCATCAATCTATATTCTGTGGGTGTACAGCATAAAACATTTACCTGATAGCTACTGAGAAGCTCTAAATATTTCTGTGGTTCAAACCTGCCATGGTATACCAGACCCGTCGCGCCTGAGCCTAAAACGGATAAAAACGGACTCCATATCCACTTTTGCCATCCAGGACCGGCCGTTGCCCAAACTACATCGCCTTCATTGATGCCGAGCCAGTGTGAGGCAGCGGTCTTCAGGTGGGCGAACGCCCAGCCATGGGTATGGACAACCCCCTTTGGATTTCCGGTTGTTCCTGACGTATAAGACAGAAAGGCCATGTCATCGCTTTTTGTATCGGCAAGCTCAAGATCCGCTGACGCTTGTTTCATTTCAGTGTCAAGTGACAGCCAACCTTCAACTTCTTTCCCAACAGAGAATTTTATTAATTCTTCCGCTTCATTCACTTCACTGAATTGATCTGTGTACAGATGATAGCTGATAATTCCTTTCACTTCACCATGTATGATGCGGTACTGAATATCTTTAGATCGTAGCATTTCAGAACTGGGAATGACAACCATCCCCGTCTTTAAAGCGGCGATATACACCTGATAGGCATCAATCAATCGAGGAATGATTACCAGCACCGTGTCCCCCTTCTGGATACCGGCTTTTAACAATGCGTTTCCAATCTTATTTGCGTTTTTCATTAATTTAGCGTATGTAATCTCCTGTGTAGATCCGGTTTCATTTTCCCATTTGAGGGCAAGCTTTTCCTGATCCTTTGCAAAGCGTTCTATTTCACTTACAAGATTGTAATCTGTTGGAGCCACCAGGTCTTCACGCTTCATAATAAATCCCCCTCTTAATCTTAATGATCAGTTTCCATACGGTTAATTATACAGAATTGTCTCAAAACTTAAATATAAAAGTGTGGTTATTAAGAGAAAATAAATCATTATAATAGGCTCTGTTAAACGATAATGTTGTTTTTGGGAAGGGAATCTGCGAGACTCCTCGA
>NZ_QVTC01000035.1 GCF_003429085.1 Bacillus sp. V59.32b | reverse complement strand
TCACATTGGTTAAGGGTGACGACAATGAGTCGCCACCCCAACATTTGACGGAGAACCTTCATTTTAAACGTTTTTAAATGACCCCTTGTGCCATCATTGCATCCGCAACTTTAATGAATCCTGCGATGTTAGCCCCAACTACGAGATTGCCGGGATATCCATACTCGTCTGCAGCCTTCACACTATTACGATAAATGTTTTTCATAATTTCATGCAGATTGGCATCCACTTCTTCAAATGTCCAAGGCAATCTCATGCTATTTTGTGCCATTTCCAACGCAGAAACAGCTACTCCGCCTGCATTAGCAGCTTTCGCCGGACCGAAGAGAATATTGTTTTTTAGGAATATATCAATGGCTCCTAATGTGGATGGCATGTTTGCGCCTTCACCTATCGCCTTAACCCCATTGTTAACTAGCATCTCCGCTGATTCCGCATCAATTTCATTCTGGGTGGCACACGGGAGAGCGATATCACAAGGAATCGACCAAATTCCGGAAAACCCTTCATAATATTCTGCTTCAGGATGTTCATTGACATAATCCGCAATTCTTACTCTCTCGACTTCTTTTATTCTTTTTACCGTGTCAAGGTTAATCCCGTTTTTGTCATAAATATAACCGTTAGAATCACTGCAGGCGACAACTGTCGCTCCTAATTGAGTCGCTTTTTCAATAGCGTAAATGGAAACATTACCAGAACCGGATACTACTACCGTGCTGCCATTAAAGCTGAGTCCTTTGTCTTGTAGCATTTCTTCTACAAAGTAGACAGTTCCATAACCGGTAGCCTCTGTTCTGGCCAAACTGCCGCCGTATCCAGGGCCTTTTCCCGTTAATACGCCTGCCTCATAGCCGCCGCGAATTCGTTTATATTGTCCGAACATGAATCCGATTTCCCTTGCACCAACACCGATATCACCAGCTGGCACATCAACGTCAGGCCCGATGTATTTGCAAAGTTCGGTCATGAAGCTTTGCGTAAATCTCATAATCTCACCATCGGATTTGCCTTTAGGATCAAAATCGGAGCCGCCTTTGCCTCCGCCGATAGGTTGTCCTGTTAAAGAGTTCTTAAAGATTTGTTCAAAACCTAAGAATTTAATGATGCTGGCGTTCACGGAAGGGTGGAATCTTAAACCGCCTTTGTATGGTCCGATACTGCTATTAAATTGTACTCTGAAGCCTCGGTTCACTCTAACTTTCCCTTGATCATCAACCCAGGGTACTCTAAATGTAATGATTCTTTCCGGTTCAGAAATCCTTTCAAGTATACCTTGTTCCATGTATTTAGGGTGCGTTGCAAATACGGGAATCAGGGACTCAAATATCTCTTTAACGGCTTGATGAAACTCGCTTTCATGAGGATTGCGCTGTTTTACCGCTTCATACACTTCTGTAACATAATTTTTCGCAATTTGCAGTGATTCTTGTTGTACTTCATTTAATGTAGCCATTCTGCTGTTTATCTCTCCTCGTTGTAAGATTCACCTTTTGGTAGCCATTGAAATTCATGACCTAAATGATAACCATTGTTAATGTATTCACAGGTATAAGATGTATTTTATAGTTTATAACAAATCAACGCAAAGAATAAATATTCTGATAAACTTTAATTTAGTAGACATCTTTTTGGACCACTTTCAAAGGAGAATGGTATGCAGATAAGGAAACTTAATGTTAATGAGAAACCGCCCATGGATTTGTTGTTGTTGGCTGATCCGTCTCAAAAACTTGTGGATCAATACGTAAAGCGGGGAGAGTGTTTTGTAGCTGAAGATCATGATCAAGTGATTGGCGTTTATGTATTGCTCCCTACAAGACTTGATACAGTGGAATTAGTGAATATTGCGGTTGCGGAAAGCATGCACGGAAAAGGGATCGGGAAGCAGTTAGTAAGAGATGCTGTTCGAACTGCCAAGTCAAAGGGCTATAAGACAATTGAGGTTGGGACCGGCAATTCCAGTATCGGGCAAATAGCTCTTTATCAAAAATGCGGCTTTCAGATCGTGGGAATTGACCTTGATTTCTTCATTAAGCATTATGATGAAGAAATCTATGAGAATGGGATACAGTGCCGCGATATGGTGAGGTTGTCGCAAGATTTATTTACATAGGGGGACATCGAATTGAAAATAACCGACTATCTCGGCACTCACGATCATCGATGATGAAGATTACCAGGAAGGTCTGGAAAGAATGAGGTTCGATGTGAAAAACGATCCTGCCAAAACCATTGTGCATGACTTTGCTGAGTTGTTTTGTATAGCAGAAAAACGATAATCTCAGCCAGAAGTATCAACTATTAATGAATAAGAATAGATTCGCAATCAGTGAGGAGGAGGGTAAGCAATGGATTTACGTTACCCAATCGGAGAATTTAACCACAGGGGCAGCATCACCCTTGAGTCAATAAACGAATGGATTAAAGAAATCGAAATTGCTCCTGAAGATGTAAAGGAAGCCGTTAAAGGCTTGGAAGACGATCAGCTTGATACACCATACCGGCCGAATGGATGGACAGTTCGGCAAGTGGTTCATCACCTTGCCGATAGCCATATGAATGCCTATATTCGTTTCAAGTTAGCTTTGACCGAAAATAATCCGACGATTAAACCTTATCAGGAGTCAGAATGGGCTGAGCTTCCAGATTCCGAGTTACCTGTAGAAGTTTCAATCATGTTACTAGAAGCACTGCATACTAGATGGGTAACTCTACTTCGTTCATTAACTTCAACTCAACTTGAACAGACTTTTCAGCATCCGGATTCAGGAATAGTGCAAGTCGGTTATAATATAGGACTCTATGCATGGCATGGCCGTCATCATATTGCTCACATCACGACACTGCGAAAAAGGTCAGGGTGGTAAGGCAATGTCGAGCGGATTTATCCTGCATGTATGAAAAAAGGGGAAAAAGATCTATGTCATTTCTTGATTTAATATTCAGTTTCTTCGCTGGCGGATTTGGACTTAGCGAAACTCTAGACACTAATAAGATAGATAAGCATATACAAAAGCTTAATCAATACGATTGGTTTAAAGCCATATATGAAGATGAAAAATATAATCGATTGTTTTTTGTGAATAAACACGTTCGAAAGTATCTGCAAAGCCGTTTCAGGGTCAATAATATGATTAAAAGCCAGAAGGCTCAGAGAAAGTTTTTAACATTCCTTACTAAGCAGAAAGATTCATAAATTCTGAAGAATCCATGAATCTTTCTGCTTTAGCATTTAGGAAAAGTTTCAAAGCGAAGCATACAGCTCTATATCGCTGATTAGGCGATCTAAAGATTTTTGCCAGAACGATGGGTTCGATAGGTCAATGCCAAAGTGCTTCAGCACTAACTGCTCTACCGGTGAAGTACCCGTTTCCCTGAGAAACCTTGAAAACGCAGTTGAAAAATATGCTTGGTCTTTTGCGAGTTCTAACATCCCCAGACTTAATAAGAAGCCGAATGTGTAGGGGTAATTATAAAAAGGCACGTCTATTTGATAAAATTGATCATACTTCATCCATACATAAGGTTCATACGAGTTTAAGCTTCCACCGTAAGCCTCTTTTTGGGATTGCTGCGATAACGCCTCTATCTCATCTGCGCTTAATGGGGAAACTGCTCTCGCTTCATGGAATCTTTTTTCAAATAGAAAAGCACCCCTGATAGACATAAGATAATTGAGGCTGCGTGCTATTTTCCAGCCTAACAATGATTTTTTTAAAGCCAGGTCATTAGTTCTCTGGATTATGACATCAACATATGCAGTTTCAAAGAAAATCGAAGAGGTCTCAGCAACAGTCATTTCGAATTTGTCCTCTAAAAACGAGAGTGAGGGCGTATTGTTTAATTGTAGATAATGCCAAGCATGGCCTAGCTCATGGGCAAGTGTTATGGCACTATCAAAACTTTCATCGTAATAAAGGGTTATCCGCGATTGTTTATCAGTAAGAAAAGGGATACAAATACCACCACGTGGCTTTGATTCACGAGGTTGTGCATCAACCCAGCCATTGCTAATTGCTTCAACAACAAACCTTGAAATCTTTGGATCGATTTTTTCAAGCGCATCAGTTATTTCCACTGCGGCATCTGAAAAGAGAATATTGTAAGAAAAATTTTGAGCTGATGCCATTAATTCATGCCAAGTTAACCGGTCTTTATTTGATTCTTGAGCTTTCTTTTCAATGAACTTTGTCAACTGAGGAAGATTTTCGTCGACGACGCTCCACATTGTATGAAATGATTCACGGGAAAGGCCATTATCTTTCAAGGATTGTTCAAAAGAATCTCCCAGTCCGGTTAACATCATCGATTTTTGTCTCAATCCGATCATTTGATTATAAACCGAGGCAAACAGATTAGATTGATTTTTTAACGTTTCGTTTAATGAATGAAATACCTTATTTCTAATTTCAGAGTCAGAATATTTCATAGCGATTTGATTCGCTTCACTAAAAGAAAGTTCTTTTTCTTCTACTTTAATTTGCAGATTGCTGTGCAGTTGAAGATAAATATCTTCGTATCCTCTTAGTGCTTCCATAGTCAAACTCGAAATCTCGCTGTGATTTTGAAGTGAGTCCTTCTTTTTTGATATGTATGCAATCATGATTCGTACATCTGCTTTAAGCGACGAAATGTCCGAACGGATGGTTGTTAAAAAAGAGGGGGCAGTGTTTTCGACAGATAAACAATAATAAAACGATTCTGCTTTTTCAATTCTTGGAATTAGCCCGGTAAGAATCGAAATCTCCTTATCGCCAAAGTTAATCGGTTCAACTTTTTTCAATTCAGCCAAGTTTACTTTTACATTTTTCAATTCGATAAGAAGCGATTCTTTACCGGATCCTTTGTATAGATTATTTAGATCCCAACGGGGTGGTTTATCTATAGGCTCCAAGATAGTAAGCGCCTCCATTTCTAATAATATAATGATTAAATATTCCTTATAAATTATTATCTTCTCAATTTCGTGAAATTTCAATTGCCGAGGTTTTTTAGATGTTTTTGGACTTAAAGGGAGAACTAAACATGCAGCCGATGGCGGGAATACTATACTCAGGTGGCAGCATCAAACTATAAACGTCTTAAGACCATTGTCGCCGATGTGGGACAAGAAGAATTGAATTATAAAGGTCCAAATTAGTCATATAACAGCATTGCACAATTAATCAGGCATCTTTTGTGATGGTTTATTGAAAAAGGCCGAATTTCCTTACCATAGGAAAACTCGGCTTTTTTTGTTGTGGAATTTTGCTTAGCGTATGTTCATTCAAGAAAAGGGTACCGAGAAAAAGAATTATTTCCGAATTAAAAAACTTTATTGAAGCATGAAATTCCTTTTAACTTAGAGAAAATATCCATTTTGCTTTTACTAATATAAAGAGAATTATAGCAACAATCATCAATTCTAAATGAGTCACTTTATTATTTGTTTCTTTTCTCAATTTTTTTCTATACTCATGCTGAATTTTAAATATATTTTTTTTATTTTTCTTGCGTCTATCCATATTAGTACCACCTATTTTAAAATCATATGATTATATGATTTTAAAAACAAGCTAAAGGTTTACACAACTGATATGAAAAAAATATTGCTTAAATGAGAAATTGTTAAGGAAAAATCACGATTTACAAGTTAAAAAAGAAGGGGATGAAAACCCCCTCCTTTTACTTTAAATAAATAAATCATAGAATTCAACATATACCGATCGTGTTGGTTAAGGCCATATTTTAGAAACATATTTATTTTAGAAATCTATTCCAAATATGTTTTTTTCATGGTTTAATAGCAAGATAAAGGCTTTTTACTATATTTGGGAGGTTCCATATGAAAAAAAGAAAGATTAGTTGTCTGATTGCTTTCGTCCTTCTGTTCACTTTGTTCTTTGGGCAATTGCCACATGCAAAAATACACGCAGAAGTAGTTAGTGAGACGGAATTATCTATTGGTAGTCAAGTGGATTCAACGATCAACAGCACAGATCAGGTTCAATGGTATAAAGTGGTTCCTTCGGAAGAAAGCATCGCCGATTTCACCCATTTTCGCATTAAGCTTGAATCAGAAAAAGAGTTAAATGTTTCTGTTTATTCCAGCTTGGAAAATGCCAAAGACAACAATACTTTTGACCGTTATATGGGATACACCTATGAAAATAGTCCGGCACAAATCGACTTTCCGATTGCGTGGACAGGCCCATACTATGTAAAAGTAGAATATTACGGTGAAGAAGCTATTGAAGCTGAAGCTGTTGAAGGAGGAACACCTGCAGAACCGGTAGTTACGGAAGCCTCCTATACCATAAATTATGAGGGTGTGACCTTGCCCCCAACCAATCAGGCAGCTGTAGAAGAATGTCCTGTTGAATTAAGTACTAAAGAAAGAGAGAATGGCAAAAGTATTTTAAAAGAATTAAGAACGATTCGGGATACACTGCTCTCCAAAACGGAGAAAGGACAGGAACTATCTTCTTTATATTATAAAGCGGCTCCTTACATAAGCGCCAAGATCGTATTGAGCAAAAGCACAAGGGAGGATGTGTATAAAAATTTAGTCCAATTAAAACCCTTATTTGAAGATGTGGCCAAGAACGGCAGCGATAGCAGCTATGAAATTACAGATAAAGATCAGGCTGCCATCAATGACCTTTTCACAATCTCGAGAGATGCTGCACCAGACACTTTAAAAAGCAAGATGGACCAAATGGCCACTGAAGTCAAGCTTTCCGCTCTAAGCGAATTGCCAGTATCAGCTATTTTGAACAGAGCTAAGCTATCTCAGCCAAAAGCAACTGACATCCCTGAAAATCGCTATATTGTAAAATTGAAAGATACAAAAAAGCTTAGTACATTCAAAGCAAAGGTAGATTCATATGGAGTCCAATCCATTGATCCTTTGAACGGAAAAACTTCGGTTTTTGAAAATATGTATGTCATGGAGCTGGACGATTCCGATAAATCTAAAGCAAGCGTATCCTATTCTAAAGCAAGCGTCGATAAAGTTTCAAATCTTCCCGAGGTGGAATTCATTGAGCCGGTTCAGCAATATCATGCGTTATCAACCGATTCACAGTATCTATATCAATGGTCTTTAAAGAATGATGGTGAAAAGGGTATAAAGGATGCGGACATTCAATATGAACCGCTTAAAGAATTAGTAGCTGCGAAAAGCCTGCGCGATACTACGATTGCGGTCATCGATACTGGCGTCGACCATACGCTTGCGGATTTAAGCGGATCAATAGAGGGTATTGGAAAAACCTTTGTTGATGATACATCAGACGCAATGGATGATAACGGACATGGCACTCATGTTTCGGGAATAATCGCAGCAGCAGCTGACAATCATTATTCCATGTCAGGAATTAACTCCAGTGCCAAAATACTTCCTGTTAAAGTCCTTGATGCCTCAGGGAGCGGGGATACGGAAGATATTGCCTATGGTATCAAGTATGCAGCTGATAATGGAGCTAAGGTTATAAACCTAAGCCTGGGAGGTCCATATAGCAGGACGATCGAATATGCCCTCCAATATGCGTATTCAAAGGGTGTAACAATCGTTGCTGCAAGCGGGAATGAAGGAATGGATGAACTTTCCTATCCCGCCTCATCCAAATATACAATATCCGTTGGAGCGACAAACAGCCTGGATCTTGTATCGGACTATTCGAACTATGGCAAGGGATTGGATATAGTTGCACCCGGCACAGACATTCCAAGTATAGTTCCAGATGGAAACTTGACATATATGAGCGGCACATCGATGGCTGCACCGCATGTAGCGGCAATTGCCGGAATTTTGCTGTCACACAACCCAAAGTTAAAACCAGCTGAAGTTGAAAAGCTTTTAACGGATACGGCAAAGAATGTTGCTTTTGAGGAAGAAGACAACCAGCTTCCGCCAGAAGTAATCATCGTGAATCCGGGTTACCCTGAAGATGAGGAAGACGAAGAAGATGAACGATATCCTATCGAACTGCCTACTGTACCTGGATATGATTACGTATCCGGATGGGGAAGATTAAATGCTTTTGGTGCTGTAAGTGCAGTTGAACTAAATACTAGCGTAAACCCGATATATAGCTATCACCCAAGTGTTACCGGTATAGCAAAAACCGGTTCTGTTGTAAAGGTAATGAGCGGAGAGACCAAATTAGGAGAGGCTATAGCTGATGGAACAGGTAAGTTCTCCGTGAAAATCCCCGGCCAAAAGTGGGATGAGGTCTTGCATGTTGTAATGATTAACACTAACGCCAAAGCTGAAACAACGATAAGGGCCGTGGTCCAAAAAGATATTACCCCGCCCCCTGCACCAAAAGTTACGGCCGTAAGTGACAAAGACGTAGTGATAAAAGGCAGCGCAGAAGCCAATTCAACCGTAACCGCAAAGGCAGGAACAAAAATAATCGGTTCCGGCAAAGCAAATGACAAAGGGGAATATCAATTTAAGATAAGCAAGCAAAAAGCTGGCACGATCATAAGCGTGACTGCTAAGGATGCGACGGGTAATGTGAGTAAAGAAACCAAAACAACCGTGCTCGATAAAACTGCACCACCTGCACCCAAGGTAAATACGGTAACGAATGCGACAACGCTCGTCAAAGGGAAAACGGAATCAAGTGCCACCGTTACTGTAAAAGCAGGCAAGAAAACGATCGGAACTGGAAAGGCGAATAGTAAAGGTGACTACTCTGTGAAGATTGCGAAGCAAAAAGCATACACCTTTTTAACAGTCACCGCAAAAGATCGTGCCGGGAACACGAGTACTGTTACCAGAGTATTGGTGAAAAAAGCGAAATAATAATGAAAGCCTGAAAAAAGGAAGAAGATGCCGTTTATTCAACGCATCTTCTTCCTTTTTATTCATCCACATTCCAGGGCCTTATCCCCACAATTTGTTTACATTTTTTCTGGCTGGGGTAATACCTATACATCTAGACGATGAGGTGAAAATAATGACGGTGACGAATAGTTATTTGTTTACAAAGGAAGATATGGTCAATCCGGATTTAGTACCTGAGTGGGTATTAAAGGAGTATGAAAATTATCGTAAAGTCGTGACAGATCGGACATTCCCTTGTTATTTTGGGATGTCAGCGGAGAAGAAGGGAGAGCTTCGTTATTCCTATATCAGCCATGATGACTGGACTCAGCTTCCTCAAACGATTGAAGAGTTTATTTCACTGTTTGACGAATCGAAACCTCTTGTGCGACACGGGTTCTTTCTTTTCGTGGAACCGGAGAAAGAAGAAAAATCCGTGGAATATTACAGGGAGTATTTCTGGAATATTCTTCAGTATTTGCATGAAAAGGATGCTAAGGCTTGGCCAGCGGATTATCCGCAAGATCCTGACCATCACCTGTGGGCATTTTCCTTTGCCGGGGAGCCATTCTTCACTTTTGGAAACGCTCCGGCTTATAAGCAGCGGAAAACCAGGGATTTAGGGAACAGCCTGGTGTTAGGATTCCAACCAAGAAGAATCTTTGAGGGCCTGGAAGGAACATCCAGAGGTGGCTTTATGTCCCGTGAAAAGGTAAGGGAACGCGTGGAAAAATGGGATGGTCTTCCGAAGCATCCGAACATCAGCCATTATGGAGATCCAGAGCACCGGGAATGGAAACAATACTTTATTGGGGATGACATTAAACCTATCGAAGGAAAGTGTCCTTTTCATCATAAATAAGTGTTATGTAAAGGGAGCATTGCATCAATAGTGATGATGCTCCTTTTGTCGTTCCGTTAATTTTTGTATAATAAAATGAGAACTGATGATTTTGGTAGATAAATAGGCAAGATTACAAACGCAATTCCTTTATAATCGAGGTTGTACAACAGGTTCAAAAGAGGAGTTTTATTATGGTACATAAATCAGTGAGTCAAATGTGGGAAAATTATTTAAAAACACTGGAAAAGAGCAAAACAAAAACCGCTGCCTATACTTCCTGGCATTTTTCCGCCAATGAAAAAGATGCGAACGAGTTAGCCGCTTTAGTCAGAAATAACGTTAAAACGGCCACATCGTCTTTACATATATTATATGAGATGGAAGGCGTAAAACTTCCTCAAAAAGGTGAACTCAATATTATTACAGACTGGGATGGAGTCGCTCAAGCGATAACGGAAACCGTAAATGTATCGACCATTCCTTTTAAAGAAGTGAGTGAAAATTTCGCTCGAAAAGAAGGAGAGGGAGATAGAACTTTGCACTATTGGAGAACGGTGCATATAGATTTCTTTACGAAAGAACTTGCGAATATGAATAGAGCACTTTCCGAGGATATGTTGGTTGTTTGTGAGGAGTTTAGGCTCGTTTATAAATAAGTACTTAGAGGTTGGTTTTTTGGAGGGAAAATAAAAAGCACTCGTTTAAAACAAGCGCTAGTTTAGGTTCCCGAATTTATAACTATGAATCTACCTGGTATCTATTCTACTGGTGTAAGTTCTGAAAGATTAACTAATTTTATAACATTATCTTTCTTGATTTCGCAATACCCGCTCTCGTAAATCCAATGAATGGTATAGATTTCTAACTCATAAAAAACTTTGCTGCCTATGGTTAACAGAAAAACGCCCCCTGATTTAGAAGGAAACCTAATTCACAGTATAAGCATATAGCCCTATATTGTTCAACGGTAATTTAAGTACAGGAGACCATAAATTGCTAGTATCTCATTTTGAGGGTCAGTAATTCCATAAACTTAATAGTATTTCCGTAAAATTCACACTTAATTCCGTAATCTTAATATTTATTTCCGTAAAAGGATTCCATCTAGTATAGATTTGACAAATATGTGAAAAGATTCACAACGCAGTGTGAATTGTGACTTCCATCACACTCGTTATAAAGCATAACTTTTACAATAAGGACATAAACAAGGTAGTAATCAAAGAAAACCTTAATCTCATATCTCTTGTGAAATATCGAGCAAAGTGGAGGGAGCTATATGGAAAAGCAAAAGCTAGTTATGATTGGAAATGGCATGGCCGGGGTACGTGCGATTGAGGAAATCCTCAAAATAAATCGGGAAGCCTACGAAATAACGATCTTCGGAAAAGAACCGCATCCCAATTATAATCGCATTCAATTGTCAAACGTCTTGCAAGGAGACACAACGATTGATGAGATTATTATGAATGATTGGGACTGGTATCGCGCCAACCATATTCAATTGCATACAGGTGAAGCCGTCACGAAAATCGATACAGCAAAAAAAACGTTGTTGACTGAAAAGGGACTCTCCGTGGAATATGATAAATTGATTATTGCAACAGGCTCGCTCTCGTTTATCCTTCCTATTCCGGGAGCTGATAAAGAAGGTGTCGTCGGTTTTCGTGATATCCAAGATTGTGAAATGATGATCAAGATGTCAAAAAAATATAAGAAAGCTGTTGTTATTGGCGGGGGCTTGCTTGGATTAGAGGCAGCAAAAGGTTTATTGAATCTCGGCATGCAAGTTGATGTTATCCACCTTATGGAACACCTGATGGAAAAACAACTCGATCCGACTGCTTCTGAAATGCTGCAAAAAGAATTGGCAGCGCAAGGCATGAACTTCCTGATGCAGAAGCAAACGACCGAAATGTTTGGCCGGGAACGCGTTGAAGGGCTTCGTTTTAAAGACGGCACGGAAATTAAAGCAGATTTGGTCGTTATGTCAGCTGGAATCATTCCTAATATCAAGCTTGCCAGAGAAAGCGATATTTACGTGAACCGCGGCATCGTCGTCGATGATTATATGGAAACAAGTGTACCGGATGTATATGCGGTCGGCGAATGTGCCGAGCATCGGGAAATCGTCTACGGAATGGTTGCTCCTCTTTATGAACAGGGGAAAATTCTTTCAGAAAACCTTTGCGGTAAAAAAGAAAAGCCATATGAAGGCTCCGTAACAGGCACACAGCTGAAGGTATCCGAAATTGACCTTTACTCTGCGGGAGAAATTTATGATGATCCTGCTACGAAGGCAATCAAGGTTCATAACGAATTTGAAGGCATCTACAAGAAAGTTTTATTACGCGGCAACACGATTGCAGGGATCGTTTTATACGGAGACACGAAAGACAGCTCACGACTATTTCGCATGATGAACCAGAAAGAGAATATAACCGATCTGACAAATATCGCTTTCTTGCAGGCAGTGAACGCCGGAGAGCAGGCAAATGATGTGGCTTCCATGCCTGATGATGAGCTAATTTGTGGCTGTAATGGCGTAACGAAAGGGACAATCGTAAATGCCATTCAAACACAAGGCCTTTCAACAGTTGAACAGGTTGGCGGCTGCACAAACGCAGGCAGGTCATGTGGCCGATGCAAGCCGCAAATCTCGCAAATCCTGGAATATACGTTAGGCGATAGCTTTGATCAATCTGCTCAAAAACAGACCCTTTGCGGCTGTACCACTTATAGCCGGGATGAGGTTGTCGCGGAAATTCGTGAAAAAGGGCTCACTTCTATTAAAGAAGTCATGATGGTCCTTGAATGGAAGAATGAAGAAGGCTGTACAAAATGCCGGCCTGCTCTGAACTATTATCTCGGTATGATCTATCCAGAGTATCGCGATGACCGTAATTCCCGTCTCGTTAACGAAAAAATGCATGCCAATATCCAAAAGGACGGCAAGTATTCTGTTATTCCAAGAATGTATGGCGGTGTGACATCCGCAGAAGATTTACGGAAAATTGCAGAAGTCGCCGATAAATATGAAGTACCTCTCGTCAAATTAACGGGCGGTCAGCGGATTGGATTATTCGGCTTGAAGAAAGAAGACCTCCCAGATGTTTGGGAAGAGCTTGGGATGCCATCAGGCTACGCTTACGGAAAAACCCTTCGCACCGTAAAAACCTGCGTTGGCTCACAATTCTGCCGGTTTGGGACACAAGATTCCATGAGCCTCGGCATTGAGCTGGAAAAGCGTTTTGAGCGTGTAGATACACCTCATAAATGGAAAATGGGCGTTTCCGCTTGCCCGCGCAACTGTGCGGAAGCTGGAGTCAAAGATGTCGGCATCGTCGGTGTGGACGGCGGCTGGGAAATCTATGTTGGCGGTAATGGGGGAACGGACCTGCGCGCCGCGGATCTACTATGCGTACTGAAAACGGAAGAAGAAGTATATGAGATAATCGGTGCCTATATGCAATACTATCGTGAAACGGCCGTCTATTTAGAACGTACAGCCAAGTGGCTGGAGCGGGTAGGATTGGAACATGTTAAAGAAGTGTTGGCCGATGAAAAAAAACGCCGTGAATTAAACGAGCGCTTGAATAAAACAATAGAACGTTATGAAGAACCATGGAAGAAAGCGATCGATGAACAACCTATCCAGAACCATTACTATACAAGACGTTCTGTGCCTGTCATAATAAAATAATTTAAGTAATGCCGGACGGATCAAACACCGTCCGGCTGCTTAATAAAAGAATCTGAAAGGAGAATGATTATGATTCCAACATTAACCCGCCTCGAGATTGCAAAATACTCAGAGCTTCCTGCACTAGTAGGGCAACCTATTAAGATAGGCGACGAAGAGATTGCCTTGTTTCGCCTATCAAATGGAGAGGTTAAAGCGATAGAAAATAAGAGCCCTCATCCTAAAGGAGGAATCCTTTCTGACGGCCTTGTCAGCGGACATTATGTGTACTGCCCGCTGTACGATTGGAAAATCTCGTTGACAGACGGAAACGTACAAGCGCCGGACGAAGGGCATGTAAAAACATATGATATACAATTGGAAGAAGATAAAGTATTTCTTTTAAATAGGCTCTGTTAAATTCCATTGTTGATTTTCAAATGGTCATGGAATCTACTCGCTT
>NZ_QVTC01000034.1 GCF_003429085.1 Bacillus sp. V59.32b | reverse complement strand
AGCGATGATCCGAAGATATGATCGATTATCCAAATATATGAGCGATGATCCGAAGATATGATCGATGATCCGAAGATATGATCGATGATCCGAAGATATGATCGATGGCCGGAATATATGATCGATTACCCAAATATATGAGCGATGGCCGGAATATATGATCGATTATTCAAATATATGAGCGATGATCCGAAGATATGAGCGATGGCCGGAATATATGATCGATTACCCAAATATATGAGCGATGAGCCGAAGATATGATCGATTATCCAAATATATGATCGATGATCCGAAGATATGAGCGATGGCCGGAATATATGAGCGATGAGCCGAAGATATAAGTGATGGCCGGAATATATGAGCGATGAGCCGAAGATATAAGTGATGGCCGGAATATATGATCGATTACCCAAATATATGAGCGATGATCCGAAGATATGATCGATTATCCAAATATATGATCGATGATCCGAAGAAATGATCGATTATCAAATATATGAGCGATGATCCAAATATATGAGCGATGATCCGAAGAAATGATCGATTATCCAAATATATGAGCGATGGTCGGAATATATGATCGATTATCAGTATATATGAGCGATGGCCGGAATATATGATCGATTACCCAAATATATGATCGATGACCGGAATATATGATCGATTATCAGAATATATGAGCGATGACCGGAATATATGATCGATTATCCGAAGATATGATCGATTATAAAGGAGAAAGGTACATGAATCCGATCAATGACCGTATTAAAGATGATTTAGACATTTTATTTGTCGGTTTTAATCCAAGTATCCGCTCAGGTGAGACCGGGCACAATTACGCGAACCCCAACAACCGGTTTTGGAGGATTTTGCATGAATCGAGGCTTACTGAAAGAAAGTACAAGCCAGAAGAAGACGATCAGCTACTGGAGCTAGGTTTCGGCTTTACGAATATCGTTTCGAGACCCACCAAAGCTGCCGATGAAATAACGAAGGATGAATATAGAGAGGGAAGAACGGAACTTAGAAGGAAGATCAGTACATTTAAACCGAGAATCGTTTGTTTCGTCGGAAAAGGGGTGTATCAACAATATAGCGGAATCAAAGAACTTCCCTGGGGAGTCCAGGAACAGTCTGTCATTCCGGGAACGGTTGATTTTGTTGCTCCTTCTTCAAGCGGTTTGGTGCGGATGAAGATAGAAGATGTTATAAAAATTTATAGTGAACTGCCCAGGTTGGTTTCTTCACTTAAAACAGGTATCTAGCAAATAAAAATCAAGGAGCAGAATTTAACTATATGAAACTTGTATCATGGAATGTTAACGGTATTAGAGCTTGCGTAGGTAAAGGATTTATCGATTATTTCAATGAAGTGAATGCTGATATATTCTGCATTCAGGAATCCAAACTGCAGGCAGGGCAAATTAATCTGGAGCTCGATGGCTATTATCAATTTTGGAATTATGCAGAGCGGAAAGGATATTCCGGCACTGCAATATTCACAAAAAAAGAACCTCTATCAGTGAGCTACGGGTTCGGGGCCGCTGAAAAAGATGAGGAAGGCAGGATCATAACCCTCGAATTTGAGGATTTCTTTATGGTTACTGTTTATACTCCAAATTCCAAAAGGGATCTATCGAGGTTAGGGTACAGATTGACGTGGGAAGACCAAATTAAATCCTATCTGAAAGAATTGGATTCTAGTAAACCCCTAATCCTTTGCGGCGATTTGAATGTCGCTCACAATGAGATAGATTTAAAGAACCCAAAATCAAACAGAATGAACTCGGGTTTTACGGCGGAAGAACGCGGAAAAATGACATCATTACTGAACACCGGGTTTGTTGATACATTCAGATATTTATATCCCGAACAAGAAGGCGCATACACCTGGTGGTCTTACATGAGCAAGGTACGAGAAAGAAATATAGGGTGGCGCATTGATTATTTCGTTGTATCGAAACGATTAGCTTCATCTATCAAAGACGCACAAATTGATTCTCATATCATGGGCAGTGACCATTGTCCGGTCGTTCTTGATATCGATCTTGATTAATCTTGGGAAAATAGGATATATAATGGATAGTACTAGCCATATTTTTGACGCAATTGGTCATAATAAGCTTATCCATTCATTACAAAACAGGAGGTTAATCATGAACTCATTCATAGTCAGCTTTCATCAGGAAGATAATGTGGACACGATGCAGGTTCAGAAATTAAACCAAGAAGAATTTCGAAAGTCAACAACTGGCGGAACAAGACGTTTATTCGAATTAGATACCAACTTTGGATTTTTTATTTTTTTCGATGCTGAAGATGAAGACAGTGATCTATCATACCTTACCCTGCACTATGAAGAGGATAGTGAAGAACCAAGTGGGTGCTACTCTTTCGAGATGAAGGATTTTTATGAGTTTATGGCCCTCTTCATGCAGGATGCCTATTTTCACGAGGAAAATGATGAAGAAGAGGGAGAAGAGGAAGAGGAGTACGGACCACTTCATCACCTTGCCCATCTACTGCACCATATTGTTGAAGAAGGAAAACACTTGGACGTGTAATCTAACATCCAATATCCATGCCCCTTTGTAAAAGCAGGGGCATTTTTTATTGCTTTAATGAATGATTAGCAAAAATGGCAGAAAAATGTTTTAATGATTTTCTAAGGATTATACAGAACAGAACATGTAAGGGGACAAGAAATGATTACTTTTGATAATGTTTCAAAGTTATACCCTGACGGTACAAAAGCGGTAAATTCCTTAAGCTTGGATATAAGAAAAGGGGAATTCTTGGTCATCATCGGACCAAGCGGATGCGGGAAAACGACGATGTTAAAGATGATCAACCGTTTGATAGCGTTATCGTCAGGAACGATATTAATTGATGGTAAAAAAATCAGTGAGTATGATATCCATGAACTCAGATGGAACATCGGATATGTCCTTCAGCAGATTGCGCTATTCCCCCATTTGACGATTGAAGAAAACATCTCGATCGTGCCTGAATTAAAGAAGTGGAAAAAAGAGCAGGTCGAGGAACGGGTGGACGAACTCATGAAAATGGTAAATCTGGAACCTGAAAAATACAGGAGCAGAAAACCCAAGGAGCTTTCAGGAGGACAACAACAGCGCATCGGTGTCATTAGAGCCCTAGCGGCAGATCCGCAAATTATCCTTATGGATGAGCCATTTAGTGCTCTCGATCCGATAAGCCGTGAAAAACTTCAGGATGAGATGCTGGAATTGCAAAAAAGCATTCAGAAAACCATTGTGTTTGTCACGCATGACATTCAGGAGGCCTTAAAGCTAGGCGATCGTATTTGTGTCATGCAAGCAGGCGAAATCGTTCAGGTCGGTACACCAAAAGAGATTCTTGAAAATCCTGCCAGCCATTTTGTAAGAGATTTTATCGGAATCGAAAAGACGATCCCAACTGAAGAAATAACCATTGAAAAAGCAATGCGCCGAATAACTTCAGAGGAAGCTATGAACAATCCCTCTGTTACGATTCCTGTAACTTCATCATTAAAAGTGGCCTTGGAGCTTCTCGCTGAACACGAGAATATCGCAGTGGAACAAGACGGAGATATCATCGGCATGGTTAACAGGCAGTTGGTCATTCAGTTTATGGCCGAGAGATGGGGAGAAAGAGGGAAAGGACATGAATAATTTCTCGAAGGTATTTGCAGAAAGACAGGATGAACTTATAAGTGCACTCTTAGAGCATATTCAGATTTCTTTTATTGCACTCTTTTTCGCGATTTTAATTGCGATTCCGCTAGGCATTTACTTAACAAGGTATAAAAAAGTAGCCGAAGGAATTATTGGTGTTACGGCGGTATTGCAGACAATCCCGTCCTTGGCTCTTCTTGGACTGCTCATCCCGCTTTTCGGCATTGGTACAGTTCCAGCCATTATTGCTTTAGTTATTTATGCTTTGCTGCCAATTTTGAGAAATACCTATACTGGGATTAATGAAGTGGACTCTTCGCTCATAGAAGCAGGCAGGGCAATGGGGATGAACCGCCGAAAACTGCTAACGAAGGTAGAACTGCCACTGGCTTTGCCTGTTATTATGGCGGGGATAAGGACAGCCATGGTGCTGATTGTCGGGACTGCAACATTAGCCGCGCTCATTGGAGCAGGCGGATTGGGGGATCTAATCCTGCTCGGAATTGACCGGAATAACACCTCACTTATTGTTCTTGGTGCTATACCTGCCGCACTTTTGGCGATCCTTTTCGACTTTCTGCTCCGTCAATTTGAACGAATCTCCTTTAAAAAATCACTCATTACATTAAGCATAACTGTCATGGTCGCATTGCTTGCCATTGTGTTGCCAAATGTAATGGGAGAAGAAAAGAAAGATATTGTGATTGCCGGCAAGCTCGGCGCAGAACCGGAAATTTTAATTAATATGTATAAGCTTCTCATCGAGGAAGAAACTGATTTAAACGTGGAGCTCGAGCCTGGCCTGGGGAAAACCTCATTCGTATTCAATGCCTTGAGATCGGGCGATATTGATATCTATCCGGAATTCACAGGAACTGCGATTTCCGAGTTTTTGAAGGAAACAGCTAATAGTACAGATAGAGAACAAGTATATAATCAAGCGAGGAAAGGGATGTCCGATCAGTTTGATCTTGAGTTGCTGCAGCCAATGGACTTTAACAATACGTATGCGCTCGCAGTACCAAAATCAACAGCTGACAGATACAAAATAGAAAACATATCAGATTTAAAAAATGTCCAGCAACAAATAAATGCCGGCTTTACGCTGGAATTTTCCGACAGGGAAGATGGATACCGGGGCATCCGAAAGCTTTATGGAATTCAATTCGCAAACGTAAAGACGATGGAACCTAAACTCCGATATGGCGCAATCAAAACCGGCGATATCAATCTTGTGGATGCCTATTCTACGGACAGTGAATTAAGGCAATATAAACTTACCGTTCTAGAAGATGATAAAGGGTTATTTCCTCCATATCAAGGAGCGCCATTGTTAAGAAAGGAAACACTCGATAAATATCCTGAAATAGGAGAAACATTGAACAAACTCGCAGGAAAAATTACTGACGATCAAATGCGTGAAATGAATTACCAGGTGAATGCGGGAGGAAAGAAGGCCGGAGATGTCGCCAGAGAATTTTTGAAAACCGAAGGACTTCTTAACTAGATATTTCGTAAAGAGAGGGCCTTCAGGGTTCCTCTCTTCTTATTTTAAGGACCTGACATAGTCATCCGATAATTTAAGAAGATCGAGAATTTGTTCTAATTCGTTAATCGATTTCGTATGAGCAGGTGATACCGATCTGTTAGCAAGCAGAGTTTTTTGACCGGTATCCTTCGTTTTACCGGGGGAGAAAGCATAATACTGATTGATATATGTACCCGTAGGCGCATAGAAACGGATACCAATCAGATTATCCTTACTGTTTAGCAAGTCTGTGCCAAATACCACTTCATCTTTAAGGTTCAATCCTAGGATATTTGCGATGGTCGGATAAATATCAACTAAACCGCCAACCGTTTTAACGATTTTCCCATCAGCTTCAGAGGGAATTTTCACAATCAACGGTACATTCAGATGATCAAGCACTGGGTGGTATGGTTTTTGCAACAGTTCCTCGACTAGTTTACGATCTTTTTCATTCTCCGTTTGAAGTCCTTGATGATCTCCATAGACAGCTATTAAGGAATCTTCATATAATCCTGCTTTTTTTAAACTCTCCACAAATGTACCAAAAGCATAATCCGCATAACTGACGGACTTGATATAGGAGCCGACAGCGGAGTCTTTATATTTGCCAGGCAAATCAATGGTCAATCGTTTTTTGCTTTCTGGAAGCTCGTATGGAAAATGGCTCGACAACGCAATGATATGTGCATAAAACTTCTTTCCTGCCTGTTTATAGTTAGATAATTTTCGGATCGACTTTTTATATAACAACTCGTCTGAAACCCCATAGGAAATAAGATCATCTGAACCAAAATATTTTTTGTCATAAAACTCATCAAACCCGAGGGATCGATAAAGAGCATCCCTGCTCCAGAACTTGACATCATTTGCATGGAAAGTGGCAGTGTGATAGCCCGAGTGTTTCAGCATCCTTGGCAGACTTGGTACCTTTTTCCATTTGATTGCTGCGGACATCGAGGTCTCCCCAAGCGCATTAATGGAAGTATTGGTAATGAATTCGGCATCCGAAGTATTTCCTTTTCCGACCTGGGTATAAAAATTCGGGAAATACTGTGCTTCTCGTAAAAACGAATTAAGGTTAGGTGTTACTTCGCAATCGCCTATTTTCAGGTCCACTAAGAAGTTTTGCACAGATTCCAATTGTACGATGATGACGTTTTTATCTTTTCCCGCTGCATGAAACCGGATGTCATTAATCGTCGGGCTTACCTTTCTTTTTTGAAGCGTTTCAGCATTAATGATTTTATCGTCGCGCCATTTAGCATTTAAATCAGAAGCAGCCGATACAAACTGATAGCCGACAAGCCCTAATGTATCATATTTGTTCACTTCGCTTAATGTATTCGAAGCATTCATGATTCCGAGTGCAATAAATAGAGCAGCAGGAACTGCAATAAAACAGGCAAGCTTTTTACTGACATTCAAATTTGACGTATCGATGCGGCGTTTCAGGTCCTTCCACAAAACAAAAGCAATCAAATCGATGAAAAGCAGCAAATATTCGATTCTAAAAAGCGCAAAGACGCTATCCCTAATCGTGAAAACCTGGTTCATCTCACGAAGCGATTGATATGTAAAAATGGCATGGTAATAATCAAAATACATAATGGCGGTCATGGACAGAATGGAAACGATAGCATTAAGCAGGAATAAAAATAGGATAGAAACCCTGCCCTTTAAAAAGCTTATCATCAAAATAGGTAATGTTAAAAAAGAAATCTCCGTAAGAAAACCGGCAATATTGATTTGTTCCATAATGGAATATTTAACATATAGCGATTTTACCGCCAATGAGAAAATAGTAGTAACAGCTAAAAAGGGGAAATACTTCGACAAACTCAACCACCTGCCATCCGCTTTGAATACTATTATTCCAAATATCCATTGATGCAATACCAATTTTATTCGCAGGTATTCGTGCCAGGATAACAGGCAATAGTAATACAGAAGATCAATGTAAGCTGCTAAAAAACAGAATAGGATGTTCATGGCAAGGCAATATGTTTTAAGAAAGAACAGAGGTGGATTTCATGTTCAGGATCATTATGATCATTTCACTGGCCACTGCTTTTGGATACGGAGTATTCACGCAAGGCTGGAAAGAGGGAACAGAGCTTGGTATTTACATTTTTTTGTTAGCCGTGCAAGGGGTAGCATTGTTTTTTGTAGGGTATCAAACCGTGATGAGTTATTCAGGTTTACGAAAATTTAAGAAAACGAAAATTCTAGACCCAACAAACAAGTTTGCTGTTCTAGTCGCAGCGCATAATGAAGAAGAAGTGATCGGACAAATTTGCGAAAACTTAAAGAATCTGGATTATCCGAAAGAACTGTACGATGTTTATGTAATTTGCGATAACTGTAACGACGGTACCGCAGATGAAGTCAGGAAAACAGGAACCACAGCCATGGAACGGAACGATCCTAAGAAGAAGGGAAAAGGCTTTGGACTGGAATGGATGTTCGAAAAGCTTTGGGAGATTGAAGAAAAAGGCCATGCCTATGATGCGGTCGTCATGTTTGATGCCGATAACCTCGTCAGCAGGGATTTTCTTAAAGTCGTAAATTCAAAACTGATGGACGGTCATGAAGTGGTACAAGGCTATCTTGATTCTAAAAATCCGGATGATACATGGGTCACTAAATCCTATTCATTTGCTTATTGGTCCACAAACAGAATTTATCAATTAGTACGTGAGCAGTTAGGGTTAACCGCGCAATTAGGCGGGACCGGGGTGACCGTCTCGACAAAAGTGTTAAAGGATATCGGCTGGGGAGCCACTTCCTTAACAGAGGATTTAGAGTTTACACAACGCTATATTTTAAAAACCGGGAAGAGAGTTGCCTGGGCACATGATGCGAAATTGTACGATGAAAAACCGCTTGGGTTCGTACAATCGTTCAAGCAGCGCATTCGCTGGATGCAAGGGCATTTCGATTGTATGACAAGATACACACTTCCTTTAATCAAAGCAGGAATCAAACAAAAAAAGTTTATGCTGATCGACTCGGCTATTTACCTTATCATGCCTTCACGATCCATTCTTGCAGGAATACTCCTCATCTTCACGCTGTTATCTTATACAGGCGTTTATAAGATAGATGGGTTCCTGGGGGATGTGATTGACCGTTCCATTTTACTCAATGCATGGGTCTATGCGTTCTTCATTATTTGCTATGTCTCCCTTCCAATCATAGCCATGATTCTTGAAAACAAAGGAAAAAAGCTGCATTGGTTTGTCATTTCGTATCTATTCGGACTTTCCTGGATCCCTGTCACAATCCTTGGTTTCTTTAAGAAAAACCAGAGAGAATGGAACCATACGAAGCATACACGCGCTGTATCCATCGAGGAACTGGAAGTAGCCAGTGAGCCAGAAGATATTTTATTTGGACGGGAGCCAGTTAAATAGAATTACAATCGGCCTTCCGCAAAGGTAACCAAGGAAACCCCTTAGGATTTTTTCATGTTTGCAAAGGAGGTAGACGGCATGCCAGAGCTTCCCGAAATGGAAAACTATAGAATATTGCTCAATCAAAACATAGCAGGACAAATGATTATGGATGTACAGATTAATCGTGCAAAATCAGTAAATGTGGAGCCAGAGGAGTTTATTAAAAATGTTTCCCGGCAAAAGGTTGTTACGGTGGAAAGAAGGGCGAAACAGCTATTGTTTCACCTTGAAAACGGCTATATCCTCCTATTGCACTTAATGCTCGGCGGCAGGATGTTTTATGGAACGGATGAGGAAAAGCCCGACCGGACGATTCAAATTCAATTTTCATTTGGTGAGCAAAATCTTTACTTTATCGGTCTGCGCCTTGGATATTTACATCTCTATGATAGAACCGGACTAGAGAAAGAATTATCTGATTTGGGTCCTGAACCTATAGGGCAGGATTTTACAGTGGATGCATTCCTTAAATTAATGGAAAGGAAACGGGGGCGTTTAAAGTCGAAGTTAGTGGATCAACAGTTCATATCAGGCATTGGCAACTGTTATAGCGACGAAATTTGTTTTCACGCAAGAATCTTACCGATGCGCGAAATAAATGAGCTGAATCAGCACGACGTCACACAGCTTTATCAATCGATACGATTTGTCCTGCAGGATGCTTTAAAGCATGGCGGGTATATGGAACCTTTTTTTCAAGGCGACACGTTAACTGGGGGATATGATTCGTTATGCAAGGTGTATGATCGGCAAGGTGAAATGTGTGTAAGATGCGGGGCTGCCATTATTAAAGAGATTATTTCTTCCCGAAAGACGTTTTATTGTTCAGGATGTCAATCCTAAACGGAAGCAACAGAAGAAACGGAAGGGATTTTATGAAATTCGGTTGCCATGTGAGCATAAGAGAGGGATATTTGGGAGCGGCTAAACATACAGCAGCACTGAATGCGTCTGCCTTTCAATATTTTCCTAAAAACCCAAGAAGTCTTACAGTTAAAAAGTTTGATAAGATCGATGCAGCGTCTTGTAGAGAATATTGTCAGCAACACAGCCTGACATCTATCGCGCATACTCCTTACCCGACAAGCCTTACTCCATCGCATGATAAAAGAGAGGCCGTTATCGAATCGTTGATTAATGACTTGGAGATTGCTGAAGCTTGTGGATCTGTAGGGATCGTTGTCCACTTCGGAAGTCAAATCAGCAGCCACGATCCATTGGCGAGCTATCAATTGATGATTGAGGTGCTGAACGATGTTACATCGAAATGGGAAGGGGTTTGCAAAATACTGCTTGAAAACAACGCCGGAAAGCCTGGCAGCATCGGAACGACTTTTGAAGAACTCGTGCAGGTGAGGAACCTATGTGAGAATCCCCTAAAAATCGGATTTTGTTTGGACACTTGTCATGCCTTCGCAAGCGGGCTTTGGGATGGTGATAATTGGGAGGCTCTAGCCGTTAAAGGGCAGGAGTTATCGTATTTTAAGGAGTTATACGCGATACATTTCAATAACTCGAAATTCCAGTCCGGCCTTGGTAAAGACCGTCACGCGAATATCTTCAAAGGCGGACATATAAAGAAAAAACAATTTGAGGAACTTATAAACTCACCGGTTCTAAAAGAGGTTCCTTTTATCCTGGAAACGCCTTCTAAGGAAGGGATTACTCATAAAGATGAAATTGAACAATTACAACATACTTGGGGATAGAGATGAACGTCTCCTCAAAAAAAATAGACCCCGGAATCAAAGTCCGGAGTCCGCTTATATCTTATTCTCCAACCGTTCCAGGTGTTGCCGTAACAGAGCGGCCGCCTTTCCAGGATAGAACGAGCGTGAAGCTTATCAAAAGAATGAAGGCCCCCAAGATATAAGGGAAATTGATATTAACGTCAAACAGGATTCCTGCCAGAGCAGGTCCAATCATATTGCCGATGCTCATGTACATATTATTCATCCCGGCCACAAAGCCTTGTTCATTTCCAGCCATTTTTGACAGTAATGTATTCAGTGCCGGCCGCACCAGAGAGGTGGCCGTAAAGAACACAACTGTGATTGCCAGGATGGTCCAAAAGTTAACGGCCGCTAACAGCACAATCATCGATGCTGCTGAAATCAGGAACGTCCAGTACATCACCTTTTTTTCGCCGAAGCGAGTCAGCATTTTATCAACGATAACCGATTGAATGAACACTCCGATCAAGGCGCCAATCGTAATGATGATCGAAATATCCTTAGGTGTAAATCCGAATTTTTCATCAACATAGAGTCCGAAAATCGCTTCAAAGTTCGACAAGCCGAAGGTCATTGTAAACACAAGAACAAGAAGCATGAAGTAAGGCGCCCTGAAAGATTTTTGCAATTGTCTGATCATGCTTTCTTTTTTACGTTTATCGGAACGAGCTTGTTGCCTTGCTTCAACAGAAAGTGTTTCAGGCAACAATAGCAATGACAAAACGGTTGCAATTGCTGCAATAACAGTTGAGGTATAAAACGGTACCCTTATCCCGATTTCAGCAAGAAACCCGCCAATTCCGGGTCCGATAACAAAACCGAGCGACATAGAGGCACCGAGCAGGCCCATTCCTTTCCCGCGTTCTTCTTTTGTTGTAATATCCGCAACGTAAGCCATCATCGGCGGTATCATGAATGCTGCGCCAATTCCTCCAAGAAGCCGGGAAACATACAACATCCAAATCTCGGTTCCCACGGCAAAAATGAGCTGAGACAAAGCAAAACCAAATAAACCGACAATGAGAGGGATCTTTCTCCCATATTTATCTGAAATTTCCCCGGCGATGGGAGAAAAAATAAATTGGGTTAACGCAAAAACCGCGACAAGATAGCCCATTGCCTGACCGCCGACACCGAATTCTTTTAGGAACACCGGTAAAACCGGGATAATCAAGCCAATTCCGACCATCGCAATGAACATATTGACCATTAAAAGGACTAATGACGTCCGATTCTCTTTAAGTGATGACATACTTTTCCCCTCTTTCATCGAAAACGTACCTATGAATTTATTTAAAAAGTACCCTCTGCAATAATTAGAGGCTATTAATCTTTCCAGTTCACATCAACCAATCTTACTACATTAAATGAGCGAACAGCAATATGTATTTTACTAATGTTTGAAAATGCATGAAAGCAGAATAGTAGAAGTTTTTAAGAAATAACTTAATAATTAAGCTATGTTAAATTTTTGGATCATTTTGAAACCGTGGTTTCAAACGAATAAACCAAAAATAATATGTATCAACCATCATTTAACACAAGCTAATAACTAAAATAGCTAAATTTCAATGATGAAGTGGAAAAGGAGCTTGCGATGTCCCAACAGGATTTCACTCAAGGAAATATCATGAAGCAGATGTTTATATTTTCAACTCCGATTATGTTTACAAACCTTCTGCAGGTGTCGTATCAATTTATCGATAGCTTATGGGTCGGAAATCTTCTTGGAACTACTGCTTTAGGGGCGGTTGCCGTTTCAGGAACGGTTATTTTTACGGTTCTTTCTTTCATAATTGGAATCAATAACGCCACGCTAACGATTCTGTCTCAACAGAAGGGAGGCAATGACGAAGAAGGTTTAAAAAAATATTTAAATGCCTTCGTCGTGATCTTGACATTGTTGGCTGCTGCTCTAGGTGTGATAGGGTATTTGTTTGCTGAAAGCATTTTGATAAGTCTGGATACACCAGCCGTTATGGTTAAAGATGCAACCGCTTATCTTCGAATAAACTTCATCGGTTTTTTGTTCCTATTTGGCTATAATTTTATCAGCACGGTATTGCGAGCCCTCGGAGACAGCAAAAGCCCTTTAACATTTGTAGTGATTGCGGTTATTTTAAATGCGGTTCTGGATCCTATTTTCATCTCTGGTTTAGGTCTCGGGATTGAAGGAGCGGCCTATGCCACAATCATATCCCAAGGCATTGCCTTCCTGATTGGGCTATATACCGTCCTCCGCAGGAAACTGGTGCCGTTCAGCTGGCCTACTGCCCCTAAAAGGGAAGAAGTGACTCTTATCTTAAAAATGGGCATACCTTCCGGATTACAGATGACCGTTATTTCTGCGGGGGTTATGGCCTTAATGAGCGTAGTAAACACTTATGGGGAAGACGTAGTCGCCGGGTTCGGTGCGGCCCAAAGGATAGATAGTCTGATTATGCTGCCTGCAACGGCTCTCGGTACGGCGGTAACTAGCATGGCGGGTCAGAATATAGGTGCGAATCAATGGTCTCGTGTACACAAGATAGCTCAATATGGTGTTGTTTACAACTTGGTTATTATGCTTTTTCTTGCGATTTTAATTTTCTTATTCGCTGAATTCGGAATCAGTTTATTTATCCGGCAAGAAGATGCCTTGCAGTTCGGGTCAGATTATTTGAAAATTATCGCCTTCTTTTATCCATTTCTCGGCATCAACTTCATCTTGAACGGAATTGTCCGCGCTTCAGGTGCGATGTTTCAAGTGCTCGTCCTTAACATCATTTCGTTTTGGGTTCTACGTTATCCGTTGACCTTTTTATTTTCCGATCTCATTGGCGAGAAGGGTATAGCGTATGGGATGGGAACAAGCTTCATGATCAGCAGTGTTTTTGCTTATCTCTACTATAAATTCGGGAAGTGGAATAAACATGAGCTGTTTGTTAAAAGTGAAACATAACACTTTAAAAAAGCTTAGATTGAAATCCTAGCTTTTTTAAGTGTTATTTAAATTTCCTTTCCCGGGTTATTGACCAGAATACAAATGATGTAAAGTTGCTTTCATATATGCTTCTAGTTTCTCCTTTAATTCAGGCCTTTTAAGGGCAAAGTCGATGGTAGCCTGTAAAAATCCGAATTTGTCTCCCACATCATATCGGGAACCTTTAATAAGGTAGGCATAAATGGGTTCACTTATTAGTAATTGATCCAGAGCTTCGGTTAGCTGGATTTCCCCGTGCTTATCAGGTTGGACGGTTTCTAATATTGAAAAAATGCGCGGGGTTAAAATATACCTTCCAATGATAGCCAGTGCAGAAGGTGCTTTCTCGACGGTCGGCTTCTCGACCAAACCTTCCACTTTGTATAATCGATCCATTTTAAGGGAGTAATCGATTATTCCGTATCTAACTACATCTGGAGCGGGGACTTCATGGCAGCCTATTACGCTTGAACCTGTAAGATCATATTGGTCAATCATTTGTTTTAATGCAGGTATGTCATCATTATCGACAATATCATCACCGAGCAGAACGGCAAACGCTTCGTCACCGATGAATTTTTTTGCGCAAAGAACCGCATGGCCGAGCCCAAGCGGTTCTTTTTGCCTTACATAATGAATATTGGCGAGATTTGATATATTCTCGACCATCTCAAGCATTTCTTCTTTTCCATTCTTCATTAATGCGACTTCAAGTTCGATTGACTTATCAAAATGATCCTCGATCGCCCGTTTATTTCTTCCTGTAACAATGATAATGTCTTCAATTCCAGACTGTACCGCTTCTTCGATGATATATTGAATAGTTGGCTTATCTACAATGGGCAGCATTTCTTTCGGCTGTGCCTTAGTCGCCGGCAGAAACCGTGTCCCCAAACCCGCGGCGGGAATGACTGCTTTTTTAATCATGTTGAACCAACCCCTTCCACAGAATAGCGACTCAGACTCTTCTTACTTAGGTTTATGCTTTCTGAATCTTTCTATCCTATGCCCACCATGATGGGGGATATGAATCCGTTTTAGATTTCAACCAAGATTGAAACTTGTCAATTAGGAGAGGATAAGGAATATATTTCAGGTCGATAGCAAAAATTATAAGCATCATGAATTTATTTTATGGGGTGTAATCATTGTTTTTTAGAGTAGATAAAGAAAACTCGCCGATTGGCGAGCCTGAAAGGCGAAGTCAGAGGCGTAGTCGCACTTATGCAGATAAGAAAGTTTATACTTTCCTATCTGCTAATAAAGAGCGGAGGCTAATTGGCTGCGCATTGATTTTGATCGCTGTCTACTTGGGACCATTGTTTATTTTAGGAGAGAATGCACATATTCGGGTTCATGATAATTTAGACTCTAACATTGCCTGGTATAAGGTGTTAACCGAAAGCGGCCAGCTGTTCGGTGGGGTGACAGCGGAAATACCGCAAATCATCAATGGCTTGCCGAGAAATGCTTTCGGTACAGAGTTTAGTGGAATTGTCTGGTTGTATGCTTTGTTCCCAACAATGACTGCTTACGGGCTGAGCCAGGCAATTACCCGGTTTATTGCTTTCGTCGGGATGTATTTGCTGTTGAAGTGCCATTTTATCAAGCGGGATGAATGGGGCGTGATCAGGGTTGGGACGGCTCTTGGATTCGCGCTCACACCTTTTTGGCCATCCGGCATGTTAAGTACGCTGGGAATGCCGCTTGCTCTCTGGGCTTTCTTACATATCAGAAAGGGCGACCATTCCTGGAAAAACTACCTTGTGCTCACTCTTTTGCCGTTGTATTCAAGTTTTGTGCTCGGCTTTTTCTTTTTTCTGACTGCAATGGCTGCATTTTGGCTTGTCGACGTTATCAGAGGGAAGGGATGGAATTTCCGTTTTATATGCTCGATAGCCTATATGACGTTCATCTACATGTTAGTCGAATACAGACTCGTTCATTCCTTTCTTTTTTCTACAGAAGGAAATAGCCGGGATGAATATTTTCACGCAAGGCTTCCGCTATGGAGATCCGTTCGCCTGACTTTTAAGAATTTTGTGCTGGGGCATATACACGTGATGACGGTGCATGGTCTTATTATGCTTCCAATCATCCTATTTGCTCTTTACTTGGTGATCAAGCATAAATTATGGAGAAAAGAGAACGTGTTTGTCTTCTTGTTAGGATTGAACTTTTGCCTCTCCGCATGGTATGCGTTCTGGTTTTACAAAGGCTGGCTGCCTTTAACGGAAAGATTTCATTTTTTGGATACGTTTAATTTTGCCAGATATCATTTTTTGAGACCGCTAGTCATATATCTTGGATTTGCGCTTGCCTTGAAAATTATTTGGAATTGCACGAAAAATAAACAATCGATCACAGCCATCATCATCGCTCAAATTATTGTCCTGTTTGCGTTTAATGATGAAATTATTTATCAAAAGAAGCCTACCGTGAGAGAATTTTATGCCGAAGAATTATTCGATGATATAGAGGAATATATCGGGAGACCTAAAGAGGATTATCGGGTCGCAAGCATTGGCATACATCCGGCGATCGCCCAGTATAACGGGTTTTACACGCTCGATACGTACAATAATTTTTATCCGTTACGCTATAAATACAAGTTTCGCAAAATAATTGAAGAGGAATTGGCGAAAAATAAGACTCTCCGGATTTATTTTGATGAATGGGGAGGGAGATGCTATCTGTTTACAGATGAACTGGGCAAGCATTACATGATTAGAAAAGATTCTAAAAAGCGATTAAAGCACCTTGATGTAAACACCCAGGCATTTAAAGACCTTGGAGGATCCTATCTGTTTTCAGCACTTCCGATTGAGAACGCAAGCGACATCGAGCTTCATTTGGAACAAGTTTTCACCTCCAAACAAGCAGCATGGAAAATTTACTTATATAAAGCTACATAAACACCTAGGAGGTTGCATGTATGTCTGAACCAATTCTTACGATTGTAGTACCTTGTTTTAATGAGGAGGACGTTCTGCCCGATACGATTAGCCAGCTACAAAACCTGTTAGCAAGCATGACCGCCCGTCAGCTTGTTTCCGATAAAAGTAAAATCTTATTCGTTGATGATGGAAGCAAGGACCGTACATGGCAGATCATCCATAAAGAAAGTTTAAAAAATGAATGGGTAACCGGTTTGAAGCTCTCAAGAAACGCTGGGCATCAAAACGCGCTCCTGGCCGGGCTGTTCACGGCAAAGAATGTGTCCGACTGCGTAGTCTCCATTGACGCGGACCTGCAGGATGACATCGCGGTTATTGGGGTGTTTGTTGAAAAGTACCGGGAAGGATTTGACGTTGTGTATGGTGTCCGGAGAAAACGTGAGAGCGATTCATTCTTTAAACGAAGCACAGCGGAAGGCTTTTACAAATTCATGAACAAATTAGGCGTGGACCTAATCTATAATCACGCGGACTTTCGGTTAATGAGTAAAAGAGCCGTTCAGGAATTGGAACGATTTGAAGAAGTAAATTTGTTTTTACGCGGAATTGTGCCGCTTATTGGCTTGAGCTCCGCAAAAGTCCACTATGATCGCAAGGAACGAATGGCAGGGGAGACCAAATATCCTTTGAAAAAAATGCTTGCCTTCGCGTTCGACGGCATTACTTCCTTTTCCGTAACGCCAATCCGGTTTGTCTTGTTCGTTGGCATCCTTTCCTTTGTAATCAGCTTTTTGTTCGGCTGTTACTTTTTCATTCTAAAGTTTTCTGGGAATACGACCACCGGCTGGACATCGTTGATTACCTCGATTTGGCTTATTGGAGGATTGCAGTTAATTGCCATTGGCTTGATTGGAGAATATATCGGCAAAATCTACAAAGAGTCCAAACGCCGCCCGAAATATATTATCGATTTGGATTCCTATTCACTGCCGATGTCGCTTCATTTAAAAAATAAAGAAAGAGCGGATGATGACACATTTAGCCTTGATTTTAGAGACCTGCCTGAAACGAACTAATTCCTTTGTCCGCTTTTTACTGGTAGGGATCATCAATACAGGTATAGGATTATCAGCTATTTTCATTCTCATGAACACTTTTCATGTGAGCTATTGGTTCTCCACATTTATTGGGAACGGGGCAGGTGCTGTAATCAGCTTTTTATTAAATAGAGCATTTACATTCAAAAGCGACGTGTCCATTAAAAAAGGTGGTCTATTGTTTGTTTCTGTCATTCTCTCCTGTTATTTTGCTTCGTACAGCACGAGCAGCTGGGTCAGTGAACGGATCCATATCACTCCAGTTTCACAACAAGATTTGGCCGTGTTTCTTGGGAGCTGTATTTACACGATTACAAACTACATCGGCCAGAAGTACATCGTATTTAAGGAGTTTTCGAAATAAAATAGAAAAAGGGCCGTTATTACTACTTTATTACGAGAATAATGATGTCAAAACAGGCAGTCGTGAATAAAATAGTAACATACAAGCAGCAGGTGTTTACAGAATCGAAACATTGTAAGCGCTTCAAAAATGTTTTTGTCGTTATTTCCGTTTTTTTGTTTAGAACATGCCAATTTTGAGAAAAATAAGAATAATAATCCAATCTTTAAGGAGTGACGTTCATGAATGCAGAAAAAGCGATTTCTGTTCTTGACACGATGAGGCTTCCTAACGGTGCTTATACAGCCAGTGTTTCTCAAGATTACAATTATGTTTGGATCCGGGACGTAGTCTATACCGTATTGCCGTTTTTGCATTCGCCATGTGAAAGGTATGAAAAGGCTTATCACAGCTTGTTCGATTTATTCAGAAATTACGAATGGAAAATCGATATTCACACAAAAAAGAAACCCCAACATCTTTATGAATTTATCCATTCACGCTACGCAAAGGATTTAACAGAGCTTCATGTGGAATGGGGCCATGCTCAAAATGATGCAATTGGAGGGTTCCTATGGGGCGTCGGAGAAGGAGTCCGACACGGCAAGAAAGTCATCAGGGATGAGAAAGATCTGCAAATTGTTCAAAAGCTTGTTCAATATCTAGATTGCTTACAGTATTGGCAGGCAAAGGATAATGGAATGTGGGAAGAAAATATGGAGGTTCATGCTTCAAGTATCGGGGCATGTGTCGCTGGCCTGCATGCTGTCAAAATGCTGGTTGACGTTGACGACGATAGCATCCACAAAGGCGAAGAGACGCTCCGTTTCATGCTTCCACGCGAAAGTGAGACAAAAGAAACGGATTTGGCTTTACTGTCGTTAATATTCCCTTATAGAATTGTTGATCGCAATACGGCCCTGCTAATCCTGAATAATATCTCAAGCAGGCTGGAGAGAAAGCATGGCTGTATCCGTTATGAAAATGATGTGTATTATAATGAAGGAAGCGAAGCCGAATGGTGCTTCGGGCTGCCATGGATGGGAATGTGTTATAAGGAACTTGGAATGATGGATAAAGTACAGGAATATATCAGCAAAACAAAGCGCATCGTTCCCGAAAACTGGGAGGTACCGGAATTATATATCGGCGGTACAAACACACCTAATAAGAACACACCGCTGGCATGGGCGGTTGCGTTATCGTATCTGTTTATTGAAGGAAACGAAAAGGACGAACGGAAATATAAAATAGAATAACGAACACTTGCTGATCGGTTCGCCTTATAGGCGGAGATTAAGCGTGGTCTCACTTATGCAGAAAGGGAATGAAACTTTCCTTCTGCATAGTGAAAAAGGGGGCTTCCTGGTAATAGGAAGTCCTTTTTTCGTGTTCGGCTTCAGGGACTAAAGTACTGTTCTTTGTAGTTTATTGGATTCCGACAATAATAGACAGCCCTCGTCAAAGGGTTCGCAATTTTCGCATCGAATGTATTCATATCTTTGTTTATTAGCGACTACATAATAAGAAGGGGTGATGCTAACTTGGATATTGCACTCGAAATGAAGGAGAATATTACTCCGAGTGAACACGATTTATATCTTTTTCATGAAGGAACTCTGTACGAAAGTTACAAAACGTTTGGTGCCCATCTGACCACATTACAAGGTGTCGAAGGCGTCCGGTTTGTCGTATGGGCTCCAAATGCGAGAAAGGTTTCTGTCGTAGGTGATTTTAATCATTGGCAGGGCTCCAATCATAGAATGAGCCGTATCCGAAGCACCGGTACTTGGGTCATCTTTATCCCGGGACTGAAGGAGGGGAGTTTATATAAATATGAGATTCATACCGCTGAGAATCATGTCGTTCTCAAAGCGGACCCTTATGCATTCTTTTCCGAAGAACGGCCGAATACGGCTTCGATTATCCACTCCGTAGATCAATATGAGTGGAATGACCGAAAATGGATGGCTGCCAGGGGAAAATCGGATTCCTACCATAATCAGATGCTTATTTACGAAGTAAACCTTTTATCGTGGAAAAGAAAGAAAAATGGCCAGGCTTATACCTATCGTGAGCTTGCAGACGAGCTGATTGAACACGTGATCACAAACGGATTTACCCACATTGAACTCATGCCGGTGATGGAACATCCATTTGACGGTTCGTGGGGCTATCAAATTACTGGATTCTTTTCCGCAACCAGCAGGTATGGGAAACCAGAAGATCTCATGTACTTCATTGATCGCTGCCACCAAAGAGGGATAGGTGTGATATTGGATTGGGTTCCGGCCCATTTCTGCAAAGATATCCACGGGCTGGGTCGTTTTGATGGCACGCCCCTTTATGAGCCGATCGACCCTAGACGGGCTGAGCGCCCCTTATGGGGAACGTACAGCTTTGATTTTGAGAAACCGGAAGTGGTCAGCTTCCTCATTTCAAACGTCCTGTTTTGGATGGATGTCTACCATGTTGACGGTTTTCGCGTTGATGCCGTTTCCTCGATGGTTTTGTTGAATCATGACAATCCTTTGCCGGAAAGGCTTCAAAATGAATTTGGCGGAGAAGAAAACGAAGCCGCCATCCGGTTCCTGAAAAAGCTAAATGAAACAGTATTCAAGAAATATCCCGGGGCGCTGATGATGGCTGAGGAAGCAACAGACTGGCCGCTAGTAACAACACCCATCGATAAGGGGGGCTTAGGATTTAACTACAAGTGGAATATGGGCTGGGTGAATGATGTATTAAAATATATGAAACTCGAACCTTCGGAACGGGTACACCATCCCAATCTTTTAACCTTTTCATTTTTCTATGCTTTTTCAGAGAATTTCGTGCTTCCATTTTCACATGATGATGTCGTGCACGGGAAACGTTCCTTATTGGATAAAATGCCCGGAGATTACTGGCAAAAATTCGCCAATTTACGTTTACTATACGGCTACTTCATGACGCACCCAGGGAAAAAGCTATTGTTCATGGGGAGCGAGCTTGGACAGTTTGCAGAGTGGAAAGACAAGGAGGAACTGGATTGGCATCTTCTTGATTACCCGGCACATCAAGAGCTTAACCATTATCTCAAATCTCTGAACCATTTTTATAAAGATACATCTAGTTTATGGCGGCTTGATCATGAACCGGACGGGTTCGGATGGATTGATCATAGCCATCATGAAAATGTCCTGACATTCATGAGAAAGGGAAAACGCAAAGGAGATTACAGCATCGTCGTTTGTAATTTTTCCACGCATGTTTACGATAAGTATCGCATCGGAATTCCAGCGAATGGTAGTTTCATCGAAGTTTTTAATAGTGATGCCAATCACTTCGGGGGCTCAGGAAGAGTTAACAGTGATGCCATCGAAGCTGAAAAAGTGCCCTATCACAACCAAAGGTTCAGCATGGAAATCACCGTTCCTCCATTAGGTATAGCAATCTTTATGAAGCAAACAAAAAAACGGCGGGGGAGAGTCGACCATAATGGCAGATAAAAAGTGGATCGCAATGTTATTGGCAGGCGGGCAAGGATCAAGACTTGGAGAATTGACACATGAATTAGCAAAACCGGCCGTATCTTTTGGCGGGAAATATCGAATTATTGATTTTGCGCTAAGCAATTGCACCCATTCTCACATTGATACAGTCGGGGTGTTAACACAGTATCAGCCACATCTACTAAACTCTTATGTGGGAAAAGGCAGCGCATGGGACCTGGATCGCAATCACGGCGGTGTCTCGGTCCTCCCGCCTTATCAGGGGAAAAATGGCGGGCAATGGTATGAAGGAACAGCGAATGCCGTTTATCAGAACATTCATTTTGTGGATCAATATGATCCCGAATATGTGGTCATAATCTCTGGTGATCATATTTACAAAATGGATTATAACAAGCTGCTTGAATTCCATATCGAGCATGGTGCTAATGCAACCATAGCCGTCATTCCCGTACCCTGGCACGAGGCAAGCCGCTTTGGGATCATGAACACCGATGCCACAGACCAAATCATTGAATTTGAGGAAAAACCGAAGGATCCAAAAAGCAACCTCGCATCGATGGGAGTATATCTTTTTAACTGGAAGATCCTGAAGGAGTATCTAATGCAGGATGAACAAAACCGGGCTTCTTCGAACGATTTCGGAAAAGATATCATTCCGAAAATGCTTAACGACGGAAACTCGATGTATGCTTACCGTTTCGATGGATATTGGAAGGACGTCGGGACGATTCAAAGCCTTTGGGAAGCGCATATGGATTTGTTGAACGAACATTCGTCCTTCTCTCTCAATGATCAAAATTGGCAGATTTTCGCTGGAAATGCGAATCACCCGCCGCAATACATTGCACCCGAGGCCGAAGTCAAACAATCGCTTGTGAATGAAGGCAGCATGATATATGGGCATATACATCGCTCAATCCTTTCTTATAACGTTGAGGTCGGTTCTGGTTCAAGGATTCATGATTCCGTCATCATGCCGAATGTGATCATTGGCAAAAATGTAACGATTGAGAAAGCGATTATCGCCAATAACGCAGTCATTGAAGACGGAATGGTCATCAAGCCTACAGATGGATTAGACGAGGTGATCCTGATTGGTGATAAACAGAAGATTTTCACACATATTTAAGACGAATATCAAAGACAATCTTAGGGGTGATCGATATGGGCAACGTATTAGGAATTATTAATACTATTAATGAAAAACCATTTCTAAAAGAATTAACACAGCATCGCAGCATGGCATCCGTGCCCTTCGCCGGACGCTATCGGCTTATCGACTTTACTTTGTCGAATTTCATTCATGCCTCCATCACAAAGGTCGGTGTGGCAACGAAAGACAAATATCGTTCCATCATGGATCATTTAGGGTCGGGAAAGGAATGGGATCTTGACCGGAGAAATGGAGGGTTATTCATATTGCCGCCCGTCCATCCTGATGAAAAATTGCAAGGGGACCTCCAGCATTTTTATGACCATCTTGAGTTTTTCCAGCGTTCAGATGAGGACACGGTCATCATTTCCCCTGGCCATCATGTGAATAAGATTGATTTTAATGATGTTGTGGCCAAACATAAGACAGAGCGAGCGGATATCACGGTCGTTTGTAAAAATTATCATGGAAAACCGGTCGAAAAGCCGATTTATCATACCTGTACATGTGATACAGAAGGTACTGTCACAGACATCGAGCTTTATACCTCTCCCGTGCACGGCGAACATGTATGCTTAGAAACTTTTGTTATCAATAAAAACCTATTAATCGACTTAATTATAAAATGTGTCGAAAATGATGAATATGATCTGATTAAAGATGCAGTGAAGGCAAATCTTCATACATTGCGTGTAAAAGCCTATCATTTCACAGGTGAAATGCCCTTTATCCATTCAGTCGACAGTTTTTATTCAGGCAATATGTCGTTTCTCGATCCGAAGATTGTCCGTTCATTCTTTTATGATTCATGGGATTTATATACGAAAGTAAAGCACGAGGCTCCGGTAAACTATGGCCTTTTATCAAAGACGAGCAACTCACTTATCGCAAACGGCTGTGAAATAGAAGGAATCGTCGAAGACAGCATTATTTTTCGCGGAGTCAAAATCCATCCCGGTGCCGTTGTCAAAAACAGCATCATTATGCAAAAAGGGGAAATCGGTGCAGGGGCTTACATAGAAAATGTAATTATGGATAAACAAGCCATCATTACAAAAGAAACAGTCGTGGTTGGGGCGGAATCCCATCCAAAAGTAATTAAAAAAGCGGAAATCATGTGACGGAGGACTTGTGATGAATGTATTGTTTGCTGCATCCGAGTGCGTGCCGTTTATTAAAACAGGCGGTCTCGGAGACGTTATTGGCACTCTGCCCAAAGCATTAAAAAAACAAGATATCAATGCAAGTGTAATCTTGCCGAAGTACGGGGACCTGCCGTTTCATTTTAAAGAGCAAATGTCTTTTGTAACCAATGTGGAAGTACCGGTTGGCTGGAGAAAACAGTATTGCGGAATTGAAAAATTGATTCATCAGGAAGTGACCTATTATTTTTTAGATAATGAATATTATTTTAAAAGGCATGGCAGCTATGGCTTTTTTGATGACGGAGAGCGCTTTGCGTTTTTCTCAAGGGCGGTGTTGGAAGCATTGCCCCACCTGGATGATAAACCGGATGTCCTCCATTGCCATGACTGGCAGACGGGACCTGTTAGTGTCTTGCTGAAGGCGCATTATCATAACCATCCTTTTTATCAGGATATCAAGACCGTTTTCACCATCCATAATCTTCGCTATCAAGGAATATATCCGAAACCGGTGTTAGCGGAGTTACTGGATTTAAGCGATCTATATTTCAACATGGATGCCCTGGAGTTCCATGGGAACGTAAGCTATTTGAAGGCCGGCCTTTCCTTCTCGGATTACTTGACGACCGTGAGTCCGACATATGCAACGGAAATTCAAATGCCGCATTATGGAGAGAACCTCGATGGTTTTTTGCGAAAGCGAACGCCGAAATTGGTTGGCATTCTAAATGGAATTGACCATGAGGAATATAACCCCGCATCAGATGAAGCGATATACTTCCCATTTCAGGATGATGAAGGGAAACCGGAAAACAAACGGATGCTCCAGGAGTCTTTAAATCTCCAACTGCACGGAGATGTACCGGTCGTATCATTGGTGACAAGGCTTGTTGAACAGAAAGGAATCGACCTGATTTTACGTGTTTTTCATGAAATCATGAACCTGAATGTTCAGCTTGTCGTTCTTGGAACTGGGGATCATCACTATGAGCAGGCCTTGAGGGATTTAGCCGCACAGTACCCTGACCGGGTCAGATTCGAAAATTACTTTGATGAAACGCTCGCACGCAAGATTTACGCCGGCTCTGATATGTTTCTGATGCCATCCGAATTTGAACCGTGCGGGATTGGCCAGCTGCTCGCCCTCAGATACGGTACATTGCCTATCGTTAGAGAAACGGGAGGACTTAAGGATTCCGTAGTCGCTTATAATGAATTCACTGGCGAAGGCTATGGGTTCAGTTTTGCGAATTATAATGCACACGACATGCTATATACGATCGAAAGAGCTGTTTGGCTGTACCGCTTTCAGTCCAACAAATGGCGCAAGTTGGTCAACAGAGCAATGAAGACGAATTATAGCTGGGATGCATCGGCTGATCAATATAAAAAGTTATACGAACAACTCGTCTTTGACAAAGAACTGACTGCCGCCAATGAAGAATAATTTTCGAAATCTTTAAATAGTTTAAATTGACATAGACCTAAAACTCTTGCATAATAAACAAAATGAATCCATGAACGTTAATGGAGGGTTAGTATACGGGTATCTTTCTGTGTCAGAGAGCGAGTTTATAGCTGAAAGACTTCGCCCAGCAAAGCCGTAGAACCTGCCTCCTGAGTCCTGTGCAAAACACGGGCGCTACCTTGAGCGTTATCAAGCAGAGCGGGATGTGTTATGCATTCAAGTAAGGTGGTACCGCGGAAACTTAAACCCTTTCCGTCCTTTTTTATAAGGACGAAAAGGGTTTTTACGTGGTTAAAATAGTAAAAAGCTTTCTTGTTGGAAGAACTTCATTGGAGGAAGTATGCATGGAGAAAAAACGGATTGTTGTGAAAATTGGAAGCAGTTCCTTAACAAACGCAAAGGGTGAAATAGACCAGGAAAAATTTTCGGACCATATTGAAGCGATCGCCACCCTCAAGGAAACAGGCCATGAAGTACTTTTGGTATCATCCGGGGCTGTTGCGGCCGGCTTTATTCGTTTAGGCTATCCGTCAAGGCCAGTTACTTTAAAGGGAAAACAAGCAGCGGCTGCGGTAGGACAAAGTCTGTTAATTCAATCGTATATGGAAAAGCTCGGCCAGTTTGGGATCATTCCCGCTCAAATTCTCCTAACAAGAAATGATTTTTCCAAAAAGGGAAGGTATAGTAATGCCTACGCAACGCTCATGGAGCTTTTGGAGCGGGGGATTTTGCCGATCATAAATGAAAATGATACGGTTTCAGTCGAGGAGTTGACCTTCGGCGATAATGATATGTTATCGGCTTTGGTAAGCGGAATGGTCCATGCGGAACAGCTAATTATTCTGACCGATATTAATGGCATTTACGATTCGGATCCAAGGAAAAATCTGTCTGCCAAAAGAATCGATTATTTAAAAGAAGTAACAGAGGAAGTACTCCAAGGAGCAGAAGGGGCAGGTTCGAAGGTTGGAACTGGTGGAATGCTTTCAAAGCTATTGGCCGCAAAAACAGCACTATCACTCGGGGTTCGAATTTTCATTGGCAATGGTATTGGCCCCCGAAAATTGCTTGAAATATTAGAGGGAAATGGAGATGGCACATATATTGGGGAGGACCAGCTCTCCCAAGTTACCGGCAGGAAGCAATGGATTGCCCACCATTCATCAGTGATGGGGCAAATCTATATAGACAAAGGAGCCGAGAAAGCACTGCTTTTTCATGGGAAAAGCTTGCTCCCGGCGGGAATTCATAAGATTTCAGGTACATTTGTTAGGGGAGAGGTCGTCGAAGTTATCGGTCCAACCGGTTTAGTTGGCAAGGGAGAGGTTCTTTATTCTTCAGAAAGTCTAAAAAAAATCATGGGTAAGCGCACGGGTGACATAGAACACGAAACGATTTTGTCCATTGAAGTCATTCATCGTGATCAATGGGTAAGAGCTGAGTAGAGGGGGAATAAGCAATGAGCGAGGTTATGAGAAAAGGCCATGAAGCGAAGTTGGCCAGCTATTCCATGATCGGAAAAACGACAGAAGACAAAAATGAAGCACTGCTTAAGATTGCTGAGCAACTGTCAATCGACAAAAATAGGATACTTGAGGAAAATATGAAGGATCTCGAAACGGGGAGACAGGCCGGGCTTTCAGACTCCATATTAGACCGAATCCTCTTAACTGATAAACGAATAAATGATATGGCCGATGCAGTCCGGCTTTTGGTCAACCTCCATGATCCGATTGGGGAAATTCTCGAAACGATTCAAAAAGAGAACGGGTTGTTGATCGAAAAGAAAAGAGTCCCTATTGGGGTCATCGGCATGATTTACGAAGCAAGGCCGAACGTCACGACCGATGCAGCCACACTAGCTCTGAAAACAGGGAACGCTGTTTTATTAAGGGGAAGCTCTTCAGCCAAATATTCTAACCAGGCCCTTGTCCAATCGATTCATCGTGCGCTAGAAAACACCTCAATCCCGGTGGGAGCCGTACAGCTAATCGAGGATACAAGCAGGGAAACGGCTAAAGAGCTGTTTACCTTAAACCAGTATCTGGACGTCCTGATTCCAAGAGGCGGAAAAACCCTGATTGATACAGTCGTGAGGGAATCGACGGTCCCGGTATTGGAAACAGGGGCGGGGAACTGCCATATCTACATCGATGAATCAGCAGAACCAAATATGGCCGAACGTATCGTGATCAATGGCAAGACGCAGCGACCAAGCGTTTGCAATGCGATAGAAACTATCCTTGTAGACGAAAAATGGTTTGACCTTCACGGGACAGATTTGTTAACTTCCCTTCATGAACACCATGTTGAATTGTATGGCGATGATATCGTGTGCCGGACTTTCCCACAGGCAAAACAAGCGACAGAGGAAGACTGGCATACAGAATACTTGGATTTAACCGTTAGCATAAAAATCGTCCAAAGTGTACAGCAAGCAATTGATCATATTAATCAATACGGTACCAAGCATTCCGAAGCAATCATCACGAATAACAAGAGCCATGCGGAAATGTTCTTAACCAATGTCGATGCCGCTGCCGTCTATCATAACGCCTCAACCCGTTTTACGGATGGGTTCGAGTTTGGATATGGGGCTGAAATCGGGATTAGCACGCAGAAGCTTCATGCCCGCGGACCAATGGGGCTTCATGCATTAACCTCAAGCAAATTTTTCATCTATGGACAGGGGCAAATTCGGACGAAAACGGTTTTAAAATAGGCTGTCCTTTCAAACATGTCGCACATAGGATATACAGTGTTCTCTGTGATAAGGGAATTCACCGACAGTTTAAAAGGAGAGTGACTTATATGGGTTACGAAAAAAACGATAATGTTGGCTTTGTGTTGCTCGTGATCTTATTCATCTTATTGATCATTGTTGGAGCTGCTTACGTATACTAATCTTTCAATGAAAATCAAAGTCCTGTTAATTGGTAAAATGCCATTAGCAGGCTTTTTTTATTAGGAAAATCCCATCGATTGAAACCCTTTTCCCCGAACGTTATAATTCAAGATATTAAGTGTGCCTAAAGAAAGTAGGAACCCATTTTGAAATTAAGTATTTTAGATCAGTCTCCCATCCTATCAAGTGCTACCGCAGGGCAGGCATTACAGGAATCGTTAAAGCTTGCGCAAATCGGGGAGAAATTAGGCTACACCCGCTATTGGATCGCGGAACACCATGACCTGTCGGGGCTTGCCTGTTCAACCCCTGAGGTCATGCTCGGGTATATTGGAGCGAACACAGAAAAGATCCGGATCGGCTCAGGTGCGGTTTTACTTCCGCACTATAAGCCATACAAGGTAGCCGAAACCTTTAATATGCTTGCAACCTTGTTTCCCGGCCGAATCGATCTGGGCATTGGCCGGGCACCGGGAGGATCAGCAGAGGCCACGATGGCTCTTTCCGATAACTTTTTGGAAGGTATCCGAAAAATGCCGGAAACCTTCAAGGAACTGCTGCATTTTTTACATAACGATTTCCCGGCAGACCATATGTTTTCAAAAGTCTCCGCTGCCCCCCGTCCTCCGGTTGCTCCCGAACCGTGGCTTCTCGGAACAAGTGAGAAAAGTGCGATTCTGGCGGCTGGTAATGGAGTAGCCTACGCCTTTGGGGAATTTATGAGTGACAAAGATGGAAGAAAGATTGTTGAAAGATATAAACATGATTTCCAGCCGACGGAATCGTTAACCGAACCAAAAACGATCATTACCGCATCGGTTATTTGTGCCGGAACAACTGAACGAGCGGAGGAGCTAGCCTTAACCAACCATTTATGGAAAATACAGCTGGAGAAGCCGGAAGGCAATAAACGAATCCCTTCTTTGGAGGAGGCAAGACAATACTCATTTAGCGATGAAGAGCGAGACATGCTGAACGAGTCGAGAAAGAAAGTGGTAGTCGGCAATCCGGTCGAAGTGAAACAACAGTTGATTGAATTACAGAACCAATATCAGGCAGATGAGATCATGATCGTAACAATCACGCCATCCTATGAAGACCGTATACGTTCCTATCAATTAATTGCGGATGAACTTATTTAGTTGGGCAACCATTTTCATTCGCGCGAAATCATGAGTGATTTAAGCGGAAAGTATCAGCATTTAAGCGAAGCTCAGATAGCAACCGGTTGAAAGTGTTTCACGATTTGAACGACATACCATCGATAATCAAGCAGCTTACTATCATAGGTAAGCTGCTTTTTTACTGTAAAATCCTAACCTTTTTGAATGCCAAAATTGTCTGACGAATAAATATATCAGAAAGCAGTTTATTAAGGGAGTGGGTTATATGCTTGAGGTGCAGCAGGAGATTGACCGGATTGTCGGCATATTGAAAAAAGAGCAGTCTCCGGACGGTTCTTGGAATTATCCGTTCGAAACAGGCGTTATTACCGATGCCTATATGATCATTTTGCTTAAAGTTTTGGAAATAGAGAATGAAGCACTGATTGCTTCCCTGGTCAAAAGACTAGAAAGCAGACAGGAAGCGAATGGAGCATGGAAGCTATTTGCGGATGAAAAGGACGGGAATTTATCGTTGACCATTGAGGCTTATTACACAATCCTTTTTTCCGGACTGAGAAACAAACACGATGAAAATCTAAGCAAAGCACGTGCATTCATCCTAGCAAAAGGAGGGATAAAAAAAGCAAGCATGTATACGAAATTTATGCTTGCGATGACCGGTCGCTATCCATGGCCTGTTATTTTCCCTATTCCTCTTGAAGTGGTCTTGCTGCCGCCCTCCTCCATCATCAGCATCTATGATTTATCTGTATTCGGCCGGGCAAATCTGCTCCCGATTCTATTGCTCGGTAATAAAAAATTCCAAATCAAAGTTGCTTCTACTCCTGATATTGAAGACTTATATTCTTCGAAATACAATAGAAACGAAGATCAGCCCTGGGAGGAATTACGAAGTGAAGAATACCGCTCACTGGCTTCAACAGTCGAAAAAGCGGTCAAATCTTTACTTGGTTTTCCCTGGTACTTGCGCTCGATGGCTACAGACGCGGTAAGACGGTATATGTTTGATAGATTGGAAGCGGACGGCACTATGTACAATTATTTCAGTTCCACCTTTTATATGATTTTTGCATTGTTGTCACTTGGCTATTCAAAAAGAGATGCGACCATTACAAAGGCTGTAGAAGGACTTACGGAAATGTCTTGCCGGATAAATGGGCACACACATATTCAATACACGACAGCCCATGTTTGGAATACGTCCTTAATCAGCTACGCCCTTCAAGAGTCTGGCATTCAATTGAATGATGAGACTGTGTTGAGGGCCAACCATTATTTGCTATCGCGCCAGCACTATAAATACGGGGACTGGATCATCCATAACCCTCATACACTTCCAGGCGGATGGGGCTTCTCAGATAAAAACACCATCAATCCGGATGTCGATGACACTACTGTATCATTACGTGCTTTATCTCGGTATATACAAACAACTCCTGAGAAACAAAATGTCTGGAACAGAGGGCTTTCGTATACGCTCTCCATGCAAAATGATGATGGGGGTTATCCTGCTTTTGAGAGGAATGTCGATAACAAGCTGCTGCATCTGCTCCCTGTCGAGCGAGCGGAATTCATCCTCACTGACCCATCAACCCCTGATCTGACCGGAAGAACCATGGAGTTTCTAGGAAATTACGCCAATCTTAAACTACCGGATAAGAGAATAAAAGGAGCTGTGAAGCAGCTCCTTGGTAAGCAGGAACAAAACGGTTCCTGGTATGGGAGATGGGGGATCTGTTATCTATACGGGACATGGTCAGCCTTGACCGGACTGATGGCAGCTGGTTTTCCTGCCAACGAAGATGCTGTACAAAAAGCTTCAGGATGGCTGAAAAGCATCCAGAACCAAGATGGGGGCTGGGGAGAATCCTGCTACAGCGATATTAAAAAAACATATGTACCATTGGGCACAAGCACCTTAACCCATACTGCCTGGGCAGTCGATGCCCTGATCACCATTTCTTCTAAACCCACTCCTGAGCTTGAGAAAGGGATTTCATATCTTAAGAAACGATCTGAACAATCGGATTGGACGTCTTCTTACCCGGCAGGACAGGGGATGGCGGGGTTTTTCTATATTCATTACCATAGTTATGAGTATATCTATCCCTTGCTTTGCCTCAGTCATTATAAAACGAAATACGGATAATCTTAAAGGAACCTATCCGAATAGAGCTTACCCATTCAAAAAGTGCTTGAAAACATCCGCCAATCAAAATCATGAACAAAATTAAATCAATGATTTAGAAACTAGAACAAGCAGGTTGCCTTAGGATGGCCTGTTTGTTCATTACTTTAATTAAATAAAGGTCAACTTGAGCAGAATAAAAACAGAATCGATATCTAACACTACTTTCAAATATTACTTTAGGTGGCGGAGACTTGTGTTTTGGAAAAAGAAACCGAGAAGAATTAATCCCCTTGAACCGGAACAATTGGATTTATCAGTAGATATGTTTAAACGGCTAACAGCGAATATGACAGATGCAGAAATCGTTGATTTTCAATCGATAAATAATTTACAAGTAACACTTATCTACATAAAAACCTTAACAGATCTAGAACGTTTAAATGAAATGATTATTGAACCGCTGACACACTGTTCCGATGGCAATGTTCTGACATGTATTATTTCATCCAAAATAACGAAAATCACTACTTTAGAGGAAGCAAAAAACGGTCTTCTAACAGGCTCTTGTCTTATATACGACTCTTTACAAAATAAATGGTTGTCAGTGCCACTCGAAAACCCGTTAGGCCGATCAATTGAAAGTTCCGAAACAGAAACGATCCTATATGGACCAAAAGATAGTTTCACTGAACAAATAGAAAGAAATATCAACATGCTGCGAAGGAGACTGCCGATAACAGAACTCAAAACCGAGACATTTACAGTTGGCTCTCTGACGAAAACAAAGGTGATTCTTATGTATATAGAGGGAATAGCCAATCCTGAGATTATTTCGATTGCCAGAAAAAAAATAGCCAAAGTCAATTATGATCTTATTCTTGAATCATCTAATCTTGGAGCGTTCTTGGAAGATCATATTCATAGTGTTTTTCCTCAGTTTCAGCAAACGGACCGGCCTGATCAAACAGCCTATAATTTGGGTTTGGGGAAGATTGTAATCATGGTTAATAATACGCCCTTCGTGTTAATTGCTCCTGTTACTTTTTTTCACTTTTTTCAATCGCCCGAGGATTATATTCATAAATGGGTAGTTGCCAGTTTTCTGCGTTCGCTGCGGATGGCAGGTTTTTGGGTCTCCATCACGCTGATCCCTTTCTATGTTGCATTGACGACTCATCATTATCAAATGATTCCCTTACAGCTTCTTTTTGTGTTGATGGAATCCAGAAGTAAATTGCCGTTTTCTCCATTTTGGGAAGGCTTTCTCATGTTACTCACTCTGGAGGTTATGAAAGAGGCAAGCTTGCGAATGCCAACCAAAACAAGTCAGACCCTTGGAGTCATTGGAGGCATTGTGATTGGACAGGCAGCCGTTGAAGCGGGGTTTGCAAGCAAGATATTAATTGTATTAGTAGGCATTTCTGCCATTTCCACATTTTTAGTTCCCAATTATTTAATTAGTAAAACAAACACGATTATTCAATTTATCTTTCTCGTGTTGGCTTCTTTACTAGGAATAGTAGGAATTGTGTTCGGGGAAATTTTATTGATCGCTCATTTGAATGGATTAACATCCTTAAAACAGCCTTTTTTTGCGCCGCTCGCTCCCTTGCATATCAGAGATTGGAAAGACTTTGTGATACGAGCTCCATTACCATGGTTAAAAACCAGGCCGGAATTTCTGCGTCCTGTCCAGAAATGGCGATTTAGCCAAAGGAGGAAATAGCATGGCAGCCATATCTTTATTTGACAGAACGGCTAGCTTCGGTAGCGGCTATGTTCTGTCGATGATCAACCGGATGCAAATGCTGTATTTTATCTTACTTATCCCTAAGCATTTGGTGCATCCTTCGATGATAATTGGCATTGTTGTTATCGGACTCTTCTCGCAAATTAACCTCTTCATTTTAGCTAAATGGCTCGCTTCACCCATGGCCGAAAAAGGATACGAAGGTTTTATAGAAATTTTAGGCAAAAGGCTGGTCCGCATTTTGGCTTTTGTAGGCCTTTTCTTCATTTTGATCAAAGTCACTACTATTACTCTCGGATATGTCGAAATCGTTCATCACTTAATATTTCCTTCAATGAACACCGGATTGTTGATCCTTGTTATTTTATTGGTCTGCTTTTACATTTCTTCACAGGGAATGGAGAAGACGATCCGTTTTGGGATTATTGCTTTTTTCGCTACCATCTGGATCATTATCTGTTACATTCCTTTTTATTTTCCGCCTCATGCTTCACTTCATCATTTATATCCTATTATTCCGACATCAGGATCGATGATTTCCTGGAAAGGGCTTTTGATGGTTTGGTCTTCATTGGCAGGACCTGAATATTTGATAGGTTTGCTTCCGTGGCTTGGCCAGAAACAGAAAATGTTAAAACCTTTGATGATTGCAAATGTATTATCAGTCGTTGAATATTTGATTTTGTTTATTGCCACTTTATTATTTTTTGGGCCATCTTACTTAAATAAGATTCATTTTCCTGTCTTGAATATGACTCGGTATTTGCAAACGGCCGCTTTTGAACGAATCGATATCATCTTGATTTCTATGCATATGTTTCACTTTGTTTTTAGCATATCGCTTTTGTTGTTACTTTTTTACGGAGGTGTTCGGATTGTTGCAGGCAGAGCGGGTGAACAGACCTCACGGGTTGGTCTGATCAGCAGTTATGCCGTCATCTTTGCATTTATGGTCGTCATTAATTCCTGGTTTTGGCATGAAGAAAAAGAGTGGAATGCTTGGCCTGGCCTTCAGGTGTTGCTGGGGGCATTTACCTACTTAATAATCCCTGCTTTTTTATTGACGGTTACTAAACTTAAAGGAAGGAATGCATGATATGCATTTATATAGAAAAGCAGCATTAGCTATTTCAATCAGCACGCTCTTATTAAATGCCGGATGTTCTCCGTTTGTTGAAGATAATACCGTTGAAGAGATCGCTCCTATAACATTCTGGTCATTCAATAAAGGAAATGATGGAAAAATAAAGATGAGTACACTTGTGCCTCCCGTAACCGAGGAGAAAAAAAGCTTATTCAGTTTTGAAGTTGATTTGTTAAAACAGGGAAGAAAGAACTTTAATTTAAGATATTTCAGGGAATTGAAACTCGGACAGCTCCGCATGATATTTCTCAATGAAAGACTGGCAGAAGAGGAGGTAGTATCGTTAATCAGTACGATCATCTCTGATCCGGATGTTTCGCCGCGACTTTATCTTGTAGTAGTGGAAGGTGATTTTGAGGATTATTTGACAAATCAAGCAAAAAAAGAAAAAAATCTCGATTATAATCTATACCGGATGCTTAGACACTATGAGCGAAGAAACCAGGGTGAAATGACCATTGTCAATCTGCATCAATTCATGGAAAGGTATTACTCGCCCTACTCTGATCCGGTGTTGCCTGTCTTCAAGGCAGACAAAAAGAATTTTGCATACACTGGAACAGGTCTTTTCCAGGATGATGAATTAAAGGGAAAGACAAATAAGATGGAAGATCAAATTTTCCAATTGATTGCAAATGATTATTATTTAAGAAACCTGCCTATCCCTTCATTATTCCTTTCTTTAGGTCAAGTGCGTTCAACCGTCCAAAAGGAATTGAATCAAGACCATTCAACCCTGACAATTACTGTCCATATACGTGCAAGGGTTGATGAGTACCGCGGTGATCTAAACCTAATGGACCAAAATGAATACAACAAAATGGATCATAGAATTGAAGAGTATTTAAATAAACATATTGTCGATTTAGTACAGAAAATGCAACGTCTGAAAGTAGATCCGCTTGAAATTGGTACAGAAGCCATTCATCCGTTTGCAGCACCACTGAGTAAGGATGAATGGTTAAATGACTGGAAAAACATTAAAATAAAAGTAAAATGCCATCTTGAATTAGAACCTTTTTCCATTTGAATTAGGAGAATGAAAATACAATAAAGAATGAATAACTTGACGACCGAAACTTATAATTATATACTTACTTACATAAAGTAACTAGAAGAGAGGTATTGTTATGAAATTCCATCAAAAGCCGGTTACTTATGTCGGCTCGGTTCATCTTATCGTTCAAGATTTAAAACGGTCTCTTTCGTTCTATCAAGAAACGATCGGAATGAAAGTTCTTCACCAGAGCGAGGGAAAAGCCGTGCTCACCACGGATGGCCAAACGCCATTACTCACAATTGAGCAGCCTGAGAACGTTGCGGCTAAAGAACGCAATAGAACTGGCTTATACCACTTTGCGATTTTAGTACCAGAGCGCTCTGATTTAGCAAAAGTGCTTCTTCACTTACTGCAAACAGGCTATCCTCTGCAAGGAGCTTCCGACCATCTTGTCAGCGAAGCGATCTATTTAGCCGACCCTGACGGTCATGGAATTGAAATTTACATGGACCGGCCATCTGAATCATGGACATGGGAAGATAAGGAAATTGTTATGACAACAGAAGCACTAGACGGTGAAGGCTTACTAGCAGAGGCAAAAGGAGAAAGCTGGACCGGTCTTCCGAGCGGTACGGTAATGGGGCATATCCATTTGCAGGTATCGGATTTAGATAAAGCGGAGAAATTTTATTGTGAAGGACTAGGTTTTGACCTTGTAAACAGTAAATACGGCCAAAGTGCCCGCTTTGTATCATCGGGCGGCTATCATCACCATATCGGCTTGAATACATGGCATAGTGCGGGAGCACCTGCGCCCACACAAAACACGGTTGGCCTTAAATTGTATACGTTAGTTCTCCCTACAGAAGAGGAAAGACAAAATGCTGTTCAACAGCTTCAGCAAATGGGGGAATGGGTGACGCAAGAAAATGGTACAGCGCTTACAAAAGACCCTTCTGGAAACCATATTCAATTATTGGTTTATGGAGATAAATAAATTTAATTAGTACTGGAGGAGAAATCATGAAAATTGGTGTAATTGGCGCAAGCGGTAAAGCAGGAACCCTAATTATGCAGGAAGCATTGAAGAGAGGACATGAAGTTACCGCCGTTGTGCGAAATGCATCTAAGATTACTGAGCAAAATGTATCGGTTTTGGAATCGGACGTATTTGATCTTAGCTCCAGTGATTTAACAGATTTTGATGTCGTCGTGAATGCATTCGGCGCTCCCATGGGGGAAGAACATCTTCATGTGGATGCCGGAAATATATTAATTAACGCTTTAAAGGATGCGCCTGATACGAGATTGATCGTGGTAGGCGGCGCAGGCAGTCTGTATGTGGATGAAGCGAAAACTACACGTTTATTTGAAACACCGGATTTCCCTGATTTCGTGATCCCTACGTCTGAAAACCAGGCAAAAAATCTAGAGATATTACAGGCGACGGACTCCATCAAATGGACTTTTATAAGCCCCTCTGCCGTTCTTGACCCGGATGGGAAAAGAACGGGTTCTTATCAAAAAGGGAACGATCACTTACTCGTGAACTCCAAAGGGGAAAGTTATGTAAGCTATGCCGATTTTGCGATTGCAGTCCTGGATGAAATCGAAAATCCGCAGCATGTAAATGAACGCTTTACCGTTGTTTCTGAAAATGAATAATATGCAGGGCTAAGACTTTTCATTTTGTCTTAGCCTTTTTGTTTTTCCCCATTTTGTTACTCGTCTCCCGTTCGATAAACATACGAATATTAAAACTACTGTTAGTTCTTAATTTAGGTAACGGACAGAGAACTCCCTCTAATTGGAAATAAGCTACATGGTTTCAATCACTCTGGACATACTGAATATGTATCTTTTATAACGATGCAAAATTCAAATCTGGAGGGAAATCATATGCGTAATCAAAATGAATTTAACGATTTTTCAACCGATTCTTCTGTAGTGAATAAAATGGAAGATATTTTGCGGGCAACCTGCGGTACTTGGCAAAACTGTAATCAAACGAACGTTCAATCCTTTCTGTCACGATGCGAGCAGGAAAACATCGATCCGCAATTTTGTATGAATTGGCTGCAGGATAATCGTGATAAAATCCCAAACTGGCCGGATGTTTCTGATACTACCCGCGAATGGATGATTGAACATACATCCACCGGTTCACCTGTCTCGGTTGCAAAAGATAGTACTGACTAGAAAAAGGGGTGCCGCATGGCGCCCTGTTTTTTTATTATTAATGTTTTTAAACCACAGGCTATGCCTGTGTGCAAACGAAACTTGTAGATTGGATAAAATCTTTTTAGAGAAACTCATGCATTTGATGGGTTTCTCTTTTTTATTCATATATAGCAGGTACTCGAATCAATTTCATAAATTTCACCCTTAGAGCCACAATGGTGCTGAGACGTAAAAAAAAGGAGTACCTCCCCAAAATATAGGCTGTGTTAGTACTCACTATGATTTCCAAACCGGTTGCTTTTCACTGCAGGCGGCGACTCCTCGCAAATGCTACGCATTTTCTCGTGCGGTGTCTATTCAAGGATGATCACTCAACGTCCTGCGGGAAAAGCGTGGCCAGGTGAGACCCCGCAGGAGCGAAGCGACGAGGAGGGCACGGACCGCCCGCGGAAAGCGTCCGCCTGTAGCGGAAATCAACAGCCCCATTCAACAGGTACAAACTTAAGAAAATTTTTGAGTACCTAATATTCTGTTGGTCTGTGTTTCTTTATAAAAAGGAATTATGAAATTGATTCACTCACTAAAAAAATAATCTGTAAAAACAAAGGAAAAATACCTCTCCGAACCGTATTTAATAGCAAGGCCCAAAGCAAGTCCTTATTCCTCATTACTTCTCATAACGGAGGATAGAAGATAAAAAAACGAGCACTTCCTTTATAGGAGGCACTCGCTTACTCAAGTCTTACTTCTCTTTTGCAGCCAGTGTGATGATCATCACTATGAGTATGAGGAACTGAATCATAACTTCTGGGCTAATTCTCATTCGCCTCCAATACGTTAGTGAAGTTCATTCCCCCGGCTTCTCCAAGAAAGTAAAGACTTACGTTTCCCTGTTACATGTATACGGAGGAAAAGTCGTAAATATGCCTAATGAATAGAATGAAATTCCGTCTGTTATGACTATTTAATAAAACGTATCTGATATGTAACTTTAAAGAAAAGAAATTGAAAAAACGGCTTGATAGAATGATGAGAAAAACTTTTTATTGGTGGCACATATCGAGATGAAAAAGGGAGATGAATCATGGAGGCACATGTTAGAAAGTCTTTAGAAGAGTGGAAAGACGAAATTTGTGACTTATTAAAAGAGATAGATAAAGAATACGAGGAAATAAAAAGTGAACTTCAAGTTTATTCCTATAAATTCAGCATTACGAAACAGGTCGTCCAGTCAACCGTAAATGATGAAATCATCCGAAACATCCGTGAACTATACCATAAGCCCTTCGAACAAAAATTCAATCAACTAAAAGAAGAAATTCGAGATCTGGAGGAAAAGAAAAAAGTTTTTCAGATGTTCGTTGATAAAATTGATAAGGTGAAGGAAAAAGAAGACACGAAGCCTTTTGCATCGGTTCAGTAACATCTGGTAACGGAAGATTTTATTACAAATTTCAACAAAATATGACAATCTCCCTTTGAATTGCTAAGACAGTTATGTTAGGATAACTTTAAATTACTACTTTTGAAGCTTGATATTTTTTTTTAGTAGTAAAATAGATTCAAAGGGAGATTGAAATGAAAAAAGTAATTATACCCAGTTTGTGTTTTGCCGTATTGTCAACGGCTGCTTTTGACCAGACTGTCTATGCAGCACCATTGCCCGGACAGCAAGTGAATGACAGCATCAAATATGTGAACGTAGGTTCCGGTTCTTTGAACTTACGTAAAAGTGCATCCTCCAGCGCCACGGTCATGGCCAAATTATCAAAAGGTACTCAAGTCACCGTCTACTCACAGTCCAACGGCTGGTCCAGGATTAAAGTAAATGGGAAGGATGGGTACGTCAGCTCTAAGTATCTAACACCCACAAAACCTTCTGGCATTTCGCCAAAAACTCAAACGACTACTAAATATGTCAATGTAACTGCCGGGTCAAGCCTGAATTTACGAAAGAGCGCATCCACCAGATCCTCTCTTGTTACAAGGCTAGCGAAAGGTACTCAAGTTACCGTATATTCCGGGTCCGATGGCTGGTCCAGGATTAAAGCGAACGGCAAAGTAGGATATGTGAGTTCGAAATGTCTAACTTCTGCTAAGCCTCCAGGTTCAACATCAACCAAAACTCAAGTTTCCACCAAATATATTAATGTAAGTTCCGGCTCTTTGAACTTACGTAAAAGTGCGTCGACGCGCGCATCTGTCATGGCAAAACTGTCTAAGGGTACACCAGTTACGGTTTATTCTGAATCGAATGGATGGGCCAAAATTAAAGCGAACGGCAAAAATGGCTATGTAAGTTCAAAGTATCTTTCTGCCACCAGGCCCGGATCTGGCAGGACAGCAGCAAACACAAAAATCACAACGAAATACATACATATAAACTCTGGCACATTAAATGTGCGCAAGAGCGCTTCTACCAGCTCGAACATAGTCACAAGACTAGCAAAAGGAGCACAAGTTTCCGTTTATTCTGAAGCGGGCGGCTGGGCGAGAATTAAAGCCAATGGTAAAGAAGGGTATGTCAGTTCTAAGTACATTGCTGCAACTAAACCTGGTGTCGTAAAACCTGCACCTAAACCCGTTGCTGCCAAACCCGCACCTATTCCAAGCACGATAGCTAAATATGTCAATGTTAGCTCCGGCTCTTTGAATATGCGTAAGAGTGCATCATCAGGAGAGTCCATCATTACGAAGCTAGCAAAAGGCACACAAGTCACCGTTTATTCCGAATCTAATGGCTGGGCTAGAGTTAAAGCGAATGGCAGGGACGGGTATGTCAGCTCAAAGTATCTTTCTGCGCCCAAACCAGTTGCTGCCAAACCAGCACCTGTACCAAGCACGGTCGCTAAATATGTCAATGTTAGCTCGGGCTCTTTGAATATGCGGAATAAACCGGATGCCAATGCGTCGATCATGGTCAAACTGGCAAAAGGAGTCCAGGTCACCGTGTATTCTGAGTCCAACGGATGGGCCAAAATTAAAGTTTATGGCGAAGAAGGATATGTAAGCTCAAAATATCTATCCTCTACAAAACCTGGAACAGAAGCGTCCAAACAAAATACCGGATCGAGCAATGATGCTCCTCAAACAACTTTGAAATTTGTCAACGTAAGCAGCGGTTCAAGTTTAAACATGCGTTCTGCCGCCAGCACCGCCGCTTCGATTCTGACCAAGCTTGCGAAAGATTCCGCAGTCACCGTCCACTCAGAAGCAGGTGGCTGGGCAAGGGTGACAGCAAATGGAAAAACCGGGTATGTAACCAGCAGTTATTTAACCGTAAAAGCACCGCAAAGTCCGGGTAATTCGATTGGTAGCATTGACAAAATTTATCAGAGCTATGGCTTGACTTTAGATGAGATGACCGCGATTCAGATGGCTGCCAACGCGCAGACGGATAATGATTATCGAACGTATATAAGGGAAGACGCATTAACTCTGACCAGTTCGTCTAAAGGAACTGTAAAAGGCAGCAATTGGCGCGTAAGGGGCGGTGCCGGACCAAATTATTGGACGGTAGGCACGGTAAATAAAAACCAAACCTTAACGATCAAATCAAAGGTCAAAGGATCGGATGGATACTTCTGGTACGAAGTAAGCTACAACAAGTCATGGGTAAACGCCAGTCCTGAAGATGTAACATACCATGTAAATCCCAATAATTTTGTAAATAAACCAACCGATTCATTCCAGTTTCTGAAATTATCGCAAACTACGAATCTGGACGTCTCTGAAGTAAATGGAAGAATTCTTGCAGGCAAGGGCATCTTGCAGGGAAAAGCTGCAGCCTTTATGGATGGCGGAGACAAATACGGCGTCAATGAGATGTACCTCATCTCCCATGCCCTGCTGGAGACGGGAAATGGCAGTTCGACGCTTGCAACAGGAGTCAAAGTAAACGGCAAGACCGTATATAATATGTACGGAATCGGTGCTTATGATGGCTCCGCAGTGAGCAGTGGAGCGCAATACGCTTTTAATGCAGGATGGTTCACCCCGGAAGCCGCCATCATTGGCGGGGCGAAATTCATTGCCCAAGGATATATTAATGCTGGACAAGATACGTTATACAAAATGAGATGGAATCCCGCCGGAGCCGCTAAAAATGGGTATGCTACCCATCAATACGCGACTGACATCGGTTGGGCATCGAAGCAAGTGAAACAGATCTATAATTTATACAGCCTCTTGAATTCATACAGTATGACACTTGAAATTCCTAAATATAAATAACATAAACCAAACAACCTGGGTCCCCTTGACTCAGGTTGTTTTGCACTCTGTGAATAGAATTGCTTGCCAACATAGCAGGGAAGACTCCAATCAAATTTTAGGACCATAAGAAAGCTGCCTCTACAACTGATTTACGGTATCTTGACATCTCAGACGTCGGTACAAATCATGGCGAGCATCAAAGCGAATCCGTATGACTATAATAATTTGCTGGAAAATCACCCCCTTTTACCTATTTTTGATCCCCAAGTGCTATGAAATAATAATAGAAATGTAAGCGCTTTAATATGTGCAATCGGTTTGACTACTAACTTCAAAGGGGAGAGGGACGATGAGCGGAAAAAATAGCAAAGCTTTAAAACTCTTTTTAATTGTTTTGTTGTTCTTGCAAGCGTTTGTACCAGCTTCGTTGCTAGGGAATTCCAGTTTAGTAAAGGTTCAGGCAGAAGAAAAAACAGTCACATTGGTAGGTGACCTGCAAACCGAGCTTGGTGCCGCAAAGGACTGGGATCCATCAGACCCTGGCACACATATGGTGAAGCAGGAAAATGGCAAGTATAAATTGTCAGGGACTTTGCCTGCAGGAACATACGAATATAAAATTGACATCAACGGTTCATGGGATGAAAACTATGGAGCTGATGGTGAAAGAAACGGAGCGAATTATAAACTAACCATTGAAAAGGAGACGAACTTGACCTTTATGTATGACGATTCAACCCATATTGTAACAGTACTTCTGCCGCTTCCTAAAGATGATTTGCCGCGTATTGTCGGTGATATCCAGCCGGACATCCAGGCCGGTCAGGAATGGTCTCCTGAAGAATCTACTGCAATTTTGAGCGATGATGATGACGATAATATCTATACTTACAAGGTGGAAGTGCCAAAAGGAAAACACGAATTTAAAATTGTGCTCGGAAACAGCTGGGAAAAGCCGGCTTATCCTCAAGAAAACTTTATATTAAATGTCTTAAAAAATACGGAAATCACCTTTTTTTATCATCATGGCACAAAAGCGGTATCCACTGATTATGATGCCGGATTGCCTGATGGTTCGGTGCAAGGAGATAAACTCTATCACAACACATGGGACAAGCTCTATCGCTCTCCATTCGGTGCGGTAAAGTCAGGAGACAAAGTAAAACTGCGGCTTCGAGCGAAAAAGGGAGACTTGTCAGCCGCTAAAGTTCAGCTTAAAAACTATAACACAGGGAACACGCAATCGATTGATATGGATTACAGCGGCTGGACTAATCTTGATGGTTCCGATGTTGAGTTTTGGGAAGCTAGTGTAACGCCTGAGGAAAAAGGGGTTTATGGATATAAATTCATTGCTCGTGACGGAGACCATATGAAAGAATATGGCGAAGATACCCAGGAAGGAAACACAGGAACAGCGGTTGATTCAAACGCCGGTCTCTTCCAGATGACCGTTTACGATCCACGATATAAAACACCGGACTGGATGAAAGAAGCCGTCGTCTATCAAATCTTCCCCGATAGATTTTTTAATGGAAACAAAAACAACGACAAAGCAAAAAATACGGCCCGAGGACCTGAACCGATCGAGTACCAAGACTGGAATGAGCTGCCTGATAACCCCCGCCTAATAGATAGAGAGGAATATGATGGAGATGGCATTTGGAGCAACGATTTTTATGGTGGAGATATTGCCGGTATTCAGAATAAGCTGGATTATATTGAATCCCTTGGTGTCAATACGCTCTATCTGAACCCTATCAGCCATGCCGCTTCTAATCATAAATATGATGCGTCCGATTATAAGGCGATGGATCCGATGTTCGGTTCGCCGGGGGAGTTTAAAGAATTTACTCAAGAATTAAAGAAACGCGGCATGCACTTAATATTGGATGGAGTATTCAATCATGTAGGGGACGATTCGATTTATTTCGACCGCTACGGTAAATATAAAACGGTCGGAGCTTACGAATATTGGTCACGCGTTTATGACCTCGTAAACCAAGGAACGTCCGAGAAAGAAGCCAAACTGCAAGTAGAGGAAGATCTCAAGAACCTGGGACAGCAATTTAGTCCATATGGATTCCACACCTGGTTCAATATCGAAAACGAAAAGGTGAATGGTGTATATAAATATCAAGCCTGGTGGGGATATGATTCCCTGCCGGAGATCAAGTCCATCCCTGGTAAAGCAGTAGATTATGATTCCGAGTTAAATAACCGACCTTTCGCGGATTATATTATGTATGAGGACGATTCGGCAGCAAAAAGCTGGTTAAAGCGTGGTGCATCCGGCTGGAGATTGGATGTAGCCAATGAAGTCGATCCTGAATTTTGGCGAGAGTTCCGTAAAGAGCTGAAGAAAGGCAAAAAGGATGACCCGTTGATTCTTGGTGAAATTTGGGATGATGCTTCTGAGTATTTTCTTGGTGACCTTTATGACTCGGTGATGAACTACCGATTCCGCGGAGCGATGATCGATTATTTAAAAAACGGCAATGTCCAAGGAGCCTCTGATGCACTTCATTCCGTGCAGGAAGACTACCCGGCAGAATCGTTCCACGCCCTCATGAACTTAATGGGTTCGCATGATACACCGCGTGCCACATTCATATTAGGTAACGGAACCGATTCCTATGAACGGGCAGAGCATGACAGCAAATACGACCACGAATTGGGTATTAAACGTTTGAAGCTAGCAGCCATTCTTCAAATGGGTTACCCAGGTGCGCCAACTATCTACTATGGAGATGAAGCCGGGGCAACGGGCTCTAAAGACCCGGATGATCGTCGCACATACCCTTGGGGTAAGGAAAATCAAGCTTTAATCAAACACTATCAAATCGTAGGAAAGGTCAGAAAGGAGCACAGTAATCTATTTGCCTACGGAGATCTAAAAACCCTTTATAGCAAAGAGGATGTAATGATCTATGCACGCACCGATAAAAAGAACGCTGCCATTATAGCAACCAACCGCGGAAACAACGACCAAACGATTGAGCTGGATACGAAAGATCTTTTAGTGAATGACGTTAACTTTAAGGATCAGCTTAACAAAAAATACAAAGTCAAAACAGAAAACGGCAAATTAAAAATCACAGTCCCGGCAATGAGCGGGCGGATGCTCGTTTCCGAAAAAGGGCAAAATCTGAAACGACCTTCAGCGGTGAAACAACTTTCAGCCCAAGAAGGAACCCATACCGTCAAGCTGCAATGGAAAGGCGATGCCAAATCATATAATGTCTATCAAACGACGATAAGCGGTGCATTGTATAAACAAGTAGGAACCACTACGAAAAACAATGTGACGATCGATAAGTTAGACAATGGCCGCAAATACTATTTTGCGGTAACCGCAGTAGATAAAAGCAATAATGAATCGACAATAACAGAAATCGAAAAAGCGGCGATTCCCCATGTTAAACTCATAAACGGCAACTATGATATTCAAAACGTCTCCACGCTTATAAACGGAGCAATAGACTTGTCCCAACAACAAAACGTAAATGGAGAAATCTTTATCGATGGAGAAACTGATAGCAGCTTGGCGGAAGGTCTTATTGCACAGCTTCATGTTAAATCGCCAGGGGAAACAGATTGGTCCGTTTATCCTGCGCAATATACAGACCAAAATGGGAAGTATAATGTTTTTACATCAGCTTTCTTGCCGTTAACAGCGGGCGACTATCAATATAAATATGTGTTTTCTACTGATCTTGGACGGAATTGGGCAGTAAGTGACACGCAGACCGTTACTTATTCAAAAGGCGAGGACACAAGCCCGCCTGCAGAAAGTGTAACGCTAAAACAGCCATCTCAGGAATCCGGCCAGGTCAACCTTACCTGGAAGATGCAAGAAGCAACCGATCCATACATGATCGCGATTGTTCGAGATGGAAAAATGATTGAAAGATTGTTTACCAGCACACAATCAAGCTACAAGGATATGAATGTTACAAACGGACAGACATATGTTTATGAAGTGCTCGTTTATGATCAATTTGGCAATTACGTTCCTTCCAACAAGGTAAGTATTATGCCTGATTTGGTAACGGTTGAAGTAACATTCAAGGTACATGCACCAGACTATACGCCTCAGGGTGCAAAGATCACCATACCAGGCAGCAAAAACGGCTGGAATACCGGAGCCTGGGAAATGACAAGAAACGGTGCCGTCACCAATGATTATGAATATACGATCGAGGCCCAGGAAGGTGAAGTGCTAACCTACAAATATGTAAAAGACGGTTCTTGGGATAAAGAAGGGCTGGCTGACCATACACCAAGCAACCCGATTGATGATGATATCAGCTATTACGGGTATGGTGCACAGGGTACCGATATGAGTATCGTCGTATCCAATCAGGGCGGCAATAAAATGGTCATTCAGGATAACATCCTCCGCTGGATGGATCAGCCTATCATGATTACCTCTCATAATGACGGGCAAACCGTTACAACAGATACGATTTTATTAAAAGGAAATGCGATTAAAGAAGGAGTACTAACCATTAACGGAGAGAGTGTAAAGGTGAATGAAGATATGTCCTTCACGCATGCCATACCATTGAAAAATGGTAATAATGAATTAAACATTCATATCGAACCTTCCGAAGAAAATAAAACGACGATCTTCAAAAATGACGGCGGTGCCATTAGCAAAAATACAAAGGATATTAAACTGGCAATTATTAAGGAATAGTTATCGATGGCGAAGAAAAACACCTGTATTGATTCGTAAAACCAACGAATTCATTGCAGGTGTTTTCTTTATGGAAGAGAAGTAGTTTGTGCCCATTTATCAATGATTGATTTCAAAGAGCCTAATTGGTTTGAAAATTGCTGTTTCCGATGACCATTCGCACCGGAAGGATGGGGGAAACCAAACAGGCAAGTTAGCCCTGAGAGCTTTTTATCATCCATTAGCTTACGGATAACTTGTTCAACCGATTTTCCTAATGGAATGATGAGCGGGCTGTGATGAAGCTCTTCGATTTCTTTTGGAAAAACCTCATAGGCATAATGGCGCAAGAGTGAGGATTGGTCTATTTTAGGCCGGTGGCCGGTATAATTTTTATCATGATAAAAGACGGGATATTTCATAATCGATGTAGTATGCAATAGATCTCTTTCTTCATGAAACAAGGCTTCAGCGTTTACAAGCTGTAACGCTCTTGCCACCCCGCTTTCATTTAACATGGAAATTAAGTGGGTTCTCATCGCACCCGAAAAGCTCGCCGCTGTTTTCGCTTCTTTAAATAGCGTTTCCGGAGATTCTCCTCTGCGCATACTTTCAATGACCTGTTTAAAAGCCGTTTTCATTTGCGTCCATCCTGGTGTGATTCCGACGATTACGATCCTGGCCTCCCGGTTCACATACTCATTATGTGGCGAAAAATACATCGCCAAATCCCCGTGCTGTTCGATCAAAAATTGTTTTGACAGCAGCTGTTGTTTAGTTAGGTTTGTATTGTAAGGCAGCCCGGCGATTGATACTAAAAAATCTTCTATCCGGAAGTCTTGGTATGTCATAGGTTTGGCTTCCGAGCCAGTTATTAAAGGATGCAAAATCAAGAAAAGCTGTGATCTAAAAGGCTTCACAGCTTCCATCAGTATTTATAATGTCTTTACATAGTCCTCGATCATTTCATCTGTTACATTTTTACGATCGGGGATAACCCTTAGTCTTGGCAGACGGTTGATCATGTCCGTCACTTTATTTATTTTTTCGATCGTAAAAGGACGGCCTTGTTTACACAAGGACACCGCTTCCTCAATATAGGATTCACGTTCCTGATCTAAAGCCGAAAATTGATTGTAAATCTCATTCTGTTTCTTCGCATGCATGGCAAGGTCTTTATGTACGCTCATATTGTCACTCCTAAATTTATAGCAAATCTTATTTAAACATCTTACCAGTTTATCTTCACTTCGTTAAGAGGAAAAGCCTGTGCATGATACATAACTTCAATAATTGAGGTAGAATAATACTAGAATAAATTTAAATGAAAAGTTGTGATAAACCGTGTGTTTAATCCTATTTGCTTATAAAACACATCCAACGTATAAGCTAATCGTTGCCGCCAATCGGGATGAATTCTACGGGCGGGCGACTGCTCCGGCTCATTTCTGGGAGGATCAGCCCCATATACTCGCAGGCCGGGATTTAGAAAAAATGGGAACATGGATGGGAGTGTCAACAAGCGGCCGTTTTGCGGCGTTGACGAATTATCGGGATCCAAAGGAGATTACAGAAGGAAAACGTTCACGCGGAGAGTTAGTAGCAGATTTCCTGAAAGGATCTACTCAAACCTTAGATTATATGCAAAAAATAGCAGCGCACCGAGATGCGTACCCAGGCTATAACATGTTAGCGGGGGATGCTAATGAGCTTTATCACTATTCAAATGTTGAGGATACACTTCATAAGTTAGAGCCAGGAATCTATGGGGTCAGCAATCATTTATTAAATACCGACTGGCCAAAGGTGAAACTTGGCAAAGAAGGCTTAGCGACCATCATTAGCCAAGATAGCGAGGCGATGGATGAGCAGCTTTTTGCACTTCTCCAACACAATGATACAGCCCCGGACGAAATCCTCCCAAACACAGGAGTTTCCATGGAGTGGGAGAGGATTCTTTCACCCTTGTTCATCAAAAGTAAAGGCTATGGTACGCGCAGCTCGACTGTTTCAATGATGACAGACGAAGAAATTTTCTATATGGAACGAGTCTACAGGAAGCAAGGTGTGAACGACCAGGAATTTATCATTAAGTTATGACATCAAAAGTGACTTGAAAGAGTGAACATATGCGATCTGCATATGTTTTTTTAATGGCAGATAGGAAAGTATAAACTTTCTTATCTACATAAAGGAGAACACGTACTAACTGCGCCACATCTTATCTCTTCGCCTGTGTGACCCACAGTGTGGGCCTAACTACGCCTCTGACTTCGCCTTTCAGGCTCGCCAATCGGCGAGTTTTCTTTAGATGCGATTTGTAGTTACTCCAGGCAGTTGATATATTTCGTTCTCGGGAGGCTCCTGCATTTTCATTTTTAACAAACGACCAGTATCCACCAATTCCTCTAAGCCTTCTTTAATTTCGCTTGGTCGAACTCCAAAAATATCAGCGACTTTTACTGTTGAAATAGACATATATTTAGGCGACTTTGATGAAGACATAATCATGGTTGCTATTCTTTGAAACAATACTTCTTTATCCAACATTTCAGCTCCCTCCATTTTTTTATCCATTAACATTCACTTCTCCGCAAAAAAGTAATCTATGTCTAATAATTTCTCTCTTAATAGTAAAAGTTATACCTATGTAAAAAGGAAGCATTTTCTGGATTTTTTATTATTGTTGTTTTTATTATGGGCAATGCTAGAAAGATGGCGGGAAATTACCTTTCATACTTTATATGTAAAAGGAGGCAGCACAGTAATGTTTTCGATTGAAATCAACGGAAAAAAATATCAGGCAGAGCATGGCCAGACCATTCTGGATGTGGCCAAATCGGAGGATTTGTTCGTCCCAAGTATTTGTTACCACCCCGATCTCGGGACAATCCAAACCTGTGATACTTGTTTTGTCAATGCGAATGGCCAGATGGTGCGTGCCTGTGCCACAAAGGTTGAGGAAGGGATGATGGTTGACATTGCTTCCGAGACTGTAAAGGACGCACAATACGAAGCGATGTCGCGCATACTGAAAAACCATGAGCTGTATTGTACCGTCTGTGATAACAATAATGGAAATTGTACGGTACATAACACTGTAGAATACATGGAACTTGAACATCAGGCCTATCCGTTTGAAGCAAAGCCATATCCGCCGGATAATTCCCATCCTTTTTACCGCTACGAACCGGATCAGTGCATCCTTTGCGGTAGATGTGTCGAAGCATGCCAGGATTTGCAGGTCAATGAAACACTTACGATTGACTGGAATCGAGAGGTACCGCGGGTTATTTGGGATAATGATGTTCCGATTGATGAGTCATCCTGTGTTTCTTGCGGACATTGTGTGAATGTATGCCCCTGTAATGCATTAATGGAAAAATCGATGCTTGGCGAAGCTGGTTTTCTAACAGGCATTCCTCCAAAGATACTCGCTCCGATGATCGATTTAACGAAGGAAGTGGAACCTGGTTACAAGGAAATTTTCGCCATCTCCGAGGTAGAGGCTTCCATGAGAAAGGCAAAAATTAAACGTACCAAAACGGTTTGTACCTATTGCGGAGTCGGTTGCAGCTTTGAAGTGTGGACAAAAGACCGTGATATCTTGAGAATTCAGCCGACACATGAAGCTCCGGTCAATGGAATTTCCACCTGTGTAAAAGGAAAATGGGGCTGGGATTTTGTGAACAGTGAGGAGCGGTTGACGAAGCCGTTAATTCGTCAGGGCGATGAATTTGTCGAAGCGACCTGGGACGAAGCGCTTGATTTAATTGCAAGCAAGCTTGGCAAAGTTAAAGAAGAACACGGGCCGCAGTCCATCGGCTACATTGCCTCGTCCAAGTGCTCGAATGAAGAGAACTTTTTATTCCAGAAGTTCGCCAGAAGCATTATGGAATCAAACAATGTAGACAATTGCTCCCGGTATTGCCAATCCCCTGCTACAGCAGCGCTTTTAAGAACGGTTGGGCTCGGAGGAGATTCAGGGACGATGGAGGATATTATGGCAGCAGACCTCGTGATCGTTGTCGGCGCAAATCCTGCGGAGTCTCATCCCGTCTTGGCCACCCGTGTAAAGAGGGCCCATAAATTACATGGACAAAAGCTTATTGTTGCGGACATAAGGGAGCATGAACTGGCCCAGCGTGCGGATGTATTGATTCATCCGAAGCCAAGCACCGACCTTATTTGGCTCAATGCAATCACAAAATATATCCTGGACCAGGGCTGGCAGGATCAGCAGTTTATAGAGAGCCGCGTCAACGGGTTTGCGGAATTCTCCAAAAACCTTGAAAAGTTCACCCTCGAATATGCTGAGGAGAAAACCGGGCTCACGAGCGAAGAATTAATTACGATAGCGACGATGATTCATGATTCAAAGGGTACGTGTATTTTGTGGGCAATGGGTGTTACCCAGCATTCAGGCGCGACAGATACGAGTACTGCCATCTCCAACCTTTTGCTGATTACCGGAAATTATGGCCGGACAGGTACCGGCGCCTATCCGCTAAGAGGCCATAATAATGTCCAGGGCGCCTGTGATTTTGGGACAATGCCTGCCTGGTTCCCAGGTTATGAAGCCGTACAGGATCCGCGCGTGCGGGAGCGCTATGAAAAAGCTTGGGGCGTATCCCTTCCAGAAGAACCCGGCTATAACAACCATCAGATGGTCGAAGGCATCCATAAAGGAAATATAAAAGCAATGTACTTATTCGGCGAAGAAATGGCGATCGTCGACTCCAATATCAATCATGTTCATGATGCCTTCGAAAAGCTCGATTTCTTTGTGGTCCAGGATATTTTCTTCAGCAGGACCGCCCAGTTTGCCGACGTGGTATTGCCGGCGGCGCCGAGCCTTGAAAAAGATGGAACATTCGTAAATACCGAACGCAGAATCCAACGATTCCATAAAGTGTTTGAACCGCTGGGCGATTCAAAACCAGATTGGGAAATCTTTCAGCTTATCGCCAACCGCCTTGGAGCGAATTGGAATTATCAGCATCCCTCTGAAATTATGGATGAAGCGGCGAGCCTTGCCCCGCTTTTCGCCGGTGTCAGCTACGATCGTTTGGACGGCTGGAACAGTCTTGTCTGGCCGGTTGAACCAGATGGCCAGGATACGCCCCTGCTTTATACGGAAAAATTCGCTTTTGCAGATGGTAAAGCAAAGCTTGTCCCGGTTGACTGGACCCCTCCGGTAGAAGTCGGAGAAGAATACGACTTGCATTTGAACAATGGACGCCTGCTTGAGCATTTCCATGAAGGAAATATGACATACAAATCAGAAGGGCTTACACATAAGGTGCCTAATCCGTGGCTTGAGGTTTCATTACAGCTAGCGAAAGAACGGAATCTCGAAGATGGGGCGCTCGTCGGGTTGACGTCCCCATATGGTTACGTTGAGGTGCGCGTGCTTGTGACAGACCGAGTCAAAGGCAACGAGCTTTACCTCCCAATGAATTCGAGAAGGGATATTGAGGCAGTAAACAGCCTGACAAGCAGCTACCACGATCTGATTACCCATACACCAAGCTATAAAGAGATGAGCGTGAAGCTGGAAGTGATCGAAAGTGAAGGGGAGCGGCCGCTTCCAAAGGAGAATCACCGCTTTGGAAACCGGATTCCGCAAATCAGTGTCAGAGTCGAAGAAAAATGGAAACGGGAAGATTTTAAACAGATCGATGAACTGTTTGAGATAAGGGGGGATGAGTATGGCGAAAGCGATCAGGCGAATTAATAAAGAAGTACCTAATCAACAGGAAGAACAGGCTGAAGCAGTAGCAGATATTTTAAAGGAATTAGCGGAAAACCGGGAAGCGATTATGAAAAGCCTTGCCATTTTAAAAGGGCTTAATGACATGAGAGTACTGGAAACGGCCCATGCTCTTTTAGACCAACGCACAGAGGTTGCAGCAATTGCCATTCAACAAATTAACCAGCCTGGCATGCACAATGTCATTAAAAACGGAATGGGCGCTGTCGGGTTTCTCGGAACCCTTCAGCCCGACCAGCTGAATACGATTCTAGACGGACTCGGAAATGGTTTAAAACGTCTCTCCAAAACGGGGGAAAAAGGGAAGAAACAAACGATTTGGACAATGAGAAGGCGGCTGCGAAGTCCGGAAATCAGAGCTGCTATGACAACCATGGTTGATTTTCTCGAAGGAATGGGTGAAGTATTCTTAGAGAACAGAGAGAAACAGAAAGGATGAATGGTATTGGAAGAAGCGGTTGTTGTCGTTAAAAGTATGCAACACCAGGATGACGCTGATAAAGTGCTGAATGCCCTGCAGGATGTGTGGGGGATTGGAAGGGCAGAAGTGGACCTAAAGCGTAATCAAGCAACCTTTACTTATGATAATCGAATGGCCTCGTTACAAGATTTTGAGCGTGCACTTCTTGATACAGGCTATGAAGTCATTACCAGTTCAATCGAACAATAAGCGGTCTTATCAAAGAGAACATCACCGTCTGCACATTTTAATGAAGCGCTTTGATTTGAAACGAGGAGGTTGATTTATGAGAAAATGTGAAGTATGCGGCAGTGAAGAAGAAATGGAAAGTAGTGACGAATTAGTCGGCATCTCTCATTTGCATATTTGTGAAACCTGCCAAAGTGACAGGTATTTAGAGCCATTAGAGTAAACCTTAGAATTGAATTGATATAGTAGCGTCATTTCTAATTCTACAAGTAGCGCTATTATTATGCATCAGACCAGTTAAGAGGAGCCAATAATACGGGAATCCTCCCGTATAATTGAATCGCGAACCCACATTAGAAATAGTTTATTTAACATATTCGACCATAAGACGCGAAGAGCCTCTTAACTTGTGTAGTTTTCTGAGATTACACTTGAAAACATAAGGGTAAGCAACTCACTAAAAACCGGCAGCACTGCTGGAAACTAAGTAAGAATTGAAGGGAGAAAGCATGCAGAAATACATGCTTTTTTTCTTTGGAATGATTCTCTATATACTGGCAGTTACAAAGTTCCTATGCTACATATTTTTAGCGCATTCAACTGAAACTAGAGGAAGGAAGGGGCCCCTGCAAGATGGAAGAATTAATCATTGAAGGAAAAAAGATAAGGATAAACAAGCCAGACATAATGATTTGGGAAGAAGCAGGTATTAATAAAATCGACTACATACAATATTTGCTGAATGTTGCTCCTTTTCTGCTCGAGCATGCAAAAAACAGGCTATCAATGATCTGGATCTATCCCCATGGCATCGATGGGAAGAGAATTGAAAAACGCTCCCTTCCAAGCAGTGCGCCAGATTGGGTTAGCCATACGTTTTATAAAGAAAAGCAGCGGATGTTATTAAATGATAAAGCGACATTGGTATGGGCAGCAAACTATGGTGCATTAGAATTTCATGTTCCGTTTGATACCTATAAAAAACAAAATTATCCATTGGAAATGGTGTTCGATTTAGATCCTCCTGATGATGAACATTTCGATCTTGTATTAGAGATCGCACTGAAACTGAAGGATGTACTAGCATCCCTGGGTCTCACTTCTGTTCCCAGGACGTCAGGTTCAACCGGTATGCAAATTTTCGTTCCTATTGCCCCGCTGTATTCATTTGAAGAAACAAGAATAATAAATAAATTTATCGCTGAATATCTAGTTGAGAAGATGCCTAGTGCTTTAACGTTAGAAAGAGCTGTTAAAAAAAGGGAAAACAAGGTTTATTTTGACTACTTACAACTGTGGAAAGGCAGAACAATGCCAGCCGTATATTCGCCAAGAGGAAAACCACAGGCCACAGTTACCACACCTGTCACATGGGAGGAGGTGCAAGTAGGCTTCCGCCCGACTGACTTCTCGATATTAAATATAAGCGAACGAATCCGCGAAAAAGGCGATCTGTTTTCTGTAATCACTACAAATAAGACACCTCAAACCTTTGATGAAATCCTTTTATTTATAAAGAAACATTAAAAACATAATGGTAAAGGACTTATTGTATAAGCCTCTGGAATATCTTTTTCATAAGAGGTGATGGAAATGGATAATGAGACGAATGTTTGTTTTCATTGCAAAAGATTAGTGACTTTTATCGATAATACTTGCCCAAAATGTGCTAAGCCAAAAAAATTGCTGTTTGAAAAGCAAATGAAGGAGAGAAAGACACAAAGTAAAAAGGAACAAGAGACACGGAACAAAAATGAACTAATCAGACTGAGAAACCTTAAAATAAGCGAAATTCAATGGGAGTATATCAAAGCTATTGACCCATCCGAACATGAATTGAATAAAATAGGTGCTTACGGCTGGGAACTGGTAGCGACCTATTTAATAAAGCACCATGACGACGAACAGACGCAGGAATTTATCTTTAAACGAAAATTAAATAAATAAATGGGCTGGATTCATGAGTTTCTATTTCATATGGGTAAAATATGAAAAACCTGAATTAAAGGAGTCGCTGTTAATGGTCGAAGCACAGGTAAATAAGTTTTGTGAAAAATGTAAGAAAGAGACGATTCATTTTGCGAGAGAAGACGCGTTAGAGATCGAATATCGCTGCATGACATGTGATCATCATGAAGAAATAATAAAGACATTTTTTTAAATGGCCAATCACCTTTTTCATTCTTAGGCGTTGCTTTATTTTTCTATAGTAACAAAGTTACCACCAAATGGAACGGGACGTATGCCTCCTGAAGGGTAATAATAAAGGCGATAACCTTGAAAGGATGAGATGCGTGCATGTCTTTAGAATGGTTTGACAGAGTAAGCGGGGAATTACAGGATAGCCTTGAATCCATCTGTGAAAAATACGACCAAACCGGTGGAATGTTGATCGAACGGGGCGCTAAACATCCGAGAATCGAATTCTTCACAGAAGGGGAAGAGGATGAACGAGAGTATTTTACCACCTTATTTTTTGACCCGCATAATGAAGAATTCTATATGGAATCTTTTGAACCCGATCTTGGTCACGTTAGCAAGATAGTCCTATCTGATATAGAGGATATCGTTGATGCAGTCCATGAAAACTTACATGACTATGTAAACGGTGATGGACTGAACGAAGAGGTATATGTGGATGAAGAGGATTTACATGATCTGGATGAGAGCGGAGATATTCAGCTTCTAGAAGAGATCGAGGTAGAATGGGAAACCCCTGAAGTAACAGCTTATTTAGAAGAAAATGAAGTAGAGGTTACGTATCAATTCGGGGTCATTCAGGAAACTGGTGATGGCGTGCTCAAGCGTATCAACCGGATTTGGACGGATGATGAAGACTTGATAAAAGACGAAACCAACTTCATTTTTAGTAAAGAAGAAGCGAGCACGATTATAGCGATGATCGCCAGCCATATGGATTCAATGAGTGAAATGAATATTCAATGAGTTTTTCAAAAAGCCGTCCAAAATTTTGGGCGGTTCTTCTATTCATTTGCTTATTGCTAATGAAATTATAGATAACTTCAGTGAAATCCAAAATCTTAACATTAATAAAGCATAAGCGGATACAATAAATAGCAGGTTCCTAACAATAACCGATAAAGGTGAAAACAATGACAGATTTTTGTCCGGTCATATGGCCGGAAGAACCAACTCCAGTGAAGCATTTATCCTGCCGCGAATGTGGTCTTTACGAGCAGGGATCACGGATGATCTGGGGCGAAGGAAATCCGGATGCACCGATCATGATTATTCTTGATAACCCTGGAGCCCGTGAGGACCGAGAAGGAAGCCCGATTGTTTGCGGCACGAGACAAACGTTACAACAAGCTGCCAATGAAGTCGGTTTAGACGTGAATGATTTGTATGTTACATATATATTGAAGAGAAGGCCGGTAAAAGCTTACGACAAAAAGAGCGTACGAGAAACCTGCATGATGCATCTGACCGAACAGCTCAAAGAAAAAACCCCCAAGCTCATTCTCTGCTTGGGCAACGTAGCGGTTCAATCCTTCTTTAAAGACGAGAGCGCCGATGTAAAATCCTTACGCGGTTCCTGGTATGATGTTCAGGGATTCCAGACAGCCGTAGCTTACCATCCCTTGGCGGTTAGACGTCGCCCTAATTTATGGCCATTATTTAAACAAGATTGGTTGCAGGTTGCCGAGCGTTATCACCATTAACCTTAAAAAAACAAACCCCAAAAATAGGTTTGTTTTTTAGCAGAAAGGAACCGTATAAACTTTCCTTTCTGCATAGTGAACTACGTCTAATCTCCGCCTTAGGGCTCGTTAATCTACGAGTTTTCTTTATCTTTATTTTCTTCTTGGGGAGTAAAGGGATAAATCTCTTCTGCTGTTTCCGTTTGATACTGGACTCCCTGCAGCCATCGCGGCCTAAACCGTCTCGGAAAAGTGTTCCTTGCAACATATCTGTGATACAAATACTCAAACATCGCTATCACTGTAGCGGCAATAAAGGTGATATAAATCGGATTTCCGACTGTAGTCATACCCGAAACCAATGACCATATGATTATCAGCGATATACTAAAATCAGCTAGCGTAGCTATATAATTATTAGTTCTTGGCAAGATGATCAAGTCCCCAATAATATATTCGACTACATTCAAAGTAACAGCAATGAGAACAACACTTGTCAATGACATTCCAAATGCAAGGCCCAGGACAATATATAATAGAGCCAGAGTAGAAACAAACTTAACCATTATCGTTCGTAAGTGTCGCAGTGAAAATCACCTCCTATTGTATTTTTTCCTAGTGCATGGTAGATAATTCATGATATTAATTTAAAGGAAAACTGGGGATTTGCTAAATGATAAAAGAAAAAAGTTTAAGGACTTATTAAGTTAGAGTAATATCTAAGCCGTCTTCACAATATGATTAAATATCTATTGGGGGGAATGAGGCGGTATGGTGAAAAAAGATATTGAATTCTTGATTACAAAAGAGATGCTAGCTCAATACGTAGAATTGAATCGCAAGAAAAAAGAAATTGAAGCTCAATTGGATCAACTGAAGAAAGTGTTTAATAATTACTTTGACGTGTCAGTTGGCCAGAATGTTAAAGGAGAAATTACCATCAGTGATTATAAATTGCAAAGACAAATAAGAACAACTGAAAAATTCGAGCAAGATTTAACAGTGAAAAGGCTGGAAGAGTTAAATATGAATGAGCTTATTCAAAAAAAGCCGGATGAGGTAAAGATCAAATCCGCTTTAAATCTAGGATTATTGAATACTAAGGATTTAGAAGATTGTATCATCACAAATTCCTCGCAGGCCATTTACGTAAAAAATGTAGAATGAAGCAATCTTGTTTTTGTAACATTCTATTTATACAGAGCCTAAATGGGCTCTTTTTTATTGCTGGGTTTTACAGTTGATAGATTTATCTTTAGAATAAGAAAAAAATATAAAAGTGTCATGGTGCTATAATTTTAAATAGATTAATTCCCCTCAGGTACAAATAAAAACAGGGCATATCAGGGCTTATTCAGAAATACATTTTTTCAATAGGCCCTTCAATTATGACGTAACACACAGGAGAATTTGGGAAAAATCTTCAAATGGAATCTTTTTAATTATGAAAGGAGACTATATGTCAAACATTCAGCTCTTAACAAACGAGCATAATTTCTCATATTACGAGGAGGATTGGTATCCACCTCTAAAAACTGCCCTTAAAGGCTTGAATGCCAAAGAGGCTACTTGGAAACCGGCAGGGGAATCGGTCAATAGCATCTGGGAAACGGTAAATCATATGCTCTATTTTGAAGAACGGCTTCTTTGCCAATTAGAGTGCAGAATGAATGATTTTAATAAAGAGAGTGAGAACGACCTCACATTCAAAGAGGGAAATTCGGAGGATGATCAGGCATGGGAACAAATAGTAAAAAAAGTAGATGAAATTCATGCAGGTATAAAGCAGGCGATTACTAGTTTACAAGAAGACGATTTTGAAAGGCTTGCAAAAGCAATTATGGGTGTAATCAGACATGACGCTTACCATACAGGGCAAATCATTCAAATTAGGAAGCTCCAAGGATCATGGGCGGCCAAAAGAAAGTTTGAATTCTAATGGTTTTTTGTGGTTAATAACACACAGCAATTACCATGTACTAAGAACACAAAACAACCTATCTTTATTATTTTCAAAGGCCCACTTAGTGGTCTTTTTGCAATTTTACGGCGTGACCGATTTCTTAAAGTAGACCAATTAATAATATGCTACAAGCACTAGAAATTTGTCGAAATGGAAAGAAAATTATGTAAATATCTCTCTTTATTATTTATACTAAAGGAATAGCAACAATCCAAACTTTTAATATTCAACAAAGATTTATGGGTAGGGTTTTCCCGTTAACTGAAAAAAGGAGTTGGCAATATGTCTGATTCATCTAACCAGAATGTCACAATATTCTCAAATGAAACTCTCGTAAAAAGCTTCATTGAAATTATTGAAGAAATTGCCGATTCATCGGAGTCAACGGCTATTATTGAAAAACTCGGTTATCGTACTGGGAAATCGGAAGCTGAAAAAATAAATATGAATGCTAATAAGTCAGATTTTATAAAAGTGCTCTCCTCTTTAAATTTAAAGGGAGGGTGGGGGACAGCGGAAATAACCGACTTAGCACGGGATAGCAAAATCGTGTTATTGAAGCTTACAAAAGCAAATGACAGCAATCAAGGTCTTACGCCCGCTAAGTGCTTTATCTCTAGCTATCTTGCAGGGTTATTTAGTATACTTTTTCGCGAAGACATGTGGTATGAACATACGAAAGAAGGAGCAGATTGCTTGCTTATTAAGATTTCTCCTTCCGAAAACGTTGTAATCAATGACCTGAAAACATTTTTAAAACAAAAAGAACAAGAGAAAATACAACATTTAGAAAACATTGTAGAACAAAGAAGCTTAGATTTAAAGAATGTAATAAGGGAGCTATCTTCACCAGTTATTCCAGTATTAAACAATACGATCGTAATCCCTTTGTTTGGCAAATTTGAAGATCCCTATGCCAGTGAACTGAATGAAAAGATTCTACAAGGTGTTGTCCAATATGGAGCAAGCTATTTGCTTCTTGATTTGACCGCTGTTAAAGAGCTTGATGAATTTACACCGTCCGTCATCCACAACATTACAAATTCGGTTAAGCTGCTGGGAGCAGAAACATTTCTCGTTGGCATCTCACCGGACATAAGCAGCGGAATAGTCAGGTCCGGGATGGATTTAGGCAATTATAAATGTTTTAGTACTCTGCAACATGCCTTACAATACACACTCTTTATTGAAGGTCTTGAAATTACAAAATCCATGAAAAGTTAAGAAGTTAATAGTTATAAGTTAACAATAGGAAGGAGAGGGAGAATGTTTGCAGCCGAATTGAATGGTAAGATTCCTACATCTCTACAGAACCATGAAGACGTACTGACTTCTTCGGTCGTAGGCACTTTTCAATATTTATCCTCCCCGACATATATTCAATCGTTATTAAAGTCTTGTGTAAATATTATGGAAACACAACTAACATTTGCTTCATCTTTTAAAGAATGCAAATTCTTCTTTTGGCCGAGGCTTGAAAAATCAGAACCAGATGTGCTTATCCATATACAGGATGAAAAGGATAGAGGGTATCTAATTTGTATTGAAGCAAAATACTGGTCGGATAAATCAAGCAAAGAGGACCTCAGCGTAGATTTTGAAGAACGGAAAAATACTCAAAGAGATCAGCTTGCCCGTGAAATTGAAGATATACATAACTCTGAAAATCTTCGTTTATTAAATATTAAAAAGAATATTGAGGAAACATACTTAATCTATCTGACTAATCATACATCCATGCCGTCTAAGGAAATGGCTGATAGCATTCACCTAATTAATGACATTACTTTTACTCAGGAGCAGCTTTATTGGCTTCCGTGGAGAAAAATCCATAACTTTATTAATGAACTGGTGCACTTTTTGACACCCCAGGACGCTAAGCTCCTGAAGGATCTTAAAAGTTTACTAGAAAGGAAGGGACTACAAAGCTTTGATGGATTTAGGAATAGGCATCACATTGAATCAGTTTCAATCAATGGCTATACATATGATACCGCATCCCGCTTATCTAGTTGGGATGACATACAGGATGTTACGGAGGTAGTACGAGAATATGGAAGAGTCACATATTGAATTTAGCAGTTCACTTAAAAAGTCAGTAAATAACGTGAGGCATCTTATAAACAATTCCATTCTCATGTTAAGAGATTTAGATGCAGCTCTATCCAAACATGGATTCCAACCAATATACGGGAATGCTTTAGGATCAGAGTCTAGTAAAAGTATAAATCAATCCATGAACCAATTTGCTACCTTTTTACCGCAATACATAGCTAGACCATATGCTTTGAAAAGTGATATCAAAGCAGGAGAAGTAAATAAGATTTTATTCTGTAATACACAATTTTTTTATAGAGACCTAGAAGATTTTCCACCAACCTTAATAAATAGTGCAATCATATTCCCTGAACCAGTTAAAAACGTAAAAGGATACGTTCAGTATTGGTGGTTGAAGTCTGCTGTTTTTGAGTCAGTAAAGTGGGAAAATGTTAAAATGGAAGGAGAAATTAATAATTATATTGATGAGGAAGATTTTAAAACGATATTCTGGTGCAAGGACCTTATTTCCATCAGTGGCCAAAAAGAACTTCTACAAGAGGCGGAGCAATTAGTGAAAGTGTTCTCGCAGAATTAGTATTAAAGGCTAAACATGTTATATGATTCTGCGAGATCCAGATGCATCTTTTAAATTTAAAAGTGGGAAGACAACCCATGATAAATAGAAGTTGCTGGGATAAAACTATATCAAAGCAGCCTTCTTTTGAAATCTTACAACTATTTTTTCATGTTCTTAATTTCTTCAGTAACGACAAAAGCTAAGTCATCGTTGCCAAATAAATCTAACACGCCAAGCAATGTTTCGTCAGCAACTTCACCTGCTTCTTCTTTAGGAACCGTCAAATCAAGTGCTTCCTTTAAAGCTAGATTAGAGGCCTGATTGGGATAAGCCTTTATATATAATTCTGTTGGATCAAGTTCATGATTAACGCACCATTGGGCAAAAACGAGAATCATCATTTTTTCTTCACTTTGATAGTTTTGGATTATTTTTTCTTGTATCTCTTTTTGATTCATTTATTTTCTCCTTTAAAAGCATGTACATAAATTATAATGGAAGCTGATGGGTTTTTCATTAACTTAAAACGATCGATAGACTACTTTTCCTGGGAAAGCGCAGGATAAGACAATATTTTCGCATTTTCAGGTTATGGGAGTTTATACAATTTCCCATAATCATCAATGAACTTGCCGCGGTATTTTACACTTTCCTAAAGATTTTTGAGCGTTATTTTGATAAGAATTAGGGAAGATTAAGAATAGGAGTACTACTTTGTTTTAGAGAGGAGAAATTCACATGGATCGTATTGAAGCAGGCGAAATTTTTACAATCAGCGATGATGATGAACAAGAGCATGAAGTTGAGGTAATGGGTACAATCGTTATTGAAGACACAGAATATGCGGCAGTCAGCTTTGTAGAAGACATTCAAGAAGAAAGTGATGATATTGATGTTTTCTTTTTAAAAATCGACAGTGATGGTGATATTTCAGCCATTGAAAGCGACGAAGAATTTGAAAAAGTATCCGCCGCATTTGAAGAAATCATGGAAGATGAAGAATAATCTCGAAACAAAAAAGGGGGGAGGGGACCCCTCCTTTTTTTTTGTAAAATAGTTTTACTTAATAGCAGTGATTCACACTAAAGATGGGTTTACTTGATAGGAGGATTTGAATAATGCTACACAATCAAATAAAAAAATACATATCGAAACTAATGAAATCAGTGGAAGAACAGCAATCGTCACAGAAAGACGATGCGATAATGGTTCATATATATAAAGAGGAAAAAGAATATGCAGAGAAACATCAGTTGATAGCTGAAGAAATAAAAGGATACATTACTTTAGCAGAGCCTGTTTCCCGCTTTTCAAACGCCCATATCGAGCGATGTGATAAAGAATCAGAAGAAGTTATTACTATAGAAGAACCACAGTTTTTAACCCAACCTATAGAGTACTTAAAAAAACATAAAAATGAATTTATTTACCTGGAATCTGATTGGTGGGAACTGGTGTGTGTGGACGCTGTTTCAATCGAGTGCGATGATGTATTCGGAACGTACAACGTCATGTTGGGATTAAAGCTGCAGAAGAAGTACGAATTAATATTAAAAGCCCATCTCAACAATGCATTACATGTTGGCGATGCAAAATTTTCTTTATTGTTTGATCAGAATGAAGGTTTATGGAATTTAAACTTTGCCTTGGACTATACGGATGGCTTCAAAGAAGAAATGTCGATTGGAGAAGCGTATAGTTCCATTTATCAATTTATTTTTAAGCTGGTTGAAGTGGTTGAAGATAAATAAAAATCGCAGATTGGAGAGTTGTAGTTTCATTCATACAGATAGAAGGTTTTCAAGGAAAACTAAGGGAGTTGATCGTACTTGATTCGTACTTTTGCGGTGATGAACGATTTGAAGGTTTTAAATGATTTACCGCTGAATCGATTATCCGATCCAGATGTGAAATGGTATTGGGTCGATTTTGATGCACCTACTGAAGAAGAGTCTTTGCTGCTTAAAACTCATTTCAGCTTTCATCCGTTAGCTATTGAAGATTGCTTGCAATTTTTGCAGCGTCCAAAACTCGATTATTACGATGGATATGATTTTTTTGTGCTGCACACTCTAAATCAAGTCTCACTTACACCCGAAGAAGTGGATGTATTTGTTGGTGAAAATTTCATTGTCACTTTCCATTTATCGGCTTCACCTGAAATGCAGATGGTTCATCAAAGATTAATGGAGGATGATAATTCGCTGGATAAAGGCACATTATACGTTTTTTATTTAATCATGGATAAAATTGTCGACGAGTTTTTCCCTAATATTTATAAAATTGAAGATGATTTAAATGAATTCGAAACCAAAGAAGCAAATAAAAACTTTATTGAAGGAGTCTTTGAGCTTAGAAGCCAACTACTCAAAATGCGCCGAACCATTTTCCCCATGCGCGAATTGGTGTATAGAATTCTTAATTCGGAAAGAGTAATCATACCGAAAGAAGAACGGGTGTACTTCATGGATATTTATGACCATTTGTTGAAACTTTCCGAAATGATCGAGTCAAACCGGGAAATGACCACCGATATACGAGATAGCTACATTTCAATAAATTCAAACCGGATGAATGCAATTATGAAGACACTGACCGTTATGACATCGATTTTTATTCCATTAACCTTCATTGCCAGTATCTATGGGATGAACTTTGAATATATGCCGGAGCTTACATGGCATTGGGGATATTTTGGAGTACTGGGGGTTATGTTTGTTGTCGGTTTAGGCATGCTAATATGGTTGTGGCGTAAGGGCTGGTTCAAATAGTATACCATAGCCAATGTATACGGTGATAAATTTGAAAAGTGTCAACCGGAGTTAATAAGAGTAAGAGTAGATTATTATCAAGAAAAAGGGGGACGTAACCCCTTCTTTTTTGTACCAAGATTCCATTAAAAAAAGAAAACAGTCACTCCATATAAAACGGCTGTAATAGCCGCTGCAATCAAAGCCGGCTTCAACTTAAACCTGGCATACTCCATAACGGATAAGTTCAAGATCCGCGCGATTGTGTTTGTATCATCGCTTAGTGGTGACGCAAAGGCCCCGAATGTCCCGCTCGCAAAAACCGCTCCGATCACAAGTGGGAGCGAAATATCCGCTGCAACGGACATCGATACTCCGAGCGGCATCAGGATCCCCCATGTTCCCCACGCTGATCCAATAAAATACGAGACAACCGCACCAAAAAGAAACAGGAGAGGCACAACAATGGAAGTGGGTATCCAACCTGCATTCTCAGAGACAAAGCCAGAAAAACCGAGCTCCTCCGTTACTGTGGAAAGCCCCCAAACAACGGCCAGCAATACAATAACAGACATTAATTCATTGCCGCCGAAAATAAAGCTATTCAGCAAATCAGCCGTTTTCATTTTCTGAAGCTTAAAGAACAAGAAAGTAAATAACGACGTAAAAAGCAGTGCAATGAGCATTGCATCCATCACATCTGCTTTTATAAATGCCGAGAGAAATCCCTTTTCTTTTTTGTATCCGTCCCACCATGTCAGAAGGAGTGTTAAGCTGACGACTAAAAACAACGGAATAAGCAGATTCCAGGGCTTGTTCGGTAAATCCTTGCCTACTGCAGGATCACAGCTATGCCAGTCATCTTCATCATTACTCTGTTCACCAATTTTCTCAGGTTCGCTGTCTTCCGTGGACTTCGAATGATGAAAGAAGCTTAAGTAGATGCCCAGCAAAATCATCACAATCGAGAAAAAATTAAACGGAATGCTCTGGAGAAACAAATTGTACGGATCACCGTCTATTTGTTCATTTTTAATGGCAATATCAACGATCGAAGTCATGTAGCCAACGAACGCCGTTGCAATCGGAATTAGCACGATAATGGGCGTTGCAGTGGTTTCTATGACAAATCCCAATTCCTGCGTAGACATTTTCACTTTCTTTAGAAGAGCGCGCATGATCGGGGCAATCGTTACAAAACGAAAGCTTGGTGCGGAAAATGTTCCGATCGTGGAAAGGTATGTAAGAATCAGAGCTTCTCTTTTATTTTGGATTCTTGAAGAAGCTTCTTCAACGAAACCGCGGATTCCGCCGGCAATTTTGATCATCCCGACCAATCCGGAAAAAGCGTATAGAAATAAGAGGATTTTTATATTGTTTTCGTCAATTAATCCTTTGACTAGAAATTGCACCATTTTTTCTAGGCCACCAACGAGAGTGGGCTGCAGCAAGTAGGAGCCAACCAACAGTCCTGCAAATAAGCCAGGCAACACCTGCTTGGTCCTGATAGCAATAGGAATAACGATTAAAAAAGGGATAATGGAAAACCATTCATTCTGCAAACTATTCACCCTAACCAATATGTACTACGATTAGGGTGCGAAAGATTGGAAAACTTATACGGTTAATTAAAAAAGAGATGGATGAAAGAGTCTCTAAGAACTTTAGCGAAGACGCGCTCTATGCATCAAGGCAAGACGTCTTAGTGTGGAGCTTGTAAAATCAGTTGTACTACGGCTTCTTAATTGATTTCTAATCGGATTGCTATTTGGTAAACCAGTGATTCCATCAGGGTCCATGTTATTGCGCGCCATACAATCGCCTCCCATGTCATTATTATTAGTTATTCCCTCTGTTAGGTCATTCATGCAAATATCGTTCAGGCATATTGACTTTTAATGGCTGAATGGAATGAAAGGTACAACAGATACTATAAAGGATCTTGATAATCAAAGGGGGGATAAGTATCATGCCGGAAAGAGATAATATCAATCCTGAAAGACATTCAAACAGCAATGTCGGAATAAGCTGGAATGATTCATTCCATTCGTTGACACAGCTGCACAATACCGATGACAGACCAAATGAGACTGCAGGGGATTCGAACCCTAATCTGACCAACGGCCCTGTGGGACCGATGATAAATCCTCCAGCGGGAAGCAGCGGTTCATAACAGCGTAGCGAGTTGAATATTTAGTTTCTAAACGAATCGTCGGTTAAGGAGGAAGTCCATGGCAGAGCGGAACAACACAAAATCCATCCGTACTCCGAATCAAGTAGATGGCCCAAGACTGGCCGATGATCTGGATACGAGTGGCGGTCAGATAAACAATCATATCGATACCGATAATGCATTTAGCATAGCTGGCTTAGAAAATGCTCGTGCAAGTCGTGAAGCTTTGAACAAATCAAATGAGAGTAAATAGATGGAAAGGCAGCCTGAGTTTCAGGCTGCCTTTTAAGTTCCCCTTTTAAGGGCTTTTACATGCTTTTTATATTATTCAGCCGCTTCTTACCCCATAAAGGATGCATGCTACCCCGATAAAAATCCAAATAAATTTACCAAAGGAGATGCTGTCAGCCATTCCAAACAGACCTACTGCCGTGGACACTATTAAAATAATTGGTCCAATCAACGCAAGAGAACTATTGATGATAAGCGCTTTTTCAATTTCATTAAAACGAATCATTAAGCAAGCAGCAAAAATTTCAATGCTGCCTGATAAAATTCGCAATAGAGCCATTCCAATGACAGCTTTTTCAAGTAAAACAAACATATTGGTCCTCCCAGTGGCAGATTCATTACATTATATGCAAGATAGATGCTTGAAAGGACAAACTTATGGGTTATTTATAAATATTTGGTTTCCTTATAGGTAGGGAACTTTTGCTCCTTTTTTCGCCAATGAACATCAGTAAATGGTTAGCCTGAGTATTGTGGCTCGCTTGAGGAAGATAACCTAGAGGGTTAGGCTCGTTAAATAATCTTATAATGAAAAGAGGAGGTTCTTTGTGAACATCAATTTAGATTAAACTTACACCTTTTGCTATACTGTTTCAGTGATATTATTTTTTTTAAGGCGCACACAAAATTCTTAATATAGCCCCACCATTATGTAATCACCAATTTCCATACATAAACCATTCTTACGTAACATAAACGAACTATCCTTAGGAAGGAGCTAGCACATTGAATATAAAATTAACTCAAAAAATCATTAAAGAACAGTGCGGTACAGTCTCCTTCAAAAGAGGAGAAGCTTTTTATCGCGCTAACAAAGTAACATTTGAAAATTATTATCCCAATCATTGTGAAGCAACAGTTGCAGGCACGGAAAATTTTCATGTAACCATTGAAAAGGAGGCAGGCGGAGGCTTTCGCTCGATATGCAGTTGCCCTGCTCTTACTTCCTTTCAAAGCGATTGCCAGCATATTGCAGCCGTTTTACTGGCGATCAATGAACATCAGCGACAAGGAACAACTCCTCTTGCTGCCAATGAATTTCAAATTGAATCTTCAGTAAATCAGGTGCTTACAGAAGGTTTGCTGAATCTTTTCAATGAGCAGCCGATACGATCAAGCGGCCAACAGCTTCATTTTGAAAACAGGCAAGTGCTTGAGGCAGAATTCACCTGTAAACCTCTCACCATAGGTAAGGGACGACATATCTTCGGAATTGAAGTTAAGATTGGTCCGACTAATGTACAAAATATCCGGGATTTTTTTGAGCAAGTAAAGGATGGCAATCGAAGTAGGCTTTCCAATTCATTCATATACGACCCCAGCCTTCATTGCTTTCAAAAAGAATCAGATCCTGTTATTCAGCAGCTAATCCAAGTGACCTATGATGAAAAAATGTATGTCGACGCATTGCCGGACAAATCCGACTATCCGATCAGCAATCATATATTGCTCATTCCACCATCTTCTTGGGAACAGCTTGTACCAGTTCTTTCAAGAGCACCATCTGTAAAGCTTGCATATGACGGGAAAATATTTGACGGACTTCACTTATATGACGGGCCACTTCCTTTACAGTTTGATTTTTCAGAAACTGAGGCAAAAAAGTTTGTACTGAAGGTCAAAGGGTTGAGTGATCTGATTGTAATGGATTCATGTAGAACTGTATTAATTGACGGTAAACTGGCCCAGCTGAAAAGCGAGGACTGCAAACGCCTCGCAGACTTAAAACAGATGCTGGATGTTTCAGGGACAAATCAAATTCCGATTCCTCATGGACAAGTAGGTTTTTTCCTAGAAAAAGTGGTTCCAGGTTTAAAAAAGTTAGGCGATCTCCAACTATCCGGAGCAATCACCGGCCAGTTTTCAAAGACGCCTTTGATTGCCAAGCTATACTTGGATCGTGTGAAAAATCGGCTGCTTGCCGGGCTGGAGTTCCACTATGAAAATATAGTGATCAATCCTTTGGAAAACCGGGAACTCCCGTCAGGTTCCATGCTGTTCCGGGATGTCGAGAAGGAGGACTTGATCCTGCAGCTGATGGAGGAAAGCCTGTTTGCCAGAACGGACGGCGGATATGTTTTGCATAATGAAGAGTTGGAATATGAGTTTTTATACCATGTCGTTCCAAAACTCGAGAAGCTTGTGCAAGTCTATGCGACTACGGCCGTGAGAAACAGGATTTTCAGAGAGAATGCCCGCCCTATGATCAGGGTGAAGGTCAATAAGGAACGAACCAATTGGCTGGATTTCAAATTTGAAATGGATGGCATTCCGCAAAAGGATATTCGTGAGATCCTATTGGCTCTTGAGGAGAAACGGAAGTATCATCGTTTGCGAAACGGATCGTTATTTTCACTCGAAACGAGGGAATGGGAAGAAATCAATCGGTTCCTGAAGACAGTTCCGATCCAGGATCAGGATTTGGAAAGCGGATTCAACGTTCCAATCGTACGGGGACTTCAGCTTTTGGATTCTGTTGATGATAATAATGCATTCAAGTTAGAGGAATCGTTCCGTCAGTTCCTGGAAAACATCCGCAATCCTAAAAGACTGGAGTTCGAGGTGCCGAAAAGATTAGAACCGATATTGCGAGATTATCAAAAGCGCGGTTACCATTGGATGAAAACACTCGCAAACTATGGCTTCGGAGGGATTCTTGCAGATGATATGGGACTGGGCAAAACGCTGCAAAGCATTGCGTTCATTCTATCAGAGCTTCCTAATATCCGCAGAAAGAAGCTCCCGGTCCTTATTGTCTGCCCATCATCTTTGACATATAACTGGCTTAGTGAAATGATCAAATTCGCTCCGGATATACGAACCGCTGTGAATGATGGCACAAAAGAAGAGCGGGTTAACATCCAGAAGAATCTTTCCGATTTGGATGTTATCATTACTTCTTATCCGCTGTTACGCAAGGATATAAAGTGGTTTGAGAAACAAACCTTTCACTCAGTATTTTTTGATGAAGCGCAAGCCTTCAAAAATCCTTCGACTCTAACTGCACGTGCGGTGAAGAAGATTCAGGCAAATCACCGCTTCGCCCTCACCGGTACACCGGTAGAGAATTCACTGTTGGAGCTGTGGTCGATTTTTCACGTTGTTTTTCCTGAGCTGTTCCTCGGGTTAGAGGAATATAGTAACCTCTCAAGGAAAAGGATAGCTAGAAGAATCCGTCCATTTTTGCTTCGCAGGTTAAAAGAGGATGTACTCTCAGAGCTACCAGAAAAAACAGAGTCAATGGAAGCAGTGGAGTTGCTGCCTGATCAGAAGAAGCTGTACGCCGCCTATTTGGCGAAGCTGCGGCACGATACATTCAAGCATTTGGACCAGGATACATTACGAAAAAATCGCATCAAAATCCTTGCCGGCTTGACACGTTTGCGGCAGATTTGTTGTCACCCGGCCTTGTTTGTGGATGGATATAAAGGAAGCTCAGCGAAATTTGAACAGCTAATGCAGATTATAGAGGAAGCAAAGCTTTCAGGAAGAAGAGTGTTGATTTTCTCACAGTTCACGAAAATGCTTCAGCTCATAGGCAAAGATCTGGCGGTTAAAGGGCTGCCCTTTTTCTACCTGGATGGACAAACTCCATCAGAGGAACGTTTGGAAATCTGCAATCGATTTAATGCAGGTGAACGCGATTTATTCCTGATTTCTTTAAAAGCAGGCGGTACAGGCCTCAATTTGACGGGTGCCGATACCGTCATCCTATATGACACCTGGTGGAATCCTGCAGTCGAGGAACAAGCGGCCGACCGTGCCCATCGGATTGGCCAGACAAATGCTGTACAGGTCATCAAGCTTGTTACCCGTGGCACCATTGAAGAAAAAATAAATGAATTACAAGAGAAAAAGCGGCATCTGATTGAAGAAATCATCGATTCTAAGGAGAAAGCTTCTTCTAGCTTAACCGAAGAGGATATTCGGGAAATATTGATGATATAGCGGCTTTAGGGACATTTTAAACTTCCCAATAAAGTCGATGTTTATTGGAATCCTTCACAACAGCGTGTTGTATAAATTAATCGTGACACTTATCCGGGAAAAAATGGAATAAATCTTGATATTTATCTGTATAATAGGTTAATATGAAAGCATCAATTAGCGGAAGGGTGACCAAAAGGCGATGATTTATTAATCCTATTTCTTAGAAAACCATTCGTATAAGTACGATATTTTTCTGGATAGGATTAATGTGGCCTTTTGGGTAAACGAAAAGAAGTGTGATGGCACCTCAGGTATGCCCTGTCTTTTTGTGATTACCAAGCCTCCTGTCCAGAAAGTAGGATAAGGAGGCTTTTTTATGACTGAAAATAGCGGTACACAATCAAACGTATCAATGAGAGCGCTGTTCCGAAACCGTGTTATTCGGACCATCCTGCTCTCTGTGTTTTTCCTCCAGATTGGCATATGGGTGAGGAACTATTCGATACTATTGTATGTGATTGAACAGACCAACGCCGATCCATTAGCTGTTTCCTTAATTTCTGTTGCGGAATTTGCACCCATTTTCTTGTTTTCTTTTATCGGAGGAACCTTTGCGGATCGTTGGCGACCAAAGCGGACGATGATTTGGTGCGATCTCTTAAGTGCCGTGTCGATTTTTGTTGTGCTGATGGCTCTCATGTTTGGAAGCTGGAAGGTCATTTTCTTTGCGACACTGGTTTCTTCGATTCTTTCTCAGTTCTCGCAGCCGTCCGGCATGAAGCTGTTTAAACTGCATGTTGCTGAAGAACTGATTCAGCTCGGGATGTCCATGTATCAAACGATGTTCGCACTTTTCATGATAGCTGGACCGATCATTGGAACCTTTGTGTTTCAGCATTTTGGAATCAATGCAGCGATCGGAACGATGGGCATCGCATTCTTATGTTCTGCGGCGGTGTTATTGTTGCTCCCGCCAGACCGGAAGATTGCTGCAGATAAAGTTAATACTACACTCGTTAAGGAAATGAAGGATGGCTTTCGTTATGTGTGGAATAGCAGGCCATTGTCTCTGCTAGGAGGTTGTTTTACAGCAGCCGGCCTTGCCATCGGTCTCACACAGCCGCTTGGCGTATTTATTATAACGGAAAGGCTCGGATTACCGAAAGAGAACCTTCAATGGCTGATGGCTGCGTTTGGAATCGGCATGATTCTCGGTGGAGGGCTTACGATGGCGTTGGCGAAAAAAGCACTGCCGCAGGTGCTGCTCGCACTCGGGTTTGGAGCCAGTGTGGTAGGCTTTCTGGGAATGGGACTATCAAACGTGTTCTGGGTGACACTTGCGGCTCAATTTTTCTCTGGACTTTTCATGCCGTGCATTCATATCGGAATCAATACGATGATTTTGCAAAATACCGAGGAAGCATTTATAGGCAGGGTAAACGGCATTTTAAATCCTCTCTTTATGGGGTCGATGGTCATCACGATGACCATCACCGGCTTGCTGAAGAAAACATTTTCGCTTGTGGCGATCTATGAGGCTGCTGCTTTTCTCATGTTGATCGGGATATTGACATTGGTGCCTTTAATGAGAAAAGGCAAGTTAAAGCAGGTTGTAAGAGAAGAAATGTAGAATCAGAACACGCCTGGAATATTACCGGGCGTGTTCTGATGTCCTTATTAATGTTTTTAAACCACAGGCTATGCCTGTGTGCAAACGAAACTTGTAGAGTTGTAACAGAAAAAAAACTCCATTCGTTATAATAGAAGATGGCCGTCAAACCAACTTCAAATAACGAAAGGAGATTGTACTCATGAGTGACAATAGTTTGTCACACACCAGATGGAATTGTAAGTATCACATCGTCTTCATTCCAAAGTACAGAAGAAAGATCGTTTATGGAAAGTTAAGATGAGATATTGAAGTCATTTTGAGAAGGCTTTGTGAAATGAAAGATGTAGAAATTATAGAAGCACATGCCACGCCGGATCATATTCATATGTTAGTCAAAATACCACCCAAGATGTCAGTCTCGTATTTTATGGGATAGTTAAAGGGGAAAAGTTCTTTAATGATCCACGATAGAGATGCAAACTTGAAATACAATCATGGCAATCGTACATTTTGGGCAAAAAGCTATTACGTAAGTACGGTTGGGCTAAACGAAAAAACAGTAGCCAAATACATTCGAGAACAAGAAGAAGAAGATCGCTTGCGAGACAACATGAGTAAACGTGAATACGTAGACCCATTTAAAGATAAGTAAGAGAGTAAACGGTTGACGGTCAATTCAGAGGCCCCTTTAGGGGTTTGTTGGTAAAGTGCCCTTCTAGGGCGAAATTAAAACCGCCCGTTTTACGGGCGGTTACTTACTTAACTAACGCGACAGGTTGTATGGAGTATATCAACTGAAACAAAGTTGGGATCTCTTTTTTTGTCTAATTGTATGCTGATCGAGCAATCGAAAAAAAGCCAGGAATTAAATCTCCTGGCTTTCATAATGGGTACTAATTTTACACCTACTGAGTAGCTGGTTGAACGTTATTTAAATCCGCTTTAACCGTGAAATCATTACCTGAAACTACCAATTGAATGTTAGACAGAGTACCGGTTAACTTACTGAATTGATCTTGCCCTTGCAGCAGTTGGTTAACATCAGCTTGATTGTTTACGAGAATAGACTTGCCAAAGTGTTTTTGGCCATATTGTTTAAAGGAGAATTGTCCCGATTCAAGATCATAGGAGCCTTTCGTATTCAACTCACCTGAAAAGGAAACAGTAGTTGATTTATCACCTTTTTCTATAGTTTCGACTGTTAATGGGCCCAGTTTATCACCTTGTTCCAGCCGATTGACAAAGCTGTACTTGTTGTTCCAATGGTTATAACGTGGTTTGTCACTCTCGTCATGTTTCCAAGATTTGTGTTGAGAGTGGTGTTTACCCTCTTCATTAGGAGAGTCCCAATGTGCACCTGCCAAGGTAGGTACAGAGGATCCAATCAAAGTAGCCATGGCGATTCCTGCAGTAAACTTCTTAAGCTTCGTTGCTTTCATTTTCAGCACTCCTTGTTGTAAGATTTGTGTCAAAATACGACACATAATGCAAGTACCCGTTAGGTTTGAGAAAAAACAGAAAATCAGGAATTGTTAAGAAAATAATCTGTTTGTTAATTTTGTAAATTACGAAATTTAAGAACTCATGATATTTAGATTACAAAGGACTAATTTATTAAAATAATAGTCACGAATTAAAGAGTTGTTTTTATAATCGATCATAGTACGTAAAGCGACAAGTAATGCATATCATTAGGAGATGTTTTGTATGGAATTTAGAGGAGCGAGCGCTTACGACCAAACAGTTTTTTTATCTAAAGAGAAGGAGCAGACAAGATAGTCCCAACAATGCTATTGAAGCGCCGATTATTTATGAATTAATCGGTGATTTTCACGATAAAAATATTTTAGACTTAGGTTGCGGCGATGTATCATTTGGGAAAGAAATACTAAATCAAGGTGCCAGGCACCACACCGGGGTTGAAGGTTCTAAACAAATGGCAGTCAATGCAGAAACTAATCTATTCGGAAAGAATGGGACGATACATAACGATACAATGGAGTCGTATACCTTACCCAACGAACAAATTTGAAATTGTAACCTCCCGTTTTGCTATACATTATGTCTCAGATATCGATCAACTGTTTCTCAACGTGTATAAATCATTAAAAGAAAATGGCAACTTTATCTTCAGTGTCCAGCATCCACTTACGACGTCTTCTTTTGCGAGTAAGCAAACAGGGGATAGGCGAGGGAACTGGATAGTAGATGATTATTATCTTGAAGGGGAACGAAAGGAACCCTGGTTTAATAAAGTAGTAGTGAAGTACCATCGAACTATTGAACAATACTTCACAGCACTGACAAAGGCAGGTTTTTCAATCTTAGCTTTGAGGGAAGGCACGCCAAAGCGGGAGCATTTTAGCAGAGAGGAAGATTTTTTAAGACGGCAGAGAATTTTCGTATTCCGGAAACGCAAAATTTAAAAGGAAATGTGGAGATGCATTCGGAGTTGGTTCCGGCATCCTACCATCGGGTAACGGCGAGTGGATCCGCTCAAAGGCTGATGTACGGAGAAAGCGCTCCATCAATACTGGAAATACTCGTCGCTTGTATAGGAAACGCAAAACAGAGTATATGCCAATTATGCCTTTCCTGCCGCAATAAGTATTTGAACATGGCAACAGGACGTTAATGCTTCCTGTTTATTAATATCGTCACTATATAAAATAAGTATAAGCAATTATAAAACGACCAATTTTTAAGAAAACTGGTCGCTTTTTTTTAACAATGGATAGTTCTTTCCTATGGCATAAAATCTTCCTTGTTTAAAAAAAGGATAAGAATTAAAAGAATTTTTATTATACTTAGTTATTTGAATTTTGTTGAGTGTTTTGCGTATTTTGCTGTTGTTGCATCTGACCTTTGCCACCCATTCCTGTTGCTAATGGTAAAAATTGTTGAAGAGTTTGTCCCATACCTTGCCCTCTGGTCATACTATAAAACGCAGCCGCACCGATACCGGCAGATGCTAGTAATGGAAACCATATTTGCTGTTGTTGTTGTTGCAATATTACTCACCACCTTATATTAACGTTTAATGCCCTTTTAATTTTTGATATAGGAACTAATAATATGTAAGTGAACCATTTCCATAATAATTATGAACACAGGTACAAAACAGTCTGAAGGTAATGTTTCTGGACCTAAGGACATCTTTTGGTAAACAGCATTTTGCCGTATGGTTTTAGCTTACTTCAAACGAATTAACACTAGTTGTGAAATAATTCTCTGTTATTGTGTTTTTAAAAAATCTTCCAACGTGCAAACAGATATCGAAGTCAACCAGCACATTAAATTTTCAAAATTACACCAAGAGTGAGTTAAGGCCGGACAACTAATTTTTCTCCGAAAGTTCATAATGACAAGAATTAGGTATAATATCCAATAATTCATTCGGTAACTGATATCGCTTTTAGGTGGAAACAAAGGTAAGGCTTTACAAGTATAAGTAAGATGTAATGCAATGGAGAGAAAAAATATAGTCCAGAAAAGTTTTAAAGATGGAATCTTAGGACAGTAATAAATGAAGTTAAGACAACTCTTGCAGGATTGAAAAAGTGCGCAGGCCAGCTTACTTTCGTCATGGGTGGTTTAATTTGTGTGATTTGGCAAATAATGTTTAGTGTGTTTAAACTTATACCGGCACTTACACTGAGTACCCTTGTAGTGGTTGGTGTGGTCTAGATGGGTTCGGTTTATATAACCCATTGATGATTTTGCAGGAGCAGGAGATACAGTGCCTATTACTAACTTGGGTTAATCGGAGTCATTACAGGGATGTCCGAGGAAACAAGGGCTGGAATTTAAGCTGCTATTATTTTCGGGGGATAGGAACCTTGTTTATTAACCCAAAAGGATAAGGAAGTAGAAATATGACAGTTTTTTCGAAAGTAAAACAGTGCCTTGCGAATCTTAAAGGGATAGAAGCAAGCCTTTCCAGCTTAAGCACGGCGGCCTCAAGACGATGATTCGAAACGTACATTACATGAAACAATGATGGTAGTGGGCGAAATAGTGACAGACTTGAAAACACCGGTAGGATAATTGAAACGGGAAGAATTCCAGTACATAGGCTTTTAAATAACAGGAGGTGGTAGCAATGCCTGAATGGTTACATATCGTAATGCGGTCAGTTATATTTTTAGTTGCCCTTTTTTTAATAACAAAGTGGTTAGGAAAAAAACAAATATCTCAGCTTTCCTTTTTTGAATATGTCACAGGAATTACCATTGGCAGCATAGCTTCTGAAGTGGTAATGGGGCTTGAAAAAAGTATTGTCAATGGGATATTGGGGATTGTAACCTTTGCGGCAGCCCCTTTCATTGTTGGTTTCATATCATTAAAAAGCAAACCCTTTCGCGACTTTGTAGAAGGGAAAGGATCTGTCTTCATTAAAGACGGAAAAATCATGGAAGATAATTTAAAGAAGGAAAGATACACAACGGATGAACTGTTAGAATTACTTAGAAGGAAGGATGTTTATCAATTTTCTGATGTGGAATTTGCGGTTTTAGAGCCAAATGGAGATTTGTCCGTCATGTTAAAGAAAGAGAACCAACCTTTAACGGCAAAGGATTTGGACCTGAGGATTGCTTCAGTCAAAGAGCCGCAGACCGTTATAATGGATGGAAAAATTATGGATGAACCGCTTTCTACGATCGGCCGAAGCAGAAAATGGCTGTTAACCGAGGTAGGGAAAATGGGTGTCACCCTTGAAAACGTTTTTCTCGGCCAAGTGAATTCCTATGGTGAATTAACGATCGATGTTTATGATGATAAAATCCAGATACCGTCCCCTCAGGAAAGGCCTTTGATCCTTGCGACTATGAAACAATGCCAAGCGGATTTAGAGTCGTTTGCGCTTGCGACTGATAATGAGAAAGCAAAGGAAATGTATGAAAAAAATAGTGAAAAACTACAAAAAGCCATTGATAAAGTCACCTTCATCTTAAAAAGCTAATCGTACTTACGGTTAAAAAGTTTCAAAATCCTTTTAATAAAAGGCTCTGTTAAACGATAATGTTGTTTTTGGGAAGGGAATCTGCGAGACTCCTGAGGAAAAACGAGCTGGCAAGACCCCGCAGTGAGGTACGAGTGAGGAGGCTTGCCAGTTCGTCCGCGGAAA
>NZ_QVTC01000033.1 GCF_003429085.1 Bacillus sp. V59.32b | reverse complement strand
TTCGAGGAGTCTCGCAGATTCCCTTCCCAAAAACAACATTATCGTTTAACAGAGCCATTTTTAAAAAACATTCAGCGTGCCAATGTTAACGACGAAACTTCTGTTGCACCCGCCCTTACAAGAACTTTCGCTGCCTGCCTTAACGTCGACCCCGTTGTATAAATATCATCGAGCAGCATAATCTTCTTATTTTTAATATGATCTGGCTCTCCATTAACATGAAACACTTGCGCAAGACCGATCCGTTCTTTTCTTGATTTCTTTGATTGCTTTTCTGAGTGAATTCTCATTAAAACATCCTCGATTTCGAGATGAGCCGTCTCGGCTATCGCCTTTGCCTGATTAAAGCCGCGTTCTTTTAAACGTTCTTCGCTTAACGGAATGGGGACAATTAGATCAAAGCGAGCGTTTAACAATTTTCCCTTAACATACGGCGTAAAAATTTCTGCAAGTGCATAGTCTCCACGGTACTTAAATTTGGCGATCAGCTCTTTCATAAAATCATTGTAATTGAAGACGGAGGTATTCCTCGTTAAATAGCCGCCCCATTCGCTGTCACTTTCCCACCTGACACAGTCAAAACAAAGATTCCCCTGTCGATATTTCTCATCAAGAAGCTCCCTGGAACAAAGCTGGCACGTCGCTCCTGAAATAAAGGAGAGCTTCCCATTACAAGTTCCACAAATAATCTCATCTTCCGTTTCAACCCATATGTTTTTCCATGTAAAAGAAGAATTAACTTCTTCTGTACAAATTAAGCACTTTTTTTGCTTAAACATCGAGCATTCCTCTCTTATCGGCTTCTTTATTCATTCTGTTGATATGGACGATGGCTCTAATCATGTCATTGCTCTTGCCATAATGAAAAAATGTGATGTCGCCTTCCGGACTTTTTTCACTCCTGCCGACCCTCCCCGCAATCTGGACAAGAGCACTTTCGCTATAAACCTGATGTTCTGAACCTATAACGGCCACATCCAGTTTTGGAATCGTCACGCCTCGTTCTAATATCGTAGTCGTCAGCAAACCCGGGATTCGCCCTTCTCTAAGCGCAGTAACTTTTTCTTTTCGTTCCGGATCCTGTGAGTGCACCGACTGTAATTCACTATGAAGGCTTTGAAATAAAGGAAGGGCTTGTTCCATCACCTGTATGGTCGAAAAAAATAATAAGAACGGATTTTTTAGTTGTAGGCGAAGGTTTACCCAATCTGTAATGATATTCGGGGTTCTTTTTCTCTCGAATTCTCTTTTCCAGTTGCCGCACCATTTCATCAAAGGTGCAGGAATGGGATGGCGGTGGTAGCGCGCGGGGATGGTTACTCCTATTAATTTTTGATTTTCATAGTCATTCTGCATTTTTTTAGAAGGTGTTGCGGTCAGATAAATGGTAGTGGAAGTGTTCTTTTTTGCTTTCCTTACGGCGAATTGAAGCGAACTGTCCATTGAATAGGGAAAGGCGTCTACTTCGTCAATGATGATCGTATCAAAGGCATTGTGGAAGCGGAATAGCTGATGCGTCGTCGTGACTGTGAGCGGAGTCAGGAGGTGACGGTCTTCACTCCCCCCATAGAGGGCAGCAACCTCAATTTGCGGGAAGGCACTTTTCAAACGCGGCGCAAGTTCTAGTACAACATCCGTTCGGGGAGTTGCCATACAAACCCTTTTTCCTGATTGTAAGGCTGCTTCAATCCCTTCAAACAGTACCTCAGTTTTGCCCGCGCCGCATACTGCCCAGACCAAGAGCTCATCATTGCTGTTGACGGCGCTAATCACTCGCTCGGAAGCAACTTTCTGTCCCTCAGACAAAGAACCGGCCCATGCCATGACTTGTGCCGAAATGTCAAAAGAGAAACCGGGACCGCTCCAGAAATAGAGCTTGCTGCACTCACTTATCCTGCCCATCATAATGCACGCCCGGCAATAGATGCATTTCTTGCCACAATGGCTGCAGGGAAAACGGTAAAACATGGAGGGATCATTATTTCCACAGCGCGAGCAGTGAGGCTGCGACTCAATTTGTGTAATTCCTGGCATTGTAGAGATATAACCATTTTTGATGTGGGCAGTGAGTAATTCATCAGGGAACAGGATTTCATCAAGAAGCAATAAGCGGCCGTATAGATGCTGTTGAAGTTCTTCAGAAAAGGAGTAGGAAGGATTTAGTGAAGTGGAGTTTGGCACCATTGGATAAGCCGATGCGGTTTTAATCGAAGAAAAAATACTTTTAAATAGGTTCAGGGTAACAGCCTCCTTAGAAATTCTTATTCATTACTATTCGGTTTCAAAGGTTAAAAAACCTTTTTTCTTTTAGTTTTCGGTATTGGTTCATTCATGAGGGATATAGAAATGATTTTATGAAAAAACGCCCCACCACAAGGGCAGAACGCTGCAAATATTAATGAACCTTATACCAACCCAACCCCATCGCGCCTTCTCCGAGATGGGTGCCGATGATGGGTCCGAAATAACCGATATCAAATTCGATGTTCGGCAACTCCGCTTCGATTTCAGCTTGCCATCGCTTCGCTTCTTCTTCCCGTTTGGCATGGATGATAACTGCTTTATATTGACCGCCGTCTGACGTAGCTTCTGTTAGCAAGTCAACAATGCGCTTCATTGCTTTTTTGCGGGTACGTATTTTTTCAAAAGGTACAATTACCTTATCTTGAAAGTGAAGCAGTGGTTTGACCTGGAGCAGGCTTCCGATCAGAGCCTGAGCACTGCTAAGGCGTCCTCCTCTTTGCAGGTTGGATAGGTCATCGACCATGAAATACGCCCGGACAGATTTTTTAATTTCGTCCAACCTCGCAATTATTTCTGATGGCTCTTTTCCGTCCAGAGCCATTTGAGCTGCCTCAATCGCGTAAAACCCCTGCACCGAGCAACTGATTTCTGTGTCAAAGGCGCGGACTTCAAGCCCGTCGACCATCTCCCCCGCTGTAATCGCACCCTGGTATGTACCGCTAATACCGCTCGATAAATGGACAGATATCACCGCATCATATTCTTTTGACAGCTCCTCAAACAAATCGACAAACTGACCAACCGAGGGCTGAGAAGTTGTCGGCAGCTTGTCCGCCCTTTTAATCTCTTCATAAAAATCATCTGCCGATAAATCGGTTTCCTCCCTGTATGCCTCCTGACCTATAATCACATTGAGTGGAATCATATGTATATGATACTTATCGCGAACTTCCTTAGGTATATATGCAGTACTGTCTGTTACGACTGCCGTTTTCATCAAATAAAAACCATCCTTATTAAAAGATTTTCTTCTAATAACATATTAATCATCTTATCGGAAATTGCCCCGATTTGCATTAACTAGTTTTCTAATTACTATGCAAATATCTATCTGATTTCATTGATATATTTGGTTTCGATGATAAATCTCAAATTTCGGTGATAAATCCTAGATTCCGGTGATATATTCCAAATTTCGATGATAAATCCCGGATTTGGGCGATATCTCTAATTTCGGTGATAAATCCTAGATTCCAGTGTTATGTTCTAAATTCCGGTGATATATCTTAAATTCCGGTGATATATCTTAAATTTCAGTGATAAATCCTAAATTTCGGTGATATCTCTAATTTCGGTGATAAGTTCCAGATTTCGGTCTATTTATACTAATCACCTTATAATCCTTTCGTAAAGAAAACTAGTCGATTGACGAGCCGTAAAGCGGAGATTAGACGTAGTTGCGTTTATGCAGAAAGGAAAGTTTATACTTGCCTTTCTGCCAAAAAAAGAGCCGCACAAAACTGTGCAACTCTCTCTAATTATTTCACTTCGACCCAGCCATTTTTAATAGCCAGGACAACCGCCTGTGTACGGTCGTTCACATTCATTTTTTGCAAAATATTGCTGACGTGGTTCTTTACGGTTTTTTCACTTATGTATAAGGCGTCCCCGATGCCACGGTTGCTTTTTCCGTCTGCAAGCAGCTGGAGCACTTCGCATTCGCGGCGTGTCAGTAGATGCAGCGGTCTCCTGATTTCTGGTGTTTGCAAGGAATCGCCACCGGAGTTTTCGTCCGTAGCCAATCTGCGATATTCCCGGACCAAATTGTGGGTTACCCTTGGATGCAGATAGGAGCCCCCGTCAGCGACAACTTTTACCGCTTCAATCAGAGCGTCAGCATCCATTTCTTTTAAAAGATAACCGGAAGCACCTGTTTTCAATGCATGCTGTACATAGTTTTCATCATCATGAATGGACAGGATGATTACCTTTGTTTCCGGATGACGGTCAACGAGCATTTTGGTAGCTTCCACACCGTTTATGTTTGGCATGTTGATATCCATGATCACCACGTCCGGGTTATTTTGTTCTACGAGATCCATGGCCTCGCTTCCGTCGTCGCCTTCAGCAACCACCTGAAATGATGATTCAAAATCTAAAATTCGCTTTACGCCTTCGCGAAAAAGTTGATGGTCATCAATAATAACAATATTAGTTCTCAACGAATTCGCCCCCCTTACTTAGTTAGTACTTTTATTTTTCTTTTACTATTAGGACTGATTATTATGCTTTAAATGGTACTTTAATCGTTACCAATGTGCCCGCTCCGGGATGAGATGTGATTGTCATTTCCCCATCGAGCAGTTCTACTCTTTCTTTCATTCCCATCAAACCGAAAGATCCTTCCTTTTCCATTGAAGAATCAAAACCTTTGCCGTCGTCCTTAACCGAGACCGTAATCAATTCCTTTGTCATGGATAATTTGACATGTATATAGCTTGGTTCCGCATGCTTGAGGGCATTTTGCACCGCTTCCTGAATCAGCCGGAATAGCGCAACCTCCATTTCCGAGGGCAGCCTTTTTTCCTCGCCAAGATTTGTGAATTCCAGATCGATCCCGTTGTTATACTCTTCGATCGTCTGCAGATATTTTTTGAGGGTCGGAATCAACCCTAAGTCATCGAGAGCCATGGGGCGTAAGTCGTAAATAATTCTACGCACCTCATACAGGGCACTTCGAACCATGGTCTTCAGGCTGCGAATCTCACTTAAAGCCTCTTCGCCCCCACGCTCCCGGTATACGCGTTCTATCAAATCAGAGCGCATCATCACATTGGCCAGCATCTGTGCCGGTCCATCGTGAATCTCCCTGGAGAGTTTCTTTCTTTCCTCTTCCTGGGCTTCGATGATTTTCAAACCAAAGTCCTGCCTGCGCCGGGCATCCTCGAGTACTTCACCCACCTGCTTTAAATCCCTTGTCAGGTAATTCAAGACAACCGTTATTTGTGAAACAAGCGTCTCAGCCCGTTCAATCGTCTGTTGTAGGCCTCTTAACCTGCGCTCCAGTTCATCCCGGCGACATCTTAAATCCTTTTCCAGCTGACGATTCATTTGCAGCTCTACTTGACGCTTATGCGCCTTTTCATAGGCTTCGCGGACTTCATCTTCAGAAAATTGATTGAAATGCATGCTTACTTCAGACAATCTTTTTCTGGAGAACCGTGCCTTGGTCTCAAGCGCATCTCCCTCACTGATAATAAAAGCTACCTTTTTTCTGATATCTTCCAGTTCTTGTGTTAAACCGACATAATCACGGCGGCATTGTTCTTCAATTTCAAAAATCTCACTCTTACTATCGCCAACCGTTCCCACCATGGTTTCCAAAATTTCATCAAGCGCTTTGGCATCTACTTTTTTAACGGCCATACAGATTCCTCCGTTTTGGTCCAACAGAAGTCATAAATGTTGAATAAATGTTTTTGGTAAATAGGAAAGAGTAAGCCTTTTCCTATCTGTATGACTACACCATCCGACTTAATCGGCGAGTTTTCTTTATAATGACATCTGAATAAATGTATGAACCTCCTGTACCATGACAGCTGACTTTACATCTTTTTATGTAGTTCATTTATGTAATTTACTCTATGATGTCAGATTGATTACTGTGTATATAGCCTACTATTATCCTAATGCATAATACCTGCAACAGGCAAATGATAGATTATTTCTTTTTCCGACAAAAAATATGATAATACGAACATAAAAACTCTGAATGGTGGATTCACTAAGATAAATCTCTGTGAAATACATCAAAAAATATTCTTCTAAGTATAAATAACTATTGCAAAATAGTTCTTAATACTTCAAGAGTGTACTAATTATAGCATGAAGATAGTCATTTTATATTAAAATTATTTTACAGTTCCTTACTGTTTTGTTACGAAAGTCTACATTTAATGTAGATATTTGTTTCTGCAGCTTATTACTTCTATAATATATTTTATTAATATGAGCAACCATGAGGAGGTCTCACATGCTTCCACATTATTTAACAGTCAAGGGAGACGGCATGCATGAAATCGTTATACAAAAATCACGCTTCATCGCTCATGTCATCCGAGTTGAAACAGAAGAAGAAGCACAGCAATTCATTGCAGCCATTAAAAAGAAGCATTACGGAGCTACTCATAATTGCTCCGCCTACATGATCGGCGAAAATGACCAGATCCAGAAGGCAAACGATGATGGAGAACCGAGCGGCACTGCAGGGGTTCCGATTCTCGAAGTCATCAAGAAAAAAGGGCTAAAGGATACAGCGGTCGTTATTACCCGCTATTTCGGCGGCATCAAGCTTGGAGCAGGTGGCCTAATCCGCGCTTATGGAAAAGCCGCTTCTGAAGGAATAAATACAACGGGAATCGTTGAACGAAAGCTAATGCGCGTGATGCATACAACAGTGGACTATACCTGGCTTGGAAAACTGGAAAACGAGCTCCGATCCTCGGTGTACAAGATTAAAGAAATAGAATACCTCGATAACGTAATAATCCAGACGTTTGTCGAAGAAGGGCAGAAGCAGCCGTTTATTGACTGGATGACGGAAATGACAAACGGACAAGCCATTTTCACCGAGGGAGAGATCATATACTTGGAAAAAGACATGTAGGGGTGCCCAATACAAAGGATGGGTCCCTTTTATTTTCTATAAAATCACTCAATTTAAAGAAACTTTTAATTTACGAATTCGTCTAATCATTGTAGAATTAAATTTAGGCTATTTTTCGCTAAATTTTTTAAAATAGGTGAAAAATATGAGCAGGTTATGCCAGGTAAAGGAGAACTAATTTATGTCTACTACTAGACGAATATATAGAGTAAAAAAGAAAAAGAAAAAACGCAGAAGACTTTTGCTTTTATTGATACCCCTATTAATTGTAGCTTTGGGGGCGAGCTCATATGGCGCCTTCCTCTTCACAAAAGCACAATCCGTCTTCGACGGTTCCTATGACCCATTAGGAGGATCGGATAAGCGAAAAGAAAAAGTCAACCCGATGGCCGATAATATCTCGCTGTTATTTATCGGGGTTGATGACAGTGAAAAAAGGGGTGAAAAAAACGGGGGTAAATCCCGTTCAGATGCACTAATGCTAGCAACTTTCAATAAGAAAGATAAAAGCATAAAGCTGGTCAGCATTCCCCGTGATTCCTATGTATATGTCCCTGAAGGCGGCTACAATACGAAAATCAACCACGCACACGCGATGGGCGGCCCTCAGGCTACGATCGATACAGTAGAAGAGCTGCTAGATATTCCAGTAGACTATTACGTCCGCATGAATTTCAATGCTTTCATCGATGTAGTTGACGCGTTGGACGGCATTGAAGTCGATGTTCCTTATGAAATTCGCGAAGTTGATTCCAATGATAAAAAGCGCGCGGTTCATTTGCAGCCCGGACTTCAAACATTAGACGGCGAAGAAGCGCTCGCTCTTGCCCGTACACGTAAACAGGACAGCGATATCCAGCGTGGCGAGCGGCAGCAGGAAATATTGAAAGCGATTATGACCAAGGCAACAACCGTCGGTGCTGTTTCAAAATATACAGATGTTATGGAAGCAGTCGGAGACAATATGAAGACGAACCTGAAATTTAGTGAAATGAGAGCCTTTATTGACTATATAACGAATGATTCCGGTTTAGATATTGAGTCCGTTAAACTAGAAGGATCGGACAGCCGTATTGAGGGTGTTTATTACTACCAGCTTGATGAAACTTCGGTAGAAAATGCAAAAATAGAGCTGAAAACACATCTTGATGTATCGTCAAAGGATAGTGAGCACTCAGGAAGCACAGCTTTAGCTGAATGAAACTAAGTTAAAAACGGCACTGTCTTAGTGCCGTCAGACTTTCAAACAAAAACCTGCTTCCAAATCGAAGCAGGTTTTGTCTTTTTTATATTAGATTTAAATGGCACGATATATCCTTTTTTCTTGTTATATATCAAACATATCTGATTCTTCGTAACCAAAAATATTCATCTCATCGTATTTATTAAAATTCTCATCATAAGACCAGAAATCATCTGGAGTACCTCTAAAATAATTTAAAATTTTTATAAACAAGTAAGTTACCTCCCTTTATTCTGATGCTTACTAACAATTTATCATTACGGTATTAACGAGATATTATGGCCAAGTAAATTGTTGTAAAGATTAAATAAAGTTCAGGTAAACTATTTCTTTAGACAGCCTTTCTTTTCTCAGAAACAACAAAAACCAGTGCTTCATGGCTGGTACCACGTCACACTGGTTACAGATATGTTTATTTGTTCTTGCCACTGGCGTTTTTGGCCGTACTAAGCATTTTAAGAAGAGGCTGATAATTCGAACCAACCAATCCAACCTTCTCGACGATGATTTCAATCGTAATTAAAAGAATTCCTATGATTAGGATGGCGCCCCACATTGTAGCGTAAGAGAAAATGATAGCCGCTAATCCAAAGCTCGCTGCAAGAGCGTAAATCAGGATAACCGTCTGGCTGTGTGAATATCCTACTCTTAGCAAGCAATGATGCAGATGCGATTTATCTGGTGCAGCTAGAGGCTGTTTATTAACCAGTCTGCGAATAATCGCATAAAATGTATCAGAAAGCGGCACACCCAAGATGATAATGGGGACAATCAAAGAAATCATCGTAACGTTCTTAAATCCAAGAAGCGATAGAACGGCGATAATATAACCCAAAAATAACGCACCGGTATCCCCCATGAATATTTTCGCGGGATGAAAGTTATACTTTAAAAAGCCGAGTGTGCTTCCAGTCACGATCAACGCGATGGTCGCTACGAACATATCACCTTGTAATAGAGCCATCACCGAGATAGTTACCAAAGCAATGGATGATACGCCTCCAGCCAGTCCGTCCAATCCATCAATCAGATTAATCGCATTCGTAATAGCAACAATCCAGAGGATGGTAACAGGGATGCTAAGGAACCCGAAATCAAGCTGTCCGCCAAACGGCAGGTTGATAAATTCCACCTCAAGCCCGCCCCAATACACAATGATAAGAGCAGCTGCGATTTGGCCGACAAACTTTGTCCGTGCCCGTAATTCGTATATGTCATCAAATATTCCAATTATAATAATAACGAATGCCCCCAGCAAAATTGGCAGCTGGTTCGGAAAGCCTCCGCCAAATAATACATAGGCGATGAAAAAGCTGGCAAAGATAGCCAAACCGCCCATACGCGGCATCACTTTATCATGTACTTTCCGCTCATTCGGTTTATCAGTAGCCCCCATTTTATGCGCCAAGCGGATAACCATTGGTGTAAGCACCATTGACAAAATGAAAGCTGTTATAAAGGCCCATATTAACATTAGACCCACCTCATGTATTCTTAAATGCAACTCGTTGTCAACATACCCAACTATTACAGGAATGTAAACTAGTTCATTTATTTTTTTAATTAGAATCCCTAAATATAAAACATTCTCAATTCCTCATTATAAATGAGTTCGACAAAAATCTCTATAGTAAATATTTATTTATTACTACATTAACCTGAAGAAAGCTTATTTATCAGTTACAGCTTCTTCCAACTTGGCAAGCTGAACAAAAACCTAACTATTAATTAGACGTAAAGATTGGGTGAATGTTTCAAAAAAATACCCTTAATTTTTTAATTCCATTGTATAATTTTTTTAGGTTACAAAATTTTCTTTGCTATCTTTTGTTTTTTTCTCTGATCACCTTAATCAAAAACAATGGCAGAACCAGCATCCTTCTCCACCTGGAAGGCTGCTTAATGAGCCTGTAAAGCCATTCCAGATTGCTTTTCTGCCATATCATCGGTGCCCTGTTTACTTTTCCGGCGAGCACATCAAAGCTTCCACCAACACCCATAAAAATCCCTTTATCAAATAGAGGCATATGATTACTAATCCATTGTTCTTGTTTAGGAAATCCAAGGGCGATAAAAATTATGTCTGGTTTTGTATCACTGATTTTTTTTACTAGAACCGCATCATCAATTTCTATATAGCCATGGTGATAACCTACCAGATTAAGATGTCTATATGTCTTTTTCACATTCTCTGCAGCAAGTGTTATGACCGATTGCTCCGCTCCGAGCATAAAAACCCTATACTTGTTCTCATCAGCGAGTTTCAATAGATCATTCATCAGGTCAAAGCCGGCTATGCGTTCTTCGAGAGGATTATTGAGTATTTTAGAGGCATAGACGATTCCAATGCCATCTGGGACGATGAAATCTGATTCACTGATAATTTTTTTATAATCAGAATCTTTGTTTGCATATTCCACAATTTCTGGATTTGCCGTTACAATAAATGTTTTTTCATTATCTTGCAGACGAGGATGAAGGAAGTCGTTGATAAGAGTTTTTTTTCGTAAATTTGTGAATGGAACACTTAAAATTTCTACCGAATTTATTACTGCCATAAGTTAGCCTTTCTTGTATATAAAGTTTCTACATAATATTATCGGTTATAGATGAGATAAAATAAAGAAAATCTGCTTATAATTGTTAAAAATATTACGTTATATAATCCCGTAATCTTCTGTATTTTAATCATGAAATATGTTTTAATTATAAAGATGTTTAAAGCAATTCAAGCACCCTAAAAAATTAACATGTTAATAGCATAGGGAGTCTTAATAGAATTTAAGAACTCAACATATTCTGTTCATTCTAAACATTTTGGAAAAGAGGTAATTACTATGACAATATTAGTGACTGGCGGTGCTGGCTATATTGGAAGCCATGCCGGAGTAGAGCTCTTGCAGAATGGATATGAGATTGTAATGTTGGATAACTTCTCCAACAGCCAAGTTGAATCAGTTAAGCGTGTGAAAGAGATAACAGGGAAGGATTTCCCTTTTTATACAATTGATTTACTGGACCGTGAAGCATTGGAAGATCTCTTCAACAAATTCAAATTTGAAGCTGTCATCCACTTTGCCGGACTTAAAGCTGTTGGAGAATCAGTGGATATTCCATTAAAGTATTACCATAATAATTTAACTGGTACTATTAATCTTTGTGAAGCGATGGCCAAACATAATGTGAAAAAGCTTGTCTTCAGCTCATCCGCTACCGTTTATGGACATCCTGATCTAGTACCGATCGACGAATCCTTCAGTTTGTCAGCAACCAATCCTTACGGACGGTCCAAATTAATAATTGAGGAAATATTGCAAGACTTATATGTTTCAGATAATACATGGAGGATCGCACTGCTGCGTTATTTCAATCCGATTGGCGCGCATGAAAGCGGACATATCGGGGAGAACCCGAACGGCATCCCTAATAATTTGATGCCTTATATTACTCAGGTTGCTATCGGAAAAAGAGACAGGCTTTCCGTATTTGGCAATGACTATACAACACACGACGGTACAGGGGTCCGCGATTTCATCCACGTTGTAGATTTGGTCAAAGGGCATCTAAAAGCACTCCAGTATTTGGATGAAAACCAAGGAATCGAAGCATTCAACCTTGGGACGGGCATCGGCTACAGCGTACTGGATCTAGTCAATACTTTCAGTTCAGTTAGCGGGAAAGAGATTCCTTACCAATTCGTAGACAGACGCCCCGGCGACATCGCAGTCTGCTACGCGAATCCAGAAAAAGCTGAAAAAATTTTAGGATGGCGGGCAGAAAAAGATTTAAAGGAAATGTGTAAAGATTCTTGGAAATGGCAGAATGGGAATCCTAACGGGTATAAATAATCAATAATTGAACCACTTTTTATCCATATAGAATAAGGGAATCCTCAAGTTTTAAAAGTAAACTTGGGGATTCCCTTATTTTGTATATTTAAATCATCTCACCGATGCAGTACTTCTATTTTGGCTAGCCCCTTCTCGGTACTGTTTACGTTCTTCCTTAGTCATCGCCTTATATTCTTTTAAAAATTTTTCATACTTTGGCATAACTTCATCAATCGGTCCATAAGCTTTAAGCTCACCATATTCCAGCCACAATGCTTTCTCACAGAATTGCTTCATTTGACCAATTGAGTGGCTAACGAAGAACATCGTTTTTCCCTTTTCCTTAAACTCGTTCATCTTTTCCAAACATTTTTCCGCAAAGGCCTTATCCCCTACGGAGAGTGCTTCATCAATAATTAAAACGTCCGGGTTAATATGAACAGAGATTGAGAAACCCAACCTTGATTTCATCCCACTCGAATAGGATTTAATAGGCTGATCGATAAACTTGCCAAGTTCAGAAAAATCAATGATTTCATCTTCTAAATCCTCAATTTCCTTTTTACTGAATCCAAGCATAAGCATTTTCAATTCAATATTTTCTCTTCCAGTTAGCTGGTTATTAAGTCCTGAAGAAACCGCAATAAGTGCAGTATTCCCATCTATTTGAACGCTGCCCCCGGTTGGAGGAACGATTCCTGCAATAATATTGGAAAGTGTGGATTTTCCCGAACCATTAACTCCGACAAAACCGATTACATCCCCTTTTTCGGCTTCAAAACTCACATTCTTAAGGGCATAATAATCCTCTCCGTAGCTTTTAGGAAGAAGAAGATCGAAGAGCTTTTCTGAGTTATTATTATATAACTTATACTTTTTCGTTACATCATTTACTATAACTGATTTATTCATATCTCTCACTTCCATTTACATGAAGTCAACAAATCGATCTCTAAATTTCAGATGTAGAGAAGAACCTACTATAAACAGCACGATCACAATCACCCAAAAGTATAAGGTGTATTGCCAGTGTTCAATAAAATACCATGACTCACCTAATAAAGTAGCGCGGTAACCCTGTACTATATAGAACAAAGGGTTGGCTTTCATTATCGCCATTATCCAGTCAGGCAAATCATCACGAATCCATAGGATAGGTGTTAAATAAAAAAGGATACGCAAGAAGGATGGAACCATCATGTGAACATCCCTAATAATTGTCGATAACGTTGAGGTAATTAAGGAAAATGAAATAAGTAACGCTACTACAGCAAATAAAAAATAAGGAATCTGTACAATATATACACTTGGAAATATCCCAGTTATACATAGGATCAAAATACTGATACCTAGCAACATTAAATGCTGGTACAACCTTGCAAAAATTACATAGGAAGGGATTACACTCATCGGAAAACTCATTTTAGAGACCATGGCCAGCTTTGAATATATTGACTTCGATGCCTCGATAGTTGCCTGGTTAACAAAAAACCACACAATAATTCCCGACAATAGCCAAGGGAAAAATTCGGTTCCATCTCTAGGTCCAGTCTTAATGAGAAAGCCAAAAACAAACCAATAAATTAAAATTTGGATCATCGGGTTTATTATTTCCCATAAACTTCCTAAATAATTATTACTATTAGTAATTTTCATTTCATAGACGGACAGCCGCCTGACCAAATAAAAATTTTGAATTTGTTCTTTAATAACCGTAAACATCGATTTCATGTCATGGTCCTTCCTAACAAAGTAATTAACATAGGTTATCCGCCCTTCATTATAGCAGACCAGATAACAGAATACGCAGAACTCCGACAAAAACAAAAGCTTCGAAGTTTTTTACCTCGAAGCGGCATCATAACCCGTTTCATGGACAAATTGGCTATTATTATCTGTTTGTTCATGATCATATTCGCCAAACATATACAATATCAGGTCTGCAGAGGAGCGACCCCTTGAAAATTTATTATGATAATTAGAAAAATCCTCAATTGCGATCATGTCGAAATTATCGGATTTTATCAGTTCAATTATCTCTTTAGTAGTAGTTACAACCGGTCCTGGAACCATATTCTCGTATTCATCCCATAGTCCCCGCTCCTTTGTGTATGCGTCTAGATCATACGCAAAGAAGATCATTGGTTTCCTTAGCAAGGAGAACTCATAAGGAATTGAAGAATAATCCGTAATTAAATAATCGGTAATTAAAAGCAATTCATTTATATGAAATCCGGATGAGGATAGATCATAAACAAATCCGGGAAACTCATTCTCATAGCTTATCCGTTTTTTAATAGCAGGATGAAGTTTCAGCAATATTTCATATCTATTTCCTAAATGCTTATGCAACAACTCCAGGTCCAGCGTTAATTTAAACTGATTTAATTCATTATCACGATAAGTCGGCGCATAAAGTATCTTTATTTTTCCATTGTTGGTTACACCAAGATGCTCAAGTCTCTCTCTGCTCTCCTTTTGGAGTTCGTCATTATAAAAAAAATCAGTCCGAGGAATTCCCGTCGTTAATATATTTTGATTTCCAAGCCCAAAAGCCTTTTTAAAGACCAACGCCATCTCATCAGAACCTACGACAACCTTATGGAAATTACGATAGACTCTATGGAATCTCCGCTGTGCCACTGAACTTCGTTTTGCAACCGATTCATCCTGAAGGCCAAATTTTTTAATGGCACCAGCTGCATGCCAGAGCTGTATGCATTGTGCCTCTTTCTTGAAGTTGGCAGAAGCTAAAAACCCAAAATAATTATCGATGATAATATATTTTGAAGTCGCTAAATGATAAATAGCCTTCAGATTATCACTGATAACATTTGTTTCAAATGAGAGTGTCTCTGCCCCGGGATAAAGCTTAAATTGTTTAGCAGAAGGGCCGCTGCAGAGAAAGACAGGCTTTATTGCTATCCGTTGTCTAACTATTTCTTCATATACAAACTTGATATTATCACCGAATGAAACGACGAATGTAACCTTATTTTTAAGCGGAAATGCCTTGCATAATGTAAAAATTATTTTAAAAATAACCAAGTAAATGGTGATGATTACATCTTTAACCATTATGAACATTATATAAATCAGTTTTTATTTTAGTCGTTGAAACACCAATTGTACGGGGCAAATATAATACTTTACAGTACGGCTTCAGAAAATTAAACTTCCCTTCCCAATCATCACCCATAACAAAAATATCAATATCATGATCGATAACATCCTGAACTTTTTGCACCCAATTATGTTCGGGAATCACCTCATCGACATAGCGGATGGATTCAAGGATTCGCTTCCTATTTTCAAAACTATGATAGGCTTCTTTGTTTTTTTCTTGATTGAAAGTATCCGTAGAAAGCCCAACAACTAGATAATCTCCAAGCTCTTTAGCTCGAGAAAGGATATTTATATGACCAATATGCAGCAAATCAAATGTCCCATAGGTTATCACTTTTTTCATTATGCTCAACTCCTTACCGTTTCACATAAAAACAGGTTGACTTAACAACTAAACTATTAAGATCTGTTCCTGTATTTAAACAATTATATAGTCTCAAGCATGAAAATACAAACCCAAAGGGGAAATATGTCCTATCCAAATACCTGTAAGATTGTTTTAAATTGTCTATTTAAATTAACTGTTTTATTGGCTGTCTTGTAGACCTTCAAGGCTGGAGGAAATAGTGCTCCTCCAGTATGATCGTGTACAAACCAATTAGTTATTCTCTTCACCCTGTTGCATAAAGATTTGATTTACAACCCGGGCACTCGCCTTGCCATCCACATCATCAAAGAAGTAGTGAACAAATGGTTTTATTTTTTCCATTTCGAAGTCCTCTTCTTTAATTGTATTGACGATTTCTTCTGAAGAACGAACAAGAGGACCAGGAATAAACGAATGAAAATCATAATAAAAATCGCGTTTTTGAACATATTCTTCTACATCATATGCAAAAAACAGCATTGGTTTATTTAAAAGGGCGAATTCGAAACATACCGAAGAATAATCAGTGATTAGGAGATCGGTAATAAATAATAAATCATTGATTTCCCGATATGATGAAAAGTCATAGTAAAAATCACTGTACTGGTAAGGTATACTAAAATCATTTTTTACAAATGGGTGAATCTTAAAAAGGAATACGTATTCGTCACTCAATTCTTTATATAAGTTTTCAAGATCCAGAATTTCCATTGGATAATGAGCAGATTGTTGACCATTTCCACGGAATGTTGGAGCAAACATAATAACCTTCTTTCCTCTTAAAAACGGATATTCTGCGTAAAGTCGTTCTCTTACACTGTATTGATATTCCTTATCAAAGAACACATCTGTACGCGGAATTCCAGTGGAAACAACTTTGTCCTTTTCGATTCCAAAACCTTCAGCATAATGTTTGCTTACATGTTCTGAGCTTACAATAGCTTTAGTATAGTTCCTGTGGCTTTTAGACTTCGGTGATGGTCCCCCTGGGCGTCCTAGACGACTAAACCCAAACGTTTTAAAAGCACCAACGGCGTGCCATAATTGAACCAGTTCAGCACCTTCTCTAATCTTCAAATGGTATATCATCGGATAAAAGTCATCAAGAACAATAAACTTAGAAGTTGCAATGTGATAAGCCAGATGTATGATCTCTCTATACGACTTCTTCTCAGCAACCCCTTTTTTAAGCAGAAAGTGGTAATCGAAGTCTAACTCACGTCTTAGCATTTCTTCATAAACAAAGAGAAAGTTACCACTCATTTCAGTTCGACTATCGGATGCGAAAAAGATCTTTTTTTGCTTAATTGGCAGAAAACAATAGATTTTATATGCTAATCGGAAAATAGTTGTGGAGAAAAAGCGGTAAAAAAGTCCGCGATTATATTGTTCACTGTCCAGACCCATTTCTGTTGGATCCATATCCTTAAGTTTCGTCGAAGTTATCTTAAGAGTCTTTCTTGATAAATCATACGTCGCCAATAAGTTGAATTTCATTTCCCGTTTTGCAGTAAAGTATTCCATCTTCGTCGAATGGAAACGTTTTTTCAAAAACTTCTCAACATTTCCAAGCTGAAAGTTCTTTTTATATACTTTATCTCCTAAAACGTGTACCTCTAATTCAAGGTACACTTTATATTCCCCCTCTGGAAGAGGTTGATTATTCTTGAATAAAGTCGCGAAATTTATATTACCCTTAAATCCCGCCCATTCGTACATTTGGTTTATATCTTTATTTTCCTGAATGCTATAAATGGACACTTCCTGTAAAGGAATTGAAATTTTGATTCCATTTGATCCTAATAGGATTAACCTCTTTTTTACTAAATCTTCGTCTTTCATGGGAATATTTTCAATATAGAAATAACCTTCTAAATCTAAAATCGGACCATTCCATGCCAACGAAGTGACTTTTCGTCTGGGAATAAGATTCTCTTCTAATCCCGCCATTTCATTAATAAGCGGTAATGATTCAACTATATTCTCTTTGGTAATAATAATTGTGTCATCATCAGTAAAATAAGGTGTCTCATGAATTCTTCCATCTTCATAGGTTACCTGGTTTAACGCAGACGATGGATTACCACGACTCAAGATACGTCTGAGTATACGTTTAAATCTCGATAACATTATTCGTTCTCCTAACTATCTCGATTGACTTTAACAACGAGCCATTAAATCAAATAATAATAATAATAAAAAGAGGATTGAACAAATCCTCTGCTGTTTTTGTTTTCAACCAAGCAAATGGTCTACAATTCTAGTGGATGCTTTTCCACCGGTGTAATCAAAGAATCTCTTTTTAAATCGCAATACAGAATTCAGTTCAAAGTCACCTTCGCGGATCCACTTCGACATTTCAACCGTATCAGTAAATATCGGGCCAGGGACTTCTGATTGATAATCTATATAAAAATCCCGCTCTCTAATGTATTCTTCCAAGTCATAGGAAAAAAATGCAATTGGTCTTTCCAGTAAACTATAGTCAAAAATGACAGATGAATAATCTGTAATCAAAATATCCGACAGGACTAATAGCTGCTCAATATTAAAATCTGATTGGATATGATATACAAAATCAGACAACTGTTGAGAAACATTCAGGCCAAATGACATATAAGGATGTAGATGAACTATTAAAGCATAGTCACTTCCAAGTTCATCTTTCATATACGCAAAATCAATTGGACTCTCAAAGTCTGTTTGATAATGGCTGCGCCCTCTGAATGTCGGCGCATAGAGTATAAGTTTCTTATCAATCAATTGAGGATACTTTTGATAAAAAGTTTCTTCGGCCTTCTGTATCTCGTGCTTATCAAAAAAATAATCAGTTCTAGGGAGGCCTAACGGAAATATGCGTTCCTCCGGCATTCCGAACGCTTCTGAATAATAAGGGATGACGTCAGTTGAACTAACATAAACTCTTGCATAATTCGAATGTACCTTTACATGCTTTAAGTAAATGTCACTGGGACCGAATTCCTTGCCGATTGTGCTAAGGCCAAATTTCTTGAAGGCACCTGCAGCATGCCAAAGTTGGATAACTTCAGTGCCTTCCCTTGGCGTAATTACATACACAGGAAAATAATAATCATCTATAATAAAATATTTTGATGTTGCCATATCAAATGAGGCTACAATCAAATGAAAAAAATATTCTAATTTTCCTTTGAACGAACTATCGAATTTCTTTAATCTAAAAAAACATTCATATTCACTGTAGTGAGTATTGATTTCTTTCCATACATAATAAAGATTTCCTGTTAGATTATCTGATCTATAGGAAGCAAAAGTAATCTTTTGAGGATTAACTTTGAAAAGCAGGCAGAACAAATTATATACAAATTTAATAAAAAATTTAGTAACGAGTGTAGGGATTAAGCGCAATGTAATTGCCTGCCTTTCAACCACATTAGATCTTCCATTCCATAACTGTCTTGCCCCAAGAAGAGGTTAAATCTTTTTCAAAAGCCTCAATAATATTTTGTATAGTTTTTACTTCTTGCACTTCACCTACTAAAGTCCCTAAATACTCGACTGCGTCAGGAAACTCTTTCATAAAGTTAACTGTGTTTACAAAGTCTTCACGACCGCTGCGGCTGCTTCCAATCATTGTAATACCTTTTTCCAAGACCATTCTGGTATTGATCTCCACCGGATACTCAGATACTCCCATAAGACAAAGAGAGCCCTCAGGTTGAAGGTGGTCAATCATTTGATCGATCGCACTTTGACTCCCTCTTCCGCCAACAGCTTCAAATCCATGATCAATTAATAAATCCTTCGGAATATCATCAATTTGATATAATTCATCTACAAAGGAAAAATTATTCATCTTATAATCCGTTTTCCCAAAAAGTATTACTTTGCTGTCTTTGTAACGTTTTTTTAGCATTAGGCAAGTAATATAGCCAAGATTGCCATCACCCCATACACCAAAGGTATTCCGGCGTGAATGTGCCCTCGCTTCAAATCTCGAAAGTGTGTGCATACTAATAGTCATCAGTTCCGTGAATGCCGCAACATGAGGATTAACCCCATTGGGCAGTTCCACAACACGATCTCTATCCAAAAAGACATAGTCCTGCATAAAACCATCGTAGCCGCTGGATCGAAATTTACTGGATTTCAAGTAATTCTCAGCAATAATCTCATCTTTTTCTGTAGGAGTATTTGGAACCATAACAACCTCTGTTCCATTTGTGAACTCTCCCTTCGGATCATATACGATTTTACCGATACCCTCGTGAATTAATGCCATAGGAAGTTTTTTTGCCATGGCTTCTTTGCCGCGTGTTCCGGTAAAATATCTTTGATCAGCTGCACAAATTGATAAATATGTCGGGCGAATCACAATAAAGTCAGACGGATACCTCAATGAACGGTCAGTGTAAGTAACCTCGAACTGACGCGGAGAAACTAAACGGTATACTTGGTTTATCATTGAGAGATCCGCTCCTGTATAATAGCATTCGCGACCTTTAAATCATAAGGAGTCGTCACTTTAATGTTAAATACTTCACCTGTAACCAATTTCACCTTTTCACCGCTCAAGGCACATATTTTACAAGCATCTGTAAGGATATTTTTCTGATCTTCGGACAATGAATTATAATGTTTCACCAGCATTTTAATATTAAAGCTCTGTGGTGTCTGTCCTTGGAACATGGTATCACGTACAGGTATATTTGAAATTACGTCCCCATCCCGCGATTCAATTATGGTATCAATGGCTTCAATCACCGTATCAACAGCCCCATGTTCAAGGACAGCGTCGATATTTTCTTCTATAATTCTATGAGTAAGAAATGGGCGGACGGAGTCATGTGTAACTATAACATCATCTTCATTTATCCCATAATTACTTTCAATATATTTAATTCCGTTCATGATAGAATCATTACGATCTTTACCGCCTTCTACTATTTCTAAGCGGCCTTCGTTTCCAATATGCTTTTTAATAATATCTTTTGTATGGTTAATCCATTCTTTAGGAGTAATAATAAGGATCTTATCGAAACGATCATTCAGAATAAATTTTTCGACGGTATGAACAATAATTGGTTTGTTATTAAGTAGTAAAAATTGTTTGGGCATATTAACATTGCCCATGCGGGTACCTTTTCCCCCGGCTAGTATTTCTGCATAGATCATCTAATCCATCCCCTCCTAATAAAACTGTAGCTTTCATCCAAGATTGCAGTGAAAATTCTAAGTAAATTACGTCAACAAACGACAATTAACCCAAATAAACTATACACGTTTTTATATCGCTTTTCAACGGTAATAGATAGAACCTTTACTTAATCCGGATATTAAACTAGAATTAAAATTCCATCAAAATGTAAAAAGGTATTTCTAATCTAGCACAAGAAATACCTTTATCCTTAACAATTAAGTTTCAAAACAATCACTTGCATAACGATGTAAAAAAACACGAAAAACTACCTTAGAAAGGACCCCTTTTTCTTAGGTATTTCATCCTTGTCATTTACATTTTTTGCCCCGTATCTTCTAAATGCTCGAATAATTCAATCCATTTGTTTGTGACAACTTCTTCAGAGTAATTTTTCAATACCTTTTCTTTACCCCTTATGCCCATTTCTTTTGCTAAATCAGGATGATGGAGCAAGTGAATAATTCGTTCAGCCATTATGTCTTTATTCCTCTCTTCCACCAAATATCCATCATATCCATCTTTAATTAAGTCACTTGATCCATACAATACATCATAACTGATTAGAGGAGTAGAATTTGCCATTGATTCTAATGTAACGACACTCAGTCCTTCATATTTTGATGTCAATAAAGAAAATAGAGCTTTTCCGAAAACCTCTTCAACATTAGTGGTATATCCCTTTAGCTTAACATTTTCTTCCAAAGACAAATCTTTAATCAGAGAAGAAAGAGTCTCTTTATGTGGACCGTCTCCATATATCTCTAATCGAGCATCAGGTATTTGATTCACCACAATTCTAAAAGCCTCAATTGCTTCGTCTATACCCTTCTCTTCATGATATCTAGCGACCATGGTAACTAATTTCCCATCCTTATCACCCTTAAATTCATCCATTTCAGTAACAGCATTAGGAATGACAAATACATTATTATAATTACCAAATTGATGAACTATATCATCCTTTTGCCTAGGAGTTAATGCCACAAGAGCTTCTTCAGTCTCCAAATTTTCTAATACTTTAACATGATTACTTTTTATTGGAGAACCAAATTTATAAGGATAACTGAAGTGATTACTGTGTATAGTATAAATTCGATAAGCTAGTTCTTTACTTACTTCCAATACCTTATTCGCCGATCCCACACCGTCACAGATTAAAAAGGGCTTAGTTTCTTCCTTTTGGAGAAGCTCATTCAACCAATATACATGAAATTCTTGATTACTTTTAAATACTTGTCCTTTATTTGTTCTAACATCAAATAGAAATTGTTGTTGGAGGTTACCCTTTTCTGGGTTGAACCATCTGTTAAGATAACAAAAGCCATCTTCTGTATACAATAACTCTTGTTTGGGTTCGTTATTATTTAGATCAAAAAAGATCTCTCTTAATAAATATCCTTCCGATGAAAAGACTTCTCTTTTATACCTGTTACGATTATTATCAAAAAAATCTATATGACTCAATTTCCCCTTTTTGTCCCATTTTTTATATTTTACATAACGTCCATTTTTAAAATACCGAGCGTAACGTTTAGTTTCATATTCATCATCTTGAATTAAATAACCTTTCTCGTCTAATATAGATTGATTCTTATAATAAGAAAGTAGCTTTTTTGCTTTTCTTCCCCTTTTTTTTTCTGTATTTTTATGGCGATAATAATCATAGACATTTAAAATCTCTACATTTTTTGAAAGTCTACCCATTTTTCTCAGTTTATTGGAAATTTCTTTATAATTATCTTTGTAATCCAAAGTTATTAAATCCACATTATAACCCCTATTACTTAAAGCTTTAGATCTATTAAACAGAACCCTTGTTATCCCTCCTTTATTCACATCTATATCATAAAGCAGCATGAACACTCTTCTCATTTACTAATCCCTCTTTCATAGTGTTTTCAGAGACACATATAATCTTCCCTTTTTAACGAACAATAAAAAGGTTAACTCAATGGTTAATTTTAGTAACAATTGAAAATCAATAAATTATTAAAGCCCACTACTACTATAATCTTTTTGTATTTGCTCTCGTGTATAAAGCATTGTTTAATATGATTATCTATTTCTTTAAAAATTCCTTAATGAGAATATACCTAATTTTTCGTATTTAATCAAAATAAATCATAGTGTGTATGATTAAAAAAGGATATATTCCAGTGCAGGGAATATATCCTTTTTTAATTTTCGTAAAACAAAGTTATTTCACTAATAGAAATGTTCCAGCTATTATAAAGAGTAGACCAAGAAATTTATATCTATTGATTTTTTCATCCAGAATTAAAAAAGAAAGAACCATTGTCCAGATATAAGTTATTGAAGTCAACGGGAATACTGTAGTATAAGGTAAAAAACGTAATAGAACTACATTTAATATCGCTCCTATTCCATACATTAAACAACCCAAGAAAAGGAAATATAGTTTCTTATTATTCTTATTATTCTCATTAGTAAATTGTTTAAAGAATAGCCCTCCAAGAGCACCAAACAATGTCATGGTAATCAATAAAAACCCGATCATTTTTTCACCCGTTCTTGACTTCCACTTATTCCCAGTAGAATCGCCCCTAATACTATACAAACATTGCCCATTAACTTATTTCTTGTTATATCCTCATTTAAAAACTGAATACCAATAATTATTGCAAAGACATAACCTAAACTAAGTAATGGATGGAGAACTGAAAGGCTACCATAACGAAAAGCAATAATCATTAATATAGCTCCCACCGCGTAACAGAAAAAACCCATATAAAGTTCCCAAGAAAACAATCCTTTTGTCGCTAATTTCCACAAAGCTTGTCCTGTTGCAGTAAACAAAGCAGAAAAAACCATAAATAATATTCCGTATGATAATCTATTCATAATCATGCATCTCTTTCAAAATTATTAATTTCTCTTGTTTTTCCATACAGAATTAGAAAAGGTATGCTAAAAATGAAGCTGAAAGTATAACGAAAATCAGTTGCAGGAAGAGCTATGGCAACTGTTAGCAATAGAAATAAAGCAGGAGCAAATACAATTAAACCTTTCTTACCATTTCTTATACATGATGAAACTACAGCCAATAGTAACAGAACCATCGGAATTGCACCTTTAGCAAAATAGTTCATTTTATAATTTATTAGGTTATAAAAACTTTGATCGAATTCTTTTTTCCAATTTTCTTGTTTTGATTCACTTTTCAAATTAATAAGTGACTTACTAACTGACTTTTTATATTCACTATATGAAAGAATATCCTTAGCAGGTAAATTTCCTTCTGCTTCACTCTTGTATAATGTATAACCGTTTTCTATCACAGATTCTTTTGGATTATAGTAGAATTTGTTTAAAGACGTTTCCGAAAATAATACACGTGTTTTAAGTGGATAGTCTTCTATATCAGTAGTAGAATTCACATATACCTTATAACCTTCAGGAGAATAAAATCTCCATAATACAGAAGTTTGATCTAGATACGCCTTGACGTAAATATCAAAATTTAACTGAAGCAATTTGGCCCAATTTTTTAGATACCTTCCAAAGTCTTCGTCTATGACTTTCGGATTATATAAAGGGTCATGCTTAATTGGATTAACAATATAAGGATTATATTTTTTTTTCCAATTCTCCTCAGGTAGAATTTGATTAAAATATGACTTTAATTCAGGAGTAAATTGTCCATTGAATTTATACGTCGCTCCTATTTGTTGAGAAGGAATAGCCAAGGCTTGGTTTAACGGATTTTCAATAACATGGAAAGATTTCGCGATAACACCATTAAAAATAAAATGAATTACAAGAATACTTATCAAAGTAAATATAGTTTTCTTTCTAATGGCTTTCATAAATATTATAAGAATTACAAAAGCAGCCAATAAGGCTAGAAAGCCATTATTTCTAAGATTCATTGTAATAAAACTCGCTAATATTAATAAGACTATATTAGATTTCTTATCGAGCCATTTTCCATTAGTTCTTACAATCAAAGTAAATATCGCTGTGATCAGTAAAATAAAAGCAGCGAAAGGAATATCTTTCCACATCGTCACCATATAATATCCATTAATTGGGTAAAAAGCATATAGTAGTGATAAAGTTATCACCAAGATTTTAGGTGTTCCTAAAGATTGTAAAATGTAAAGTGAATAACCCACAATAAGAGCTACCACAATTATCTGACTAATAATAAAAGTAGCTGGGGAATTGTATATCCAAGTAGTTGCTTCTATCCACCAAGTATGAAGAATCGGATGCCAAGAATGATAAGGTTTAACTCCATGAGCCATTGACCACTGCCAGAAAGAATCATTAGTCATTTTACCAGGATAGTATGCTAAAAAATATCTTGACCAACTAATTATCGGAATAAGAGTATAAATTGTAAACCAAAAAAAATTCGGCTTAGTCACTTCTTTCTGAAATGGTTGCTGAAGTTCTGAAATTAACAAATAAAAGAAAAAAGAAATTATTAAAGTTGAAGTAATCAAGATTATCAGTTGTAATGTGTCATTTGTTAAGTGACTTTGTCCATTATATGAACTATACAACCAAAAAATTGCTAGAATTAAACTTGCAGTAATGTTAATCCACGAAAAACATAAATTCGCCCAATTTCTAAGCAATAAAAGAAAGAAGAAGAAGATAAATAATGCAATTGGCCAATTTAATGTCAATGAATCAACATAATAAAAGTTTGTACAAACGATACCAATTACGGAAAAAAGGGCAACAATAATGATATTTCTGTACTTCACAGACTATACTCCTTTATAACAACTCAAGAGCTTATTTCTTGATGCTCTATAAATTATTATATTAATTTTTTGATCTTGATTAATTCCAACATATATAACTGTTTATGTTTATGTGCAATTGTATCTAAAATCAACCCACACATAAAAAACATCATCGATAGTAGCATTAAGCCCGTTGCCAAAATTGCAGTGGGCATCCGTTCAACTAGTCCGGTTTTAAGGTAATCAAAAACAACCGGAATCCCGCTGGCTAAACCTAAAACACAAAATATTGAAGCTAAAATCCCAAAGAAAAATAGTGGTTTTGTATTTTTGCAAAGCTTTAAGATTGTCATAATTACTTTATATCCATCAGAAAAAGTATTTAGTTTAGACTCACTTCCTATAGGCCTATCCCGGTAGTCGATCTCAATTTCTTTAATTAAAAAACGATTTTCAAGTGCATGAATACTCATTTCTGTTTCAATCTCGAATCCTGGGCTCAGCACAGGCATTGTTTTTACAAAATAACGATCGAAAGCACGATATCCAGTCATAATATCGTTAATATCACTTTTATATAACCAATTGATTAATTTTCTCACTAACACGTTTCCAAAGTTATGGAAATTCCTCTTGTTTTCTTCAGTATAAGTACCGTTTGATAACCGATCACCAATTACTAGGTTTGCCTCTTGAGCAACCAAAGGGGCGAGTAATTTTGGTGCAAACTCAGCAGGGTACGTATCATCTCCATCGGCCATTATATAATAATCAGCATCTATATCATTAAACATTGATCTAACTACATTCCCTTTGCCTTGACGGGGTTCAAATTTTACAACCGCCCCGTGTTCTCGGGCAATTTCAGAAGTACGATCTTTTGAATTATTATCATACACATAAATAGTAGCCTGTGGTAACACTCTCTTAAAATCATCAATAACTTTTCCGATTGTTATCTCTTCATTATAACAAGGTAACAAAACAGCAATTCTTGGTTCAGTCATTATTAATTCCGCTCCAATTCTAATGATTCTTGCTCACTATAATTACATATGAGTACGAATATAATTGTCATACATTTCCTCTATCATTTTCAAAACATCTTGCCTTAATTCTTTATGGGCAATTGCAAATTCCATAGTTGTACGAATAAAGCCCATTTTATCACCCACGTCATAGCGTTTCCCTTCAAATTCAAATGCATAAACTAGTTGTTCTTTATTTAATCGTGCTATAGCATCTGTCAATTGAACTTCTCCACCTGAACCCGGTTCCTGTGACTCTAAATAATGAAATATTTCCGGCGTCAATAAATATCTACCTAAAATAGCCAAATTGGATGGAGCTTCATTCGGACGGGGTTTCTCAATTAATGAATTCACATTATATAAACCAGATTCCACAACGTCGCTATATGATACGATTCCATAGCGATATGTTTCTTCACTCGGCACTTTTTGTACACCTAATACAGAACTGTTTGTTTTTTCGTATTGATCAATTAATTGTTTAGTGCAAGGAGTTTCAGCTTGAACTATATCATCTCCAAGCATAACCACAAATGGTTCATTACCGATAAATGCTTTAGCTTGGAGAATCGCATCTCCAAGACCTTTTGGCTTTGATTGTCGGATATAATGTATATTGATCTTCGTTGTTTCTTCTATTAAGTGAAGTAGATCCTGTTTTCCTTTTTCAAGTAAGTTTAGTTCAAGTTCCGGCACTGAGTCGAAATGATCCTCAATTGCCCTCTTTCCCTTACCTGTAACAATAATAATATCTTCAATTCCAGAATCTATAGCTTCTTCAATAATATACTGAATCGTTGGTTTATCCACAATTGGCAACATTTCTTTAGGCATAGCTTTCGTTGCTGGCAGAAATCTCGTTCCTAATCCTGCAGCCGGAATAACTGCTTTCCGAACTTTCACTTTAAAACATCCTTTCTGCTAATTAACAATACTAAAAAATATGTCGAAAAATGATTAACTAGCTTATGCTATTATAAGTTCTATTTATATATTTGTATAGTTCCATATTCAGCTATAAATTTATCTTTTTAAATAAATTTCATATCTTAAATATTTTTAGCATTTGGTGATGGTTTTTGAATTACTGTATACAAGAACCTTTTATTTGGTGAATTGTGTGGTGTAAGTATAATTCTACCTGTTAAGGCCATTTCTACATATAGACACACAAATAAGACCAAAATGCAATGCAATTTGATCTAATATAGACTAAAACTTAAACTAAATATGTTAATATACTTATAAATGTAATGTTATTTTAAAGGAGTTATTAATAAATTTTCTTTAGTAGAAGTTACTTTAAAAGTTCCTACGGTATTTTCATTCTTGATAAATCGAGAAAAGTATTTATTGAAATCATCATCACTATCATTTTTCAATCAAAGCCACTAAGCAAATTAAAACATAAGGCTTCATTTTTAAAAAAGCATCTCATGCTGATTTTCCAACCCTTTTAGTTTTTGTAACTAAACTAATATATAGCGGTTAGATTGATTATAAAGAAAATTCATAAAACCTCCCCAATTATTGGGGAGGTTTTATGAATTTTCCAGTTAAGGGCAACAATCCGCTACAAGTATTGTTTAAGCAGGAAAATCGCTATTAACAGAAACAACATTGCAAAACATCTTCAAAAGTATTACATATTATAGGCAATCTTAGCTAAGGTTTTTTATAGGGAAAGCTGAACATGATTATGTTCAAATATATGTTAAAATCGCTTTGAACATCATTTTAAACTTAACATATTTGCAGTTTTCAGAGCCAACCGTACCGATTTTCTATTTAATGTGCCCTGGTATTTTCTAATTTTCTTGTCTTTTTCAACTAACTCCTTTTTAAGCGTTTTATTACTATTTTCTAATTGCAAATTATAATTTTCCCAACGTTGCACCATTTCTTCTAAACTGGAGCTATTGATTGGAGATATGGGAGGAAGTAACTGAATTTCCGACAACTTCTTGTCAAATGGTACTCTAGCAGGCACAAGTTGCTCTTTATAGATATGATCCAAATTATTTTTATTTAAAAATCTTATAAAGTGATCGAAATTCTTTCCTTGATTTTTGACAGGTTGTTGAAAATCAGCTTTTTTCAATTAGTTCTGTTAGAGTAGTGTCATCTGACAGGTCATTTGCCATTACATGTGTCAGTTGATGGTATTCCGCCAGTTCTCTCATTCGAGCATCTTTAGGAATTAAAATACTAGGTGTGCCAGCAATCGTCGCTGCTATATTTCCATGCAATCTGGCTCCAAAGCTCAAATCTGCTTGTCTGATAAAATCCAACCATGTCGGTACATTTAAGAAAAATCGCACTCTATTATTAATATATGTTGGATCTGATATTTTAGATGGATAATTGTTGCTGGATTCTGCTATAGAAGGGAATCCTGCGTATACTAGCTTCATCTCTTTCATCCATTGTGGAATAAAATAATGGTTCGGATATTCTTTCATGCTTCTTGAAATAAAATCTAATACATGTTTTGGAGAAAGCCGCGATGAGTTTACAGTAACCATTGATTCTCTTGTTATATTAGTTTCTCGTATATTTAATTCCCTTCCAAAGGCATACATAGAAGGGCATCCGATTACGGTGTGGTCAATTCCTTCTCGGAAACCTAATCCAGAAAGGTATTTAGAAGTAATCTCACCTCGAACACCAATCATACCAGACTTCTCTAATACAGCGCTAACAAATGCTTTGACGTCTTTATCAAAAGGAAAACCCTCATTTAACTTTGGTTCAAATGGAGCACGCAACCCTACACCAATAACAACAACAGGAATTGTAAGTTTTTTTATTAATTTAGTGTATTTTCGTAATGACGGGACAAACTCTTCACGAAAAGCATCAGCTAACGGTATGACGTATAAGTCATACTTCTCATTAATTTCACCAGCATGTTTTGGATCATAATCATAATAATCTGGTGTAAGATTAGTTCCTTCTGTCATTAATGTACGAAAAACACTGTATGCATAAACTAGATTTCCTACGTTACCTCCAATAGAGTTGTTAACCAATATATGAGGTGCATCGAATGTGTCGAAGGGAGACATACCCGATCTTATCAGAATGTTTTGCATTAAAACTTGCCCCTTTTCTTGAATTATATTATTTCGATGTTGCAGTATAATTTAATCTTTCATTCAACGGTCTAAACTAACCTAAAAAACAATAAGTCTGTTATAATAACATTTTCTCCGACTTAAAAATATACCGTTGATCCTATAACTATATCATAATCCTAATTTCATTCTAATACCTTATAACAGTATAATTATTTATACTACAATAGGCAAGACTTGTATTCACTCTTAGCTCTTAAACCCTTAGATCTTATAAATTCATCACAGTGATAGCTAACCATAAAAATGATTGTTTTAAATTATGCTTTTCCACTATTCTAATAAATTACTAAGAATATTGTTTAACAAACACTAGTGCTTTATATAGAATTTCAAGAGGGATGATTTCAATGGATAACTGAAAGAGCAAATGAAAAGTGACGTCCATCATAATTCCATAGACAGGCGTCTAAATTATAAGCGATTTTAGGGATGAAGAGAGCTGTTGAAAAACATATTTTTACTGATGAGGCATTTGAGACATCGAAACTATCGTACGGGATTGTACTGGATTATGCGCTTTAGATTAATATTACATATTAGAGTAATGGAATGCTTGAAGCAGTTATGGAGCATTGTTATGCCAATAAAATAAGTCATATTCAAAGAGAGGATGATATTGAATACACAAAGCTTGATTCGATAACAGATGTACCAATTTATAGCCCTTCTCCTCCAACAACGGCTGAGCCTAATTTAATTTTTTGTTATTATTAGGAATTAATCTACAAATCATAATTAATGTATTTAAAGGGAAAATCAGATTTCTTACATATTTATTAAACCAAATGGAACCTAAAAATGAAGTAAGAATGAGTGAAATTGCTATTTCAGTAGCGAGACGTAAATCAGGTGAGATATTATTCAGCCACTCAGAATTATTACTTAATAAATAAATAAATAAGTCCGTAGTGGAATAAATAAATTGACAAAGAATTATCTCCCCATTGTTTCAGTATTCCTTCCTTACCTCCTATTGTATTTAGTATGAGATAAGTCCCTAAAAAACCAACAGCATAATGGAATAAGTTAGTTGCTACATATGTTGGTATTTCAAATTCTTGATAACCTAAGAAACAAAAAAACATTTTATTATACAGATTTATATTTAAACTAATGAATAACATAACTAAACAACGATTTGATTCAAAATTTGAAGAGAGCACGGCTTGAAAATCGCTTAGAGAGCCGACTGAAGCATTATACAAAATATAAGCTATTAATCATCGACGAGATTGGATATTTACCAATTGATCCAGAAGATGCGAAGCTCTTTTTCCAGCTCATTGATATGCGTTATGAAAAGCGTAGTACGATCTTTACAACAAACGTAAATTTCAAAGCATGGGATGAAGTCTTTCAAGAGCCAAAGCTGGCCAATGCGATTTTAGATCGCATATTACATCACGCAACCGTCGTTACGATAGTAGGAGATTCTTATCGTTTAAAGAATCATTTAGCGAAAGAAAACGAGTGACTTTGTACATCCTTACGCAAGCGAAAGTGTACATATTTGTGTTGACATTTATAGACGTGACTATTTGCCGAAACGATGCTTTTAATTAATTTTATCCCAAATATAGTCTTCTCTAAATGCCTATTATTTTTATTTTTCCATTGTTTCAGGATTAATTATCGTTTTCTTTAGTTCATGATGATCGAAGCGTTGTGGTTATTCGTCGTCAAGGATACCTTCTGCTGTTCAAAAAAATACACCACTTCGAAGGGGTGTATAATCAAGAAATGTTTTTACTTATTTCATCTAGATAGTTTTTGTTCCCTTATTCTTCTAAATCGTAAATTCGGTAAAGTGAAAATTAAGTTTAATTTACTATAACGCAGTGATAACAAACATCCTACTATATAAGAACAGTAATATCCATAATTAGGTGGAAGATATGGTATAGAAAGCAATAAACAAATCAATCCATACCAGAAAAACGGATAAATAGAATCATCAATCTTTACCTGACTGTCTAACCAGATTAAAGCTTTCATTACAACAAACGTAAGAATTAAACTCACTACCCATACGATAATCGGTTGTTTAGTTATATGCATAAAAAGTTGGTGTCCGATAAATATATGGACAAAGAGAAACAATAAAGAGTTTTGCCCTAAGAAAATAAATTCATTCCTAAAAGGGAATTTATACTTTTCTATAGATCTGATTACTAAAAATGAGAAATAGAAAAATGTGACCCCCACAATAAAATACCCTGGACTCATGTCCCACTTATTATCGAAAGTAATACCTGTATTAAGAATCAATGCTACTTGAAAACCTAGCATAATCAGCATAGCTATCTGATTAAATTTAGGTCGCATTGAATAAAAACAATAAATACCGAGCATAAAAAATGCCAACCAGGGAAACAAAGGAAATTGTCCAGGTCTAAATAAAAATTCTTTAAATGGAAAATCCGGAATATAATATCCAAGCAAATGTATTATAAATGGTAATGGGAAAAGGATGCTTACTTTTTCAATGTTGACCCATTTCGATAAAACAACCAAAACTATACTTGATAAGCCTAATACCTGTAAAATTTCCGCCCCCCAAAACACTTCACTACCCCATCTCCCCATTGCAATTCCATTGTAGGAAAAACCCAATAAGAATAAAGCAGAATAATACAAAATGAGGACTTTCCTACTTTTTTTCTTTATTTGGAAAGTTAAAACCACGCCACTTACAGCATAAAATAAAATTGGGGCAAACCCACCAAGGAAATAAATACCCCACCAATCATACTTAGCAGTACCAGTTGTGTTGTGTGCGAATATCATTAGCAGACAAGCTAAACCTTTTAATAAATCGAGCGAATAATCCCTTTGCATTATGAACCTCCGAACATGGTTGTTTATGAATAAATTTCCAGAACAAATATTATTCTACTATATTCGACAAAAAAATACTTCATTTTTACTATAAAATATATATAAATTTCACTTTCTTTCAAAGAAAAAACGTCTAACCTTAGTGGATCTACCCCCTCCTACATTAAGACATAAAAAATACACCTACTAGGCAGGTGTTTCCTCTGTTGGCTTTTCGGTTGTCGGAATACCCTCTGGATATTTAATCTTAATAGTATCCTCATAATCCGTTGCGTATAAAACCGTTTTCGAGTGCGTTGTCTATTTGTTCTTTTGTGAAATTTAGCTGGCGAATATCCTTTGACCTCTTGGTGATAGCCTTCATCAACCGTAGCAAATGTTCTCTTTTATCAATATATATCGACCAGGCAAACCCTCTAACCATTGCGTTGTCGTAGTGTTTCAGCTATTCCAGAATCTCCTTTCAAACTCCTAAGGTTTACAGTGTTTCCATGATGAAAAACTGGTCCTCTTGAATTACTGCATCTCGCGCTTTTAAATCTTCAATTTGGGATTTTAAAGATTCGTTTTCTTCTTTCAGTACTTGCGGAATGGCGTTTAAACGAGCCAAACTCGACAGACGCGCAGCTACAAGCTGCCTGGGACGATTTTTCAGGCAGATCCACAAAGCCCATCAGAACCAAGTGAAATTGATTTAAGAAATTCCTTCCGCCAAAGAAATGAATATCAAAAAAGCTGAAACAAGCCAATGCTTGTCTCAGCTTTTTTTCTTATTGTAGTTCTCTCACAATATACTTCGAACTTACCCAACCAATCTTCCCATCGGATAGCTTAACTTGATACCAAGTCTTTGTGCTATCCATGGTTAGTGTACCATCCTTCTTCAAAATCAGATGTACATAATTGTTTAAATATAAGGTCCCAACTACTGTAGAAGAAGTATTGGCTGATTGCCTTACACTTAATTTACTAGTTGAAATGGAACGTCCCAAGTTTTTCACAGACATATATTGTTTATAAAAAACGAAATCTATACTTTTTGTCCAATATATCATCCCGCCAACATTTATCTTCACCCAAAAGTCATTTGTTTTTTCAAGCAAGGTGAATTTTGTTCCTTTTTGGATAGACTTTGTGATTGCTGTGCTTCCCCTTGAATTAGTAAGCTTCATTTCTTTATTGGCAACCGCTTGTATATCAACAGGAAATACGTCACTCCCCGATGGAAGGCTCGGAACTGCTGGGATCGTCGTATTAGGGCTAACATTTGTATAGTGCGAGCTATTATAAGACATTATTCTTCCCATATGTGCCGCTATTCCTTTACCCCAATACGGGTCACTTGCGTAATAAAAGTTCATCCCTTCACTTCTTGTATCAATTCGTGCATTACTCATACTTTTTGTACTAAAGCCAAGGTATGCCCCTTTATGTCTCCAGTTACTTGGATTGAGGTAGGTTGTTTTCATTTCTTGTGCTATATATTCGATGTTTTTATCCACGCTCGAAAAGCGGGCTGCCGAAATGTACGGGCTTGAATCGTATGCTTTAAATCCAAATAAGTTGTTTTTTCCTAGTGAAATCTGCGACGTTCCGTAAGCACTTTCGTGAATGGCGTGTGCAGCTAAGTAAAGAGCGTTAACCCCGTACTTATTTCCAGCATTGATGATCACTTGTCCCTTTCCGGTCAATATACTGGTTTTACCGGTAGACTTTACATAACTAGCAATATAGTTATTTATCTGCGTTGCTGTTACAGTTGATTTTTTGCGTAAATCAATGAATTGATAGCCTGACCTGCTGGAAAGCGGGTCGCCTGTTCTTACCTCTTGTAAGGATGAACCAGCTATATAACCTGTTTTTCCTCCGTATGATAACTTATACCACCCGTTTGATACTTTATGAGTTGGATAAAGAATTTTTCCGCTTGGAACCTCACCAACGACTGAAGAAGATGAATCAGCTGTTTTTCTTAGGCTTACTTTCGCTTTGATTAGATGTGTTTTCGCCGCAATAGCTGTTTCGGTAATGGTCGGTTTCGTGCTCACTGAACCGGCATAAATATAGTAGTTCTTTCCTTTATAAGAAGCTCGGTACCAGGTTTGCCCAATGCTATTAATTACTTTTTGCGTTGAAGTAAGTTTATAATTTATCGGAATCTTGTAGACTTCCTTTTTCTTTGTGTCTGGTGTTGAATGCAAATTACTTTGCTTTTTTGTATAATAATTTGTTCCTTTTGTCGTTGAATATCGATAATATTCTTTCAGACCACGATCTACCCAGCCAGTTTTCGTGACGTTTTTCCCTTTAGATGAATAGGTATAGGAGACTTTATACCAGTTCCCCTTTTTTTCCGCTGATGTGACACTCTTCCCTTTTGGAATCGTTATGACTTTCTTGTTTTTTGATGATGCACCAGTCCGCATCGTTAATCCCGATGTCGTCTGATAAGAAGTTTTAGCGAATTTAACGGTACTAGTACTAGCGGTTCTTATATAAGATCCACTTACCCAGCCTGTTTTCGATACTTTCTTTCCTTTGGATGTATACGTATAAGAAACTTTATACCAACTTCCTCTTTTTTCACCTGATGTTACCGTCTTCCCTTTTGGAACAGTGATCACTTTACTATATTTAGTGCTTGGACCGCTTCGTATATTTACATTTGTAGTAGATATATAGGATTTTTTGCTGAACTTGACTGTACTGCTGGCCTCAACCTGACTTGTTCCTACGGGTGATAAAACAGCAGCACTTCCTATAGCTAAACTTACAGAGAGAATGAGAATTTTTCCTGCATTTTTCATGCATACACTTCCTTTTAAAGTCCTATTTATAAGTAGATAATAGTAATTTTTTAATAATCATTTATTTACATAACACATGGTGCCTTACCGTTATTTATCGGTCTAAAAAAGATATATTTTATTACAGTAATGTTACAATTTTGTTGTGATAAAGTTACAATGAGTAATATAACTATTAAATTTTTGCTAAAAATACCGATATATTCTATAACTAATCTTAAAAAATCAGGTGATAATCGATGAAAAGATTTTATTCTATAGTGATTGTTTTCAGTTTCCTATTTATATTTGGTTCTGCCGTTAAAGCAGAAGGTCAAGATGTTAAAATTGAGCCTGACATCCCGAAACATGATACGGAAGCCCTTTTTGAAGAAGAAAAAGAGTTTGATAGCCGGGAGCTTGTTATTAAATTCCGCAATGATGCTACTAATCTTGAAAAAGAAGCAATCCTTAAAGGATTTCATGTTAAAAAAGTTGATAGTCAAAAAGTCGGAAATTATCATCTCGTTTCTGTTCCTAAAGGAACGGATCTTCAATTGTTGGCTGATAAATTTTTGAAAAATAAACAGGTCGAATATGTAGAACCGAATTATGAAATTGAATCCCAATACAAGCCTAAGGATCCTAAATATTCCAAGCAATGGTATCTGAAGAAATTGAACATGCCCAAAGCATGGGATATTTCAAAGGGGGCAGCTCACGTTACGGTTGCCGTTGTGGATGGAGGGGTGCAGACAAATCACCCGGATTTAACAGGGAAAATTGTCAAACCATACAATGCGGTGACAGGTGGAACTACTTATCCTGTTGATGACCATGGTACCCATGTAGCGGGGATCATCGCCGCGACCATAAACAAAACAGGTATATCCGGCATTTCCCCCAATGTAAAAATCATGCCCGTAAACGTTTTTGAAGGTGATTTTGCAGACAGTTTCATTATTGCAGACGGAATCACATACGCCGCAGATTCCGGAGCCGATATTATCAATTTAAGTTTGGGCAGCTATTATTACTCATCCGTAATAGACTCTGCTATAAGTTATGCAGCGTCAAAAGGTATTGTCGTTATAGCCGCAGCGGGAAATGACGATACAAATTATAAAGCCTATCCTGCTGCCAATGACCATGTATTAGGTATAAGTGCAACGACAAAATATGATAAGATCACTTGGTTCTCAAACTATGGAAAGTATATCGATTTTTCTGCTCCTGGAGAGGATATCTACTCTACCGTCTCAAGAAGTCGTTATGACTCTTATGACGGAACATCGATGGCTTCGCCTGTAGTAGCCGGTGTCACCGCGTTGATTTTATCTAAAAACCCATATTTATCGCCTTCACAGGTAACAGGAATACTTAAGAGTTCATCTGTCGATTTAGGTAAGAAAAAATGGGATCACTTTTACGGGTATGGCCGTGTGGATGCTTATAGGGCATTAAGTAAAACTCCGGCGCCGATGTCCTCTGTCAGCTCATCCAAGGCGCTAGTTGAAAACGGAAAGAATAAGGCATCGATTTCATTTACAGCTCCAAAGGGAAAAACCGTTTCTCTATATGTTCAGAACTCTAAAGGAACGGTTGTAAGAAAGCTGATCACAAATAAGGTATGGACAGGCGGCAAAGTGTCCGCTTCATGGAATGGAAAGCTCGATAACGGGGCTTATGCCGGAAGCGGAACCTATAAAATTGTCGCAAAGGTTTCCCACCCTAAAGGGACGGTTTATCGGACTTCCAGCATTAAAGTAACAGAAAAGATCAAACCTGATGTGGCTTTTTCATCGTCATCCACTGCTTATTCACCGGCAGTCAAAGCAAACCTGTCCACATCATTCCATCTTAATAAAAGCGCAAAGGTCTCAGCTGCTGTTTATGACGCAAGAGGTAAGCTGGTCCGGACAGTCTGGAGCAACAAAAGCCTTAGTGGCGGGAAACGTTATGTAGATTGGAATGGGAAGGATTCAAAAGGATATAGAGTAAAAGATGGGATTTATTATCTTAAACTCAATGTGATCGATTCCAAAAAGGTTAAAGGCAAAACGAAGTCGTATAAAGTAACGATCGATACGACCACAAATGGATCCATTTCAAATACTAGTCAGACATACAAACTGGATGGAAACAATAAATCAGCTGCAAGGATTAACCTAACAGAAAAAAGCTACCTCACTGTTACGGTATTGGATTACCAAGGCAAGGCTGTTAAACAAGTAATATCCAATAAAGCGTATAATGCCGGCACCCACACAGTATATTGGGATGGTAAAACGAGCATCAACAGCTATTCTAAAGAAGGCAATTATTCCTTCCTTGTGGAGGTTCGCGATAGCCTTGGGAATAAGAAATCTTTCAAGAGCAGTATCTTTAAAATCGAGGATTTGATCAAACCGAGGATTGCAGGGCCTAATTCGGCAGCTGTTCGATCTGAAAATCCTGCGAACATTAGCTACACTCTATTAAAAGCGGGCAACGTTGAAATTAATATTTATAAAGGTTCTGAGCTGGTTAAAACGATTATGCCGCGTACAGCAAAGCCTGCCGGCACCTTCTCGTTTACATGGAATGGGCTAGATAATAGTGATCAGCCTGTTGAAGATGGGGCCTATACGTATCAAGTCAAAGTAAGCGATCCGTATAATTCAGAAACCATTCTTGCCGGGACGATGAACGTAGCTTTAACTGTTGGAATCACGAATCCCACTTCGGTGCCTTATTATCCCGAGGAACAAATCCTAAGTGAGGTTTTCTATAAATTATCGAATCCAGCTAAAGTGACGGTCGATATCCTTGATCAAAACGGTGCACAACTAGCCAATCTTGTCACAAACGAACAGCTTGAAGCTGGCATACAAAGTTTCAAGCTGGACCGTGGCTTAGTGATTGACCCAGCTAATGACTTTCTCGTTTACCGTATAACGGCCGTCAATGCATTTGGACAGACAGCGACTTCAGATGGGAAATTGGTTAAAGATATTAAACCAAACTGGTTAACTCAAGAAATTAGATTTATTGAAGATTCCGTTAATAAAAGATTAGAAGTGGATGCGACCCTACTTGGAGATGGCGAAGCGAAATTATTGGTTTACGACAACGGACTGGATTTGTTGAATGACGGTACTGCTATTGAAAGCAAGGTATTCCCACTTGCTGATGGCTTAAATCACATCTCGGACACTAAACCATTAACTTCAAATTTACATTATAAAATCGTCTATACAAATGGATCGCAGAGTTATTCTTTCATGATAAATGAAGATAATTATTAAAAGCTTTGCCTGAGAAATGCGGCATGCAATTGCCGCATTTTTTCATGAGCGTATTACCCAATTCAATAGATTTCAAACCTACAAGTATTATTTGTAACACAAATGTAATATTTTCAAATGCCATTTTTGGTAGAATTATGTCAATAGATGATGAGGGAGTGAAGAAATGAAAAAAAATGTTACAACTTTGACTGCAGCAGCATTACTATCTACGACTCTAGTCACACCTGCCCTGGCGGATACATATACAGTGAAAAGCGGAGACAATCTCTCAAAAATAGCAAAAGCCCATTCAACTACCGTCTCAAAACTAAAAGAAGCAAATAAACTTAAATCAGATAGAATTTCCGTTAATCAAAAGTTAAATATTCCCGGAAATAATACATATAAGGAAGAAACAGTCTCCATCAAGACCGCCCAAACAAAATCGTATACAGTCGTTTCAGGAGATACGCTCATTAAGATCGCGAACAAGCATAACATTACGTTAGCTGAACTGAGCCAATGGAACAATCTAAAAGGGCACCAGATCTATCCCGGTCAAAAATTGGTCGTGTCTAAATCTACGAATTCCAATACAATTATTTTGCCTAAACCGAAGCAAGCAGCACCTGCTCCTGCTGCTGTAACAAGCTATACAGTTAAAAAAGGCGACAGTCTTTGGAAAATTGCAAACCAGACAGGCGCTTCGGTTCAGAGCATTAAAACAGCAAACAATCTGAAGTCTGATACAGTCAGAGTCGGACAAACATTAAAAATCCCGACTAGTAAAGCTCCAATAACTGTCGCTAAACCGGGCACGACTAGTGTGTCACCGAGCCAGAGAGTGAACACCGTCATTTCGGAAGCGAAAAAGCAGATTGGCGTTCCATATTCCTGGGCAGGAGCTTCACCATCTGGATTCGACTGCAGCGGATTTATCTATTATGTATACAAAAAAGCAGGCTACCAGATTTCGAGACTATCATCCTCTACTTATTACAGCTTAGGGAAAAAGGTTACAGCACCGCAGCCGGGGGATTTAGTTTATTTTAATACTTCCAGTCCCACTAATAAAAAAGTTGTCAATCATATGGGTATTTACATCGGGAATGGCCAATTTATCCACGCAAGTTCTAGTCTTGGGGTCACAATCACTCCCTTGAGCAATTCTTATTGGAAACCTAAAATCATTGGCTATAACAGATTGCCTTAACAAAAATCCGGACTTCCACCATGGAAGATCCGGTTTTTTTATAAAGAGATTTAAGTTTTATTATAGAACTTACTACCAAATCTCATAACTAGTACGCTTTACCTATGCATCCGACAAATTATTCATTTGTAATATAACTGTAACGAAAAATGTCGTTTATTGTAACATAAATGTATTAGGATAATCTTGTAAACTATTGATAGAATTTCTAGGAGGAAGTAAACGGCATGAAAAAATGGTTCACGTCTACGATTATTGCAACTGTTCTTGTGATTTTGATTGCGCCTTTTCAGGCATCTGCAAATGTTGGTGATACAACTTTAAAGCCGGGGATGAAACACGCGGAAGTGCGTCAGCTTCAAAACCTCCTAAAAGTAAAAGGCTATTTAAAAACAAATTCTTATACTACACACTATAATACCTCCACCACCAATGCCGTTAAAAAGTTTCAAAGTTCTAAGAAACTAAAAGCAACCGGCATTGCTGACAGGGCTACCTATAATAAATTAGGTGTTTATAACGTTAACAATACTAGTTTAATAAACTATGCCAAGAAACAGATCGGTGTAAAATATAAATGGGGCGGGACAACCCGGGCAGGATTTGACTGCTCAGGCTTCATCCTATATGTTTTTAAAAATTCCCAAAAGATTACCCTGCCACGTACAGCAGCACAAATGTATTCAAACGTTGGCTTAAAAACCTCCAAGCCTGCTGTGGGTGACCTAGTATTCTTTACTACTTACAAGAAGGGCGCTTCTCACGTCGGAATCTTTATCGGTAACAATCAGTTCATCAGCGCTTCTTCTTCAAAGGGTGTTAGCATCGCGAGCATGAGCAACTCTTATTGGAAGCCGCGTTACCTTGGAGCTAAAACATTATAATTAATCCTTAAAAACTTAGTCAGTTAATGGCTAAGTTTTTTTGTCTATAACGTCAAGGTGCTATCACCTAAGATAATCTAAATTCCCTAATTTTATAAAAAAAATGCTTTTATTTCAAAATTTTTTAGTAAAAAAGCAGGATTTTAGCATAACTATTCAGAATATATAGAATAGTAAAATGAATGAATCACCATTCAATCACTTTACTCAATTACGAACAAGGGGGTAACATATGAAAGGTCTTGGATTACGTACGGGCCGTCTGGGCGACAGGAAAGGATTTCTCATTGCTATTATAGCTGCTTTATTAGTACCGCTTGTGTATGCGGTAATTATCCTTACTGCCGACTGGGGGCCGTATGACAATTTAGACAGTCTGCCGGTAGCTGTGGTCAACAATGATGTAGGTGGAATGTCGGGGGAAGAAGAAATTAACGTCGGTGATGATTTAGTGGCTGATTTGAAGGAGAACAAAACCTTGGGATGGGACTTTGTTGACTCTAAAGAAGCCGAAAGAGGCATGCAAAATAATGATTATTATATGGTAATCGAAATTCCGGAAGATTTCTCACAAAAAGTAACGACGGTCATGGATGAAAATCCTGAAAAACCGGAATTGAAATTCACCCAAAACGAAGGCTTGCACTTCATGGCGGCACAGGTAACGAACAATGCCACGGAGAGAATTCGCTCACAGCTGGCTGATAAGATTACCGAAACCTATACAGAAAATGTCTTCAACAGTCTAGGTGATGTGGCTACAGGCTTTCAAGATGGTGCGGATGGTGCCGGGAAGATAAACGAGGGTGCAACTGAGCTGCATGATGGTACAGGCCAGATACTAGGATCACTTAAAGAAAAAGCTCCTGATATTGATAGGCTGGCAGACGGCACCCAAAAGCTGGCTGATGGATCTGGTGTCCTTCTGAAATCTTTGCAAGGTGGTTCCGGAAGCATTAGCAAACTTGCTGATGGGGCAGCGAGAGTGGATGACGGAGCCAACAAACTGGCTGCTGGTACAGGCCAATTAGAAGCTGGATCAGCAGAAGTCCTAGCTGGCTTAAAGAGAGCCGAAGCCGGAAGTAACAAGTTGAATGCTGGCTTCACTGACAAGCTCATACCAGGAAGTGAAGCATTAGCTAACGGAACTGTTGAAGCGGATGATGGTGCACAATACCTTAAAGGTGGTGCCCAACAGGTTGCTGATGGCATAGAAGAAATGGCGAAAGATCCTTTGTTTGCTGCATTCTTTACCCATCACCCGGATGGTATAAGACTTCGTGAAGGTAGTAAAGCAGTTGCTGCAGGTGCAGCGGATCTGGCAGTCGGCACTACTAACTTAAAAGATGGTGCTCAATCCCTATACACTGGAATATCTGGTGATGCAGCTGATGGAGCGAAGGATCTAGCATCAGGACTCGATCAATTAGTAGCCGGTCAAACAGAAATTAACGCTGGCGCAAAAGAATTAAACTCTGGGGCAAACACTCTAGCATCTGGTACAGGTCAGCTTGCAGACGGAAATGCCCAAGTAAACTCCTCATGGGGAAGGCTTACTGAAGGCGCTGCCACAATTAATGGAGGCTTAAAGGAAGTAAACACTGGTAACCAAACCGTAAAAACAGGCTGGGGCACCCTAACAGATGGCGTCACAAAAGTAGATGACGGTGTTGGACAAATTGAAAACGGTTCCAAGGAATTATCAACCGGCCTTGCTGGCGGGGCTGAAGAAACAGGAAATATTAATACTGGTGACGATAACCTCTCCCAGTTTGCATCGCCTGTTCAATTAGCCGGTGAAACGCTAAATAAATTCCCAGAATATCGTTATGCGAATGCACCTTACATCATGTCATTGGCTCTTTTCGTCGGTGTGTTGATCCTGTCTCTTCTGTTTGATCTGGCGAAACCTGCTGTTACAGCTGTTTCTCCGTTCAGATGGTACCTTGGTAAATTCGGTACAATGGCAGGTCTTGCCACTGCGCAAGCGCTGTTGGTTTCTTTCTTTGCAACGTTCTTCTTAAAATCGAATTTTGCAAACGGTTTCACGTTGGTGCTTTTCTCTGTGTTTGTTAGCTTAACATTCTTGACGATTGTGTTCTTCCTGGTAGCGTTGGCTGGAAATATCGGTCGCTTTATCGCTTTTGCATTCTTGGTGCTTCAGCTGTCCACGACAGGCTCTGCGCTTCCGATTCATATGCTTCCAGACAATCTTCAAGCTCTAAGTAAATTCTTGCCGTTGACTTATTCAATCGGCGGATTTAAATCTATTATTACGTTGGACCATTACGGAGCTTTCTGGGCAAATGTCGGCGCGCTTTTCGTTTTTCTTGCCGTATTTGCAGGATTAACATTGGCTTACGTATTATTCCGTTCTAACAAACGGGTCAATCAAACAGAAGCTGCTGCGTAATAATCATTACGTTAGACCTTCTTAGGACTTTTCCTAAGGAGGTCTTTCTATTTCCCCCTTCCTCTTTTTAAATAGTTCCCTCTTTTATGACTAAAAACCTACCTTAAATTCACTCCATGTCGAATTAGGTCCATTATTGTATATTCATTGCATTTATTTTGCAAATTTTTCAGATTTTCGCTCTCAATCCAGGAAAAATGTAATAAAATAGTCACAGGACTATTTATCCATATTTGCCAAAACAACAAACAGGAGTGTTGCATGATGAGCGATTTACAGACGAAACTCGGAGGCGGATTGAATATTCTTCAAGACGGCCTTCAGCAAGGGAAACAAAAACTGCAAAACGTACAGGAAGCAAGCCAATTGAAAAAAAATTTACAGGAAACGAGCGAACAGCGTGCCAGTCTGATGATTAAGCTAGGAGAAGAAGCGTATAAGATGGTCAGGCAGGGCTCTTTGCTTGATGATAAATTGGTACAGATGGCTTTGCCATTACTTAATTTGGATGTACAAGCATATCAGGTTCAGCAGGCTTTAGAAGACTTACATAAAGCGTCAGGAGCCGGACCAGTCTGCAAGAACTGTGGAAACCAGGTTACCGAGCTGGATAAGTTCTGTGGAAGCTGTGGCTCTCAAGTGGAAAATGAAGTAGCTGCTACTGTCGAATCGGGAGTCCAATGTGAAAAATGCAATACAAGCATTCCGAGTGGCGCCAATTTTTGCGGATGCTGTGGAACTAGCTTAGTATAATTGAATAATTGATGGAGGTATACACATATGTATTGCAGCACGTGCGGATTCGAGAATCCGACAGATAACAACTATTGTTTACAGGACGGAACAAGACTTAAACCCCAAAACTCCAGATTTTCCATGGATTTCTCAGCATCCACCTTTTGTTCGGAATGTGGAAGCAATGCATCGGCAAAGGATAATTATTGCGGAAGCTGTGGTTCTGCTTTATTAAACTACCAGAAGGCAGGATCGACGAAGGCAGCTCCTGTTAAAGGAGAACAGGCCGTTTCTTTTCCAAATTCTATCAAGAAACATTTCAAGACGGCCCTTATTTCTGCAATTGCAGGCTTGCTGCTCATATTCCTTATTAACTGGGCCCTACTTGCCGCAAACGAAGCGGCATACAAATCATTCCTAAACGATGCCTACGGAGGCAGCTTTAATATAGAAAACATGACCGACTACTTTGAAAGCACTACGGATTCAAATCTTCCGGAACCGAGAAAATTAGTCGGCGTTACCGATATGGTGATGGCTTCCCATTTGATTTCTCCTACTCTATCTACCAGCGTGGGTGAATTTATGGAAGATGAGTTCAAACGGGAATACAAGCTTTCACTTGGACTTGTCATCCATTTACTGATACCGGCGATCGCTCTATTTATTGCAGGGATTTACTTCAGAAAGAAGACTAAGGAAGCTTCTATATATTCCGTATTTTACGGGTCTCTATCTATCGCTCTTTTATATGGGGTTATTCTTTCGATTGTCTCTTTCTTCAGCGGTTTTTCTTATGAAGTTAAGACTGAAGAATTAAGCTTGGATCTTAGTACTACCTATTCCTTTTTAGCTGCATTCTTAAAAGGATTTGGAATCGCCTTCCTGTTCAGTTTGATTGGCATGCTTTTTTCGATTACTTTCAAAAAGGCTACAGCCCATCTATCAGACATGCTGTCTATCGGTGAGGCTCTACATCAAGGGATCGCTACTTTTTTCCGGAGCTTTATTATCTTTGCAGCGATTATGATGATTGCCGTATATAACGGGCTTAAAAGGCTTGAGATTTTCGCTGAAGAGTCATTGGGATCTAGCCCGCTCGGCTTGCTTTTAGAAAAATCGTTCGGCTTTATTTTGACGGCCGGTACCCAATTTGGCGTCTATGCTTGGAACTTGGCCAGTTTTGGGACATTAGCCTTCACCGGGAAAGAAGAAAACGAAGAATTCTCTTTAGCTTATTCGATTTTCTCCGGACTAAAACCAACTGGTGAGCACTCAGCTTCAGATATGTATGACATACAGATGTTTCTAGATAGTATAAACTTCGGGCTTTACACAAAGCTGGCTGTGCTTATTCTAGTGGCCCTTTTCGTCTGGTCCGGTTACCGGTTAGCCGTAAAAGGAAATGCATCCATTAAATCACTTGCCATCTATAGCCTTGTTTACTCCGTGATGTTTGGCCTGCTTACTTATTTAGCCGGATTCCATTTTTCATCAGAAAGCTTGGCAACTGAAGATTCTTATCTCTATGAAATCACATTTGGCGTAAGCGCAATGGCTACTTTTGTAAAAAGCTTGATCATTTCCTTTGTTTTTGCTTATGCCGGCACATTTATCGCGAAATGGAGACGTTAACATGAATTACTGTAAAGAATGCGGGACACAGCTTAATGACAGTCAAACTTTCTGCAGCAATTGCGGAGCACAGCAACCGGAACCGGCATCGGACGCCCCTGCTTCACCGACCCGGAACAAGAAGCGTTCCCTTTCGGGGAAGGCAAAAGCAGGAATCATTACTGCGGTGATTCTAGTTGCATCTCTGGCCGGGAGTCACTTCTACCTTTCATCCTTGACAGATCCGATGAAAACCGTCGAAGAATTCGAGAAAGCAGTGAAAGATGATGATACTAAAGCTCTTGCCAAAATAATCAATCAAGGCCAGGATAAGCACACCATTACCGAAAAGGAAGCCGCTTCCTATCTCGCCTTTCTTACCGATGATAATGATTTCAACGATATCAGCAAAGAGCTTAAAAGGCAGGCTTACGAGATTGATGGATACAAAGTAACGGAAGCGGTCAAAGATGGTTATAATAACAAGCTAGTAAGTGTCAAAAAGGAAGATAAGAAAAAGTGGTTGCTGTATGATGATTACTTCCTTGAATTTTACCCAATCGAATTAGTTGTCTCTTCTAATCTTGAAGACACGGAAGTCTCGCTAGCCGGAAAGAAAACAAAGACACTGAAGGAAGAAGACGAAGATGAGAACTTAGGTTATATCTTCCCTGGGGAGCATATCTTGAAAGCCGTATATAAAGGAGAGTATGCCGAGCTTACATCAGAGGATGAATTGGATTTTTCCGATGCATATGAGAATGAACTGGTGGTTGATATAGAGATTGATAGCACCTCTCTTTATCTATACTCGAATGATGATGATGCTGTTCTGTTCGTAAACGGGAAAAGCACCGGTGAAAAGATTGCCGACATGGATAGCTTCGGTCCTGTCGCAACAGATGGTTCGATTAAGCTCCATGCCGAGAGGAAAGTTGATGGCAAGACAGAAAAAACCGAGGTATTTAAAGTAAATGATGATTCCGATGTAGAATTGCTTTTTGAAGAAGAAGAAACCGCCGAAGTAGCTTCCACTTTCAGCGATCTTTTCGAGCAACAGGGAGCGTTTGGAGACAATGAAATCGGTGAGTTTATGGACAAACACTTCACAGATCAGGTTGCAGCGATCAATGCCCGGGACTTCTCATTGGGAGCATCAACCATCGATCCAAAAGGCCCTTCCTACGAAGAGACCCGAAAGTATATCGACACCCTTGAGAAAAAAGGGATTACTGAGGAATATCATGGACTAAGTTCCATTGATTCAGAAGAGGTTGATGGCGGCTACAACGTCACAACTGAGGAAAGTTATATCATCCATTATGATGACGGAACTTCCAAATATAAAAAATTCCGCTCTAAATTTTTCTTAACGTTAACGGAGGATGGTTTGAAGGTTAACAAGCTGCTTGATACGGAAGAAATAGAGAGTAATAATTTGTAGAATAATGAGGCTGCCATTTAGGCGGCCTCTTCTGTTTTTTGGGTTTGGATAATAAAACAGGTTGGTTGGATAATATATTATTTTTATAAAAGAAAGAAGCCAGATTGTCCCGCGATTAAGACGGTTCAATCGGCTTCTTTCTACTAGATATTAATAATTGGAACTATCAGATTCAGTTCCCTCTATGGGATTTCCATTCTGATCGTATTCTTCCTCAAGTGGAATATCCTCTTCTGGATTCTCCCCTTCTAACATAGGATCTTCTTCATAGGTTTCTTCAGTCTCTTCCTCATAATTATATTCATCCTCAGGGATCGTTTCGCTATCTTCCTCCGGATAATATTCTTCATAGCTCTCTTCTTCTTCATAGCTCTCTTCTTCGTAATATCCTTCATCCTCGGAATAAGACTCATCATAGCTTTCGTCCCAGTCTTCTTCATATTCAGAATAGGCGTCTTCTGGAATATCCCAAAGGTCACTTGCATCGTAGAAGTCTTCATACTCCTGTACGTCTTCCCACTTCATCGGGTTTTTGATCCAGGAATCAATAAGTGATACAACCTGCTGCATCGGGATAGAAAAACCAAGTGCTGTTTGATTGATATAAGAAGCGCTATTAATGGCGATTACTTCGCCTGTCTCCTTATCAATCAAAGGCCCGCCGCTGCTGCCCGGATAAATGGGAGCAGTCGTTTGGTATACATCATCATAAACAAAAGGAGAGATGTCGAAATCTCTTTTTAAACCGCTGATAATCCCCGTCGAAACCGAATCTTTCAATCCGTTCGGACTGCCGAAGGTGATCACCTCATCGCCCTTCACTGCCTGATTTTTGGCAGTCGGCAAAGGTTTCTTTCCTTCTAACGCCGGCACATGAATGACCGCTACGTCCATTTCATCGCCAATTCCAATCACCGTGCCTGAAAGAATTTCATCGTCGATAGTTTGTACCTGTACATCCTTGTAGCCCGAAACTACATGGGCATTCGTTACAATATGCCCCTTGTTATTATAAAGAAAGGCAGAGCCGAGAGAGGAATCTGTTAAAACCTGAAATACTTTATCCTCTGAAAATTGGATAATATCTTTTAAGCTTCTCTGCTTCTTTACTTGTACGGGTGCAGCAGCTTCCTTTTCCACCACCTGCACTGTTTTCACCGTCTCCACTTCTTTTACTACCGTTTGAGGAGCTGGCTTTTCCAATTTATACTCCCAGACCAACCATCCTGCAACTAAAACGGCTGCTGTTGCGAAAACAGCGAAAAATTTAGATGTAAATACAGATTTCACAAGTTTATGCCCCTTTGTTTATATACTGGTTACTCCATTAATATCGACCGATCTTTTGACATTTCAATAAACAGGAGATTCATTTTTATATTTCGACATAAACCAGCATAATCCTGCATAAGGTTAACTGCAGGAACAAAAAAAGGTAAAAATCTTAACGATTTTCACCTTTTTTATCCTATGATAAAATTCGATCTATGTTCTCCATAAACTCTTCTGCCACCGTATCCAGCTTTTCGCGGGCTGTCTCCATCGTATCCCCCTGGACACCGAAGTAGAATTTGATCTTCGGCTCTGTTCCTGATGGGCGGAGACAAATCCAGGTGCCGTCCTCAAGGAAGTATTTCAGCACATTCGATTTTGGCAGCTCAATCGTTTCTTCTTCGTTTGTTAAGAGAGAAAATTTAGTGCTGTTTTGATAATCCTCTTGGACGACTACTTTTCTTGAAGCAAGTTCTTTAGGTGGGTTTTCCCTGAATTCATTCAGGATCCCTTGAATTTGGCGGTTGCCTTCAATTCCCTTTAAGGTAAGAGAACGTAAGCCTTCCAGATAAAAGCCGTACCTTTCGAAGACAGAAAGCAAGCCTTCATAGAGGGTCATGCCTCTTTTCTTATAATAAGCACAGACTTCCACAGCCAAAAGAGCTGCCTGAATCGCATCTTTATCCCTGGCGAAGCCTTTGGCAAGATAGCCATAGCTTTCTTCATAGCCAAAAAGGAATGTGTGGCTCCCTGTCCGGTCATATTCATTCATTTTTTCGGCGATGAATTTGAATCCGGTTAAGACATCTTCTGTTTTCAGGCCGAAACGGCTGGCGATCGTTCTTCCCAACTCTGAGGTGACGATCGTTTTTAAAACGATTCCATTTGAAGGGAGTGTTCCTTTGTCCTGCTTCTGCGTCAAAAGATAGTCCAGGATTAAGGCCCCGGTTTGATTGCCGGTCAAGACGACGTATTCACCTGCATCGTTTTTGACGGCGATTCCGAGCCGGTCTGCATCTGGGTCGGTAGCGATCAGGAGGTCGGCGGACACTTCATTTCCAAGGCGAATCGCCAATTCAAACGCGGCATGCTCTTCCGGATTCGGAGAAGCAACGGTCGAAAAATTCGGGTCCGGCAGCTCTTGTTCTTTCACCACATGAACTTTCTCGTATCCTAAATCGCTAAGGGCGCGGCGCACTGATTGATTAGCCGTTCCATGCAGCGGTGTGAAGACGATTTCTAGATCCACTTCTTTCGGGAGATCAGGATTTTCAGAAATCGAGAGTAATTGCTTATTATATTCGTCATCTATTTCTTTTCCGATAATTTCAATGAGTCCATTTTTCTTTAAAATTTCTTCCTCTTCCACTTGGAGCAGCAGTTCATTTTCAATTTCGTTCACGTATTCGATCACTTGGTCAGCAGACCCAGGAGGAAGTTGTCCACCGTCAGGGCCGTATACTTTGTATCCATTATATTCTGGCGGATTATGGCTGGCAGTGATGACGATGCCAGAATAGGCATTAAGCTGTCTTACTGCAAAAGAAAGCTCAGGTGTGGGACGGAGTTCGTCGAACAAATACACCTTTATCCCCCCGGTTGCAAGCATTTTCGCAGCTTCTAGCGCAAATTCAGGAGATTTGTGACGAGAATCATAAGCGATTGCCACCCCGCGTTTCTTTGCGTCTTCTCCAAATGAGCTGATATAGGCGGCGAGTCCCGCTGTCGCTTTTCGGATTGTATAGAGGTTCATCCGGTTTGTTCCGACGCCGATTTCGCCTCTCATCCCGCCTGTTCCGAACTCTAGATTTTTATAAAACGCTTCCTCCAGCTTGCTTTCGTCCCCTTTCATTTCTTCCATAAGAGAGCGTAATTCTTCATCCAGCTCCTGATGATTATCCCATGATGAATACGTGTCTTTCCAATTCATTCAATCCGCTCCTTTTTCCTTGCTTTATATATATAAAAGATACCATATTTTTTGTAGTAAATAATAAGATATTAATCGACTAAAAACAACAGAAAAGTCATAAATATTTGCTGCCTTCACGAACGCTCAAATTCGCCAGCTGGTTGGCTGCGATAAATCTTCTGACGGATTCGGGATTTGTTTTTGAGTACTCCCTTAAGGTCCAGCCAATCGCTTTTTGGATGAAAAACTCCTTGCTTTCATTATTTCGCAAAATGTATGTATAAAGGAGTTCTTCATTTGTTTTTTCTTTATATTTCAACTGAAAAAGGATCGATGTTCTTCGAAGCCAAAGATTATCGCTGATGCTCCAATCTTCAATTTCTTCATGGATCACTTCCGGATGATCCGCGGCAATTTTGCCCACCGGCTTTTGGGCAAGCATATCAACGGTATCCCACCATGATTTTTCAGTGATAAGATCTTTTACTAACAGCAGATCATTTTTCTGGAGCTTTTTAAGTGATTTTTCTACGTAATCCATTGCCGCATATTGATACTCCCTTTCATCCTGTTTCCAGAGTTCGGTGACAAATTCCGGTTGAAAGTCTTCTTTTAGTATTCGGCTTTCCTGATAAAACTCCTTCATTAGCTCTTTTCTTTGCGGTGTTTTGATCCCGAGAAATGGAAATAAGTCTTTCATATATTTTTGCATTGGCTTCGCCTGTTCTTTATTTCGATGGCTCTCAAATTTATTAATTAATCGGTTGATTATCAAATCAATTCACTCCTTGATATTTGCAAGATAATTTTCTCTCTACTTGATTCAATAACCGTTTATGGCAGCAACCAGTTAAAAAGTCTTTGGACCTAACTCTAAAAAAGGAATTTATCCTTTTCATGTCGAATTATATATTAATTTAGCAAATGAGGAAAAAATCGGGACTTTGCGTTCATTTACTTTGGGGTACTATAGGTTCACGATATGAAATAAGAATCTTTCGATTATCATGAAGTTTGTGAGCTCAAGTTTAGGAGACCCTACCCACACATGTAAAAAATTATGGGTCTCGCCATTATGTGTTGACCGGGTTTTTCACAAATTTAATCTGGCTTTCTCTCTTTTAGAGCATAGACAGGGGTCATTTCCGCTTCATGTAGCAGCGGGGAGTTAGAGGGCCCTATACATATATTGGAGGTAGTCAAATTTGGAAATAACCAAGCATTTTTTATTTAACCTGTCTTTATTAATGATTCTGTTATTTTTTTGTTTGGTGTGTTCTGAAAGATCTAGCGAAAAGTCTTTCCCAAAGCTGCGGACGGCTCTTTGTTTTATCGCCTCTTTAGTGATTTGCATGATGTTTTCTTATGAACTTAGCAGCGAGCTTCGCCTGGATTTGCGGAATTTACCGGTAGTAATTGGCGGTCTCTATTTAGGAATCGGTCCTCTTCTCGCGGTAGTGACCATCGCTATTCGCGGGCTTTTCGGGATGGACATTGGATTCTTGACGAATATCCCTTTATATGGAGTTCTACTCTTTTTGTTATGGCGAATCCATCCCTGGTTTTGGCGGCAAACTCCCAAGTGGCGTATCTTGATTTCAATTTTTTTAGCAACCTTCATTAATTTTGTCACGATGGCGGGGTTGAAATACGTTTATCCATCTGTTTTAGGATGGGATGTGTGGATTGCCTACTTAATTGTTCCGCCTCTTGGCGTCGCGATTATTGCCTATTGTATCGAATTTGCGAGGAAAAATATCGTGATACGCCAACATCTGGTTAAATCCAAGAAATTAGAAGCCGTCGAGCAAATGGGTGCCGCTATTTCCCATGAGATCCGAAATCCTTTAACCGCTGCGATGGGGTTTGTGCAATTGCTGCAGGAGGATGACCTTGAACCGAAGCAGCGCTCTACCTATCTATCGCTCGTAAAAGGTGAATTGCAATCCGCCGAGCGGGTTATCCAGGATTATTTAACCTTTTCCAAACCTTCGCTCCATAAGATGGAGGAACTGAATGTCTCGACTGAAATTCATCAAGTCTTAACAATTCTGCAGCCTTTAACTAACCGGGATTCTATTGAAGTTTCCACTAAGTTTTCTGCGATTGGGCTCATACAAGGAGACCGGCAAAAATTTCATCAATGCTTTCTAAATCTAATTAAGAATGCCATCGAATCCATGCCGAACGGTGGTTTTTTAGTCATAGAAACGAAATCTACCTCCTCCCAGGTAACCATCTCCGTAAAGGATACGGGGGTAGGGATGACAAGAGAACAGATAGACCGATTGGGGGAGCCTTATTATTCCACCAAAGAGGCAAAGGGTACAGGACTGGGCATGATGGTCGTCCACAGCATTGTACGGGCGATGAACGGCACCATCCGTGTACAAAGTGAACCAGGGACAGGCACAACATTCGATGTATCATTCCCGCCATACCTTCCCTCGATGAAGAATGAGAAGTTTTGAAACATGACAAGACAACAGACACCATCCAGTTTTTGGATGGTGCCTGTTTTGCGATTATAGTTAAATATCAACTTGGGGCTATCGCTCATAAATTTGGATAATCGCTCATATATTTGGTTAATCGCTCATATACTCGGATAATCGCTCATATATCCGGATTACCGCTCATATATTTCGATAACCGCTCATATATTTGATTAATCGCTCATATATTCGGATAATCCCTCATATATTTGATTAATCGCTCACATATTCGGATAATCGCTCATATATCCGGATTACCGCTCATATATTTGATAACCGCTCATATATTTCGATAACCGCTCATATTTTCGGATAATCGCTCATATATCCGGATAATCGCTCATATTTTCGGATAATCGCTCATATTTTCGGATTACCGCTCATATATTTGATTAATCGCTCATATATTTCGATTACCGCTCATATATCCGGATTACCGCTCATATATCCGGATTACCGCTCATATATTTGATAGCTGCTCATATATTCTGATTACCGCTCATATATTTGATTAATCGCTCATATTTTCGGATAATCGCTCATATATCCGGATTACCGCTCATATATTTCGATAACCGCTCATATATTTGATTAATCGCTCATATATCCGGATTACCGCCCATATATTTGGATTACCGCTCATATACTCGGATAACCGCTCATATATTCGGTTAATCGCTCATATATCCGGATTACCGCTCATATATTTGATAGCTGCTCATATATTCTGATTACCGCTCATATATTCTGATTACCGCTCATATCTTTCGATAGCCGCTCATATTTTCGGTTAATCGCTCATATATCCGGATTACCGCTCATAAATGAAGTCTAACCCCTCAAAAATTCAGACAATCCATCAAAAAACAAAATGTTTCCTATCAATTAGAATTTTTTCATTCCCCAAGCAGGATTACTTAAGTAAATAAAGAATTTTAAGCCCCTTACGACTATTTTCATCTCATTCACCAATACTGAATTCAGGTAACCATTACGCATACCTACCTGCATAGTCTCAAAAGGATTCTTCATTCTCTGGAATCTAGATCAACAGGAACAAAAAAGTAGGATCATCTCCATAAAGAAAACATGCCGATTGTGTAGTAGTATTATCCCGGAAATTGCCGTTTTCTACATTCTCGCAAAGAAAAGGAAGGACAATCATTAGGATGTCCTTCCTTTTCATACCTTGAATATACGGATAAAACCTGTAAAAAATATGGACGGCGCCTGACACCTACTAGCGATGTTCACTTAACTATGTTGTGCAATGCTGTAAGTGTTTTCGATGAGGCGCTTGTATTTTCTTTCTACGCTTACGGATGAACGGTCTAGTCTTTCGCCGACGGCGGCGTAGGATTCACCTGACGAGATGAGTTGTATGACTAAGCGTTCTTCTAGGGTTGACCAGTTTTTATAATTGTTTTTGCTGCCGTTCTTTCTTTCTTTCATTCTTTCGGTCCTGCACCAGGCGGGCTCGGGCGGGATCGATTGATATTTGATTTTGGAAAATGTGATTCGCTCTCTGTTTTCCGCGGCCCAATCCCAAAAATCATCGGGATCAATCAGATACCATTTCTTTATGTTTCTTGTCGTTTTCTTTGTGCACTTTAGACCGTGATTAAGAATCCAATGTCTTACGGTTTTCGCGTCCACCTGCAGCAATTGTGATAATTGATAGGTCGTTAATAAACCGGTTGAGGCTTTTGTATTAGACAGCCCCAACTTCTTAAGCATTTGGAGAACAGAGTCTTCCGTCCGCCCTAATTTATCAGCCATTGTCGAAATCTTTAATTGCCCAACATTCTCTCTCAGGTAATTTCTTTCCTCATTTGTCCAATATCTTCTCATTTAAGACAAACACCCCTTTAATAAGAACCTCTTACACCGTGTCAGAATTAAATGTCACTTCACAGAAGTGATTCAAATGATTTACAATGAATTGCTGATGCGATCCGATGAAACTTTGCAAGCTATCTGGAATGAATGGATCCATACATTCTAAGGTTATAGGATCAAGCGATACCCTCAAAAGCGCTTTTTCATCCTTATCCATGCATCTCACCGAAATTTTCGTTTGTTTGCTGATGATATCGATTAATTCGTATCTCATTAGTATGCCAACTCTTTTTCTAGAATTCTATTATAGGCGAGGGATAAGTTTTCCAAGCATTCTACGCGAAGCTTTTCGTCACAAATAAAGTCATATTTAAGTTCATCTTCCATTCTTGAATAAATAATCGTGATGTCCTCATCTCCCAGCTTTTCTAACTGGTGATTTCCTGCATAATTCAAAATTTCCCTTTCAAAAAACTCTACAGTGCCAAACAAAACAGTCAACACAGTCTCCACCTCTCGGAAAAAAATTTTAAAAATGTGACTCCCAATTGGTTCCCGATAAATAAAAAAGGCAATTCTAAAAAAACAGAATTGCCAAAAAATTAAAATACGCTCGTTATATTTTTTGGCAACCCGGCTATCATAGTGCATTGCACCTTAGACCCGTGGCTTTGCGTCCTTATTTTTCAACAAGTTTGCCTTTTTCACATTTTTATTACCATTATAATACAACTAATTTACTAATAATTCAACATGTTTCGTCAAATTTTTTACATTTTCTTGGTTTTTTTTGATATTTTATGTTTTTTTTCATGTAATTTGACCCAATAATCAAAAAAAAACGGAAAAGAATTTCTTAAAATAGTCTAATAAGTTCATAAAAAAAAGAATCCGAAAATCGGAATCTTTATGGCTAATAGTTATATAGGTATTTAGCTTCACAAGCGAGAAGGTGTAAATTTCCCTATGTAGATCCCTATGCTTCTTCCGACGGCTGCAAGCTTTTTATCTCCGGTCTTCAAACAACGGCAGGAGAATGATAACGGTAGTTCCCTCATTTTCTTTGCTTTTTATATGTAAGTTGCCACCATGATTTTTGATAATTTTATTGCATATCATTAGTCCTAAACCGGTTCCTTTTTCCTTTGTGCTGAAAAAAGGTTCGCCGATTTTGGATAAACGCTCCTCCGGAATACCTACTCCTTCATCTTGAACGCTAACCAATGCAAAATTTCTGTCTTTTTTTACAGTGACTCTGATATTTCCACCGTCTGGCATAGCCTCGATAGAGTTCTTTATGACATTAATAACCACTTGTTTGATCTTATCAATTTCGCAACTTATTGTCAGTTCTGGTTGTTCATAACTTATATCAATGGCAATATTAGAAAGCACTGCTTCAGAGTTAAGGAGAACGACGACACTTTTGACAACATTTACGAGATTGACTTGTTCGAAGTTATTCGATTCAGGTTTCGCCAACACCAGCAAATCATTCACGATTCCTTCTATTCGTTCTAATTCCGTTAAAATAACCTCACCATAATGGCTCGACTTATCCTCCGTTAAAAATTGGGCAAACCCTTTGATGGCGGTTAACGGATTACGGATTTCATGAGCGATTCCGGCTGCCAATTGGCCTACGATGGACAGTTTTTCGGCATTTTGCAATTGTTCTTCCGTTTTCTTTTGCCCGGTTATATCTTTGATGATGATTTGAAAGATTTTTCGGTTTTTAAAAACGGTGGGTATGAGCTGAATTTCTACTTTCCTCACTTCTCCATCGATCCGGGTCAGGTTTTTTTCGAAATTGATGTTCTGTTTAGCAGTAAGAAAGCTGTTTAAAACGGTATGGTCAGAAGGAGAAATATAGTCATATAATGACGTTCCTACAATTTCGTTGCTGCTTGTAAAACCTAGCAGTTTCTTTCCCTCATCATTGATATACGTCCAGACTCCAGATTCGGTTAGCATCCCGATTGTATCCTTTGAGAACTCTACTAATAATCGATATTTTTCCTGAGTCTCCAGAATTTCTTCCTCTGTTATCATTTGCTCGGTAATGTCCCGGGATATGCATACCAGTTGGTCATTATTGATACTAGAGCAGTTCATCTCCAGCCAAATATAATCCCCTTCTTTTCGTCGGAAACGGAATCTTTTTCTTTCGTCGCTGTTATGGATGTATTCCTTGAATTTTTTCTTCAGTTCTTCTTGATCATTAGGATGACAATATTCAAAGAGGCTATTTTTATGCAATTCATGTTGGGCATATCCAAGCATAGAAGTGGCCGAAGGAGAAACGTAAGTAAACGTACCATTTTTATTATGTATGGAAATTAAATCTCTAGAGTAATTGAGGGCCAAATGTAGATTAGTATCCTCGTTTTCATCAATAAATATATTTAAAGAGTTCTCGTTACCCGTTGTGAACTGCAAGTGACTTTCCTCCTTGTTCCTAAATCAATTTATCATCATTTATGTATACTTTAAAAAGTTGTCGAATGGTAAAAAGTCCTATTTCCATTATCAAGAAAAAAGCTATTATTATCAATGTTTTTTTTACAAAAAATCCATATGAAATTTATGTAAGGCATATGGAAATGAAGGTTCTTCACCAAAAAATGTGGTTTAAGTTTTTGATTATCCGTTGATTTCCGCTCCAGGCGCTCGCTTTCCGCGGGCAGCCCGGGAGCCTCCTCGGCAAAGGGCATGCCTCCGGGGTCTCCCCTGGCCTGTTTTTCCCGCAGGACGTTGAATCATCATCCATGCATAGGCACCGCACGAGAAAATGCGTATGCATTTTCGAGGAGTCTCGCATATCCTCGCCAATCAACTTTATAGCAAATTAACTGAGATATTACGTTAATCATTATTAAACCACCAGTTATGGTGATGAACCGAATGAAAGGCGTCATCCAATTTATGGATGACGCCTTTGAACCTTCTCTATTTTAAATGCTTTTCTAGTACTGGTTTCGCCTTTTCTACGACATAAGGGGAGCCACCCTTGTCTTCGACGTTTTCCATCATCCATGCCATTAGCAGGCGTGGATTTTCGGTGTTATAAACGGCAAACCAGCCGTTCTCGGCCCCTTTTTCAGCTTTGGTTCTCTTCATTTCCGCGGTTCCAGTCTTTCCGGCAAGCGGAATACCAAGCTCACTTGCGGAGTGCGGTGTGCCATATGGGTCTGTGATGACTTTTTCCAGCATGTCTGAGACCTGCGTTGCTTGGTCGGCAGAGATTGCGTTCTCTATCCACACTTTCTTTTCCGTTTTATCGCCAATGATTAACGATGGAGCGAGTACGTTCCCTTCATTCTGAAAGGCCGTGTAAGCCGTTGCAACGTGCAGTGTGCTCATTTGTGTCTGTCCCTGCCCGTAGCCGCTGTCCGCAAGGCGTCCCTCACTTTCGATTTTGCCTATTTTCGAAGACTTGATTGGGTAATCAAACGGCATTTCCTCTTCATAGCCGAAACTCTTAAGTCCGTCTGAGAATTTATCGGTTCCCAACTCAAGCGCGCGTTGTGCAAAGTAGATGTTGTCCGAATAGATAAGCGCATCCGACATATTAACAGGCTTTCCGGGGTCTTTCACCCTAGTAATGGAATGGTCCTTCCAATTCTCCTTGCTCCACTGTTTTCCGGAAACCTTCATTGTCTTCGCTGGATCTACCCCGTTTTTCAGCGAAATCGCTGCGGTCAACGGCTTTATTGTCGAACCGGGTGCATATACCGAGCTAAAGCGGTTTAGCAGTGGTTTATCCGGATTATCTTCGAGTTGTTTCCGTTCTTCGTTTGAAATGCCAAGCACAAATTTGTTCGGGTCGAACGACGGACTGCTAACGAGCGCCAACGTTTCACCGGTTAGTGGGTGTATCGCTGCGGCAGACCCGGTATCATTTTTATATTGGGCAAAAATATCCTTCTGCAATTCGGCGTCTATCGTGAGCATGATGGTTTCGCCTTCCTCGGCCGGCGTTTCGGCGACAACCTTGTCCTGCCCATTTTCTCCCTTAATGAAAATTTTCGCACCTGATTTCCCTTTTAACTGGTCCTCAAGGATCTGTTCAAGGCCTCGCTTTCCAATTACATCGCTTGCGCTGTAGCCTTTTCCTTTCCGCTTTTCCAGTTCTTCCGCTGAAATGGCTCCTACATACCCGATCAGATGAGCCGTAATTTCTTTATATGGATATACACGTTCGGCAACATCTGATATCGCTACAGAAGGAATCGCTTTCAGTTTATCCAGCAGGGCAGTTTGTGCCGGGTCGACTTTTTTAATCGGCACACTCATATGCGGCTGTACCCATGATTGGTTTAGCTTCTTCTCAATTTCTTCGTTAGACATATTTAACAGACTGCCAACCTGTGAAATAATGCCAGCTTCCTCATCGGCCATTTTTTCAGGCACTATCGAAACCTCGGCAACACTTCCGTTCATGGCCAGCCCTCGTTCAAGACGGTCAATAATCTCGCCGCGAACCGCGGGGTCGGTCGTCATCCCAATTTCATCGTTTTCCTTCATTCCCGCAAAGATATAACCGGGATTCCAATTAATATACCAATTCGTTTGATCATCGCGCTCCTCTTTTACAAGCTTGGCCTGCTGATCAAAGCTGACAGCCCCGGCGAGCGTGTCCATTTTCACCGAAAAAGGCAGGGTCGCCGTTTCATCATGATTCTCAGGATCTTCCGGTTTCTTATATGTCACCTTTAGGTTGTTTACCTCAATGTCCTTGTAGATTTTTTCATAACGTTCCGTGAAATCTTTTTTACTCAATGTTTCCTTCGCATCCGTTGACAGATAATCATACATTTGGTCAAATTTTTGTTCATTCCAGAGCTTTGTGTACGCGGTGAGCCGGTCCTCCGGTGCAGGCTCTTTCTCACACCCGGCTATCACCAGCAGTATACTGAAAAGCAAAAGCAGCTTCTTCATTCTCTATCTCCCTCTTTTTTTCTATGAATTTACCAAAATGGCAGAATCTATTTGTTGGGGTAAATTAACTCAAATGGGCGAATAGTCCCTTCTACCATTATATACAGTCCGGTTAAAAAATGAAATATTGGACACTTGGAGTGTTGAAGGACAATGTGGGGCAGTTTTTTTTGTGGAGGATATCCTCTCATGCGGATTGTGAATGGGAAATCCATGTAGGTATAATTTTCGCGATACAGGGGTATAGAGAGATAATTCTTATATACATGAAAACGTTTATCCTTCTTTCTTTCTACACAAAAACTCTCCAAACGAGGTGTCAGTCTTGCCAAATACAAAATATTTCCGAATCGGGTATAGCCTTATTATTATCTTAATCATCATATTACTGGCTACTAAGGTAGATTTCATATTCAGGCCTTTCGTTATCTTTTTCCAGACTCTTTTTCCTCCTTTCTTGATTTCGGGTGTACTTTATTATCTCTTAAGGCCGATCGTGTTCTTCCTGCATGACAGAAAGGTGCCGAAGTCGTTGTCGATTATTCTGATTTATTTGTTGTTCATCGGAATCGGCACTCTGGTAGTGTTTCTCGTGGGTCCTGAATTGCAAAATCAATTCAGGAGCTTGATAGACAATTTGCCTGCCATCGTGGATAGTCTAAGAGGGCAGATACTTGACCTCAGAGAAAGCCCATGGTTTTCTAGATTTCAGGAAAACGAATATCTCACCTTTGAAGAAGTCAGCGCAAGCGTGAGTGATTATCTTAGATCACACGTTCCCGAAATCGGAAGCAATCTCGGAAATTTCATTGGAGTCATTACAAGTATTGTTACCGTGATCGTGACGGTCCCCTTCATCGTTTTCTATCTTTTGAAGGATAGTGAAGGTGCTTCAAATGGAGTTCTGAAATTCCTTCCTTACTTTCAGGCAGAGGAAGCCAAGGTAGTCGTAAAAGATATGGATGAAGCGTTAAGCTCCTATATCCAAGGACAGGCAATCGTTTCTTTTGTCGTCGGGGTCATGATGTACATCGGGTATTTAATCATCGGCATTGATTATTCGCTCATCCTGGCAATCATCGCGATGCTTACCAATGTCATCCCGTTTATCGGTCCTTTCATTGCCATTATTCCGGCCATCATCATTGCACTCATCACATCACCTTTCATGGCCATTAAGGTGATCATCGTCGCTATCGTCGTCCAGCAAATTGACGGGAATTTTACGTCTCCTTACATCATGGGCAGGAAGCTTGACCTGCATCCTCTCACCATCATCCTGTTGTTACTCGTGGCCGGAAGCATGGGTGGACTGCTCGGGATGATCATCGCCGTGCCATTTTACGCCATTTTAAAAGTAATAATCAGCCATGCATACAGGCTTTATCGACTTCATAAGGATAAGGATAAGATTTTGGAGATATAAGATTTTTATTATTGTGGTGGAGGTCCGGTTTTGTTGCGGGTTTCCTCTGTTTTGTTGCGAGAATCCTGTTTTTGTTGCCGGGCCACTGTTTTGTTGCGGGAATTCTGTTTTTGTTGCCGGGTTACTGTTTTGAGCAAAAATCTTACTTCCAGCAGGTATACGGATTCTCATGTTTTTTTGGGATTTCTCACTCATTTCTTTTACTAAGTCTCCATTCGTTCGCCAGCATTCCATACACAACATGATCCACATAATGGTCATATAACCGTTCGGCTTGCCGGATTTGTCCTTCTTTTGTGAATCCTAATTTTTCTGGGATAGCTTTGCTTTTTTTATTTTCCGGGGCGGCCCTGATTTCAATGCGGTTCAGGCCAAGCTCTGTAAATCCATAGTTTACAAATTCTTTGCAAGCCCTTGTCATAATCCCCTTACCTTGAAATGGTTCTCCGAGCCAATATCCGATCACGCCGATCTTATATTGTTTATGAATATCGTTATAATTAATTATTCCGGCGATGGATCCTTTATATAGGATGCCAGCGGATTTAAGAAATCCACCGGTTTCGATTACTCCATTTAAATGGTCGTGAATGAATTCTCCTGAATCATTGACATCCTGAATATAATCGACCCAGCCCAGCCATTCGCGTAGATGATCTCTTGAGCCGTCAATCAGCCTGTAGAGTTCCTCTGCATCCTTTTCATTCAGCAACCTCAAGGAAAGATCTTGATCTATATGATGTAAAAACATGTGGGCCGCCCCCTTTTCCATAACTTTATGAGAAGCGAGCGGAATTCATACTTATCCTTGAATCAAAAAAAGCGACACCACTTTGAAAGTGATGCCACCCTTTTACTAGTTTACCGTTTGACGGCTTTGCTCGATGATTTCATCGATTCCGTCGATATTTTGAAGCATCTCGATTGGGTTTAGGAGATTGATTAGCGTGTCGTTCGCTCTGACTACTCCGATTAGGTAAGAGGCGTTTTGACTGAATAATCCGTCTATCTCCTTGACTTCACTCTCCGGTACATCGAGAATTTCTTTTGCTTCGTTTACCATCATTCCGACTTGGGAGCCGTTGATATCGATTAAGATGATAATGCCGTCTTCGTTCGTTTCTAACGTGCGGTTAAACAAAATTTGGGACATATCGAGTACCGGTACAACTGCATCGCGTATGGTTGTCAGTCCTTTTACATACTTTGGCATCTGGGGGAAATCGGAAAGATCGATTACTTTCTCAATCGAAATGACGAAGGAAACCGGTACTCCAAAATCTTGATTGCCTATGCGAAAAACAATATACTTTAAAGAATTCATAATTAACCTCCTAATTGATTTTTTTATACTTTGTTAAAGGTGAAATAATTTCCAGCTGATCATAAACTGCAACAAACGCGTCCACGATCTCAGGCCGATACATGGTTCCTCGATTGCGGACGATTTCTTCGAGTGCCTCTTCCTTGCTTAGGCTTGGGCAGTATACCCGATTTGAAACCATTGCATCATAGGCATCCACTACGGAGACAATTGAAGCACCCAAGCTGATCTCTTCCCCTTTCAGGCCATATGGATACCCTTTTCCATCCCATCTCTCATGATGCTGTTCCACGATAAGACTTGCTTTTGTTAAATAATCAAAACCCGTTTCCCGCAGTAGCTCTGCCCCATACAAAGGATGCTTTTTCATGACTTTCCATTCGGCTGAGGTTAACTTCCCCGGCTTTTGTAAAATTTTCAAAGGAATTTTGACTTTCCCGATATCGTGTAAAAAGGCACCGTATGTAAGGGTGATCAGTTCGTCACTGGGAAGACCCAGCTTGTCTCCAACTAAATCAGATAGCCGTTGGATTCTTGAACAGTGGTTTAATGTATACCCGTCCTTTTCTTCTATATCGGCAGCAAGCTGATGAATTTTCATCCCTTTGGCTACATAAATTTCTTCGAATATCGGTTCGGATGTTACAATTAAAAATTCACAATTTGTAATGGCCTTGAATCTGATAGGGGAGAACGACGGGATGTTTGTCGTCGTATCTCCTCCATTAATGGTCATTTTTTCATGTCCGATATGAATTTCAAGAGATCCTTTTAATGACGTTATTGATCTTAGAAAATCAGGGTTGGTTGCCCAGTCGGGGCTGTTGCTGAATATATCACCTTTCCCCAGCTTGAAATGGATCACTTCCACACCGTTTACAGAAGACTGTAATGTAATTTCTGTGTTGAGTATTAGTACTTTTTTTATTTTCTGTTGTTCGTTTGGGGCAGTCATTAATTCCATTGGTTTCATCACAGTTATTACATCCTCCCTTATTAAACAATGCTGTCTCCATCACCTAAGTAGTTATTTTTATTTTTTAATCAATCGTTTGATTGAAAACTATCACGAATTTGATTGGCGCTTCCGGATAGCTCTTTCATATGGTTGGCAATTTGGATATTATCATCGCTGATCGTTTCGATGGTTGCGCTCATCTCTTCAAGGCCGGAAGAAGCTTCTTCGATGATCGCGGCTAATTCATTGGTGGAAACCTCGACCTCCGATGACTTGCCCCTTACATCCTTGACTAGGCTTTCAAAGTTGCCAAATTTATTGTTCAATCCTTCCACGGTCTGATTCAATTCAGTGAAGTAATCCGAGACTTCCTTCGTCACTTGTACGCTTTCCGTAAATTTGTTAGCGCTTTGGGTCATCTTGTCGAGGGCAATAGAATTCGTTTCATTCACTTCGACCAGGTTCTGGGCAATGTTTTCCGTCGTTTGCTTGGTTGTTTCCGCCAGCTTCCGAATTTCTTCCGCCACGACGGAGAAGCCTTTTCCTGCCTCACCCGCCCTGGCAGCCTCAATACTTGCGTTGAGCGCAAGTAAATTCGTTTGGGCTGTAATGTCTTTAATTGTATCCGCTAATTCATTGGTTTCGTAGATCTTGCTTGTAAGATGTTCAAAGGTTGAACTTAAATCTGTGATCAGTTGATTCAGATCATTCATTTCCGTTTGCAGGTGGTTAACCTTTTCTTCGCCATTCCGGGCAATGGTGTTTGTTTTTTCTGTTTCCTGGAACAACTCGCCCGTTACTTCTTCCATTTGGTTCATGGCAGCAACACTGGAATGCGCATGGTCGGCAATCATCGTCACTTGTTCACTTTGGGTCTGGCTGCCCGCTGCCACCTCGGTTATCGCCGTTTTGATTTCCCCCTGTGCATCGGAGTTATGCTGGATTTGGCTGTTGATGTTATTAATCCTTCCGACTATCGAGGTTACTTCACGCTCCAGCAATTCTTTTTGCTCCTGTTTCTCGACAGTGCTCTTTTCAGCATCTAATAATAAAGTTTCCACCCGTTTCTCTTGACCTTGATTGAGTTTTATTAAAATCCAAAGCGAGACAGCAGTTAAAACAAATGTTAATATGCCTCCTGAAAATGCCTCCTTCGCTGCTTGGCCATCTGCTAATAAGAAGTTGGTAATCGTAGCAACCAGACCTAAACCTGAACCTAAGAGAAAAACGGAAGGATTGAACTGGATAACGGCATAGACTTGAATGAAGGCTATGATTTGATAGTTTTGCACGCTTCCTCCATCCAGGGCAATAAGCAGTAATTGAAATGCGTATATTACAAGAATGCTTATATAAGGAAATAGAATTTCTTTCTTTAAGATATATTGAAATAATGCAAATAAGACAGCGAACGATAGAATTTCAGCACCGTATATGCTGCTTGCCAACAGATCTCCTGTTGAAAGGCTATAGATAATTCCGACTACCAGAGAGAATAAAAAAGAATAGAACATAATTAAATTTTTCTGCCGTAACGTTTTGTGATTCATTTCTTTGATTTCATTCATAAATGATTCCTCTTTTCTTTTTGTTATTACTTATATCGGCAGGGATCATTTTTAATTAATATATTTTTAATTAAAATATTTTTAATTAAAGTTATTTTTCATTAAACCTCGTTTTAAATAAGTTATAGGAATATTATACTAGTTATATCGACCTATTTTATTGATATTTAATATTAAATATTAACTTTTTTTGTAAACACTAAAAAAAGACCCCATGCAGCATTGTGCATAGGACCCTGGCATCTAAAATATCTTATTTTTTTTGCTGCGCTGTTCTTTAATCCACTTCTCTAACGCTACAACTCCTAATATCGCCGAAATGACAATTCCTGATAAGGCTACAAACAAAGAAATGTATTCAAAAAAGCTATAGTCGGGAATTTTGCTCCAGCGGATTTTTCCTTTCCAGTCTTCTATGACCAGGTTCATTCCGTAAATCCCTGATACGACTGTATAAATAGTCAAGATTTGCAGCAAATAATTGTTTCGGTTTGTCGTTAACTTATCTTGATTCTGATATAGGCCCGAGAGCGTTTTAACTACATCCTCATAAAGGCGGTCAATTTCAAATACTTCCTTTAAAATATGCGTGATCTCTTTCCCGGATGTCGTGCTATTTACTTCCGGGAACAAATATTTCGCAGAAAACTCCGTGATCATAATAATTAAGAGTTCTGTCTGTGATTGGTCTTTTTCAATATCGATTCTTGAATGTTCATGCGTCAGCTTCAAAAGCACAATTTTATAGTAGAAGAACAGCAGCAGCTCATAGTAATGCTGACCGTACATTTCGCTCGCAAGCGCCTCTTCAAGTTTTCCGGACGCTTTGGTCACACAGGCGAAATGGTACTCGCTTGCGACAAAATAAGTTTCATCCCCCCAGCGATCATAGACGTTTTTTTGTAATGCCGGTCAATGTATGCGGGGTTCAACGCACCCACGTATGGTTTGCCGTCCAAGTCATAACCGTTCAGTTGGCTCGCACGATATAAATCAGTTTTTGTAATGGAGCTGTCTTCATCCAAAGAAATGTGTCCAACTACGTACATTCGCTCGTCTATAAAAAAAGGCAGGCTGCCAAAATAAGTAGCATTAGACTCTTGCTGATCAATGAAATCTGTCAAATTTGGGATTAGCTCATTGAAGATAAAATCCTTCACTTTTGTATAAGATCCATTTGCACAACCGATTTTCGTGCTTTCTTCATCTTCGACAATCGGCTCTAATACGCGAAAGGTGTCAGCAAAATAAAGAACATCATTGTAATCCAGTTCTTCAGGCAATGTAACACGAATGTTCATCATCCCAATATGGAACGGACACAACATAATGTCAATTGAGTTAATTGTAAAGTCGGTTTGCAGGTGTGGTGATTGAAAACTCGACTCCAGCTCCAGGTTTTTCGTAAAACGTCGAATGCCTTCTTTGGACTGAATATTCCTGGGAAACAAAATCGGTTCAATATTCGGAAGGAAAAATTTTTCAAGTGTACGATGGGAAACCTTGATGCCTCCATAGAAAGCGTCCTGCTGTTCCATGTCCTTCAGGTCAAAAAATCCAAAACCGTCTTCCAGCAGTCTGCTTGTAAACTCCTTCGTCTTGCTATTCTCCATCATAAAAGGAAAAATAAACTGAAGCATCGACCGTCTCGTTTTCAAGTCTTGTGTCATCTCTTTATTTTTCTCTTGAAAATCAGCCATGCCCATTCCTCCCGCACTTCTTTATCTCTATAAATGGTACCCAACCAACTGGTTTTTCAAACGAGGGCGGAAATGTAGGGGTTTGAAAAAAAGAGACCTGTTATGGCCTCTTTTGAATATATGTTTCAATCCAATCACAAACTTCATCGAAGCTCACTGGTGATTCTTTATCGGCCACCATTCGTACTGTAAAATCCTCTGCTTGTTTCGGATGAACTTTTAAATGAAATCCATTTAATCCAAGAAACATATATAATCCTGCAAACGCTGTTCTTTTATTCGCATTATGGAAGGCATGGTTCTTAGCCACGCTTTCATATAATGCCGCTGCTTTTTCTATAATGGTAGGATAAGCATCCTCGCCAAATGCACTCTGCTTTGGACGATTAACCGCACTTTCTAATAACTTATAATCTTTTACACCCATCATTTCCCCAGGAGTGTATAGATTAATCTGGTGTGAATTAAGAAAGATTACGTGTTCCGCAGATAAATAATGCATATTATCTCTTAGCTAATCCTTTGAATGTTTCATCATACTCATTTATCATATCATTCATTAGATCAAGAAAATTGTTATCAATGCCTTTCGGAAGGGGAACTTTCCGAGCCTTTTCAATTTTTACCGCTCCTTGTTCAAAATGGAATGAAACTTGATCGCCCTGTTTTACATTTAAGTGCTCTAAAACCTCTGCTGGAAAAGTAACACCTAAGCTGTTTCCTACCTTTGTGACCTTTCTTTCCACTTGTTTAACCCCCGTTATCGTCATATTATCACTCCTATCTTTATCATATGCTTTAAAATTTATAACAGTAATAACAAATTTTATTCCATTTTACGTTATAACATATTATAACACGTTATAAATAAATTTAGGAGATAATAGACAATAAAAAAATTCCTCAAGCATATGTTTGCCTGAGGACCATCGAGAGCACATCTACTATGCTCCCCCATTTGGGTACTAGAAACAGAGGTTTCCAGAAATTAAGAAAATGTTTGAAATGGCTTTCAAGCACCGTCTTAACATGACACATAACCATCCATTATATCGAAAAGATTTTTCTTTCCCGATATTAGTTCTATTTAATCACTATTTCTAATTTAAAATAAAATTCGATTTTAGAGCATATTAAGCGAATAAGGACGATGAACGTTCATTTTCTTTAAAAAGGCTATATCTCAAGGAACAAAATATAACTATAAGTATATTTTTTCAACGCATAACTTAATCTTGAATTTCGAAATATTTAAAGGAAATTGTCAAGATGAAAAAAAATTTATTAATTTAGGTTTCTTTTGATTCAAAGTGGGTATTTAGAAAGAAAAAGCATAACTTCAAAGGAGAGACAGACTTGAGTCGAGTAAATCCCAAACCTGCCGAACAGCTTTCAAACAGCTTGGCAAAACCATTGCTTAATCCAAAGCAAGCAGGAATGAGCCAACGAAAGCGAATGAAAGAATGCCTTAAGAAAATGAAGAAAAAGAAATTAAAATCATAATCACCCATGACGAATCGATGTCGTTATGGGTTTTTTGTTTCTTATTTTATGAATGACCTTATATTACACTGTGTCCGGAGATCTAACTTAGTGAGAACTTATATGGAAAATAGCCAGTGAATTCGTTCCTTCCTTAGGAATGATTTTTTTGCATGAAATAATGTTGTTTTTCAGAAAACCCGGTCGCTCCCTTCAAATTCCCATGCAAAATGAAGTATAATAATAAGATGTAAAAAAATCGGACATGCGGAGGCTGAATGATGAAGAGTGAGTTGATGTTTTTTGCTGAACAGCTGGCAGATATGTTACATCCGGGAGAGGAAGAAAATCTCGCCGTAGTTCTAAAAGGAATGATGCTCTACCGTCAGGAGCTAGTGTACCGGAAGCAGGAATCAGAAGATAAGATTACTGCTTTTGTCCAGGATGTAGTTCCAGTAAAGGTCGAGTTGGATTTGGATATGGCCCCTCTCAGCACTTGCAGCTGTAAAGCAGAGTTTTTTTGCCGCCACCGGATGGCTGTTTTCTTTTCCTCCTATGCCAATATTGCGAGTGTGAGCGATTGGGTTCAGAGCTGGAGGGAAAACAGACGTCCTGCTGCCCAGCCGAAAACAACACTTCCTATCCAGAGAGCAAGTGATATTCTGAAGGGAAATTCAAGTTCGGTGCTGGAAAAGAGCTATCCTGCCTGGAAAGAATTCTTTACTTCAGCCTATGCAGAAATCGTTGACGCAAATTTGAACCTCCCCCCTTACTTAATTGATGAAAAAATCAGATTGTATTTAAAAAAAGTCAGGTCTAAATCTCCCTTGGAAAGAGAATGGAAAAGTCTCTATTCATTTGTAGCTGACCTTACGACCTTGCTGCTTGCTTTGGAAACAATTAAAGAAAACATGACAAAGTCAAACGTTGCAAGGATTTTTTATTCGCTCGCAGATGACCTAGCAGAGGATGTGCATGCTTCTGTCCAGCATGTCAGCAGGCAGGCTCGTCCATTCGCTTTCGATCCGTTTTTGGAGGCTATCAGAAAAGAAGTAATCGGTCTGCTTGATGGTCTGGATGCATTGGAATATGAAAAGACTGATGTTTACCGGTCGATATGGAGCTATCTTTTGACCAATTCAGCCTGGAGGCAACAAGAGCTTGAGCGTGTACAGGAAAGGCTTGACTCCAAAACACTTCATCCCATCGAAGAACAGACCTATACGATCGCAGCGATCCATCTTAGTATTCTGGCTAATCGGGATAAGGAGGCCACATTACTACTCGACAAGCTTAAGGCTGATGCCTGCCCTTATGTATTTTACTGGCTAAGATTACTGTCAGACCTTGATATGGACCATCGCGCCGCTCCTTTCATTGATTTTCTGAATGCGAATGTTGGTAGCTTTCTAAAGGGGTTGGACGATTACTATAAAGGCAACGACTTTGTGAGAACCTTTTCCGGTCCGGTGAGCCATTACTGCTATAAGATGAAGCGGATGGATGTGCTTGAACGGTTCTACCGTGAATGCCTCCCATACAGCTACTGGAATTATGCTAACTTCCTGTTCGAGCAGGAGCAGTACAAAAAATGGGTGGAGATGCATATTTACAGCAATATCAGTATTGATGTGATTGGAACGGAGAATTTGAAAAAAATAGCGGCACACGACCCAGCTTTAGTTTTACCGCTGTATTACCATGCCGTCCAACAGACGGTCAGCATGAAAAATCGCTCTGCCTACAAACAGACGGTTCGTTATTTAAAAAAAATGCGAACTCTTTATAAAAAAATGAAAAAAGAAGAGGTGTTCCTCGAATACATGCAGTATGTAACGGAATCGACAAAACGATTGCGTGCATTTCAAGAAGAATTGCAAAGGGGTAAGCTGATCGATGCTTAATCTTAATAGAGGAAAATTCAAGGTCAACACCACTGCGTTGGAGAATGGTTCATACGCGATCTCAGTGGTGGATGAGGAAAATCAATATATAAATACGGAGTATATCCGCAAGCTGCTTTTCACTTGGGATGAGGCGAGCTTTTACGGAACCCGTTTGGATACGGATAGTATCGAAGGTATGCCGGTATTTATTCTCGATGCCTGGGGGCTGCTTAATTTATTTGCGACAGAAGGCTTTAATTCTTTCATAAATTGGGAGTGGTCGGAGCTATCTTCCCTTTGTTTGTCAGCCGCACCAATCCTCCATGAAACCATTATCGGCGGAATACCGATGCCTGATTTTAAAAGCCTGCAAGGCGGGCATGTAGCCTGGAAGCTCCCGGCAGAAGTGGAGGAGGAGTTTTCTTCTTCTTTCTGGGATGAAAGGATTCAAACAGATGATCATGCTGACGAGGATATGACGGTTAGAACGTTCGTTAGTAATTGGTATAACGAGTCGGCTAATGTATTTCTGGAACGCTATTCACCGGTGAAAGAGAATTGGCTAAGTGCTGTAAGGGCGCTGAGGGAAACTCGTCTTTCGCCTGAAGAGCTAGAGGCCTTTTTTGACCGGGACAGCTGGCTCGCATGGCTTGGGATCACCGAAGATGCCAAGCCATTCACAATCGGGCTCCGTCTATCTGAACCGATAGGCGGAGAAGGGCCATGGAATCTGCAAATCATTCTTCGTTCAAAAAAAGACGAAACGGAAATTATCACACTTCCTGAAAAAAGGCTGCCGCGCGGATGGAATAAATATAGCAGCGAAATCAATAAAATGGTGAAACGGTGGCTTACTGTGGTCCCTTGGCTTAAAGACAAAGGTGGTTCATTCAAGGGTGAGCTTTCAGAATCCGAGGCATGGGAGTTTTTGACGGAAGCGAGCGAGAAGCTGATGTTTCTCGGTGCTGAAATTCTGCTTCCTTCCTGGTGGTTGGCGCTTAGGGAGTCCTCCTTGAAAATCAAGGCTAAAGTGAAAAGCCAATCTACTCGCGGCCCTTCCTATGTCGGACTGCAGGCACTGATGGACTTCGACTGGAGATTTTCCATAAACGGCGAGGATCTGTCTGAAGATGAATTCCAACAGCTCGTCGAGGATAAACGAAGGCTCGTCTACATCCGCGGTCAATGGGTAAAGCTTGACCCGTCATTTATTAAGCAGATTCAGGATCTGATGGATGAGGCTAACAAAAAAGGATTGCAATTGAATGATTTGCTCCGACAGGAATTTCTCGGCGAAGTTGAAGATGAAGCCGAAAATGATGATGACGAAGACATGCTGAAAATCCAATTTGAACTGAACCGAGATTTAAAGAAGATGATCGGCAGGCTCCGGGAAACCAAAAATATCGCAATCCTGGAAACGCCCGAGGCACTTCATGGTGATTTACGCCCTTATCAGTCATTGGGCATGAGCTGGCTATTATTTTTACGGGAAAACGGCTTTGGCGCCTGTCTTGCTGATGATATGGGGCTTGGAAAAACGGTGCAGATGATTGCTTATCTGCTGCATGTTAAAGAACAGCAAAAGCTGGTCGGGACTATTGAAGAAAATAAGCAAGACCGTAACGACGAACTTGCGGATGGTTCAGCGATACCGGCTGTTCAGGCCTCGCTCATCGTCTGTCCGACTTCTGTCCTCGGCAACTGGCAGCGCGAGCTTGAACGCTTTGCACCCGATTTGAAGGTCCACCTTCACTACAGCTCGAACCGTGCCAAAGGAGAAATGTTCACACATCTTGTCGCAGATTATGATGTGGTGCTCACCTCTTACGGCCTGTCGCATCAGGATCACGACGAATTGACGTCGGTACACTGGAACAGTATTATTTTGGATGAAGCGCAAAATATTAAAAACTCTCAAACCAAGCAGTCTCGCGCCGTACGTAAATTGAAGGGTGGGCATCATGTTGCCCTTACAGGAACGCCAATGGAAAACCGTCTAAGTGAATTGTGGGCCATTTTTGACTTTATTAATAAAGGATATCTCGGCACACTTGGCCAATTCCAGGAAAAGTACGTTACAAGCATTGAACGTGAAGAGCAGAAAGGGAAAATCAAAGAGCTGCAAAGCTTGATTCAGCCGTTCCTGCTCAGGAGGACGAAACGGGATAAAGAAGTCGCTTTAAACCTGCCGGATAAACAGGAGCAAAAGGAATTTGTCCCACTGACCGCCGAGCAGGCATCGCTTTATGAACAGTTAATCAAAGATACGTTTGCCAACATCGAACAGTTATCCGCGTTCGAACGAAAAGGCATGATTCTACAGATGCTCGGAAAATTAAAGCAGCTTTGTAACCATCCTGCCCTTTATCTAAAAGAAGACCGGTCTGACATCCGCGAGGCACCGAAACGCTCCGGAAAGCTTGAGAAACTTGCTGAGCTCGTGGACGCCGTGCGGGAGCAAGATGAAAGCTGCCTAATATTCACTCAATATATCGGAATGGGCAATATGATGAAGGAATTGCTGGAAAGACGGTACGGCTTTGAGGTTCCTTTCTTAAATGGCAGCTCTGGGAAAAAACAACGTGATGACATGATAACCAGCTTCCAAAACGGTGAATTCCCAATTTTCATCCTGTCCTTGAAAGCAGGAGGAACGGGCCTTAATCTCACCGCCGCTAACCACGTGATCCACTTCGACCGCTGGTGGAACCCCGCCGTTGAGAATCAAGCAACTGACCGGGCCTACCGAATCGGGCAGAATCGTTTCGTTCACGTTCATAAACTCATCTGTACGGGAACGCTCGAAGAAAAAATTGACGCCATGCTTGATAAAAAACAAGCATTAAATGACGAAATTATCTCAAGTGATAATTGGATCACTGAACTTTCCACAGATGAAATTAAAGAACTGGTTGCACTTCAATGAGGATTGCGGTGATATATTTCCTGTTTCGGTGATATATCTCTAATTTCGATGATATATCCTGATTTTCGTTGATATATCTGGTTTCGAGCATATATCTCAATTATCGGGCATATACCCCAAATATCGAGCATATCTTCCTTTCTTAGGTGATATCTCGAATTTCAGGCATATCTAAAAGGCAGCTTCCGTTTCTCCGGGAGCTGCCTTTTTTCAAAATTTATCCGCTGCCTCAGCAAGGATACTCTTAATTTTTCATTCGTGGATCGAGTGCGTCACGCAGACCGTCACCCATTAAGTTGAAGCCTAGTACCGTAAGCATGATCGCAAGGCCTGGAAATAAGACGGTCCATGGAGCTTGGAGAATGAATGCACGTGAGTCAGCCAGCATTTTTCCCCATTCCGGAGTGGGAGCTTGTGCACCCATTCCGAGGAATCCAAGTGCCGCACATTCGATGATGGCTGTTGCAATCGCCAGTGTACCCTGAACGATGATCGGCGCCAAACTATTAGGAAGAATATGATGGATTAAAATCCGTGAATCCTTCATGCCGATTGCCTTTGCGGCCGTGATATATTCTTCTTCTTTCACGCTTAATACGCGCGAACGGAGCAGGCGACCAAAGGTTGGAACGTTAATAATCGCAATGGCTATAAGAGCATTTTGCAAGGACGGACCCAATGCCGCGACTACTGCGATCGCCAGTAAAATACTTGGAAATGCCAGAATTATATCAAAGATCCGCGATATAATTGTATCCACCCATCTTCCATAATAGCCGGCAACAATTCCAAGAAATGAACCTACGATTACTGAGCCTGCTACCGAAACGAAACCTACCCAAAGGGAAATCCTGGCTCCATAGATGACTCGGCTGAAAATGTCCCGTCCGAATTCATCCGTCCCGAACCAGTGCTCGCCAGACGGAGCCAGGTGTTTGTTGGACAGTTCTTGTTTCGCCACATCATAAGGAGCGATTAAAGGGGCAAGTATTGCTAGTAAGATAAAAAATGCAACGATCGATAATCCAACAATCGCCAGCTTATTCTTTTTAAAGTTTTTCCATGCCTCTTTCCATGGTGACACGGCTTTTTCCTCTGCCGTCTGTACATGCTGAGGCAATAAGGGGGGTATGTTACTTGCAGTTTCTGCCATGATCTTCCCTCCTATTTATACTTGATTCTCGGATCGATTGCCGCATAAAGCAGGTCCACGACCAGATTAATCAAGACAAAGATTGTAGCGATTACAAGAATTCCCGATTGAATGACCGGGTAGTCTCGAGAGCCAATTGCATCATAAATATATGTACCAATGCCCGGCCATCCGAAAATGGTTTCTGTCAAAATCGCACCGCCAAGTAATAGTCCGGTTTGAAGTCCAATTACTGTCACTACCGGAATGAGCGCATTTTTTAAAGAATGTTTGTAGACAACCCAGAACATTCTCATTCCTTTTGCACGGGCAGTCCTGATAAAATCAGAACGCATAACCTCAAGCATTGATGAACGTGTCATCCTGGCGATGATTGCCATTGGTATCGTCCCAAGTGCAAATCCAGGTAAAATTAAATGTTTGATGACTTCCATGAATTGATCGAACCTGCCGGCCATAAGTGTATCAATCAAGTAAAGTCCTGTAATCGCTTCTACCGGATCACGTATATTATCTCTGCCTGTAGTCGGTAATAAATCCAACTGTATCGACACAACATATTGTTCCATTAATCCTAGCCAAAAAACAGGCATCGAAACTCCAATCAAAGCAAGAACCATGGCAATATAATCAAACCAGGAGTTCTGGAACCAGGCGGAAATGATCCCTGCATTCACGCCGATTACAACGGCAAACAGCATCGCCACCAGTGCTAATTCTATTGTGGCTGCTAGATATGGCCAGATTTCCTCTGAAATAGGAGAACCCGTTTTTAATGAGATTCCTAAATCCCCTCTAATAATACCACCTAGATACTCTACAAACTGTGTATACCAAGGCCTGTCCAGGCCAAGTTGAGCCGTAAGAGCGGCTATGGCTTCCTTAGTAGCCTGTTGTCCTAACATGATCTGTGCCGGATTCCCTGGAATCGCGCGGATCATCATGAAAACGATGAACGCCATACCGAGCAAAACCGGGATCAGCGCACCTAAACGCCGTACCGTGTATGAAAACATAGTGTCACCTGCTTCTTATTTGTTCTAAGCTTTCATAAAAAACGGGGAGTATGCACGAATCCATACTCCCCAGTTGTACTAAAATTAATCCAATGTCACATCCTGGAATGATTGTGAGCCTTTTGGATGTGGGACGAACCCTTTAATTTTACTAGTACCCGCCAGCAATGGTGTTGAGTGTACAAGTGGAACCCATGGTGCATCTTCATGGATGATCTGCTGTGCTTGTTTATATAATTCATTTCGTTTTGCTTCATCAGGAGTCGTTTGTGCATCAATCAACAGCTTATGGACTTCATCATTGCTGTATCGTGAATAGTTATTAGACCCGATGCTATCTTTGTCAAGCAATGTGTAAAGGAAGTTGTCTGCATCACCGTTATCTCCTGTCCATCCTAGCATGAACATTGGCGCTTCACCGGCCTGAACCTTTTCAAGGTAAGCACCCCACTCAAATGTAACGATTTTTGCATCTATGTTTACTTCTTTTAAGCTATATTGAATTGCTTCTGCCACTTTTTGTCCGTCAGGCATGTATGGACGTGGTACTGGCATTGCCCAGAGATCCATTTTGAATCCTTTTTCAAGTCCTGCTTCTTTAAGTAATGCTTTTGCTTTTTCTACATCGTATTCATATCCCTCTACGCTGTCATCGTATCCACCAATAGAAGGTGGCATTGGATTCTTCGCAGGCTCTGCTGTTCCTTCATAAAAGTTTTTGATAATATCATCTTTGTTTACCAGGTGGTTAATGGCCTGCCGTACTTCTTTTTTATTGAACGGTTCTTTTTCTACATTAAAGCCCAGATAGCCAACGTTCATGGATGGACGCTCGAACAATTGAAGTTTGTCATCCTCGGTAACCTTGCTCATATCGCTTGGGTTCATGCCGTCTATTAAGTCGATCTCACCTTTAATCAATGCATTAAGACGTGCAGAATTATCTTTAATAACCTTAAATGTTACTCCGCTAAGCTTCGGCAATTCTTTGTCCCAATAGCTATCATTTTTTACTACTTTAATCGTATCACCAGGTTTCCAGTCTTCAAATTTGAATGGACCAGTACCTACAGGCTGTTTGTCGATTGAATCAAATTTCGAAGGGCTCGCAATTGCGAAAGGGCTCATCGCAAGGTTCTTAAGGAATGGAGCTTGTGGACGTACCAGTGTGAATTCAACTGTCTTTTCGTCTACAGCTTTTACCTCTTTAATGACGTGTCCTTCTTCTCCTTCAAACCCTCCGAACATGGATGCATAATAAGCAAATTTCGCCTCATCCTTGCTCTTTGCCCAGCGTTCGAAGTTCTTGACGACAGCGTCTGCATTGAAGTCTTCACCATCATGGAATTTGACCCCTTCACGCAGGGTAAATGTGTATGTCAATCCGTCATCAGAGATATCCCACTTTTCAGCAAGGCCTTCTTTAACATCTGTGCTGTCTTTTTCAAAGTCTACAAGAGTTTCATACATTTGTTCTGTGACAATATAAGATTCTCCATCTGTTACGATAGCCGGGTCAAGCGATACAGCATCACCGCCTTTTCCGTAAATCATAACCCCTCCGCCTTTTTCGCTGCTTCCGCCTTCTTCAGAAGATCCTCCACCGCAACCAGCAAGAACTAGAGAAAGCGCAAGCACACAGCTTAAAAACAGCCATAAAGACTTTTTCTTCTTCATATTTCTGACCCCCATTAATCTTTTTTAAATTAACTTATGCCAATCTATATATACGCCTTGTCATTCATATAAATGACAAGCTGCGTAATGGCCTGGTTCAATTTCTTTCATGATCGGCTTTACCGATGTACAAACATCCATTGCATGCGGGCATCTTGTATGGAAAGCGCATCCTTTTGGCGGATTGGCCGGGCTTGGTACATCGCCCTGCAAAATGATCCGTTCCTTTTGATACTCTATATCCGGAATCGGAACGGCAGACAGGAGTGCCTGGGTGTACGGATGCTTTGGGCTTTCATAAAGCGCCTCACTATCGGAAAGCTCGACGATATTCCCGAGATACATAACGCCGACACGGTCACTAATATGGCGCACCACCCCAAGGTCATGCGCGATGAAAAGATAAGTTAAATCAAATTCCTTCTGAAGATCATCCATCAGGTTCAGAACCTGTGACTGGATCGAAACATCGAGGGCTGATACCGGTTCGTCCGCGATAATGAGCTTTGGATTAACGGCCAGGGCCCTTGCGATCCCAATTCGCTGTCGCTGTCCGCCACTGAATTGGTGCGGATATCTCTTGGCGTGCCAGCTGCTTAGACCGACAATCTCGAGCAGCTCCTTCACACGCTTTTTGCGCTCCGCTTTGCTCTTTACACCGTGGACAATCAGAGGCTCTTCCAATATCTTCTCGACAGTATGCCGCGGGTTAAGCGATGCGAAGGGGTCCTGAAAGACCATTTGCATTTCCCGGCGCATTTTCCTCATTTCTTCGGAAGACAGTTCGGTAATGTCTTGTCCTTCAAAATAAACCTTACCATCACTTGGTTCCAAAAGGCGGAGCAGCATTCTGCCAGTCGTTGATTTGCCACAGCCGCTCTCCCCGACCAAACCTAATGTTTCACCTTTATTGATGTAGAAGGAAATCCCGTCTACCGCTTTTACTTCCCCGACGGTTTTCCCGAGCAGCCCTCCCTTTATCGGAAAGTGCTTTTTAAGGTTTTCTACCTTAACTAATGGTAATGGCTGAGTCATGTGCGTTAGCTCCTTTCCCATCTTCATAGAGCCAGCATCTGACCTGTTGCCCATTTTCAAGCGGGGTAAGAGGAGGAGTCTCGCTCAGACATTGCTCCATTGCATGTTCACAGCGTGGAGCAAATTGACAGCCAAGCTTGAGCGATCCCGGTTTCGGTACATTCCCAGGTATCGAATATAGACGCTCCACTTTCTTTCTCATATCTGGCACGGATTTAATCAAGCCGACCGTATACGGATGCTTCGGGTTTTGGAAAATCGTTTTAACATCGCCTTCCTCAACTATCTTACCGGCGTACATAACAGCAATCCGTTCACACATTTCAGAAACTACCCCAAGATCATGTGTGATCATCATGATTGCCGTATCCGTTTCTTTATTTAACTTTTTCATTAGTTCCAATATCTGAGCCTGTATGGTTACATCGAGCGCTGTTGTCGGCTCGTCCGCAATCAAAAGCTTTGGCTCACAGATCATCGCCATTGCGATCATGACCCGTTGACGCATTCCACCTGACAGCTGATGCGGATATTCTTTCACCAGTTCCTCTGCCCGCGGTAGCCCAACCAGCTTCAGCATTTCAACGGCCCGAGCCATTGCTTTCTTTTTATTCCACTTTTTATGTATGCGTAAGGATTCAATCAGCTGCTCTCCAATTGTAAAAACAGGATTTAAGCTTGTCATTGGCTCCTGGAAGATCATTGCTATTTCATTTCCGCGAATTTGGCGCATTCTTGCTTCGGATGCATCCGCAAGATTTTCCCCTTTAAAAAGGATTTCCCCTTCCACCTTGCTTGTTCCCGAAGGTAATAGTCCCATAATGGATAGCGAAGTGACACTTTTTCCGCAGCCGGATTCTCCTACGATACCGAGGACTTCTCCTGGCTTTATATGAAAATCAATATTGTTCACAACCGGTAATTCACCATCATCTGTTAAGAAACTAGTCCGTAATTCCTTCACTTCGATAATAGAACCGCTCATAGACTTCACTCCTCTCTTGGTGATGATTTCCTGATTCTTCAGAGGTTAACTTGAATTATGCCATTTCTATAGGCATTTATCAATAAAATTCTGAAAATAATTTTAATACTGAATTATTTTATTAGTATGTCTTTCATTCTATTTCTTTTGCATTAGTTTTAGAAATAAAATGGCTGCCAGAGGGCAGCCGATAGAATATTGCTATATTAATTTTTCTTTAGGGTCACAGAAACACTGAAATGCATAACTCCGAGCAAAGTTCCCACAAACAAGATGAACGATAGTGGAATGATATGAAATCTCTCAACTAATTTCACTGAAACTATCGTTAATACAAGTGCGTGGATTGCTAGAATAATCATCCATGTCCTAATCTTTTGGAGTCCATCATCAAGTAGACTGATAATGCTGCTAGCCAGCATGAAAGAGGCCGGGACAAAAATAAACACACTTATTAAATCGTTAAAAAGCAGAAACATATCCTCTTTTGGATGGGGCAGGTTTGATACATAAACTAAAAACAGACTTATTAAACTACTGACCCATAACCAAACTTTATATTTCAATAGCATCACCTTAGTTGTTATTTAGAATTTCAGGGACCAGTTCCCAGAAATACAACGCTCTCTTTGCACATCCAAACACCATATAGGACTTGAGCATCACAGGAGACTCATTACTATGGTAGATGTCCGAGAGCAATTATAATAACTTAATGGTAAGTGGGATCAGGCCACTGTTAATTATGGCTTTGAGACTATCTATGACATCATCGTAGTTAATTATATCTTCCTCTTTATGCATAAGCTGAACAGTAATAGTTTCATAGTCATCTCTATAAAGTTTCTTGTCTATAATTTCATTCAGCTTGTCCACCATTTTATAGCCGTTTTGTGCTGATACATTCCTGTTTTGATTTGTAGAACGTTCTTTTGCTACAGCGTTAAAAAGGCTTTCAAAACTTTCCTGTTCCAATTTATGACCGATTTCTTTCCATATCATATGTAGATCATATAAATGCCTTGAATTTCTATCAATCGTTCCCACTTCTACATAATCTAATATTGCAAAAATCTTATCTACAAATGTTCGGTCTAACTTTTGAACACTTATTTCAAATTCCGCTAGTTCATACTTTTCTATAATTTCGGTTTCTCCAGCTTCAATGAAGTAATCTAATATGTAGTTGCTTACCATTTTCTTTTCGCAAGGAAAGGTTTTATATGCCACAAATGTTTCAACCATCAAATGATTCTTCATTGCACCGGTAGGTTCTATTAGATTAGGATACCTAACCTCATATATATTATGTATCCTTCTCGATCCTATTTTATCCTTGTTGGTTAATTCCAATTTAGCATCATCGATTGCCGCAATGATTCCGGCCTTCAATTTCTCCATTTCTCCTTGAGTTGGATTAGCATTTTCTTTAAAATTGATATCAATGTCCTCAGAAAAACGATTAATTAATTTGAAGCACTTAGATAAAGAAGTGCCCCCTTTGAACACAATATTGGGGGCCCTGTTAACAATCTGTTGTAGAAGCACCGAAACAAAATAATCTTTTTCAACTTGTTCTTCGGGAATAAGCTTTTCTTGAGCAACAAGAGCAATTGTTTCATTAAAAGCTTGCTCATCTTCGTGTAATTTCATTATATAGCCCACTCGCTATAAATTGCCTAAACGCTTTTGGATAAATACTTAAATAGCGATCCAATTCTTTACTATCAATTTTTACATTCTTTATATAGTTTGAAATATTAGGAATTGCTTTTTCAAACGGTACATCACTAACTTTATGAAAGTTGTTTATTAACTCCAAGACCTGCAAAATTTTATAGTTACTTTCCGTAATATCTGTTTTGGCTTTGCGTAAAGCAACCCTTCGTTTGTTGTAATCAACGTACCTTAGATTTGAAGTTTCTTTTTCCGTAACAATCTCAACTAGACCGGGCACTTGTGTAGTTAATCTTAAGCTGTTAGCAAAATCCAATCCAGTAACATACCCAATTCTTTCGTGTTTTTTAACCAAATATCGATTTTTGATAATTTTATTAATACTTAAAGCACTTTTCTTTAAAATCGAATCCGGATTTGGTATAAAATAAATTCCGTCTTTAAATGAACATCTTTGGATTTTATTATCATCGGTTAATCGCTTTAATTGTTGACGTAACGTATTGGAGTTTATTGTTAGTTCATTAGTTAAATCCTCGGAGAAAATGGGTTCATCATAGCCAAATTGGTTTACCAAATAATTATAAAAATCCATCTCTAACACCTCCGTTTTTATATTGTAACGCATTTATACTCAAAAAGTAAAAATCCGTTACAAATTATATTTTTATTTTCTCTATAATACTTACTTTGGAGACAATCCGAACATTTCCAATAACATATTAGACTCAATTTTTTTTTAATTGGCTCTGTTAAATTCCATTGTTGATTTTCAAATGGTCATGGAATCTACTCGCTTT
>NZ_QVTC01000032.1 GCF_003429085.1 Bacillus sp. V59.32b | reverse complement strand
GTTATGCAAATTTATGAGCCATTATCCGAATATATGAGCGGTTATGCAAATTTATGAGCGATTATCCGAATATATGAGCGGTTATCCAAATTTATGAGCCGTTATCCGAATATATGAGCGCTTATCCAAATTTATGAGCGATTATCCGAATATATGAGCGATTGTTCAAATTTATGAGCGATTATCCGAATATATGAGCGGTTATCCAAATTTATGAGCCATTATCCGAATATATGAGCCATTAACCGAATATATGAGCGGTTATGCAAATTTATGAGCCATTATCGCAATATATGAGCGGTTGCCTAGTGATAGAAAAACTCGACAAATAATTAAAAAGACGTTTGCCAACACTATTAAAAATGAATGAACGGAGTGAAATTCCATGAATGATGTGTTGGTTGAAACTATTCTTCAAACAGTGCTTGTGGTTGGTTGGATTGGTATGTTTATCATACTGGGCTTTATTAGACTGGAAAAATAACTTCTCCTCTTGACACTAGCATAGCTTTAAAAGACCTGCCAAACTGGTTAGCAATCAAGTCCGTTCCGTACCGCATACAAAGCGGCCTGAGTTCGGTCCTGTAAATTCAATTTCGAGAGGATATTAGAAACATGGGTTTTTACCGTTTTTTCAGTAATGAACAAGGCTGAAGCAATTTCTTTGTTGCTCCTTCCTTTGGCGATTTCATTTAATACCTCTTTTTCGCGATTGGTCAGCTCATCGACATATGAGTCCTTATTATGTTTTCCTTGCAAGTGAGACAAAAGCTGGGATGTTATTTTTGGATCCAGTTCGTTTTTGCCGTCGATCATCTTATGTATTCCTTCTACAAGTTTGTCAGGATCACTGTCCTTCAGCTGGTAGCCGCTTGCCCCTGCCTCTAACGCCGGAAGTACATGATTCTTGTCGGAGAAGCTTGTGAGGATCATTATTTTTGCGGCTGGATTTTCTCCAAGAATTTTTCGAGTGGCCTCTACCCCATCCATGACAGGCATGGATAAATCCATCAAAATGATATCAGGGTTCAACTCCCTTGCCTTTTCGACTGCGATCAATCCGTTTTCCGCTTCACCGATTACCTCAATCCCTGTTTGTGTTTGTAGAAAAAGAACTAAACCTTTTCTGACGATATGATGGTCATCTGCAATTAAAATTCTGATTGTCATGAAAGCTACTACCTCCTAAAAGGGAATCGAAACAGAGATGACTGTTCCTTTCCCTTGGCTTGTTAATAATCTGAATTGTCCATTTAGGGCTTCAGCTCGGTCTTTCATATTCCTCAAGCCCATCGAAGGCAGGTCAACCTGGGCGTCGTAAGAAAAACCGCAGCCTCTATCCTCGATGACCATTTCAACAAGATTGGGCTTAAATGTGAAGTCAAAAGAGATTTCACGCATGCCGGAATGCTTATGGCAGTTATTTATTGCTTCCTGCCCAATCCGCCAAAGCGTTTCCTCAATTTGTGCTGGCAATACTACGACCCCGTTTGCTGTGCTGGCCATATGCAAACCTAACATTTCACTGTAACCGGCCAAAGCACTTATGATTCCTTTCTCAAGCCCTTTCGGCCGCAGTTGCCAAATGAGCGCTTTCATTTCTGCCTGAGCATGTCGGGTTATGCTTTGGATATTTTTGAAGATTTCACTGTTCTTTTCTTTATCTCCTGCGACAGTACCGGTTTTTGCCATCAGAATGATGGAATACAATAGTTGGCTGACTGAATCATGCAAATCCTGGGCCAGTCTATTCCGCTCTTCTAATAACGCAATTTCTTTTGCTTGTTCAGTTAATCGTATCCGTTTGATCGTATTGCCGATTTGGAAGGCAATAGCCTCTAACAAAGCCAGTTCTTCACCTTGAAAACGGCCTTTTCCTGCAGAAGCGACATTCAGGATTCCAAAGCGTTCATTCCCGGACCGCAAAGGCACTGTGGCATGATGAGTAAGCCCTCTTGTTTCTCCCCACTTATGCTTGATGGCCTCCTCCAGACGTTTGCATTCAATAATATTTGTAGCCTTTTGAAGCCGTCCGTCCTCATATTGTTTCACACACCAGCAATCATTTCCGCACATCGGCTGTTCTGTTTCATTCAGAAGCGCGGGGGGCAGATTTCTCGAGGTGATCATCCTGACTTCATCTTTTTCGTCAAAAAGAAAAAGCCATCCCGTTTCGAAGCCGGTGACTTCCAGAAGCTTGGCTAAAACATCGTTCAGAACCAACGTCAAATCGGTCCCTTCATTCAATGTCTCCGCTATTCCTTTTAATATCGTCAATTCGGATAAATGGTCCTGTTCATGCATTGTATTCACCTAAGCTTTTCGTTTCGATGCTTTTATTTTACTACTTAATAAGAATATAAGAAATAAAAAAAGCCAGGGGCTTTATCCCGGCTTCGTTACCAATCCAACGTATTATCGAGGAGTTGATCAATATCCACTTTGCTATACTCTAAAGAATAATCGTCAGCAATTTCGGCTGTAGCTTCCAATAATTGATCAATATCAATATTCAACATGCAAAAACCCTCCCTAAATTACTGGTTATATGTAATCATTCTAAATTACCCTTTTTCCTTGCTTGCTAAACCTTTCGTTCTATGAATAAATAAATATGCGGGTATAAAGTTCGTTTTAATATATGTAATTTCATTGTTATGAACCAGTAATATTGGAGTATATCTGTAATGAAAAAAGCATAATTTCCCATGTTAATGATTTGTAAACTTTTTTTAATCTTTTACCCTTCACCTCGCTTTTCTGCTACAGTTTAAATGAATTCATATTAAAATCTTGGGAGAATACATACATGAAAGTAAAAAAATTAATAGAGATCTTTTTCGTTTCTTTAAAACTGGGATTCACTTCGTTTGGTGGTCCAATCGCACACTTGGGTTATTTTCATGAAGAATATATTAAACGAAGAAGATGGCTGGATGAAAAGACATATGCGGACCTGGTAGCTCTGTGCCAGTTTCTTCCCGGTCCTGCCAGCAGCCAGGTCGGCATTGGCATAGGTACAATACGTGGAGGCATGCTCGGTGGCTTGATTTCTTTTATCGGATTCACGCTACCTTCCATGCTTGCTCTGATGATCTTCGCGTTATTCATTGATCGTTTCGCATTTAACGAGAGTGGTTTTATTCATGGCTTAAAGCTTGTGGCCGTTGCGATTGTAGCCCATGCGATAGTGGGAATGTCGAAAACACTGACACCTGATGCCCCAAGAAAATCGATTGCCTTATTTGTCATGATTGGTATTTTGATATGGCCATCGACTATAACTCAGATTGTTTTCATTATCTTGGCCGGCATAACCGGGTTTTTGCTTTATAGAAATCAAGACAATACTGCTGAAACGGAGTTAAAGTGTCCAGTCTCATATAAAGCCGGAGCTATTTGTCTATCCATTTTTGTTATTTTATTGATTACACTTCCGATTGTCCGTGCTTTTTTCGATATCCGGTGGCTCGCCATGTTTGATAGTTTTTATAGAGCCGGTTCGCTCGTATTTGGAGGCGGTCATGTTGTGCTTCCGTTATTGGAAGGCGAATTTGTCGCGGAAGGTTTGTTAACCGAAGATGCGTTTTTGACAGGCTATGGAGCTGCTCAAGCAGTTCCTGGTCCTTTGTTTACATTTGCCTCTTATATTGGCACAGTGATCGGCGGCTGGTCTAGTGGCTTGCTTGCGACAGTGGCGATTTTTCTGCCAGCATATCTGCTGGTTATCGGCACCTTGCCATTTTGGAACAGCATCCGCCGCAATCCTAGTATCAACGGTGCACTTATGGGCGTCAACGCTGGAGTTGTTGGTCTTTTACTAGCTGCTTTCTATCATCCTATATGGACCAGTTCGATAGTTAAACCACAGGATTTTGCTTTATCAGCGCTTTTATTTTCAATGCTTGCCTTTTGGAAAGTCCCTGCATGGCTTGTTGTCGTTGCCGGGGCAATCGGCGGCTGGCTCATTTCGTTTTATTAGATTATATAAGATCCGGCTTTTAGCCGGATTTCATCTCTTAAAGAACCCTGCGATATCGCAGCGAAGTATAATCTTCACCTTCGCTATTACCGTATGAACTTTTCTCGGAATCTTTGACAAAACCACGAGCCTCATAAAATGGGATGCCCTTATCATTCCCTTTGCTAACGGAAACCCATTGCTCGTTCGCACCCTGTCTAATTTGTTCCTCTGTGATAGTGGCTAATAATTTCGTGCCGATGCCTTCGTTCCTTCTTTGCGGGTCTAGGTAGAGCACAAACACTTCACCTGTTGCCGGTCCAGTCATTCCTCCGCCCCCTGCCCCTACTACGATTCCTTCTTCCAAAGCAACAAACCAGCCATTCCACCCAGGCTGCCGCTCGAAGATTTCCTTCAAAATCCGCTCGTGATTATAAAATTCGGATATGATTCTTTCAATATATTCTTGGGTATGGGTTTCCTGATAGGTAGCTCGGTAACCATCGGAGCAAACCTTTGCTATTCCTTCTACATGCTCGGGTTCAGCTTTTTGAATGGTAATCATCAACACTCCACCTCATCAATCATTTTATAGAATATTACCTATACACTCATTTCGATGGATTGAATACTCTTTGTTTCGCGTGAAAAATTAGCTTGGCCACCCAAAAACCGGCCATTCCCCCAATTGTATTGAGGATGATATCATCGACATCAAAACCGCCAATTTGATAATAATACTGAACGCACTCCACAGAAAGCGAGACAGTGAATGTGAGAAAAATAATTTTTAATACCGTGAATTCCCGATTAAGTAACAAGGGAATAAAGAATCCGAGCGGCATGAATGCCAATACGTTCCCTGCAAGATTATTGAACAGAATTCCGGGATTAAACTGGGAGGAATGAGAAATATACATCATAATCGTTTTAAAAGGTACTAGATTATAATCTTGTACAGTTACTGATTGCCGGTAAAAACCAAAAAATAATAAGTAAATTAATAGTAGAAGATAGATCGAAAATAAAAGATAGGAAGATGCCATTAAAACCATTTTCAATTTATTATTTTTGAGACTGTGAATCACTTTACCTTTCACCTGCTTACGTCAATAAATACACTTCTAATCCTTATCATACATGAAAGAGACCAAACAAAAAATAAGATATTTTAACAGCCGCTCTGTTTAATATTCTGTTGGTAATGTAAATCTTTGATCCAAATAACCGCTTTAATGCTGGTTCTCCCATTTTGCCCAGCGCTACTTTTTCCGTGAAAATGGACAGGAACCGAGTGAGGTTGCATCATCTCTCAGAAAGTATTGTTTCCATTCGAAGTTATTAGCTGAACCGTAAGTGTTTAAACTGCTATGAGGCGGGATGGAATCATATTCTATTAATCTGGCTTTAATATTATCTCTGATTTTATTGGCATATTTACTATTATGATCAAAATTAGTGAGAGCCCATCTTGGTGTGATGGCTAGCATAAAACAGGGAAAATGCCTGCTTTTCCTGTTCACATGAGCAGGTGTTGCACAATATATGAAATATCGCTCACCATGAAAGCAATATTCCCATAAGGAATTTTCAGGATCCAAAGGAATGGGAACCACCCATTCCTTTTCATCGATGGCAGCCATTTGGTTTAAAAGCTTCCAGAATAATTCTTCAAAATAATCAACAGAGCCATCCTCTACCATTTCGTCAGGAGTATCTAAAAAGACGATCAACGATGTATAATTGCCGAATTCCCTTGATTGTATCGTAAATTCTTTTAATAGGGCGGCCACTTCCGCTGATGTCGTTTCTTCACCCGGTTTTCCGGCAAAGCCATAGCGTAACTGATTAAGGGCAAAACCCTGCGTTGCCGGAATACAGGGAAACATTTTAGTTGAATCACTCATTTTTTCAGAGAATGAATCAAGGGCAGCCAGCTGCCAAGATGATAATGCACTTTGGTTATTATATTTATTAAAGATTTTCATTCGAGATCTCCCTACCTTCCTCTATAAGCATATGCACTGATAGGCTTGGGAGGTGAACCATTTTAGGCAGGAGCGTAAATGATCAGTAACGGATTCCAATTATTTTTGATTTCAGGTAAAAATGGTTTGTTACCTATTCGCGCTTTTTTAGCTTCGGCATCAGAATTTCATTAAGCCTCTATCCAGTTTACATAAGATTATTATATTGCTCCCTAGGTTTAGAAACAAAAGGATCGATCACCTTAAGCAACTCCTTCTTTGCTTCTCCCCAGCCGAGCCCTCCATCATCCCTTTCTAATTTGCCTACAGATATTAATGGAATTCAGAAAGCAAAAAAGGCCTTCCATCCCTATAAAAAGGACGGAAGACCCATGCTGCCACCTGCATTCGTTTATGAAAACATAACGAACTTCAAAAAACGTACAGAAACCTCTTGGCTTTCAATACGATGACTCTTGTGACGGTAAGACTCTCCGCCGGGACTTACTAAAAGTCAGTCCCAAAAGCCCATTCAACAAAAGAACCATGCTGATTTACACCATCCATCAGCTCTCTGACATGTTTCTTATGTTTACTACTTTCCATCATCGCTTAATTATTGTTACTAATTTTTAATAATGAGGTATTTATCACAAAAGAAGACCTGACTCAGGTTCGAGTCAGATCTTTGTTATGCTCTCTTAACTTCCAATCTTCGGGCAATCTGGGATAGTGCGAAATTCACGACAAAGTACATGATCGCCACAATGACAAAAATCGGAATGATATAAGAATCTTTCTGGGCATAAATAACCTGGCCATGATGCATAAGTTCCGGCAATGCTATTACAACAGCCAATGAAGTATCCTTCAGTAAGGAGATAAACTGGCTGACGATTGGCGGTACCATTCTTCTTAGGGCCTGTGGCATAATGATATGCTGGAGCGTTTGTATATAAGAAAGTCCGGATGACCGCGCTGCTTCCATCTGCCCTTTCTCGACGGAATTCAATCCGCTTCGGATGACTTCCGATAACATCGCAGATTCGAATACCGTTAATGCGGCAATGGCGGCATAGGTGACTTCCAATTTAATGCCGATTTCCGGAAGAGCAAAATATGTAAAGAATATGATCAATAACAACGGCAGGTTACGAATCGTCTCCACAACGACTGCGAGAATCTGTGAAACTACCGGGATATTCGCATAACGCAACGTACCAATTGCCCCTCCGATTATGAAACTTAAAATGATTGAAATGAATGCCACCTTAAGCGTAACCCAGAAGCCTTCAAGCAAAAATGTTAAATGGTCGGGAGAATAAGCACCAATGAAATCCATCGTGGCACCTCCTTCAATTACTCTTAGCCAGGCGTTTTTCCAAGTAACCAACGCCAAGGCTTAATGGTATGGTAAGAATCAGATAAAATAAGGCAACGAAAATATATACGTCAAAGACTACAAACGTTCGGGACGAAATCAAATCGCCCTGGTACATTAAATCCAGTCCGGCGACGATTCCTAATATAGAAGAGTTTTTAACGAGATTAATAAATTGGTTGCCAAGTGGTGGAATAACTATTTTGATAGCTTGAGGCAAGATGATGAGCCGCATTGTTTGTCCATAAGATAATCCTGATGAACGGGCAGCTTCCATCTGCCCTTTAGGTACCGCAAGTATTCCCGCACGGATTGCTTCCGCAATGAATGAAGAGGTGTAAATCGTCAATCCAACCGTCCCTGCAGTCAATCCAGAGAAACCTAGACCAAAGAAAAAGAAAAATACAATGATCAACAGCGGAATATTTCGGATAAACTCTACATACATCGTACCGAGCCAGTTTAGAGGCTTAAATGGCGCTATGCGAAAAACAGCAATTAGGGTTCCAAGCAGAAAGCTCGCCACAAGGGCGATCAGACTGGCAGTGACTGTAATTTTAAAACCTTCTAAGTATTGATCTAAATTTCCAGTGAGAATTGTAAAATCAAGCAATGTGTTATCGCCTCCTAATTAATCAGGATGAGCGATGCGCCCATCCTGATTAATAAAGATAATATTTATTGTTTTTTAATCCATTTATTTTGGATTTCTTCGTATTTACCTGAATCTTTAATGGATTTCAAAGCATCGTTAATTGCATCAACCAACTCTGTGTTCCCTTTTTTCACGGCAATTCCGTACGGCTCTTCAGTGAAAGTACCCCCCACAAGTTCATAAGACGGATCTTCCTCGGCCATACCATAAAGGATTGCATCGTCTGTAGTTAACGCATCACCTTTTTTAGTTTTCAATGCAGTAAACGCTTCTGCATAGTTTTCGAATTCCAATACTTCTGCTTCAGGAGCTTTTTCACGAATATTGATGGCAGATGTGGAACCTTTAACGGCTAAAACCTTTGTTCCTTTTTTCAAATCTTCAATTCCTTTGATTTTGCTGCCCTTTTTTACAAGAAGAGACTGCCCTGCTTCAAAGTAAACATCGGTGAAGTCTACTTCTTTCTTACGTTCTTCCGAAATCGTCATTGTAGCCACAATCGCATCGATATCTCCATTGTTGAGGAGTGGAATTCTTGTTTTGGACGTTACTTCCTTGAACTCAACTTTGCTTTCATCCCCTAGGATTTCCTTCGCAATTTCTTTTGCGATATCAATATCAAATCCTTCGACTTCACCAGTGCTCGGGTTTTTCAATCCGAACAATCGAGTATCGTGTTTTACACCGATAACGATTTTGTCGCGATCCTTAATCTGTGCTAGAGCATCCTTTTCTTCATTGCCCCCACCGCTTGTAGCTTCATCATCTCCGCCGCCACAGGCAGCCAAAATCAAGACAGCCATCAGCGAAATAAGTGCCAGTTTAAAAAAGTTCTTTTTCTTCAAGATACATTACCCCCTGTTGTTTAATGGTTTAAAATACGGCTGAGAAATAGCTTTGCCCGCTCTTCACGGGGATTGGCATAAAATTCAGCCGGTGTTGCTTCCTCCAGGATTCTACCTTCATCAATGAAGACAATCCGGTCTGCGACTTCTCTGGCAAAGCCCATTTCATGAGTGACAACCACCATGGTCATCCCTTCTTTAGCCAAAGCCTTCATAACATCAAGCACTTCGCCGATCATTTCAGGATCAAGCGCAGATGTTGGTTCATCAAACAGCATAACTTCCGGGTTCATCGCAAGCCCCCGGGCAATCGCAACACGCTGCTGCTGACCACCGGAAAGCTGGGATGGATAGGCATCCGCCTTTTCAGCAATCCCAACTTTCTCAAGATAAAACCTGGCTGTTTCTTTCGCTTCCTTATCCGATTTTCCGAGAACTTTCATAGGTGCAAGCGTGATGTTCTCCAGCACCGTTTTGTGCGGGTACAGATGAAAATGCTGAAACACCATCCCGATATTTTGTCTTAGCTTATTGATATCCGCCTTTTTATCTGCAACTGAGATATCATTAACGGTTAATACACCATTCGTGATTGTTTCAAGATGATTGATGCAGCGAAGCATTGTACTTTTTCCGGAACCAGAAGGCCCGATGATTACGACAACCTCGCCTTTTTTGATCGAAAGATTAATGTCTTTCAATACTTGAAAATCACCATAGTATTTATTTACTTCCTTAAATTCGATCAAATTTTACCCTCCATTCCGCTGGTATATATGTAAAAATTAAGTAGTTCAGAGCAATTTCAAGCTTATGAAAATTCTGAACCTATTGTGGATATAATAGAATTATATTCTGAGAGACAGAATAAAGTCAATCTATGTCTATGAGATTGGTCACTTTATTATTCAATAATACTATTTTTATATTTTGTCTCTTTCCAAATAAAACCTCGTATATATTGAAGATGTATGTCTCTTTTTTTTATTTATGATGATTTTTAGATAATGAAATATTTTGGAAAAACAAGATGGCTGATTTTATAACCAGGGCTATTCAAGCATTCTGTTTGACTTAAAGCACATACTAATAGTAAGCTCATTACCCTGCTTACTTTTAGTAAGTGAAATTAAAATATGGAGGATTTTCAACCATGTCTTTAACCGATACAAGTTTGTCAAACGTTATCAGAGAACGTCATTCTGTTAGGAAATATGATCCAAATCATAAAATTGCAAGGGAAGAAATTGAAGAAATGCTCGAGGAAGCAACGCTTGCACCTTCATCAAGCAATCTTCAGCCTTGGAGATTCATCGTTTTTCAAGATGAGCATGCTAAAAAAGAATTAAGAGAACTTGCAAACAATCAGGAACAGATCGAAACTGCGTCTGCAATCATTGCGGTTTTGGGCGATACTGAAATGTATAAAAGTGTTGAAAAAATCTACCGGGCAAATTACGAAGCGGGCTATATGGATGAAGAAAACATGCGCCGCCTGATCGACAGCACGAATAGTACGTACCCGCATGCTCCTGTTGAGACAAGGAAAAATATCGCATCGTTTGATGCCGGACTCGTTGCGATGCAGCTTATGCTGATCGCTAAGGCAAGAGGCTATGACACTGTACCGATGGGCGGCTTTGATAAAGAAAGGTTCGCTGAAAGATTTGACGTTTCCGACCGCTATATCCCTATCGTATTAATCGCGTTAGGAAAGGCAGCCGGTCCTGCTTTCCAATCGAGCCGTCTCCCTGTAGAGGATGTAGTTCGGTATATCTAGTATTAAGCTTAGGGATCCTGTCATATACGTGGCAGGATCCATTTTTCATGTTGTTTAGAAAAGGGCGGAACTGTTTATATGAAAGTAATTAAATATTCGGGTTCGCTACAAAAAAGAAATTTCGGCTACAAAAGTCTGTATTCCAGCTACAAAATGATATAAATTCGCTACAAAACCAAAATTTCGGCTACAAAAACACAATTTCCAGAATGACACCTTATGAAATAACGCCGCTCCGCCGTAATGCTTCTTTTTCTTCAGAATTCCTTCCAAGCTTTTCTAATATCTTGTCCGTGTGCTCCCCTAAATCCGAACCGATATGAGAATAAACCGGTTTAAAAGCAGTTGATTTAACGGGATTGGCGATTTGCCTTTGACTATTTCCGTTCTTATCAGGAACTTCCGTTATCATCTCTCTTGCTTGGATCTGCGGGTGATTGCATGCTTCTCCAAAATCTAAGACCGGTTCTACACATGCGTCAATACTCGCGAAGATACTATTCCATTCAGTAAACGTTCTTTGGAGAAATACTTCTTTAAGCGTCTTTTTAAAGTCCGAATCCGTGCCATGAACCAATTCAGGACGGCCGATTGCTTCGCACAGTGCAATAAGAAACTTCGGCTCCAGACTGCCTACGGAAAAATAACGTCCATCACTCGTTTGGTAGAAATCATAGTAGGTTCCTCCATTTAATAGCATGCTTTCTCTTTCGGGATGGGCTTCGTCAGTTGCGACAAAACCCGCGCCTAACATCGTATTCATCGCAAAACAACTGTCCGTCATTGAAATGTCAACCCACTGCCCTTCTCCCGTCCGCTCTCTATAGATGACCGCGGATAAAATACCGATAATGGCATGCAGTGAACCTCCTGCAATATCGGCAACCTGGGTGCCCAGCAATGAAGGACCCGTATCCTGCCTGCCGGAATAACCCATAATTCCGGATACTGACAAATAATTGATATCATGTCCAGGCCTATTGCGAAAAGGGCCTGATTGACCATAGCCGGTCAATGAACAAAAAATAATTCCAGGATTGGCTTCCTTCAACGATTCATACCCTATCCCAAGCCTTTCCATCACGCCAGGGCGGAATTGTTCTAAAATTATGTCATGGTCCATCACTAATTCTTTTACAATTTCAATAGCTTCTGCCTTTTTTAAATCAAGAGCGATGGATTGCTTCGACCGGTTCAAGTTGGAATGGGCGGCCGATACCCCGTTTACAAGAGGAGGAAAGCTTCTCGTATCATCTGCCCTGACATGTGATTCCACCCGAAGCACTTCTGCCCCTAAATCAGCGAGCATCATTGTGGCATATGGACCCGGCAGCAAGGTTGAAAAATCCAATACTTTTAATCCATGCAATAGAGTCATTGCTTAACCTCCTACTTTCCTGTTTTTATTTATTTTACCAGAATCAACTTGAACTCTGAATTTTCAAATAATGGTTTGCGTAAAAAAAACACATTCATCTCGTTTTGATAAATGTGTTTTCATTCAACAGATAACTCTCTACTTATGGATTGCTTACGGGTTTATTTTCGCTTCGTCAAATGGGGCGAAGAAAATGCCCTTCGGTGCGAGCATATCTGTTTCGGAAAAGACCTTTTCCCCATTCACTTGATAAAACCCCGATGGAAAATAATCGAAGAGTCCTGATGTTTGAAAAAGTTCGACGTAGCATTCATGCAGGTCTTCCATCAGCCCCATAAATTTGTCATGGTCCATAATTTCCCCGAATTCATCGAGTTCAAAATTTTCCTTAATGGCTTCCTGAAATTCCTCATGATTAGTAGTAGCTATATATAAATCAACGTCTCCGCATTCCATACAGAGCATCATTCTTTCTTCTTTCACTTCTTCATAGGCAGACCGTACGATTTCTTTTAATATGTCTTCGATTTGTTGTTGATTCACTAATGTTATCTTGGATGTAAGCATTGTATCTCCTCCCAGGATATACTGGTAGTTAAAGCAGTACGTGATGTGTGTATAACATTATTGTATAACTTCCAGTGGAAAAAGTCTTGAAAGAAGCTTTAAGTGTTTTCCGGGTGTTTGAATGCTCCTAAAAATTCACATGACAATCGAGAACATCGAATGACGTTTACTATACTCCCCTTTTGTTGCCCCAAATATAAGTGTGCAGTTGAGGTAGTACCTTCACATCTGTCAGTTTCTCGTCAGCGATTACTTTCTCGATAAGTTCCTCATACTTATGCAAAAGCCGACCCACCAGCTCCTGATCGTTCGATGTCGTGATATCATCATTCCCGACCTGTAAATAGAAAGGAATACCTGGATAGCGGTGATACACTTCTTTAGCATACTCATAATCCTGATCATCGAAAACGACAATTTTCAAACTTACTGAATGGCCGGGATCCCTGTATTCCAGCTTTTTTAGGATCGTGTCCAGCATGATAAAATCCGTCTTCATATGCGAGCTTGGCGGCTTTGGAGAGATTGTCAGCTCACTGATTTTCAGAAACCAGTCCTGCCACTTGCTACCTTGGGTCTCCAAACAAATTTTTATGTCATTTTCTTGGAGGATATCGATAAAACCGTCTAGATTTTTTAAAAGTGCGGGATTCCCCCCGGAGATTGTCACGAAGGAAAATCCATTTCCTCCGAGCTTTTTGAGTTCTGACCATATCTCTTCCGGTTCCATTTGGATGATATCTTGTTTTCCGGTACCATCCCAAGTAAAGGAAGAATCGCACCATGCACAGGAGTAGTCACAGCCCGCTGTTCGGACAAACATCGTCTTTTGACCGATTACCATTCCTTCTCCTTGTATCGTCGGGCCGAAGATTTCCATGATTGGCAGCTTACTCATCCTCCATCCACTCCCGTCTTGCTTCCGCATAGCTTGTCGGAGTTTCAAACAGCCTTACAAATTCCACTCTTGCCCCGTCATAATTACCGCTCCTGTTGGCCAGTGCCCCTGACATTTTTTCATAAATCCAGGCGACCATGTTTTCAGCAGTCGTATTCATCGACGGCAAAGTTTCATTCAAATATTTATGATCAAGGAATATTTCAATCTCATTTTTCCAAATCTCTTTGATATCCCCGAAATCCATCATTAGACCGCGCTCATCGACAAAGCCGCTGATCCCGAAAATAACCCGGTATGTATGGCCATGGAGATTTTTGCATTTCCCTTCGTAACAGTGAAGGTGGTGCGCCGCATCAAAAGTGAATTCCTTGCTGACAAGGACCCGTTTTGAATGGTATCTCAATTGAGTACGATTGATATCTTCATCTATTTTTTGGAGTTTGTCGACAATTCTAAAGCCATACATCATCTTAATAACTCCTTTCGCTTAATCATGTATTCATTAAGTCCATTTTTTCGCAGCCTGCAAGCGGGGCATTTACCGCAGCCATCAGCAATAATCCCGTTATAGCACGTCAGCGTTTTCTCCCGGATAAAATCAAAAGCACCAAGATGATCTGCTAAGCCCCATGTTTCTGCTTTATCAAGCCACATAAGTGGCGTGTGAATGACAAAAGGGTAATCCATCGATAAATTCAGCGTGACATTCAACGATTTGATAAAAATGTCACGGCAATCGGGATAGCCGCTGAAATCTGTTTCACAGACACCTGTTATTAGATGTTTTGCGTTTATTTGCCGTGCCAGCACTCCAGCGAATGAAAGAAATAATAAATTGCGGCCGGGAACGAATGTGGACGGAAGCACGCCTTCTGCCCCATCTTTCACTTCTATCTCCGTTCTGGTCAACGCATTGGGAGCCAATTGATTTAATAAGGACATGTCCAGGATATGGTGTTTAATCCCAAGCTCCTCAGTAATATTTTTCGCGCATTCGATTTCAAGACTGTGTCTTTGATCATAGTCAAAGGTCACCGCCTCGACTTCTGCAAACCGCTCTTTAGCCCAAAACAAACAGGTTGTACTATCCTGGCCTCCGCTAAAGACAACGACAGCTTTTTCAGTTTTCATGCTTCTTGTAACATCCTTTCCAACAAAAAAACAGCACCACTAAGAAAGCAGTCCTGTTTTCCTTAGTTTTTTTGAGAGGGTAGCTAGAACCTCTACCGAATAATCGGGTTTTTATTCAGCTATGTTTCACTGTAGTTATAGTAGCATAATTTAAGGAAAGTGAAAATCTTATTTAAATAGTTTTGATATAAGAAACTATATTATTGGTTCATTCGTGAGAAACCCAAGGTTTCTCACGCTTTTCAGCTATACTGAAAGGTTACTCTCATCATGAACTAATAATGAATCAAAAAATCAAAAAGATAAGTTTTGGATAGCTGCATGTCTTAAATTATGGTATCGTGTTTCCAAGAAGCGGGGATTGTAATAATGAATCATGCATTTAAGAGGAGTGGCACCATGAATCCATATAAAATTTTATTTTTAGATATTGACGGTACGATTATGCGACCTGTCCATACGATTGAGGAATCCACTAAAGCAGCGATAACAGAGCTGCAACAAAAAGGGATCGAAACGGTCCTGGCCACCGGGAGGCCGATTCATGAAATAACCGAAATTGCACAACTACTACATATTGATTCATTCATCGGGTATAACGGGGCTTACGCAATTTACAAAGGAAAAGATATTTTCAAAAAACCGATGAGCCGTGAATCTGTAATATCTTTTCTTGATACAGCCAAAAAGCACCATCACGAATTAGTCCTGTACTCAAGCTCAAAAAACCATTTTACGAATATGTACAGCCCTTCCATTGAGGCATTCAAGAAACAATTTCATTTATATCAAAATGAACCATACACCCGGTCCGTGTCAGACGATATACTTGGCATGACCATCATTGCCACTAACGAAAGGGATGCAGATCTTTATTTTGGTGAAAAGGATATCAACCTTTCCCAAGTGAATGTAGAAGGTTTTCGGCATTGTTTCGATGTTATTCGTGAAAGTGTACATAAAGGAACAGGCGTCAATGCTCTGCTCCAAGAACTCCAGATACCGATCGAGGCATCCATTGCCTTCGGTGACGGGATGAACGACAAAGAGATGATTGCCGCCGTAGGAGAAGGCTTCGCCATGGGCAACAGTATGCCGGAACTATTTTCTTTCGCCAAACATAAAACGACATCCGTAATGGATTCCGGTGTATATAACGGTTTAAAATCACTGGGATTGTTAGATTGATGGTTTCTCCTGGCTGGTCAGGAGAAGCCAGATTCATTCGCTGATTTCTACTTCCAGCAGGTCCCATGATGTGAGGATCCCATTCGGGGTTTCTTTTTGAGAACCGGTTTTCGTTATGATGACCCCTTCTATTTTTTTATTTTTAGACTGGTATTCCTCAAATATATCCTCAACTTCAAAAATGCCGCAATCTTGGGATACAAAGACAATATTGTGATTTAATCTTTCGTTGAAGAGCTCTTTTACTTTCACTTTATTCAAATTCATTTTTTCATCATCAAAGTGTTCAGCGAGGTATTTTACAATTTCCGCGGACGTTAACAACCAGGCATATTCCCCGTTTTTGTTGTAGATAGGAAATCGCGTATGGGAATGCTTTTTGATTACAGCGAGTACATCCGCCAGCCTGTCCTCTTCATGAAAGTAATCGACCGGCTTGGTTGAGACCGACAGTGCGGACTCGGGCTTTTCGAATTCTTCTGCCATTCTTTCAATTTTCTCGATAATGTCCAAGTGGGGCTCAGCAATATAATAGTCTTGATCTATCTTTTCATGTACGAGTGCGTTCCGCAATTTGGCAAACTGGAAAAGGTCTTTTTCGTAGTAGCGGATGAATGCATGATTTTTCCCTTTGTACACCAAATCAGTAAATTTATCGGTTTTTGCATGTTTGACTGTCTTCATTAGTGCTTTATGAATTCGATTAAATGCTGTTTCGAACCGTTCGGACTGTCTGATTTCTGTATTTGTGCCCATAATAATCTCTCCCTGGTCATGTAAATTCGATTTCCCCTTTTTATTCCCCTCTTTTCATTTTTTCTAACCTTCGGCTCCCAAATGAAATTTAATGGCAGAAAACTTCAATTTTAAAATAGATTTTAGGAACGTTCCAAAGTAAACGTTTAAAAGCCTGTTGATCAACGTTCCAGGCGCGAAGACT
>NZ_QVTC01000031.1 GCF_003429085.1 Bacillus sp. V59.32b | reverse complement strand
GACGTTCCGTTAACTGGCCTGCTTTTCCCGCAGGACGTTGAATCATCATCCATGAATAGACACCGCACGAGAAAATGCGTATGCATTTTCGAGGAGTCTCGCATACCCTCGCCAATCAACTTTATTGCAAAATTAACTGAGATATTATGTTAATCAATATTAAACCACCAGTTATGGTGAAGAGCCATAAAATCGTTAACTTGATAATAAATTCCGAAAGTCATCCGCAAACTGATAATCACCCGGAACTCGCTACATAAAAAAGACAAAAATAAAAAAGCATGCTTACTGTTCATGCTTTTCCAATACCTTCTTCATTTTTCTTGTGAATTCCCTTCTTGGCAGCATTACGCTATGGCCGCAGCCTTCGCATTTGATTCGGATATCCATTCCCAGTCGGATGATTTTCCAGCGGTTTAGTCCGCATGGGTGAGGTTTCTTCATTTCAACTACATCATGCAGAGCAAATTCCTTTTCTTCCATTCCTCTCCCTCTCCTTTATTCCGCTTGTTTTTGTTTCTGGGTTTTGCTGCCTTTATCATACATCACCATTTGCGGTACAGGACTTTCAATTCCGTTTTCATCGAGGATCGCCCTTATTTCTTTTCTCAGAATCCTCCCGATATACCAATGGCGTGTAGGCTGGGTTTCTGCAAGGACTCGCAGAACAATTTCTGTGGGACTTAACGTCTGAATTCCCAGTAACTCTGGGGTCTTCACCAAATCCTCATACCGCTCAGGCATTCCTTTAAGCAGTTCTGAAATGACCCTTTCTGCCAGCTCCACATCGCTATCATAAGGAATACTTACATCCACAACAGCCACACTATTCAAAACCGAATAATTGGTAACTTCCATAATACTGCCATTTGGCAGCACATGCAATTCCCCGGTGGGACTTTTGATTTTCGTTGTCCTCAGTCCAATTTCAAGCACTTCACCTTCAAATTGATTGATTCGAATATAATCCCCGACAGCAAATTGATCTTCAAGAATAATGAAGAAACCGGTAATAACATCCTTTACAAGGCTTTGTGCTCCAAATCCGACAGCAAGTCCGACGATTCCCGCTCCAGCCAGAAGTGCTTTGACCTCAATTCCCATTATTTCGAGGATCATAATAAAACTGATGAAATAAATCACATACGTAAGAACATTTTGAGAAAGCCTTAATATCGTCGCTTCCCTGCGCTCGGAAACCCGCAACGGGCTTTTTTCCCTTAAGGCAAAAAACTTTTTAATGATTTTCTTTCCAATTTTAATAACAAACCCCGAGATGGCGACAATCAGAATTATTTTCAGAAGCCCTTCTCCAAAGTTAAACCATGTATCTTCATTTAAAAATTGTTCAGAAAGTTTATTCAGCATTCTTTCAAATTTACTCACATTAACACCTTCTTTTGCAGACGAAATCCTATAAAGAACATTGTAACAACAAATTAGTGGTTTTTGTATAAAAAAACTATGGGTATATAGATAAAACTACTTGCTTAAAAAGCAACTTTCTAATGTAGTATCCCAATTTCAGCATATCTAAATGATACGATTTTCTTTTGCTTGCGTATAAAATACCCTGTATTTCCGTATACTGTTAATACTATTATCAGAGGAGTGGTACCGATGAACCTGAAACCGAACTTTTTTAATAATACCCATAGACTGAGCCGGATTTTGCATGAAGATTTTGATGCATCACGGAAAATTTCACAGGAACTACTTGCATTGCTTCCTGAAAACCGAACTCAGCCTATCGTTATTGTTTGTATCGGTACAGACCGTTCTACCGGCGATTCACTTGGTCCGCTTGTCGGTACCTTTCTTCAAGAGAAAGCCGCTTCTCACTTCTTTGTGTACGGAACCCTGGATGATCCGATTCATGCAATGAATCTGGAGGAAAAACTCTCTGAAATAAATACAAACCATGTGAATCCTTTCATTATTGGAATCGACGCTTGTTTAGGCCGATTAAAGAGCGTTGGCATCGTTCAGATCGGTGAAGGGCCTGTTAAGCCTGGAGCTGGGGTAAATAAAGAGCTTCCCTGCGTTGGGGAAGCACATATCACGGGCATAGTGAATGTCAGTGGCTTCATGGAGTTCATGGTGCTGCAAAATACCCGTTTGAATCTTGTTCTTAAAATGGCGAGAACTATTGCCAACGGCATTTATTTTGCGGGCAGCCAGCATTATAGAAAAAGCAGCATTAGCCATTTAAACTGGGCATTTGAGCAAGAAAAAACACCCTGAAAGCATTCCATTATAAAGGAATATTAAAAAAATAAACCATCCAGGAAAGCACTGCTGTAACCAAAATCCCGGGAAGCAAATTAGCGACCCGGATTTTGGCGATTCCAATTAAATTCAGGCCGATGGCAAAAATCATGATCCCGCCAGTTGCCGTCATTTCCAAAATAAATGAATTCATTAACGCTTTGGGGACAATTTGATTTATTTGAGTCGCAAACAGGGCGATAGCCCCTTGATAAACCATTACTGGAATCGCTGAAAAAATAACCCCAATCCCTAAAGTCGTAGCTAAAATGATGGACGTAAATCCATCAATGATTGCTTTCGTGTATAAAACATCATGATCTTGCCTGATGCCGCTGTCCAAAGCGCCGATGATACCCATGGCGCCAATGACAAAGATTAGCGTTGCTGTGACAAATCCTTGCGATATCGTATTGCCTTCCTTTGCCCCAAGCTTTTTTTCGAGCCATCTTCCTAAAGAATTCAATTTCGCATCCAAATCGATTACTTCACCAATTACTGCTCCGATTACAAGGCTTAAGATAACGATCAAAAATTGCTGGCTTTTAAAGCCCATTTGAAGGCCTAAGACAATAACAGCCAATCCAATCGCATACATTACCGTATCCTTCATTTTTTGGGGAATCTGATGAAAAAATCTACCCAGCAATGTCCCGATAATAATCAATAATCCATTGACGATTGTTCCTAATAGTACCATTTCATTTCACCTTTATAGTTAATTTGTTTAAAAAAATAAACCATCTTATCGCAGATGGTTTAAGATGGAAGATTTTCTGAATCGATTATTTCCAGAATTCTTTCTAAGTCTTCATTAGAGAAAAATTCAATCTCGATTTTCCCTTTTTTCTTGCTTTGTTTAATTGTAACCGTTGTGCCAAAGCGTTCGCGAAGGCTGTTTTCCCGTTCTTTAATAAAGATATCTTTCTTAGGTTTTGAAGCGGGTGTTGTTTCACGTGAAACATTTTCATTTAATTGAGTGATGTATTGTTCAAGTTGACGTACATTCATGCCATCTTTAAGAATTTTATCAACAACAGCGTTCAGCATATTTTTTTTCTTTAAGCCTAACAGTGTACGTCCATGACCCATGGAAATCTTGCCGTCAGTTATATGCGTTTGGATTTCTTTTGGCAGGGTTAACAGGCGTATATGGTTGGCTATATGCGGACGGCTTTTTCCCAATCTTTTTGCCAATTCTTCCTGTGTAAGATTAAGCCTTTCTATCAGTGTTTGATAGGCAACCGCTTCTTCGATAGGATTAAGATCCTCACGCTGCAGGTTTTCCAGGATGGCAAGCTCCATCATTTGTTGTTCTGTCAGTTCCCTCACGACAACCGGAACTGTTGTCAGGCCGGCTTCTTTTGCGGCTCGGAATCTTCTTTCTCCTACGACGATCTCATACCCTTTTATGCTTTTCCTGGCAATGATCGGCTGGAGTATTCCATGCTGGATTATGGATTGTTTTAATTCTTCAATCGCTTCAGGGGCAAACACTTTTCGCGGTTGATATGGATTAGGCCTTAATTCGTTTAATGAAATTTCTTGTACCGCATCATCTTTTCCGGCTTCCAAGTTCGTAAACAGGGCATTAATTCCCTTTCCAAGTCCTCTAGCCATTTGACACCACTTCCTTTGCCAAGTCTAGGTAAACCTCTGCACCTCTTGATTTTGGATCATAAATAATGATTGGCTCTCCATGGCTGGGTGCTTCGCTTAAACGGACATTTCTCGGGATGATCGTTTTATAAACCTTATCCTGAAAATATTTTTTCACTTCTTCAATTACTTGTAAACCTAGATTCGTACGCGCATCAAGCATCGTCAGGAGTACTCCTTCAATTCTTAAATCCTGATTTAAATGCTTTTGAACGAGACGGACCGTGTTCAGCAGCTGGCTCAATCCCTCTAACGCGTAATATTCACACTGCACCGGTATTAAGACGGCGTCTGAAGCAGTCAAGGCATTAAGCGTGAGCAGCCCTAAAGATGGCGGACAATCAATGATAATATAATCATACTTATCCTTTACTTCCTCCAGTGCCCTTTTTAAACGCACCTCTCTGGAGATCGTAGGAACCAGCTCAATTTCCGCACCGGCAAGCTGGATAGTCGCAGGAATCATATAAAGGTTTTCAACCTTTGTGGCTTTAATGACTTTTTCTGCCTCCACATCTTCTACTAATACATCATAGATGCATTGATTGACATCCGCTTTGTCTATGCCTGCACCACTCGTTGCATTTCCTTGCGGGTCAACATCGACTAATAACACTTTCTTCCCTATATATGCTAAACAGGCACCGAGATTGACGGAAGTCGTCGTTTTCCCCACGCCGCCTTTTTGATTCGCGATGGCGATTATCTTTCCCACGATGTCACCTACTTTCAAAAACATAATTCCTTTTTGCTTAACTTATGAAACTATTACATACTTATCTATTTTATCATGAATAAAACAAAGTTTAAGTTTATTTCTTAATATTTTCTGCCAACAGAAAAAAAAGCTTGGCAATCATCAGCTGCCAAGCGGGTTAAGAATAACGGATATTAAGCTTTTTTCTTTGGAATCTTAATGGTGAATTGATAATATTCCTCGAATTCTTCTTCTTCCGTATCAAGATTTATACCGTTATCGGTAACCATATTTACTGATTGTCTAATCGTATTAACGGCTATTCTCATATCCTTGCTGAATGCTTTTCTTTTTGGTTTCGGTTTATTTTCCGTACTTTCGAGCAGTCTTACAACCCGCTCTTCTGTCTGTTTTACATTTAAATTCTTATCGATTATATCCTGCAACAATCTTATTTGCTTTTCCGGATCCTTTAATGGAATTAAAGAACGGGCATGGCGCTCCGTAATTTGCTTTTGCAGCAATGCATCCTGTGCTTCTTGCGGAAGCTTAAGGAGTCTCAGTTTGTTGGCAACGGTGGACTGCCCAATACCGAGCCTCTGTGCCAACGCTTCCTGAGTAAGGCTGTGAAGCTCTAACAGCTTTCCGTAAGCAATAGCCTCCTCAATAGGCGTCAGTTCTTCACGCTGCAAATTTTCTATAAGGGCCACAGAAGCTGTTTCTGTGTCGTTGAAATTTTTAACTATAGCCGGTGCCGTTTCCCAGCCTAATGACTGCATCGCCCGAAAACGACGCTCACCGGCAATAATTTCATATTTATCCTGTTCATACTCCCTAACTACAATTGGCTGGATGATGCCATGCGTATGAATAGTTTGTGCTAATTCAGCAATTTTTTCGTCATTGAATACCGTTCTGGGCTGATACCGATTCGGCACAATATTGGAGATGGAAATTTTCACGATTTCTTCATTCTTGCTCGGTGCTTCCATTTCCACTTCCAATTGCTGCTCTTCTTTTTCGCCTAAACCAAAGAATCGCGAAAAAGGATGCTTCATCTCCCTACACCACCTTTAAAAAACTCCCACATTACATATTCTCTTATTGAAGTAAAAAGTCCTGCTTTATGATTACTATAAAACATTGCACCTTTTATAGTAAAAGAAAAACGAAACCAGCGCTACTAGAATTTGAAATTCTCACTGGTTATTCTCTTTCAATTTCATGATGATTCGATCGGCATCCTACTCGGAGTCCCCGGTTTTCTTGGATATTTGTTGGGAGTTTGCTTTACCTTATCGATAATAATGATGTTTCTTTCACTGTTTTCCATAGGCAAAAGGAAATGATGAATTTGCTTTACTTTCCCCCCTAGAATCCCAATCGCTTTTTTCCCGGCATCTAATTCTTCATTGGTACTGGATGCTTTCATCGCGACGAATGTTCCATTTTTCTTAACAAGCGGAAGGCAAAGCTCGCTCAGGACTGACATTCTTGCAACCGCTCTGGCTGTTACGAGGTCATATGATTCACGATGTTCAGCCTTTTGTCCGAATGTCTCAGCGCGGTCATGATAAAAAGAGACATGACCAAGCTTCAGCGATTTAGCAAGATGCTCTAAAAACGATATTCTTTTATTAAGAGAGTCTACGATCGAAATGTGGAGATTCGGAAAGCAAATTTTCAAAGGAACGCTCGGAAAGCCGGCGCCTGCTCCGACATCGCAGAGCTTAAGAGGCTTTGAAAGATCGAAATAGAAGGCGGCACTGATTGAATCATAGAAATGCTTTAGATATACTTCTTCTTTATCCGTAATCGCCGTTAGATTCATTTTTTCATTCCACTCAATAAGCAATTGATAATAGGTGTCGAATTGTTCAAGCTGGAAGGAAGAAAGCTCAATCCCTTTCTCCCTTAACAGCTCTTGAAATTGATCTTCATTCATAAGGCGTTTCAATCCTTTTTTTTGAATATCTGGTTTTTGCGAAATTTTATTGCGAAATCCTGGCAACCTTGCCTTGCTCTAAATGAACGAGCAAGATGGAAACGTCAGCGGGATTTACCCCTGAAATCCTTGAGGCTTGTGCAACCGAGAGAGGACGCACTTCTTTCAATTTTTGGCGCGCTTCGTTCGCAAGGCTGTTTATGGCATCATAATCAATGTTTTCAGGAATCTTTTTGTTCTCCATTTTTTTAAGGCGTTCTACCTGTTGAAGTGATTTTTCAATATATCCTTCATATTTAATTTGAATTTCAACCTGTTCCGAAACTTCCCTGTCAAGCTCGGCTTCGGAAGGTGCGAGCAGCTCAATATGCGAATAATTCATTTCCGGACGCTTCAATAAATCAGATGCCCGGATACCATCCTTTAATTCAGCGCCTCCACTTTGCTTAATAAGCTCTTGTGTCTGATCATTCGGCTTGATGATGATGGATTGTAGTCTAGCTTTTTCGACTTCAACGGCATCTTTTTTCGCTAGGAATTTTTGATAGCGTTCTTCCTTGATCATTCCGATTTGATGGCCGATTTCCGTTAAACGAAGGTCGGCATTATCATGGCGCAGCAGTAAGCGATATTCCGCGCGAGACGTTAACAGCCGATAAGGCTCGTTTGTCCCCTTTGTGACAAGGTCATCAATCAAAACACCGATATACGCATCCGAGCGGCTTAAAATCACTTCTTCTTTACTTAACGCATTCAAGCCGGCGTTCATTCCTGCCATAAGCCCTTGACCTGCTGCTTCTTCATATCCGGAAGTTCCGTTAATTTGCCCTGCGGTATACAGGTTTTTCACTTTTTTCGTCTCTAAGGTCGGCCACAGCTGAGTGGGCACGATCGCATCATATTCTATCGCATAGCCGGCACGCATCATTTGGACATTTTCGAGTCCAGGGATAGTTGCCAGTATTCGCCTTTGGACATCCTCCGGCAGACTCGTTGATAACCCCTGCACATAGACTTCCTGTGTATTACGGCCTTCAGGCTCCAGGAAGATTTGATGGCGTGGCTTATCATTGAAACGAACAACCTTATCTTCAATAGATGGACAATACCTCGGACCCGTCCCTTTGATCATCCCGGAATACATCGGCGAACGATGAAGATTGTCATCAATGATCTGATGCGTTTCGAGACTTGTATAAGTAAGCCAGCAAGGAAGCTGGTCGGTTATGAACTTACTTGTTTCATAAGAGAAGGCTCTTGGCTCTTCGTCGCCAGGCTGGATTTCTGTTTTACTGTAATCAATCGTATGGCTGTTGACCCGGGGAGGCGTGCCTGTTTTAAAACGGACCAAATCAAAGCCTAACTCCTCCAAATGCTCGGAAAGCCTGATGGATGGCTGCTGATTATTAGGACCGCTGGAATATTTGAGCTCCCCTAAAATAATTTCCCCTCTTAAAAAAGTTCCTGTTGTAATAACAACCGTTTTTGCTTTATAAGCGGCACCGGTTTGCGTAACCACGCCCGTGCACACACCATCTTCCACAAGTAAACGTTCAACCATTCCCTGCATCAATGTCAGATTAGGTTCGTTTTCTATCGTTTTTTTCATTTCCTGTTGATATAAAAATTTATCCGCCTGGGCTCTTAATGCACGTACAGCTGGCCCTTTTCCAGTATTAAGCATTCTCATTTGAATATGCGTTTTATCAATATTCTTGCCCATCTCGCCGCCGAGGGCATCAATTTCCCTTACGACGATTCCTTTTGCAGGACCTCCTACGGATGGATTGCAAGGCATGAAAGCCACCATATCCAAGTTTATCGTTAACATCAGGGTTTTTGCGCCAACCCTCGCAGCAGCAAGTCCAGCTTCACTTCCGGCATGTCCGGCCCCTATTACGATAACATCATAGCTACCTGCTTCATATTGCATCTTTACCCCTCCTTCTTTCATTAAAGATAATTATAACTTTTACAATATATACTGATGCCTGTCGGAGGCCCACAGGATGTGGGTCAGAACGACGAAGACATAACGATGTGGCGGTTTTAGTCGTTCTTCCGTAGCTCCAAGGCGCTTACGCTTTTCTTCGTAGATAGGAAAGTATAAACTTTCCTATCTACATAAGGGCAACTACCGCTCTGACTTCGCCTTTCAGGTTCGCCAAACGGCGAGTTTTCTTTATTTTCCTAAACAAAATTGCGAGAACAATTGATCAATCAAACTTTCATGAACACTGTCTCCAATTATTTCGCCGAGCAATTCCCATGCTCTTGTAAAATCAATTTGTACTAAATCAACCGGAGTCCCCGAATCAATCGCTGCAATGGCATCTTCGATGGCTTGCAAAGCTTGACCCAACAAGGCAATGTGGCGGGAATTAGACACATACGTCATATCGCCAGCCTCCAGATTGCCCTCAAAGAACAAGGCAGCAATTGCTTCTTCCAACTCGTCGACTCCCTTATCTTCCAATAAAGAAGTGGTCACGACTCTAAGCGTTTCCGAAAGAACACCGAGGCGCTGCATATCAATCTTCCTTGGTAAATCCGTCTTATTGACAATCACGATGACATCCATGCCTTTAACAGCTTTGAAAAGATTTTCATCTTCCGGCGTCAGCTCATCGGAGTAGTTCAATACAAGCAAAATCAAATCCGCTTCTTTTAGAACGGCCCTTGACCGTTCCACGCCGATTCTTTCGACAATATCCTCTGTTTCCCGAATGCCCGCCGTGTCAACCAGTTTGAGCGGTACACCTCTGACGTTCACATATTCTTCTATCACATCACGCGTTGTCCCGGGAATATCGGTTACGATTGCTTTATTTTCATGTACAAGACTATTTAACAATGAAGATTTTCCGACATTCGGGCGGCCGATGATCACCGTTGATAGCCCTTCGCGTAAAATCTTGCCCTGCTGTGAGGTTTGAAGCAGCATTTTAATTTCCTTTTGAACGAACTTCGCTTTTTCCATAAACAAACGATGTGTCATTTCTTCTACATCGTCATATTCGGGATAGTCAATATTCACCTCTACCTGGGCAAGTGTTTCTAATATTTCCTGGCGCAGCTTGCGGATCAGCTTGGATAACCGTCCTTCCATCTGTCCAAGCGCTACATTCATTGCCCTGTCCGTTTTAGCACGAATTAAATCCATGACAGCCTCTGCCTGTGACAAATCGATCCGTCCATTTAGAAATGCTCTTTTCGTGAATTCACCTGGCTCCGCAAGACGGGCTCCCTGAGAAAGAATAAGCTGTAAAACCCGATTGACAGAAACCATTCCTCCGTGACAGTTGATTTCGACCACATCTTCACGGGTAAAGGTTTTTGGTCCCTTCATGATTGATACCATGACCTCTTCGACTAATTCAGACGTTTTCGGATCGATCAAATGACCATAATGGATGGTATGAGAATTAACTTCCTTGAGGCTCTTCCCCGTAGGACCCTTAAATATCATATCAGCAATGCTTATCGCTTCATCTCCACTTATACGGACAATTGCTATCGCTCCCTCACCCATCGGAGTCGAAATAGCCGTTATCGTATCATATTCCATTTCTTTCACCTCTCTTCTGCAACATACTATTTATATAAAAGTTCCTATTAAGCTTCTTTATCCCTAACTTCTACATTAATCATTAACATAATAAGTACTCTTAGACATAGCTTTCGGAGTTATCCACATGAGGAAAAATATTTTTTCACGCACCGTTTATTTTAACTTATCCACATGTGAATAACAACAAACCCGTTCACATGTTTTTTTATCCAGCGTCTTTTTTCGTTTTTTATAAAAAAAACTCGCCGATTGGCGAGCCATTGAGGGGCAAACATAGTCATAGTTACACTTATGCAAATGGGTATGTTTATACTTTCCGATCCGCCAAAAAAACCCTGTAAAAAAATCACAGGGTACTTACTGGGCTATTTAGTTGGCGTTATCACCAAATGGCGGTACGGTTCATTTCCATTAGATGTTGTTTCGATATCCGGGTGATCCATTAAAGCGGTATGAATGACCTTGCGCTCGTATGAGGGCATGGGTTCCAAAGAAACCTCTTTTCCGGTTCGAACAGCTTTGTCAGCCATTCTTTCCGCCAACTGAATGAGGGTAGCATTCCGGCGTGTACGGTAATCCTCGGCATCCACTGTAACATTCAAATATTGCTTGGAAAAACGATTGGTCACAAGCTGGGTCAAATACTGTAATGAATTCAATGTTTGTCCTCTCTTACCAATCAACAGCGCTATTTTTTCACCTGATAGCTGAAAAGTGACGTTTTTCCCTTCGCGGCTTACATCCACCTGAACGGATACTCCCATCTTTTCGCTTACATTTGTAAGAAATTTGGTGGCTTCATCGATGGCATCAGGCTGCAACGTGACCTTGACGATAGCCTGCCTGCCCCCGAACAAACCTAAAAATCCTTTTTTCCCTTCATCAACTATTTCAATTTCCGTGCGGTCTCGAGAAGTATTTAGTTGAGCTAAAGCTGATTCGACTGCTTCTTCGACAGATTGTCCTGTAGCAGTTATCTGTTTCACTTTTTCTTTGCTCCTCCCGCGTTCCCGGCAGCTGCTTTTCTCAGATCCGGACCTTTAATGAAATATGTTTGAATGATCATGAATATGTTACCAACTACCCAATAAAGAGAAAGGGCAGCAGGGAAGTTAATAGCGAAAACAACGATCATAACAGGCATGATATACAACATCATTGTCATCTGTGCAGCCATCTGAGGATTGGAATCCATTCCGACCATCGTGATCTTTTGTTGGATGAATGTTGTGATACCAGCAACTACCGGCAAGATATAATATGGATCCTTATCGCCAAGGTCGAACCATAAAAAGCTATGGTTTGCGATCTCTCTCGTACGGGTGATTGCATGGTAAAAACCGATCAGTATCGGCATTTGAACTATTAAAGGAAAACAGCCTGCCAGTGGATTGACACCGTATTTCTGGAACAACGCCATCGTTTCCTGCTGCAGTTTTTGTTGTGTGGCAGCATCTTTTGAGCTGTATTTTTCACGCAGCGCCTGCATTTCCGGCTGGATTGCCTGCATCGCCTTAGAGCTTTTCGTTTGCTTAATCATTAATGGCAAAATCGCGAGACGAATCAAGATCGTGACCACGATAATCCCTAAACCATAATCCCCTAAAAAATTGGAAACTTCGATGATTAATACAGAAAGCGGGTAAACTATATATTCATTCCAAAATCCAGTACTCTCCGAAGTAATCGGCTTGTTTACCTCCGTACATCCCGCCAATAAAAGCATCATGGAGACAAGTCCGATAATGAGTAATATTCGTTTTTTCAACCGTGTTTTCCTCCTGTCTACACACAAATTCCTTAATAAGATTATAATTAAACGATTCATTCCATCTAGAACATTACATTTTCCATGCTGGGCTATCAAATTTTTTATACTTTATATGGATTCATTACTTTTATTAGTTTTAAACGACAAAGACTTCGAGCGTTTCAAGACATGTATAAGACTATTTTTCACTTGAAAAAAATCCATTTCAGCCGCTGGCTTCCTGGCGATCACCACATAATCTTGGCCGCTTTTAACTTCATCCATTAACTCTAGAAAAGATTGCCTTATGTATCTTTTTATTTGGTTCCTAACCACAGCATTCCCAATTTTTTTACTAACGGAAAGACCAATCCGAAAATACTCCTGATTTGGTTTTTCAAGGACATAGACAACAAATTGTCTGTTAGCGAATGATTCTCCTTTTTGAAACACATTCTGGAATTCATCATTCTTTTTAATCCTCAGCTTCTTTTTCATCCTTACACCTTCAATAAAGTAAATTGGTGCTGCATCTTATCCATTATGGAAAAAAAGACCACTGAGACTTTTCAGTGGTCTACGCAGATAATACTTTTCTGCCCTTGCGACGGCGTGCAGCTAATACTCTACGTCCGTTTTTTGTGCTCATGCGGCTACGAAAACCGTGAACCTTACTATGCTTACGCTTATTTGGTTGATAAGTTCTTTTCATTTATGACACCTCCCTGAGGATAACAGTTACAGACAGTCTCTATGATTATATAGAGGATGTTTAAAAAAATCAACCTCTTCCTAAAAAATGTTCCTTCTTTCAATAGAAATATGAAAAGCGCAAGCGTTCAGTAAGTCCTAAATAGACATCTTTCAAATTTTAAAAACAAATACTTTCTTTTATAGAAAACTTACTGATCGATGAACTGTAAGGCGGAAATGGCTAGTAGTTACACTGATGGAGATAGAAAGTTTCCCCTCTCCCTTTTCTTTCAAAAAAATTCAAAGAAGGAAAAAAGGATTTATCTTCAACAATTTAATAAATAGAAATCTTTTTGAAACTCTCCCCAAATGTCACTGTGGATAATTTTTCGACAAGATTTTCGATATCCACAGTCCAACTGGACAAGTTTTACACATAGAAAATGCCTGTGGAAAAGATTTTTGCACAGGTTGAGTGTCTTGTGGATAAACTTTTTAAAGTCATTGCAAGCAAGGTAAATATCTGATATCATATTTGTGTTTTCACTCTTAATAATTTTATCAACAGAATCTTTTATCCACAGAATGTTAATAACTTGTGGATAGCTTATTCAGGAGTTGTAGATGATTTTGTCCACAAATGGTGGATATTGTCGAAAAGTCGTTTTTCTTCTTATATATATATTTTTCCACATATCTGTTGATGAATAATTATACAAACTGATCATCTCAACCTGTACACTCGTTGTATAACACTCATTTATTCAATCTTACTAGAGAACAAATCTTATATTTTTCTTAAAGGCTAAGCTTATTTAGCCGCGTTTTGATATGGGATTTTCATTTTAGAAGACATTTCAGAAAAGGAGGGACTAAATTGGAGAATATCGACGCTTTATGGAACCAGGCGCTTGGGAAAATAGAGAAAAAAATCAGTAAACCAAGCTTTGAAACTTGGTTAAAATCCACTAAAGCACATACGCTGCAGGGAGATAACCTCACAGTTACGGCTCCCAATGAGTTTGCGCGTGATTGGCTGGAAGAGAGATACTCTCATCTGATTTCCGGTGTATTGTTAGAGTTGACCGGGGAAGAGCTTGAAGTGAAATTCATCATTCCTCCGAACCAGGGAGACGATGATTTTGGCTTCTCAACTCCTGCCAAAAAGCCCAAAAAACAAGTGGACGACCAGAATGATTTTCCCCAGCATATGTTAAATACGAGAAACACTTTTGACACGTTTGTTATTGGATCGGGCAACCGCTTTGCCCATGCCGCATCTCTTGCTGTGGCCGAAGCTCCTGCAAAAGCATACAATCCACTGTTCATTTATGGAGGCGTAGGCCTTGGGAAAACTCACTTAATGCATGCGATCGGTCACTATGTTTTGGAACATAATCCGGCTGCAAAGGTTGTTTACCTATCTTCAGAGAAATTTACGAATGAATTTATTAACTCTATCCGTGATAATAATGCGGAAGCCTTCCGTAATAAGTATCGAAGTGTTGACGTTCTTCTTATTGATGATATTCAATTTTTAGCCGGGAAAGAACAAACCCAGGAAGAGTTCTTCCATACCTTTAATACACTTCATGAGGAAAGCAAGCAAATCGTTATCTCCAGTGACAGGCCTCCAAAGGAAATTCCGACACTGGAAGACCGACTTCGTTCACGTTTTGAATGGGGTTTGATTACAGATATCACACCACCTGATTTAGAGACAAGGATTGCGATTTTGCGTAAAAAAGCGAAAGCAGAGGGATTGGATATTCCCAATGAGGTCATGCTGTATATTGCCAATCAAATTGATTCGAACATTCGCGAACTTGAAGGTGCTTTAATCCGGGTTGTTGCTTATTCATCCTTAATTAACAAAGATATAAATGCCGATCTCGCTGCAGAGGCACTAAAAGATATCATTCCCAGTTCAAAGTCAAAAATCGTTACGATTCTCGATATCCAAAGAACAGTTGGAGAGCACTACAGCGTGAAGCTTGAAGATTTTAAAGCAAGGAAAAGAACGAAGTCAGTCGCTTTTCCCAGGCAGATTGCTATGTATCTATCAAGAGAATTGACAGATTACTCGCTGCCGAAAATAGGCGATGAATTTGGTGGACGTGATCATACGACTGTCATTCACGCTCACGAAAAGATTTCAAAGCTGCTGCAAACTGATCCTCATCTACAAAGACAAGTAAAAGATATCCAAGATCAATTAAGGGTCTAACAAGGGGAATAATGTTAATAACCAGCTCCTAGTTATACACAGTCTGTCCACATGGGGATAGACTGTTTTTCCATAGCGTTTTCAGGGTTATCCACATACTAACAGGCCCTATTACTACTATTACTATTTTTTTAAAAGAATAATAACTAAATAAACTATGCAATCGAGCAAGCAACTACTACTCAATTGGGGGAAATAAAAATGCGATTTATTATTCAGCGCGATCGTTTAGCACACAGTGTGCAAGAGGTAATGAAAGCTGTCACATCCAGAACAACAATTCCAATATTAACTGGAATCAAAATCAGCGTTACAAAAGAAGGAGTTACATTAACAGGAAGTGATTCTGATATTTCTATTGAATCCTTCATACCTGCTGAAGAATCTGGAAATGAAATCATTGAAATCAAGGAAGTTGGCCGCATTGTACTAAATGCCCGTTTTTTCAGTGAAATTGTAAAGAAATTGCCAATGGATACGGTAGACATAGAATTACTAAATAATTTTCAGACCGTCATTCGTTCCGGTAAAGCTGAATTTAACCTGAATGGACTAGACGCTGAGGAGTATCCGCATCTGCCTATAATTGAGGAAGAAAATATCTTCAAAATTCCTGCAGATTTATTAAAAACCTTAATCCGCCAAACCGTCTTTGCGGTGTCCACCTCAGAAACACGCCCAATCTTGACAGGTGTAAACATAAAGGTTGAAAACGGGGAAATGACCTGTATTGCAACAGATAGTCATCGCTTAGCAATGAGGAAAGCCCAACTTGAAACCGCAGTGAACGGAAGTTATAACGTAGTCATTCCAGGAAAAAGTCTAAATGAATTAAGTAAAATTCTGGATGATACAAACGAACTACTTGAAATCGTCATCACTGAAAATCAGGTGCTTTTTAAAGCAAAAAACTTATTGTTCTTTTCAAGACTTCTAGAAGGAAATTATCCGGACACCTCCAGATTGATCCCGACAGAAAGCAAAACGGAGGTATCGATTCGTGTAAAAGACTTCTTACAGGCGATCGATCGCGCTTCCTTATTGGCAAGAGAGGGAAGAAACAACGTCGTAAAGCTGTCAACACTTGAATCCGGCTTGATTGAAATCTCCTCGAACACTCCCGAAATCGGAAAAGTCATTGAAGAAGTACAAGCAGAGTCGATTGAAGGAGAGGAATTAAAGATTTCTTTCAGCGCCAAGTTTGTTATGGATGCCTTAAAAGCATTGGAAGGTACTGATATAAAAGTCAGCTTCACTGGAGCGATGCGTCCTTTTGTCATCCGCTCACTTCACGATGACACGATGCTCCAATTAATCCTGCCGGTCAGAACATACTAAACAATAGGTTGCTGGTTTTAGCTGGCAGCCTTTTTCTTTTTGGATCTGATAAATATTATTTTTGGTTCATCCGTGTGCAAAACCAAGGTTTCATAGATCACAAGCAAAAATGATCCAAAATCAACAGGATATTTAACATCGCTTTCTTTTTAGAAATCCTTAATTTTTTTGAGTGAAAATGCTGCCTTTGTGTTAATCTCAATTATTTAGTAAAATAAACTATTAGAGACTACTTAGAAAAGAGTGAGATGCCATGAAGGAAATTCAAATTGATACGGAGTACATTACGCTTGGTCAATTTTTGAAAGTTGCAGACATCATTCAAAGCGGCGGCATGGCAAAATGGTTTTTAAGCGAACATGAGGTTTTTGTTAATGATGATCTAGACGTGCGAAGAGGAAGGAAGCTTAGAGAAGGAGACAGGGTATTTATTCCGAAGGTCGGTACCTTTGTGATCACGCTTTAAGATAAAGGATAACCTATCATGCATATAGAAAATATTAAGTTAAAGAATTATCGAAATTACACGGATCTCGAGGTTAGCTTTGAAAATAAAGTGAATGTGATCCTCGGAGAGAATGCGCAGGGAAAGACCAATGTGATGGAATCCATCTTTGTTTTAGCAATGGCAAAGTCTCACCGGACGTCCAACGATAAAGATCTTATTCGCTGGGACGCAGAATATGCTAAAATAGAAGGTAGGGTAAGAAAAAAGAATACGTCCCTCCCCTTAGAATTAATCATTTCCAAAAAAGGAAAAAAGGCGAAGAGCAATCATATTGAACAGCAAAAGTTGAGCCAATACGTCGGGAATATGAATGTAGTGATGTTTGCACCTGAGGATCTTCACCTGGTAAAAGGCAGCCCTCAGGTTAGAAGACGTTTCATTGATATGGAGATTGGCCAGGTTTCACCTGTTTATCTTCACGAGATGAATCAATTTCAAAAAATATTACAACAAAGAAATCATTATTTAAAGCTTCTTCAAATCCGCAAGCAAACGGATACAGCGATGCTAGATGTGTTAACCGAGCAATTCGTTCAATCTGCGGCTAAAATTATTGAAAAAAGATATCAATTTCTTTCCTTGCTTCAAGGATGGGCGGAACCGATCCACTCCGGAATTTCTAGAAACCTGGAAGTATTGAAAATCCAATATAAACCATCACTTGATGTATCAGAATCTATGGATTTGACGAAAATGGTAGATGAATTCCAAGAAAAATTTGTTAAAATAAGAACAAGGGAAATTGAAAGGGGCATAACGCTCATAGGTCCTCATCGTGATGACCTCGTTTTTTTTGTGAATGGGCGTGATGTTCAAACATTCGGCTCGCAGGGACAGCAGCGCACGACGGCCCTTTCTTTGAAACTTGCTGAAATAGAATTAATTCAAGCGGAAATAGGAGAATATCCTATTTTGCTCCTGGACGATGTACTGTCGGAATTGGATGATTACCGCCAGTCTCATTTATTAAACACGATTCAGGGAAAAGTTCAAACCTTTGTAACGACGACGTCTGTTGAAGGGATCAATCATCAAACGCTTCATGAAGCCTCAACCTTCTATGTGGCTCAAGGAAATCTATCAAAGGTCAAATGACGGGGTGATTCAATGTATCTCCATATAGGAGAAGATATACTTGTGAAAACGAATGAAGTTATTGCCATTTTAGATAAACAACTTCTCCAGTCATCACCATTGATCCTGGAATTCCTAAAAGAAAAAGAAGAAGTGACCCTCAATTTATCAAAAGGGTCGATTAAATCAATCGTAGTTACGGATGAACATATATATTATTCACCCCTATCATCCGGAACTCTAAAAAAACGTTCATTACAAAAAGCGATTTTAATCGATGAATAATAGATTTCAATAAAACTTGATTTTTTAAAGAATTTCACAAAGGAAATCCGCCGATTGGCAAGCCTCTTAAGGGAGCGATTAGGCGGTGTAGTTGCAATTATGTGGATAGGAAACCTGGTTTATACTTTCCTATCTGCCAACGAAAAAAACGCTTAAAGAAAAGTGTAGGTGGTTCATGTGGCAATGGAACAAAAAGAAGTTCAAGGTCAAGAGTATGATGAAAACCAGATACAGGTGTTGGAAGGATTAGAGGCTGTTCGTAAACGTCCCGGAATGTATATCGGCTCAACATCTGCCAGAGGTCTTCACCATTTAGTTTGGGAAATCGTCGATAACAGTATTGATGAAGCGTTGGCTGGATTTTGCGATGAAATCAAAATAATGATCGAGAATGATAACAGTATCACCGTCGTTGATAATGGGCGGGGTATTCCGGTTGGAATTCATGAGAAAATGGGACGCCCGGCTGTTGAGGTCATTATGACTGTATTGCATGCGGGCGGAAAGTTTGGCGGCGGCGGATACAAGGTTTCCGGCGGACTTCACGGGGTAGGTGCCTCTGTTGTTAATGCCCTATCCACTGAATTAGAGGTATTCGTCCATCGTGAAGGCAATATTTATTATCAAAAATTCGAACGCGGAGTACCACACGCCGACTTGAAAATCATTGGTGAAACAGACCATACCGGTACCACCACCCACTTCACTCCCGATGGAGAGATATTTACGGAAACGCTTGAATACGAATATGAAACGCTTGCTACCCGGTTAAGAGAATTAGCATTCTTAAACAGAGGACTCAAGATTATTATTGAAGATAAGCGCGAAGGCAAAGAGCGTTCTAATGAATATTACTACGAAGGCGGTATTAAGTCTTATGTAGAGCACTTGAACCGTACAAAAGAAGTTCTCCACGAAGAACCGATTTACATTGAAGGGGAAAAAGATGGTATTTCAGTTGAAATTGCCCTTCAATATAATGATGGCTATGCAAGTAATCTATATTCTTTCGCCAATAATATTAATACCTATGAAGGCGGAACCCATGAGTCAGGCTTTAAGACAGCATTGACGCGTGTTATCAATGATTATGCCAGGAAGAACAATATCTTTAAAGACAATGATGCGAATCTCTCTGGTGAAGATGTACGAGAAGGCTTAACAGCGATTATTTCAATTAAACACCCGGACCCTCAATTCGAAGGTCAGACGAAGACAAAGCTTGGAAACTCAGAAGCAAGTACCATCACGAACTCTGTGCTGGGCGAAAAATTAGATTCATTTATGCTTGAGAATCCTGCGGTTGCCAGAAAAATCGTCGAAAAAGGCTTAATGGCCGCAAGAGCACGTTTGGCTGCCAAGAAGGCCCGAGAATTGACAAGAAGAAAAAGTGCCCTGGAAGTGTCAAGTTTGCCAGGTAAATTAGCGGATTGTTCTTCAAAAGACCCAGCAATAAGTGAGCTATATATCGTTGAAGGTGATTCCGCCGGCGGATCTGCTAAACAAGGCCGCAGCCGTCACAACCAGGCGATTCTACCACTCCGGGGTAAAATCCTTAATGTTGAAAAAGCAAGATTGGATAAAATTCTTTCGAGCCAGGAGATCCGTACGATTATCACTGCACTTGGTACCGGAATCGGGGAAGAATTTGATATTTCAAAAGCAAGATATCATAAAATCATCATCATGACTGACGCTGATGTGGATGGTGCGCACATCAGAACTTTATTATTAACCTTTTTCTTCCGGTATATGAGACCGATTATTGATGCGGGCTATATTTATATCGCTCAGCCGCCTTTATACAAAGTGCAGCAAGGCAAGAGGATTGAATATGCCTATAATGATCGTCAGCTTGATGAGATCATGGCCCAGCTCCCTAGTCAACCTAAGCCTGGACTTCAGCGTTATAAGGGATTAGGTGAAATGAATCCTGAACAGCTATGGGAAACGACTATGAACCCGGAAAGCAGAACGCTCCTTCAAGTCAAACTGGAGGATGCCATTGAGGCTGATTCTACCTTTGACATGCTCATGGGAGATAAGGTAGAGCCTCGGCGTGACTTCATTGAAGAAAACGCGATATATGTAAAAAACTTAGATATCTAATCTGGATCAGGATAGATGATATACGATCTATCCTGTCTTTTAAATAGTGCAAAAAATGCACTACTAATAGGAGGTTGCTCCATGTCTGAAATAGAAAAATCAAATGTTCAAGAAATAAATCTTAGCCAGGAAATGCGTACTTCGTTTTTAGATTACGCGATGAGTGTTATTGTTTCCCGTGCGCTTCCTGATGTAAGAGATGGATTGAAGCCCGTTCATCGCCGGATTTTATATGCGATGAATGATTTAGGAATGACGTCCGATAAGGCTTATAAGAAATCAGCGCGTATTGTCGGAGAAGTAATTGGAAAATACCATCCACACGGTGACTCTGCTGTTTATGAAACGATGGTCCGTATGGCTCAAGACTTTAGCTATCGCTATATGCTCGTTGATGGCCATGGTAACTTCGGATCAGTTGACGGAGACCCAGCCGCAGCGATGCGTTATACAGAAGCAAGAATGTCTAAAATCTCCATGGAATTAATCCGTGATATTAATAAAGACACGATTGATTACAAAGAAAATTATGATGGATCTGAAAAAGAACCGGCCGTCCTCCCTGCCCGTTTTCCGAACCTTTTAGTGAACGGTTCTTCAGGGATTGCAGTAGGAATGGCTACAAACATTCCTCCTCATCAATTAGGGGAAGTAATAGACGGTGTATTAGCTTACAGTAAAAACCCAGAGGTAACAATTGCGGAATTAATGGAAATTATCCCGGGCCCTGATTTCCCGACTGCCGCAATGATTTTAGGCCGCAGCGGAATCAGGCGGGCTTATGAAACGGGAAGAGGCTCTATCACCCTTCGCGCTAAAGTGGAGATTGAAGAGAAATCTAACGGAAAACAGGTAATCATCGTTAATGAACTTCCTTATCAAGTGAATAAAGCAAGACTGATTGAAAAAATCGCAGAATTGGTTCGAGACAAGCGGATCGATGGCATCACAGATCTGCGTGATGAATCGGATAGAAACGGTATGCGTATTGTCATCGAAGTTCGCAGGGATGCGAATGCCAATGTCTTGCTGAATAACCTTTATAAACAGACAGCCATGCAAACAAGCTTTGGTATCAATTTGCTAGCGCTTGTGGAAGGACAGCCGAAGGTATTGAACTTAAAGCAATGCCTGCAGTATTATCTTGAGCATCAACAGGTCGTCATTAGACGCAGAACAGAATTTGAACTGCGTAAAGCGGAAGCTCGAGCTCATATTTTGGAAGGCTTGCGTATCGCTCTCGATCATTTAGATGAGGTTATTAACTTAATCAGAAGCTCACAAACAGCTGACGTTGCCCGCGAGGGGTTAATGACTCAATTTAAGCTTTCGGATAAGCAGGCTCAGGCAATCCTGGATATGCGCCTTCAGAGGTTGACAGGATTGGAACGTGAAAAAATCGAGGAGGAATACCAATCGCTTGTCGCCTTGATTTCGGAATTGCGTGGTATTCTTTCAGACGAAGAAAAGGTATTGGAGATCATCCGTGAGGAGCTTATCGAAATCAAAGAACGCTTCAACGATAAACGCCGTACCGAGATCATCGTGAGTGGCCTTGAAAACATTGAAGACGAAGATCTGATACCAGTTGAAAATATTGTGGTTACATTAACTCATAACGGGTATGTTAAGCGGTTGCCTGTAAACACCTACCGCAGTCAAAGACGTGGTGGTAGAGGGATTCAGGGCATGGGAACCAATGAAGATGACTTTGTGGAACACCTGCTTACTACTTCGACGCATGATACCCTTTTATTTTTTACAAATAAAGGAAAGGTATACCGTGCTAAAGGGTATGAGATCCCTGAATATGGCAGAACAGCTAAAGGCCTGCCAATCATCAATCTTCTTGAAGTTGAAAAAGGAGAATGGGTAAATGCCATTATTCCTGTTAAGGAATTTGCCGATGATTGGTTCTTGTTTTTTACGACTAAAGAAGGCATTTCAAAACGGTCTCCGTTATCATCCTTTGCCAATATCCGTAACAACGGCTTAATCGCCTTAGGACTCCGTGAAGGGGACGAATTAATCTCTGTTCGCTTAACGAATGGCAAGAAACATATGATTATTGGAACAAAAAATGGCATGCTGATCCGATTCCCTGAAACCGATGTCCGCTCGATGGGACGAACAGCCACCGGCGTAAAAGGAATTACTTTGCGGAATAATGATGAAGTGGTCGGCATGGAAATCCTGGAAGAAGATTCAGAAGTGCTGATTGTTACGGTCAATGGGTTCGGAAAGCGTACCCCAGCCGGAGAATACCGCATTCAAAGCCGTGGCGGAAAAGGGATCAAAACCTGCAATGTAACCGAGAAAAATGGTCCACTGATTGCAGTGAAGACAGTAACCGGAGAAGAAGATTTAATGTTAATCACAGCGGGCGGCGTGTTAATTCGAATGGATGTAGACAGCATCTCAAGGACTGGTCGTAACACACAAGGTGTTAAACTGATCCGTCTCGAAACAAGTGATAATGAATATGTTTCTACAGTTGCAATGGTTGAAAAAGAGGATGAAAAAGAGATCATGGAAGAAGAAGTTGACGAAACACAGCCTGTGGAAGCTTTTAAAGATGAAATAGCTGACAGCGAAGAAACAGCCTCTGAAACCGATAGCAACGACGAAGAATAATTTATTTTAATTTGGAAGCACCCTAAGGGGTGCTTCTTTTTAATCTTTTAACTAGAATTTGTAGAGAAAGTGAAGTAATATTATGGTAATCATGAAAAATGCTGTTACAGGAGTGTGGACAGTTTGCGTGTTAAAACGGATTATCTAGTAGAAGGTGCTATTCTCTCCCAGGACATAATTGGCTTGACCAAACGTCCGATTATGACCAGCAAAACAATCTTAAATAAAGCCCATTTAGAAGTATTAAAGGCATTTTTGGTTACTGAAGTCACTGTTGAGAAAACATTGATTAACGGTATGCCTTTTAAGCCTAAGGAATCTATTGATTCCAAAAGCAAAGGGAAAGAAACAAATGGGTCAAGCTTCATCACGGATTATTTAAAAGTGGTTCAAAGCTATAAAAAATTATTTAAGAATTGGCAGGCTGAAAGTACAATTGATGTATCGAAGGTGCGGGATCTAATCGTTCCTTTATTTAATAAGGTCATGAAAAAGCCGTCTGAGCTTTTCTTGCTGCACCATTACAGTACAAAAGAAGATTACTTATATCATCATGCCATTGCAGTCGGTTTGTTAAGCGGGTATCTCACAAAGAAATTAAATTACAAACAGGCCGATGTGTCCCAAATAGTCATTGCGGGCTCACTGGTAGACTGCGGCATGGCAAAAATTCCTTCAAGAATTCTAGAAAAGAAAACAAGCTTGACTTCTCATGAGTTTAACGAAATTAAAAAACATCCGATATATAGTGTCCAAATGATTCAAGACAGCTCCTTTTTAAGAGATGCAATGAAACATGCGATTCTTCAGCATCACGAAAGATTAGATGGCAGCGGCTATCCTGCTGGAAAAAAAGGACAAGCACCAAGTGAATTTTCAAGGATTGTAGCGGTGGCCGATGTATATCATGCTATGACGTCTGAAAGAAATTACCGTAGTAAACAATCACCTTTTAAAGTGATGGAAATGATATTACATGATGATTTTGGAAAGTTTGATATTGGCGTGGTTAAAACATTACTTTCCGGTATTGCTACCTTATCAATGGGTAGCAAGGTTAAGCTTTCCAATGGATATACTGCCGAAATTATCTTCATTGAACCCAATGCTCCGACAAGGCCCATGGTCAAAGTCCAAGAAGACGGAGAAATCATCCATCTAGGCAAAAACAGAGAAATATTTATTGAAGCGATACTATAAACCATTATGAGAGTCTGTTGTTTTTCAGCAGGCTTTTTATTTGGGACTTTTCCAGATAATTTAATATTATGAATTTATCTTTGAAGCTTGAATTAATAAATCAAACTAGATATAATAACTAAGGCAACAAAGGGATAAAATAAATACTTGACTTTGTGCTAGCGGAAATGGTATATTAATAAAGTCGCTTCTGAGAGAAACGACAAAGTAATTGCTCTTTGAAAACTGAACAAAACAAAGCGCCAACGTTA
>NZ_QVTC01000030.1 GCF_003429085.1 Bacillus sp. V59.32b | reverse complement strand
AAAATGCGTATGCATTTTCGAGGAGTCTCGCAGATTCCCTTCCCAAAAACAACATTATCGTTAACAAAGCCTATAATTAAAAAAAGCCCGGCAGGGAGCCAGGCTGGTGTTCGCATATAATTACAAGCCAACATAAGTTACAAGCAACGTTAAAATAAAGAAAAGAACAGACAAAACGATTGTGGCGCGATGCAGAATCAAATCAAGGCCGCGAGCTTTCTGTTTTCCAAACAGCTGTTCAGCTCCTCCAGCAATAGAACCGGATAAACCAGCGCTTTTTGCGGATTGAAGCAATACACATACGATCAGCGCAATACAAACGATAACTAATAATGTAACTAGAAATGCGTGCATACAGTTAAACCTCCCGATTACCATAAAACATTATTTCCATTTTACCATACCATCAATACCTTTACAACACTTTCCGAACCTTCTTGAAATCATCTCCTTGCTTCATCAAAATGATATTAGGCATCAACCGTATACGATTCAAACCGTATGGTGAAAATATACTAATACTAGCAAATAGTCAGGAGTCATAAATTATGCAAAAGTATATCATGACGATGGCCTCTATTTTTTCCATGCTGTTTTTGACTGAATCCGGGATAGAGCATCTTTCATACGCGGAACAGAAAAATATCAAGCAGATTAAAGAACTGACCATAACGAATGAAGGTAGAAACTCTTTCGCTGTAGGATATCACAAAGTGATGGATGGGGAAGGTCCTAATAATGTTCCTGTTCTTGTTAACAAGGAATATGGCTTGCCCGATAATTATAAGCCGACTGATCTAATCTATCCGGATGTTCCTTTTCTTGCAGATGAAAAAGATGAAAAACGGATGATGAGAAAAGAAGCAGCCTATGCGCTGGAAGAATTATTTCAGGCCGCAAAAAAAGAGGGCGTACATTTAGCAGGCGTTTCAGCCTACCGTTCTTATTCAGCTCAGAAAGAGATTTTTACAAGCAATGTCGAAAAAGACGGTTTTGAAATTGCCTCGACATATAGTGCATTCCCTGGTACAAGCGAACACGAAACTGGACTGGCTATTGATATCAGTGATAGTAGAGGTATTTGTCCGGCCATTGATTGTTTTGGCGATACAAAAGAATCAAATTGGCTCGCGGAACATGCTCACGAACATGGCTTTATCGTCCGCTATCCGAAAGGCAAACAAGATATTACCGGTTACAAATATGAACCCTGGCATTTTAGATATGTAGGGACTAGCATAGCAACTGAAATGACAAATAGGCGAATTACCTTAGAAGAGTACACAAATGCAATGCCTGTGACGAACTGATATTCGGAAGCAAAGCAAACATGGCTTGCTTTATCTCTCAATTTCAGTTATATATCTCAACTTTCGGTTATATATCTCAACTTTCGGTTATATATCTCAACTTTCGGTCATAAAAAAAAAATCTGCCTCTTACACAGAGGCAGATTTTTTCGTTTATGATCTTATTTCTTCAAGTTATAAAAAGACTTCAATCCAGCATATACAGCCAATTCATCAAGCTCGTCCTCGATGCGGAGCAATTGGTTGTATTTTGCGATACGGTCTGTACGGGACATGGACCCGGTCTTGATTTGACCTGCATTTGTAGCAACAGCAATGTCAGCAATTGTTGCGTCTTCTGTTTCACCAGAACGGTGGGAAACTACAGCAGTGTAGCCCGCGCGTTTAGCCATCTCGATTGCCTCAAACGTTTCAGTCAATGTTCCGATTTGGTTCACTTTAATCAGGATCGAGTTGCCAACACCTTTTTCGATACCTTCTGCAAGCTTCTTCGTATTGGTTACGAATAAATCATCCCCGACCAATTGAACTTTTTTGCCAAGGCGGTCTGTTAATAGCTTATGGCCTTCCCAGTCATTTTCGTCAAGTCCGTCTTCAATGGAAAGGATCGGGAATTCATTCACCAATTCTTCGTAGAAGCTGACCATTTCTTCAGAGCTTACCCCTGTCCGGCCTTCACCGGCAAGGTCATATTTCCCTGTTTCTTTGTTAAAGAATTCAGAAGAAGCAACATCCATTCCAAGATAAATATCTTTTCCAGGTTCATAGCCCGCTTTTTTAATCGCTTCGATGATCACTTCAAGAGCTTCACGGTTTGAACCAAGGTTCGGAGCAAAGCCGCCTTCATCACCAACTGCCGTATTCAGGCCCTTCGAGGAAAGAACTGATTTTAAGTTATGGAATACTTCCGCACCCATACGGACAGCTTCCTTGAAGGTAGGAGCTCCTACAGGAAGGATCATGAATTCCTGGAAGTCCACGTTATTGTCGGCATGTGAGCCGCCATTGATGATGTTCATCATTGGAGTTGGTAATTGCTTGGCGTTGAATCCGCCTAGGTAACGGTATAAAGGTAGGCTTACCGATTCAGCTGCCGCGTGAGCACACGCCATGGAAACGCCAAGGATTGCGTTTGCACCCAACTTCCCTTTGTTTTCTGTTCCGTCTAATTCAATCATCGTCCGGTCAATGCCGACTTGATCCGTAACATCCATGCCGATGATCGCTTCTGAGATGATATCATTTACGTTTTCAACTGCTTTTTGCACACCTTTTCCAAGATAACGTGACTTGTCGCCGTCACGGAGTTCCACCGCTTCATATTCACCAGTGGAAGCACCAGATGGGACCATGGCGCGTCCAAAGAAACCGGACTCCGTCATCACTTCTACTTCAACAGTTGGGTTACCGCGGGAATCAAGTACTTCACGTGCGTATACATGTTCGATGAATGGCATAAAAATCTCTCCTTTTATAATTGTTTTTTATTTATTAATTAAAGATGCTCCTGTCATTTCAACAGGCTTATCCACGTTCAACAAGTCGAGCATTGTTGGAGCTAAATCTCCAAGGATTCCACCCGTTCTTAATGTTACCCCATTTTTCGTAACAATGATAGGCACAGGGTTAGTTGTGTGAGCCGTCATTGGCGACCCTTCCATTGTCACAACTTCATCCGCATTGCCGTGATCCGCAGTGATGATCGCTGTTCCGCCTTTTTCAATAATCAAATCGACAATTTTGCCAAGGCATTCGTCAACGGTTTCTATCGCCTTAATGGTCGGCTCTAGCATTCCTGAATGACCGACCATATCCGGATTGGCAAAGTTCAGGAGGATCGCGTCAAATTTATCGTTCTGAATCTGCTCCATCAATGCATCCGTCACTTCATAGGCACTCATTTCAGGCTTCAAATCATATGTCGCCACCTTTGGCGAATTAATCAAAATTCGCTCTTCTCCCGGAAATTGCGCTTCCCGGCCACCGCTCATAAAGAAGGTGACATGCGGATATTTTTCCGTCTCCGCAATTCTAAGCTGTGTCAAATTGTTTTGTGCTAAAACCTCGCCAAGCGTATTATCCAAATTGGCTGGTTGGAAAGCTACGTATCCATCTACTGTTTCCGAAAAATGCGTCAAACATACAAAATGAAGCTTTTTTGGATGTCCGGGACCCCTATCAAAGGACCGGAAGTCTTGATTCGTAAAAGTATTCGATATTTGGATGGCCCGGTCCGGGCGGAAATTATAGAAAATAACCGCATCATTATCCGTGATGGTCGCAACCGGCTTTCCATCTTCAGATGTAATGACCGAAGGAATAACAAATTCATCAAAGATTCCGTTCTTATATGAATCTTCTACACATTCCATAGCGGATGAGTACGCAGGACCATCGCCGTAAACCATGGAACGGTATGACTTCTCCACACGTTCCCAGCGCTTATCGCGATCCATCGAATAATAACGTCCGGATATTGTGGCGAACTGGCCTACACCGATTTCCTTCATTTGAGCTTCAGCTTCTTCGATGAATCCCTTTGCGGTTTGCGGACCTACATCACGGCCGTCCAAAAACCCATGAACATAGACATTTTTTACGCCTTCTTTTGCTGCGAGCTTTAAAAGGGCATACATATGCTGAATATGACTATGCACCCCTCCATTAGATAGCAATCCAAAGAGGTGCAGATTAGTTCCTTTTTCTTTGGCATGCTTCATGGCGTTTAAGAACGTTTCGTTTTCTTCAAACTCGCCATCCCGAATCGCTACGTTCACCCGGGTCAAACTTTGATAGACAATCCGCCCGGCACCGATATTTAAGTGCCCGACCTCAGAGTTTCCCATTTGGCCTTCAGGTAAGCCAACCGCTTCACCACTTGCCGTTAATTGAGCGTTTGGATACGTGTTCCAAAAACGGTCGAAGTTCGGCTTTTTTGCGTGGCTGACGGCATTCCCTTTGGTTTCGTTACGGCAACCGAAACCATCTAGAATAATTAAAGCTACCGGGGACTTACCCATTTTTTCCAGCCTCCAGCAATTGAAGGAAAGACCCAGGTTCAAGACTTGCGCCCCCGACCAACGCACCATCGATATCAGGCTGTGACATATATTCTTGAATATTGGAAGGCTTTACGCTGCCTCCGTATTGAATACGGACGCTATCTGCTGCTTGCTGTGAAAATTGTGAAGCGACAACAGAACGAATATGCGCGCAAACTTCATTCGCATCCTCAGCTGTTGAAGATTTTCCGGTTCCAATAGCCCAGATTGGTTCGTACGCAATAACCGTTTGCTTTACTTGTTCTTCAGATAACCCTTCTAATCCTTTTCGGATCTGGTTTCCGACAAGTTCATTGGTTTTTCCGCTCTCACGCTCTTCAAGGGTTTCACCACAACATACAATCGGTATTAAATGGTGACTAAAAGCCGCCTTGGTTTTCTTGTTTACTGTTTCATCGGTTTCATTGAACATTTCACGGCGTTCGGAATGGCCAATAATGACATACTTGACTCCGATATCCTCGAGTGCAACCGGGCTGATTTCGCCAGTAAATGCGCCACTTTCTTCAAAGTGCATATTTTGAGCGCCGATTTCCACGTCACTTCTTTCGGATGCTGTAACAAGTTCATTCAGAAAGAGTGCAGGCGCACAAATGACAGATTCCATTGCTTCCTTTGAAGGGACGAGGCTATCTACTTCTTCTAAAAAGCTTCTTGCTTCTGAAAGGTTTTTATTCATTTTCCAGTTGCCAGCGATGATTGGTTTACGCATGTGAACCATCCTTTCTTTTTCTAAGTCCTTCATCTTAATGGGTGATTTAATGTTTCATAATGACCACGCTAAAATATTTAAGCGAAAGCAGCTTACCATGATACCGCCTATTTATCATTCAAAGCTACGACGCCCGGCAATTGCTTGCCTTCCATGAATTCAAGCGATGCTCCGCCACCGGTGGAAATATGCGACATCTTGTCTGCAAGGTTGAATTTTTCTACCGCAGCAGCTGAATCTCCTCCACCAATGATGCTGTATGTATCAGCAGCTTCAGCGAGTGCTTCTGCCACTCTCTTCGTTCCACCCGCAAACTTATCTATCTCAAATACACCCATAGGCCCGTTCCAAATAACTAGCTTCGAGCTCTTGATTACATCCGCATATATTTCCCTTGTCTTAGGGCCGATGTCAAGTGCTTCCCAGTCAGCGGGAATGGAATCGATTGCGACTTCTTTTGTATTCGCATCATTGGAGAAGTCATCAGCTACCACTACATCAACTGGCATGTATAGCTTGACTCCTTTTTCTTTGGCTAATTTTATAAAGGAGTTGGCCAGATCCATTTTATCTTCTTCGAGGAGGGATTTACCGATTTCGTGTCCTTGTGCTTTTACGAATGTATAAGCAAGACCGCCACCGATAATTAAATTATCTACTTTTTCAAGGAGGTTTTCGATTACACCAATTTTATCTTTTACTTTCGCTCCACCAATAATAGCAGTGAAAGGACGTTCAGGATTGGATAACGCCTTGCCGAGAACCTCCAGCTCTTTTTCCATCAAGAAACCTGAGACAGCGGGAAGATGTTTGGCGATTCCCTCAGTAGAAGCGTGGGCGCGATGTGCTGCCCCAAATGCGTCATTCACATATATATCCGCAAGATCCGCAAAAGCTTTAGCCAATTCCGGGTCATTCTTTTCTTCACCAGGATAGAAGCGGACATTTTCCAGCAATAATACGTCACCATCATTCAACTTTTCGATTTCGGATTTTGCGATATCGCCATAAGCTTCATTAGACTTTGCCACATTTCTCTCTAATAGCTCGCTTAATCTTTTGGCGACAGGGGTAAGACGCATTTCTTCAACAACTTGTCCCTTAGGACGCCCAAGATGGCTTGCCAATATTACCTTTGCGCCCTGTTCAGAAAGATATTGAATCGTCGGGAGCGCTGCGCGGATTCTTGTGTCATCCGTCACATTGCCATTCTCCATTGGAACATTAAAATCCACACGGCAAAACACGCGTTTCCCTTTCACATCGATATCCTTGATAGACTTTTTATTCATGACCGAAGAACCTCCTTTGGATTGTAAGGGTGACAGATATCATCCATTTTTACCTTAAAAGGGGAGAGGGCATATATCCCATCTCCCCTTTTTCTTTTTCATTATAGTCTCTTTAGCCCGCTTATCCAAATTATACATTGGATGTTGTGTCTTTTTAATTATCTAGGAGATTACAGTCCTTTTGAAGCGATGTAATCAACAAGGTCAACCACACGGTTAGAGTAACCCGTTTCGTTATCGTACCAAGAAAGAACTTTTACCATATTGCCTTCCATAACCATTGTGGAAAGAGCATCGATAGAAGATGAGTAACGGCTGCCGTTGTAGTCAGTAGATACCAGTGGAAGCTCGTTGTACTCAAGAATCCCTTTCAATTCACCTTCAGCTGCTGCTTTAAAAGCTGCGTTTACTTCTTCAGCAGTTACATCTTTTTCAAGCTCAGCAACAAGGTCAACAACGGATACGTTTGGTGTAGGAACACGCATAGCCATACCGTTTAATTTTCCTTTTAATTCAGGCAATACAAGCGCAACTGCTTTTGCAGCACCTGTAGTTGTCGGAATGATGTTCTCCGCTGCTGCACGCGCACGACGGTAGTCTTTGTGCGGAAGATCAAGGATTTGCTGATCGTTCGTATAAGAGTGAACAGTAGTCATCATACCGCGTTTGATGCCGAATTGGTCGTTAAGCACTTTTGCGAAAGGAGCCAAACAGTTTGTAGTACAAGAAGCATTTGAAATAACATGATGGTTAGCAGGCTCGTATTTCTCGTTGTTAACGCCCATAACGATCGTAATATCTTCATCGTTCGCTGGAGCAGAGATGATTACTTTCTTTGCGCCGGCTTCAAGATGCTTCGCTGCGTCAGCGCGCTTTGTGAAACGTCCTGTAGATTCTACAACCACTTCTACGCCAAGATCTCCCCAGCCTAATTGAGCAGGATCACGCTCAGCTAAAACTTTTACCTTATGCCCTTCTACCAATAGGTAGTCACCATCTACAGATACCTTTTCATTTAATGTTCCGTGAACAGTATCATACTGCAATAGGTGCGCCAGCATGTTTGCATCTGTCAAATCGTTAATTGCCACTATTTCCACGTTTGGATTGCGCAAAGCCGCACGGAATACGTTACGTCCTATACGTCCAAATCCATTAATACCTACTTTAACTGCCATGATTAGTTCCTCCTTTTAATTAGGAAAAAAATAAAATATTTATTTAAAAGGGATGTTACCCCTTTAATAACTCTTTTGCTGCGGCCTCGTCCGTTATCAGGACTGTGGAAGAAGGCGCCGTCTTCATATAAGAGCGGATGGCCTTTGCCTTGGATTTCCCCCCCGGCTACCGCAATGACGCTTCTTGTATCCTTTAGATCATCAAGCTGAATGCCAACCGTCTGCACTTTATGGACAACATCGCCATTTTCATTGAAATAATACCCGAACGCTTCCCCAACAGCATTCCCATCCGTGATTACTTTCATAATCTCTGGCGTTGTTTTTCTTCGTTCGGCCATTGCCAGTGCGTCCCCAACACCGTGGATGACAATGTTGGCTGATTGGATAAGCGAGATTACTTCCTTGATGGTTGGATCTTTCATAAAGGATTGATAGGCCTCTTTGCTGACTTGATCGGGAATATAAAGAACCCTATACGCGGCATTCGTCTTTTCTGCCATCTTCGAAACAATCATATTCGCCTGGTTATGGACATCTTCCCCAAGTCCACCGCGGGCAGGCACAAAAACCAAGTCTTTTCCATCAGGGACAGGTGTCAGCATGTTCGCAACCTCGGCTATTGTCGAGCCTCCTGTTACAGCGATGATATTTTCCCCAATAAACTCCTGTTTCATACGGTTTGCGCACGCTTTACCCAGCTCGCTTTTAACCCAGGGCAATTGGTCGCTGTCACCAGCAACGATGATCACCTCTTGCAACTTCAGTTTCCGCTTTAATTCCTGTTCCATTAAGTCTATACCCGTTACTTCACGCATTATTCCCTCTAATTTCTCGAGAATATCCTCACCTTCGACAGAAAGCTGCATACCGGAAGTGAACACATGAATAAGCTGTTGTTCTTTCAAAAAGTCAACCTCGCTTCTTAGCGTTCTTTCCGTTAAGTTCAAGCTAAGTGCCAAGCTTCTCCGGCCAACCGGCTGCATAATTTTGATATAACGCAGGATATCATATCGTTTTTGCATAACCGCCAGGAAGTCGGGTAATAATTTTCTTTGTACATCAAGCAATGAGCGCATGCAAAAAACCCCTTGCGTTTATATTGGGACTTTAATTGTCCCGGTTAGACAATTAGTGTCCCACTCACAGCAAAAAATATTCCTGCTACGATTTCATTCTAGCAGGAAAGGATATCTACTTCAACCAATAAGGTTAAATTATTTTTCAAAGAGGTCGAGAAGGCTGGTCTTATCAAGATTGCCGTATTGAATCATTTCTCCCTGCCACTCAAGCACCGGAATCATCAAGCCGAAACGTTCAAGTAAATCGTCATCGGAATAAATATCAATCTCTTTATACGAAATACCGATTTCATCCACTAATTCATCTAATATCTTCTTCGCTTTATCGCATAACGGACACTTTTCTCTTGTATAGAGCAATAACTCCCGCTTCACATTCATCATCCTTTGGCATTCCCCTTAATCATATCTTTTTCTTTTTGACGAAGATGGAATGCCCATCTGGTCACGATATTTGGCCACCGTCCGCCTTGATAGGATAATCCCTGATTCTTTCAGTAATAAATTGGAGATATCCTGATCAGAGAACGGTTTCCGTTTATCTTCCGCCTGTATTGCTTGCTCCACTGTTTTTTTTTGCCCTGTGCGCGGAAATATCCTCTTCTGCTGTCGATTGGACTGTAGATGTGAAAAAAGCCCTCATCTCCACAGTGCCAAACGGGGCCCTGACATACTTACCCTTGACCGCACGGCTAACTGTTGATTCATGGATTTCCAGGTCCAAAGCAATTTCTTTCATCGCCATCGGAATTAAAAAGGACATCCCTTTATAAAAGCACTCGGATTGTTTCTCTACAATTCTTGCCATAACTTTCAGGATCGTTTCTTTTCGTTGTTGAAGGCTTCTTTGTATCCATTGGAAATCCTGCCATTTTTCCTGCAGAAAACGGTCAACCTGCGGATCATTATATTGCTTCATTTGCTTCAAATAAGACGTATTCGAGCTTATCTTCGGTCCATTTTTGTCAAGTGTTGAGATAATGAGTCTTCCATCTCTGATTTCCACCGCAACATCAGGAATAATATAAGCCGGTTTATCATGATCGTATAACGATCCCGGCCGGGGATTTAATGTTTGGATATAATCCGATACGTTTTGAATATCTCCTAAAGATACATTCAGCTTCCTTGTTAGCTCTTTCCATTTTTTCTCTGCAAATAAAAGAAAATGTTCCTCAAGAATCATCTCGGCTAATTTATGTTTGGCCATCCTCGCTTGAATCAAAAGACATTCCTGCAGGTTCCTTGCACCGATCCCGAAAGGTTCAAGCTGGTGAATCAGCTTCAGGCATTCCGCGACCTCTTCCACCGGGGTTCCCGTCACTTTAGCAATGTCCTCTAACGTAACTCTTACATAGCCGTTGTCATCCATATTGCGAATGAATTGGAGGAAAATACGAAGCCTGGCTTTCGATATTTTCTTAATATTCAATTGGGATAATAAGTGTTTTTCAAGGTTCAGCTGATCCCCGCCGATTTGTTCGATCCAATACTTTGGATCATGCCCATTCCCCTTTCTGCTTTCGCCCCTTCGATGAACGGAAAATGGCTGCGGGTACTCCAGTGAAATCAGAGGATTCTCTAATGCTTCGCTTTCCAGAAAAGCTGTCAGCTCCTGTGAGGAATATTGTAAAAGGGCAATGGCCTGGCTCAATTCCTGGGTCATCGCCAATTTTAACGTTTGCTGTTGAAAAAGCCCCGCTCTCATATCCATGACTTCTCCCCCCTTTTTTCATTTTACAATATAGGGAGAAAAACGTGTATAAAAAGCGTTTGAAAACGGTTACTAAATTACTTTTTCTTTCTACCCATACGATAAATGATATGTGAGAGACGGCACAAAAAACCCGCCTGCCAATTAAAAAAGGCAGGCGGGTATAATGATGACGCCCTCGGCAGTGAGAAGGGCTTTTTTCTTATTATTAGGCTCTGTTAAACGATAATGTTGTTTTTGGGAAGGGAATCTGCGAGACTCCTCGAAAATGCATACGCATTTTCTCGTGCGGTGTCTATTCAAGGATGATGAATCAACGTCCTGCGGAAAAACGGGCTGGCAAGACCCCGCAGCGAGGTACGAGTGAGGAGGCTTGCCAGTTCGTCCGCGGAAAGCGAGTAGATTCCATGACCATTTGAAAATCAACAATGGAATTTAACAGAGCCTATTATTAAATTAAAAAATAATAACAAATTTAATTTTTGTTTTAAATGTCATAATTCTAAACTTTAAAAAATATACATTTTTTAAGTTTTGGTTATAATGGTATGAAAGGAGTGAATAAAATGTACAATTATTTGCATGATTCATTTCATCAAATAACTCAGTCTGAGTTTGAAGAAGAGTATAAGAAAAAATATAATAGTCAAACTACCATTTATTTGCCATTCGAGATTAGATCCCTAAACTATTCAGAAAAGTTCCCAGCATTTTTGAATATCCATATAAATTTAATAAATTTGTTAGACGAAATCTATCAACAAGATCAACAAATAAGAAAAATAATGGAGTTAATCCCTGATGTAGCACAAAAAGATTATATTATTGGCAACTTAGTTGATGAGTTACAAAGTACAAATGATTTAGAGGGTGTTAGAAGTACCAGAGCAGAAATGGCTGAAGGAACTAAGTTATTCATAAGTAAGTCTCCCAAAACCGTTAGACATCAAAGTCTTATTAGAACTTATAATAAGTTATTATCTGGTGACATAGAGATACCAAAAACTTCTAATGATATAAGGGAGATTTTTGACTTCTTACTTCAGGACTCGATTGAAAAAGAAAGTTTATTGGATGGTACTATTTTCCGTAAAGAGGGCTCAGAGGTACTAGCTAACAATGGAACCGGAAAGGTTATCCACAGAGGAGTTTCTCCGGAAAAAGAAGTAATTAAAGAAATGGATAAATTGTTAGACTTCCTAAACAATTTTCATCTACCTATGTTATTTAAAGTTTCAATTGCTCACTATTATTTTGGGTATATTCACCCGTTTTATGATGGCAATGGTAGGACTTCTAGGTTTATTAGTAGTATATATTTAGAACAAAATTTCAACATATTGATTGCTTTGTCCCTTTCTAAGGGTTGCAACGAATTTAAATCACAATACTTGAGAGCATTTGATATTACCAATTCATTTAAAAATAAAGGAGATCTCACATTTTTTTGCGAAACATTTTGTAAAATTATTAGAAATACTCAAATCAACATACTTAATGATATGAAAGAAAAAATCCATCAGATGAATACACTTAAAGATTTTGTAAGAAATGATACTAATTTAGATTCTGAATTAGAAAGAAGAGTAATGTATGTACTCGTACAAAACCATTTCTTTAATTATACTGATGAAGGTGTATCGCGAATGGAGTTAGTTGATTTCACACAGCAGTCTCCTTACACAATAAATAAGGTACTGGATAAACTAATAAAAGTTGATGCCATTGAAAAAATATCCAGTAATCCTATAGTAGTACATCTAAAAGAATCCTATTTCCGTCTCTAGCATCAAAAAGCCCATCTCAAATGAGAAGGGCTTTTTGAATTATTAGCGATAATGCTGTCTAAGGGATCCGTGCAACTTAATAACGGGAAAGTAAATAATTTTATGCGTAGCCGATTAGAGAAAATAGAGTAAAAAATAAGGGTTTTTCAAAGTAACTCGGACAAAACTTGGACAGTCTCATCATCATTACTTGAAAAACCCTTATTTATCAATTTAGCGCCCTCGGCAGGAATCGAACCCACATCTCAAGAACCGGAATCTTACGTGCTATCCGTTGCACCACGAGGGCATATAAAAAGGCAAGCGTATTATTAAACAACGAAGTTTATTATATGTCAGATTTCATCTGTTTGCAAGTAGCCAAGCTGTTTTAAATTCAATCATTATGGGTATTATGGATAAAGTGATTAAATTTACCTTTGGAAAATGTCGAACAAATTATGAGTTTGGTTAGATTGTTTTGTTTGACCTAAATTGACCAAAAGGTGTATCATACATACATAGAGTAAAACCTATAATCATTCTCTTTATAAGGAGGAAATAAAGCATGAACTTAATTCCTACAGTTATTGAACAAACAAGCCGCGGGGAACGTGCTTACGATATTTATTCCCGTCTATTAAAAGATCGTATTATTATGCTGGGCAGTGGCATTGACGATAATGTCGCGAATTCCATTGTGGCCCAGTTGCTGTTCCTTGAAGCGGAAAACCCTGAAAAAGATATCACGTTATACATCAATTCTCCGGGCGGAAGCATCACAGCTGGAATGGCCATTTATGATACGATGCAATATATTAAACCAAATGTCTCTACGATTTGTATTGGAATGGCTGCATCGATGGGTGCATTCCTGCTTGCTGCCGGGGAAAAAGGAAAACGCTACGCGCTTCCAAGCAGTGAAGTTATGATCCATCAACCCCTTGGTGGAGCTCAGGGGCAGGCGACCGAAATTGAAATCGCCGCACGCCGCATTCTTTTCTTGCGTGATAAATTAAATAAAGTTCTTTCTGAACGTACTGGCCAGCCGCTTGAAGTAATTGAGCGCGATACAGAACGCGATAACTTTATGGTTGCCGAGAAAGCGATGGAATACGGATTAATCGACAAGGTTATCTCACGCAACATTGATAACGAGAAAAAGTAATAAGTTCAAAATAAAAGGATACCTGCCAATCTTCAATAGATTGGCAGGTATCCTTTATTAATTATATATCCTGTTCAATGAACGCTTGCAGTGCTTCAACCGCTTCCTGTTCATCCTTGCCCTCTACAACCAGTTTGATGACCGAACCTGTGCTTACAGCGAGGCTCATTAGACCCATTATACTTTTTGCATTTACTTTTCTTCCATCCTTCTCCAAAAATACTTCCGATTGGAACCGGGTGGCTTCTTGGACAAAAAGAGCAGCCGGACGGGCCTGCAATCCGCTTTTCAAGCGAACTTCCACTTGTTTCTCAACCATTTATATATCTCCTCCTTGAAAGTATGATGTTTATATTTTTTGTGACGCAGTCATTTCTCCGGTTCTTAGCTTGTCGGCGATTTCATCAATCTTCCGCAAACGGTGATTAATCCCTGATTTGCTAATGTTACTGCCAGATACCATTTCCCCAAGTTCTTTCAAGGTAACCTCTTGGAATGCCACTCTCAGCTCGGCAATTTCCCGTAGCTTATCTGGCAATATCCCGAGGCCGACCGTTTCATCTATATATCGGATGTTTTCTACCTGCCTTAAGGAAGCACCGATGGTCTTATTCAGATTAGCCGTTTCACAGTTCACTAAACGGTTTACCGAATTTCGCATATCACGGACGATCCGCACATCTTCAAAGCGCAGTAAAGCATTGTGAGCACCAACTATATTTAAAAACTCAGCGATTTTTTCCGCTTCTTTTAAATATGTAATATAGCCTTTTTTTCGTTCCAATGTTTTAGCTTTTAGCCGAAAAACATTCATTAATTCGCATAGAGCGTCGTTATGCTCTTTGTAAAGTGAGAATACTTCCAGGTGGTAGGAAGAGGTTTCCGGATTATTGACAGAACCTCCCGCAAGAAAGGCTCCTCTTAAATACGCACGCTTGCAGCATTTCTTAGCGACCAGTTCTTTTGAAATAGTATGCTGGATCGCAAACCCGTCCTCTAATATTTTTAAATCGGTTAAGATGGATTGTCCACCTGAAGACATTCTGACGATATACACATTATTTTTTTTCAGCTTCATTTTTTTGCGGACAAGCAATTCTACTTGGACCGCCTCATAGTTTTTCTTTAGCAGCGTGTAGATCCTTCTTGCAATCGCCGCATTTTCTGTTTGAATATCGACAACAAGCTTTCGATTGGAAAACGAGAGCGAGCCGTTCATTCGAATGAGCGCACATAATTCAGCTTTGCCGCAGCAATCTTTTTCTTCTAATGTTGTCAGCTCTTTTTTAGTTTCTGAAGCAAAAGACACGAAATCCCACCTCCAATCGAAAATTACGTTATGCTCTGGCTCTGTTTTCTTAAGTTTTATACGAATTAATCAACGGTTAGTTTCATCTAACAACATATTATATAGAATCCGTGCTACTTTTTTTGTATCGTGACGGATCGCATTACGGTCGTAGCTGTATATTTTATCTACCACGATATCTAAACCAAGCGCCGTTAAACTGTCTAGGTCAAATCGGACCGGCTGGGCATCCTCTTCTTTATACCGTCGCAAAACCGAATCCGGAATGGCTTCATTGTTTACGAGGATGCTTGAAATGAAATGACAGCTCATATGATCATAAATCGCCTTTACATGATCGCTGGCTGTGTAATTCAAGGTCTCCCCTGCCTGGGTCATTAAATTACAAATGTAAACCTTCTTTGCCTTTGATTTGCAAACTTCTTCCCCAAGACCGGGAACTAACAGGTTTGGCAGGATACTGGTATATAAGCTTCCCGGACCGATGACAATAAGGTCAGCTTGTTTAATTTCCTGAATGGTTTCACGCAGTGGTTGAATGTCAATGGGTGACAGAAAAACCCTTTTAATCTTCTTCCCCGAATCCGGAATTTTCGATTCTCCTGTTACGACACTGCCATCCACCATCTCAGCGTTAAGAATCACACTTTGATTGGCCGCTGGAAGAACCTTCCCCCTGACATTGAGTACTTTGCCCATTTCCTGGATGGCATGGACAAAATCACCAGTTATCGACGTCATGGCCGCAATGATCAGGTTTCCAAGGGAATGGCCGGTAAGCTCTTTCGAACTTTTGAAACGATGCTGAAACATCTGTTCAACAAGCGGTTCTACGTCGGATAGGGCTGCCAGCACATTTCGGATATCACCGGGTGCGGGAATATCCAGCTCGTTCCTCAATCGGCCCGAGCTGCCGCCATCATCCGCTACCGTAACAATTGCCGTAATATCAACCGGGAATTTTTTTAACCCTCGCAGTAAAACAGGGAGGCCGGTGCCTCCTCCAATTATGACGATTCTTGGCTGTTGAATTTTATTTGGTATCAATTTTGCTCTTCCTCTTCTCTATATCACGGTGAGAAACATGTGTCATATAATCGTCTTCAAAATATTTGGCAATATGCTCAGCGAGTGCTACTGAACGATGCTGCCCGCCTGTACAGCCAATCGCGATAACAAGTTGCGCCTTACCCTCCCGTTTATAATGGGGAAGCATAAAACTTAGCAAATCGGTTACCTTCTCTAAAAACTTGGTCGTTTCATTCCACTTCAATACATAGCTTGACACTTCTTCATCCAGACCGGTTTTTGGGCGCATATGATCAATATAATGCGGATTCGGAAGGAAGCGAACGTCAAAAACAAGATCGGCGTCAATTGGCAGTCCATGCTTAAAGCCGAATGACATAACGTTTACTGAAAAGACAGGTTTACTGCCGTTAGCATACTCCGTTAAAATCTTTTCTCGCAATTCTCTTGGTTTTAATTTTGAAGTATTGTATATCGTCTGCGACCGCCCCTTTAATTCCTCTAACAGGCTGCGTTCGAGAAGAATACCCTCAAGTGGACGCTCTGAAGGCGCAAGTGGGTGCGTCCGTCTCGTTTCCTTGTATCGACGGACAAGCGCCTCATCATCGGCGTCCAGAAACAGAATTTGCGGGGTAACCCACGATGTCTCCGCAAGATTGTCGAGCGCTTTAAACAAATGGTCAAAAAACTCACGGCCACGCAAATCCATAACAAGGGCCACTTTATTCATCTTATTGCCGGATTCCTTCATTAACTCAAGAAATTTTGGCAGTAACGTCGGCGGCAAATTATCGACACAGAAAAACCCTAAATCTTCAAAGCTTTGAATCGCCACCGTTTTACCGGCACCTGACATCCCCGTAATAATTACTAATTGCGTCCCGCTTACCGAACCTGTACTCATTTCACTTTTCCCCCTATCAAAAGAGCAAACAGCATCTATTTTGAATTAACCTGGATCCAGTCTGTACGAAATCAAATCAAAATCAGGTGTATATGTAAACGTCCCGTAAATGATGCCGTTTCCATGAATCATATATTCCAAAATATGATGATCTCCTTCTGCCATCGGAAGCTTACTCACTTCTTCCACATGGTGCCAGAATAGTTCTCCTTCATCAGATTGATCAACATTCACTCCGTCAGCCTCTGTCGCCAGAAAGGTGAACATCATCCACTCGTTGAGAACCTTATCTCCCTCTTTCATAATGAAGGTGAAGATTCCTTTAATGGCAGGGTTCTTTATATATACTCCGGTTTCTTCTCGATATTCCCGGATACAAGCATCCCTCACTGATTCCCCTGGTTCCATCTTCCCGCCCGGCGCGACCCACCATCCGCGGCGGGGTTTTTTTAATAACAGAATTTGATCATCCTTAACCAAGACACAATTCGTTACACGCTGCATTTCCTTCACCTCTGGTCGCCTGAACTCGGCGTCTAAAAACCTAATTTATCATGAACAAAGTATCTGTAATAAGCAAAAGAATAAAGATGTATTCATATTATTATACTATTTTTGCAAACCTCCCACAATGAACAAAGGCTGACAGATTACACGTATTGGTTTGAAGCAAGCATAAAGAGAATTGACCGATTAAAGTAGCCAGTCTCAGACTTCGTAGTGGAAATTCCAATATTGTTGCGAGTTCCATGCTGATTGTAAGCCGAGTGGCGGATTTTTGGAGCGAGAATCTCAATGTTTTTAACCAGTTCAAGATTGCGTAGCGAAGATTTAAATTTTGTAGCGAGTTGAGGGCATTTCGCTCTTAACCGCAAAAAAATAGGCACGGAATTTTATCCGTGCCAGCCAAGGGTTATATTTATTAAAGGGGGTCAATTTCTATATCTACTATACCCGATCTTTATTTCACATATGTTACAGCACAATTAAAACAGAGTTACGAATTATTAAGCTCTTAATTTAAGCTGTTCTTGTACTTCTTCCACATAATGTTGCGCAGCCTGCGCAGCGATGCTGCCATCACCTGTAGCTGTTACAATCTGGCGAAGCGTTTTTTCACGGATGTCTCCCGCCGCAAAAATCCCGGGTATTTTCGTTTCCATTTTTTCATTGGTTACGATATAGCCATTTTCGTTTGTTATGCCAAGGTTTTCGAACGGTTTAGTCAATGGCAACATCCCGATATAAATGAACACACCGTCGGCTTTGAATTCCTGTTCTTCGCCATTGATCGTGTTAACAAGCGTTACACTGCCGACTTTTCCGTCTTTGTCATTAATTTCTTTGATGGTATGATTCCAGATGAAATCAATTTTTTCATTTTCAAACGCACGATCCTGAAGAATCTTTTGCGCACGAAGCTCATCCCGGCGATGCACAATTGTTACTTTTGAAGCGAAACGCGTCAGGTATACACCTTCTTCAACGGCAGAATCTCCGCCGCCGATAACGACTAGCTCTCTTTGCTTAAAGAAAGCTCCATCACAGACCGCACAATACGAAACACCGCGTCCTCCGAGTTCTTTTTCACCCGGCACACCGACTTTCTTGTACTCTGCACCAGCGCTTATAATAATGGAACGGGCTTTATATTCCTTTGAACCAGCAATGAGCGTTTTATATTCTTCACCATCAATGATTTCTTTTACATCGCCATACGCGTATTCCGCTCCGAATTTTTTCGCATGGTCGAACATCTTCGTAGAAAGCTCAGGTCCTAAAATGTGATCAAATCCGGGATAGTTTTCCACTTCCTCCGTATTGGCCATTTGACCACCTGGAACACCGCGTTCAAGCATCAATGTTGAAAGGTTTGCGCGGGAGGTATAGACTGCGGCTGTCATGCCTGCTGGTCCGGCACCGATTATAATTACATCATAAATTTTTTCTTCAGTCATGATGTTCACTCCTTCATTCAATCATTTCCACTAGCTCTTTATCGTTTTTCTTTTACTAGTATTTCCTACCTACTATCCTATATAACAAATAAATTCCAGTCCAAATATTTGCTCATTGAAGCAGTGCATTTACTAATTTGATGTACTTGGAAAGGGTAGAGACCGAAATGAAGTGCTTTTCCGCGATTTCCGGCTGGGTTTTTCTTTCATTGCGAAGTCTATACCATGCATATTCCAGCGCAGCCGCCCATCCTGCGGGATTCGTCAGCTTTAGGTTGGTTTTCTCTGCTTCTACGAACACGGAGAACCACATTAAGTACAGCCCTGCCTCTGTATGCTGCACAGGTTGAAAATGATGGTACAGCATTTCTGCTGTCCGGTCGGCAAAATCAATCGCTAACGGCTTCCTTCCCTTCGCACTACCCTTAACGGCCGCAGCGTATTCCTTTTCAAGCGTTGTAAAGAGCGGATTTTCTTGGAATAAAGGATGGTTAAACACCTGCTCTTTTTGATTGGAATGCTTCGCTAAAAAGATCGCAAACAGCCTTTCTTCGATAAACTCGCTTTCTAGCCGTATAATAATCGAAGGAAGATGGTGTTCAAAGCCATTAACTGCAGAATTCGCATCGCTCCACGGCTCCAAGCCTTCTTTCTCGGGACTGGTCTCCAGCACTTTTTTCCACGCCTGTTTCGCGGTGTTTTCATGTCCCAAATGAAAGGCTGAATTACTAAGCCAGTAATAGAACGACCCGTCACCCTCGAATCCCTGCTTTTGCAGCTGCTTCAGCCACCTATAAGCGAGGGCATACTTTCCGACTAAAGCAAAGGTAGCTCCAAGCTTAAAGCGATGTTCCACTAGAATGGGGCGGATTTTTTCCAGACCCTTAACCAATTCTTCGACCTTCTCATCATGTTTCCGATAATAATGGAATACTGTCAGATTGCAAAGAGCGTGCAGGTTACCGGGGCTCTTGGCGAGAACATCCTCTAAGGTACTGAAAGCTTCTTCTGTTTCCCCTAAATAAAAGTAAGCGAGGGCCAGGTTATTATAGGCCGACCAAAACTCGGGATGCTCTTTAATCGTTTCATTCAGCACTTCAATCGCCTTCTGAAAATTACCTGCCTCTAGGTATTCGCGGGCTTCCTCTTGTTTAAAAATCAATCCGTCCTGCTCCGCAAGGCTTTCTTCCGTTTCATCAGCTTCAAAAGTGATCAAATCGAGCAGATCCTCCGCATCTTCGCTGAATTCTCCATCTTCTTCTTTATCGAGGTAAGCACTCGCATGGCGGTACGCTTCCTTAAACATGCCCAAATGAGCATAATTATTAGCCAAGAAATAATGGCATTCTGTCATATATGGATCAAGTACATCCAAAATGTTCTCAAGCAGATGGTTAGAGCGGCTGTATTCCCCGATTTCCGTGCAAGTAATCGCAAGCTGACACGCAATCATCGGTTCAGCGGGTTCCAGTTCAAGCGCTCTTTCGAAATATTTCCTTGCTTTATATAAATCCTGTCTATGATATGCTTTTAAACCCTTGGCGAAATAGTATTCTCCTGTCGGGTGAAATGATAGTATTTTGGCTTGTTTGCCAAGCTTAGAGTCTTTGCTCATGAAATCCTCCATCTTCAAGTTCTTTAACTATAGTAGTATACCATATCGGACGGGGTTTGCGTAACTTTGGGAACCCACAGGGGCTGCGAGCTGAAAATGGAGTTTTCACTGGTTTGATATCCATTTTATTTTATGCCAGTTATAAACTGGTTTAGATTACGCGAATTTGCGTTTCGTTATAAAAAGGAATTATGAAATTGATTCAGCTAAATAAAAAAGAGAAGGAGAGTTCTATCTCCTTCCCGTTTTTATTCTTTCACGGCGTGTCTTTGCTTAAGAACCGTCAGTACGGCTTCCAATGGCAGTTCTTGTTCCTGAAGCAAAACAAGCAAGTGGTATAATAAGTCCGCTGTTTCTAAAGATAATTCTTCATGGCTTCTATTTTTAGCGGCAATAATGACCTCAGCCGCTTCTTCTCCGACTTTTTTCAGGATTTTGTCTACTCCCTTTTCGAATAAGTAGGTCGTATATGAGTCTTCAGGCAGCGATTTCTTTCGTTCGCCAATCAATGCTTCTAATTCCAGCAAAAATGCGGCATCGGTTTGAGCAGCAGAAGAGTTATCTGTTTGATACACTGTTTCTGTAAAGCAGCTGGTCGTGCCATTATGACAGGCAGGCCCGGTCGGCTTGACTAAGACAACCAAAGCATCACTGTCACAATCCAATTTCATTTCAACGATCTTCTGGGTATTGCCGCTCGTTTCTCCTTTATGCCACAATTCATTCCTTGAACGGCTAAAGAACCACGTTTCCCCTTTCTCCAGCGAAAGCTGAAGTGACTCTTTATTCATATACGCAAGAGTTAGGACTTCCTTTGAGTCCGCATCCTGAACGATGGCAGATATTAAGCCATTCTCATCAAATTTGACGTTATCTATATTCATCTCACTACCACTCCTTGCTGTTTAAGAAACGATTTTACCTCTTTAACCGAAGTCTCTTTATAATGAAAAATAGACGCGGCCAGCGCAGCATCCGCTTTCCCCTCTTTAAAGGCATTTTCAAAATGTTCAGCGTTTCCGGCTCCTCCCGATGCAATAACCGGGACCGTTACTGCTCCGCTTACCGCTTTCGTTAAGTCCAAATTAAAGCCGCTTTTTTCACCGTCGTTATCCATGCTCGTCAGCAATATTTCGCCGGCTCCCCGGTCAACCGCTTCCTTGGCCCAGCCGATCACATCCCGCTCTGTCGGTTGTCTGCCGCCATGTGTATAAACTCGCCAGGTGCCGATCGATTCGTCATATTTGGCATCTATCGCAATGACGATACACTGAGAACCGAAATAGCCAGCTCCTTCATCTATTAACTCCGGACGCAGTACGGCGGCTGTGTTCAAGGAAACTTTATCAGCTCCCGCCCGCAAAATCCGCTTCATATCCTCAAGCGAGTTGATTCCCCCGCCTACGGTAAACGGAATTGCCAGGCTCGCCGCAACGGCCTTTACAACTTCGACCATCGTCTGTCTGCCTTCATGCGATGCTGAAATATCAAGGAAAACCAGCTCATCTGCTCCTTCTTGATCGTAAAAAGCGGCGAGCTCAACTGGATCACCGGCGTCCCGAAGCGACACGAACTGAATCCCTTTTACGACACGTCCCTCTTTTACATCGAGGCAGGGAATGATTCGTTTAGTAAGCATTTAACCACGCACCTTTTCTAATGCTTCTTTAACGGTGAACCGATTCGAATAAATGGCTTTTCCGACAATCGCCCCGATAATCCCGTGTGACTGGACAGCCTTAAGTGCGGTTAAATCCTCGAGACCGCTAATGCCACCTGATGCAATCACATGCTTTCCCGTTTCCTCTGCCATCCGGACAACGCCGTCAATATTCGGGCCCGAAAGCATGCCATCCGTTGCAATATCGGTTACGATAAATACCTCAGCACCGGCATCAGCGACCGCTTTCCCAAGCTCATAAGCATCGGTCTCTGATGTTTGCAGCCAGCCGTGTGTGGCGGCTTTTCCATCCTTCGCATCGATTCCGATGGCGATTTGTTTCCCGTATTTTCGGATCATTTCCTTTGTAAAAATTGGATCCGAGACAGCAACACTGCCGAGGATTACTCGTGATATGCCATTTTCAAGATAATAGGCCACATCCTCTTCTGTCCGTATACCTCCGCCAATCTGAATCTTAGCAGATAATTGCTTGGCGGCCTGCATCACGTATGCATCGTTCACTCGTCCGCCTGCTTTTGCACCGTCCAAATCAACCATATGAATCCATTCGGCACCTTGATTTGCAAAGCTATTAGCCATATCAAAGGGAGAATCGCCATATACGGTTTCCTGATTATAGTCTCCCTGAATCAAGCGGACACATTTTCCCCCACGCATATCAATTGCCGGATAGATCGTAAAATTGCTCATCGGCTGACCTTCCTTTCCACTAGTTCCAGGTAATTCTTTAAAAGTGACATTCCCATTTCTCCACTTTTTTCAGGGTGAAATTGCATGCCATATACTGAATCCTTGCCAACTATCGCCGGAACTTCTTCATAATAGCCGGCGGAAGCTTTAACTACACTCTCTTCTGCTGTTTTCACATAGTAGGAATGAACAAAATAAACATAATCTTCTTTAAGGCCTTTGAGCAACTCTGACTCGTTCTTAAAATTCAGCAGGTTCCACCCCATATGCGGAACTTTATAGCTTTCTCCTTCGCCATCTGTTCCAGGAAAGCGAACAACCTTTCCAGGCAGCAAAGACAACCCTTTAGACAAGCCATTCTCTTCACTTTCGTCAAATAGCAGCTGCATCCCTAGGCAAATCCCAAGTAATGGCTTACCGCTGTTTGCATAATCTTTTATAAACCCTGTCAATTCCTGTCTGTCTAGCAAAGTCATCGCATCTTTATAGGAACCGACACCCGGCAGAATGAGTCCCCTGGCATTTCTAAGCTCCTCAGGTTTATCGGAAATGAACCATTCCGTACCAAGCCGCTCCAATGCCTGGCTTACGCTAAACAAATTGCCCATGCCGTAATCGATAATACCAATCATCTATAACATTCCCTTCGTCGAAGGAATCCCCTTTACCCTCGGGTCAATTGACGTTGCCTCGTCAAGAGCGCGAGCCAACGCTTTAAAAATCGCCTCAATAATATGGTGTGTATTCTGGCCGTAATGAACAATTACATGCAGGTTCATTCTCGCTTCAAGCGCCAGCTTCCAGAGAAATTCATGCACAAGCTCCGTGTCAAAGGTCCCCACTTTTTGCGATGGAAAAGAAGCACGGAACTCCAAGTGAGGACGATTGCTTAAGTCAACAACGACCTGAGCCAAAGCTTCATCCATCGGTACGAAAGCATTCCCGTAACGCCTGATTCCTTTTTTATCACCAAGTGCCTTTACAAGGGCCTGGCCAAGGCAAATCCCAATATCCTCTGTCGTGTGATGGTCATCCACATCAATATCACCCTTAGCATCAACGGTCATATCGAAGTGCCCATGCTTAGTGAATAAATCGAGCATATGCGTCATGAAGGGAACGCCCGTCTCAATCACAGATTTGCCTTCTCCATCTATCGAAAAATCCAATTTTATCTTTGTTTCATTTGTATTCCGCTCTATTTTAGCAACTCGTTCCATCTTGTCATACCTCCTATATGAGAACCGTTATTTCCTTGCTTCAACGGCCCTGGCGTGAGCCTCAAGGCCTTCCAATCGGGCAAAAGCAGCAATTTTTGCAGCGTTAGCCCTAAACGCTTCTTCACTATACATAATGATGCTTGATTTTTTTTGGAAGTCATCGACGTTCAAAGGACTCGAAAATCTGGCTGTCCCATTCGTCGGGAGCACATGATTCGGTCCGGCAAAATAATCCCCCACCGGCTCTGTGCTGTATCGTCCAAGAAAAATCGCACCAGCATGGCGGATTTTCGCCATCACTTCCAGCGGCTTTATAGTCAAGACTTCCAGATGTTCCGGTGCCAGCCCATTGACCGCATCAATCGCCTGATCCATATCTGCACAGAGGATGATCCGACCATAATCTCTAATCGATTGTTCTGCAATTTCCCGGCGCGGAAGCTGCTTAAGCTGACTTTCCACCTCAAGAGAAACTTCCTCTGCTAATTTTGGTGAAGTTGTTACCAATATACTGCATGCTCGCGGGTCATGCTCTGCCTGCGAAAGCAAATCTGCAGCAGCTTCCGAAGCAATCGCTGTCTCATCTGCAAGCACCGTAATCTCGCTGGGACCGGCGATCATATCAATGGCTACATCGCCAAAAACCTCCCGTTTTGCCAGCGCTACATAAATGTTTCCAGGCCCGACAATCTTATCGACCTTCTCAATCGATTCTGTTCCATACGCAAGAGCCGCAACCGCCTGGGCACCGCCTACCTTATAGATCTCTGTGACACCCGCTATTTTCGCAGCAGCGAGTACCGCTGGTGCCAGCTTGCCGTCTTTACCGGGAGGTGAGACCATAACAATCCGCTTTACCCCGGCAACGAGCGCAGGCATGACATTCATCAAAACAGATGATGGATAAGCAGCCGTCCCTCCAGGAACATAAACTCCGACCGCATCCAGTGGTGTAACCTTTTGGCCAAGCATGCTTCCAGTTTCATCCGTCGTCATCCAGGAATTGCGTTGCTGTTTTTGATGGAAGGATTTTATGTTCGCAGCCGCTTCACGAATGATTTTGATATATTCTTCGCCAAGTACCGCCATGCCTTCTTCTAGTTCACTATCGGTAACCATAAGATCCGACAATTCCACTCCATCAAAACGGTTCGTAAATGTAAACAATGCCGAATCGCCGTTATTTCTTACCTCTGAAATGATTTCCTGAACGGTCTTCCTTTGCTCCTCTGTACCTGAGTCAACCGAACGTTTCAAGGATATCCCTTCTGTATACCTCTCAATTTTCATACTCTCACCTCGGAGTCATTTATTCTCGGGCTAACGATTCGATAACCGGCGTAAGCCGCTCGACAATTTCCGTTATTCGCTGTTCTTTAATCCGATAGCTCACTGGGTTTGCAATCAGTCTAGATGTAACCTCTGCGATTCTGGCGTACTCTACTAAACCGTTGTCCCTCAACGTTTGTCCTGTAGATACAATATCGACGATTCGGTCAGCAAGGCCGATTAATGGCGCCAATTCGATGGAACCATTCAATTTAATGATTTCCACCTGCTCACCCTGTTCACGGAAATAACCGGAAGCCACATTCGGATATTTGCTGGCGATTTTCGGAGTGACATCACTAAGCTTTGTACCAGGAAGACCCGCGACCGCTAAGTAACAGGCACTAATTTTTAAATCGAGGAGTTCATATACGTCCCTCTCCTCTTCCAGCATAACATCTTTTCCGGCAATTCCAATGTCCGCCACACCGTGTTCGACATAGGTAACGACGTCCATCGGTTTTGCCAGCATGAAGCGGAGGTTTTCCTCCTCGACCTCAATAATTAACTTCCGGGAATCATCAAACTCCGGAGGCAACCGGAAGTCCGCTTTTCTTAATAGCTCTACCGCTTCCTCAAAGATTCTTCCCTTTGGCATCGCAATCGTTAAAAAGCTACTCATTTTCGTTACCTCCCTTGCCAATGAAGTATTGCACTTTAGAGAATATGGCTGTAAACGAATCCACATTTTGAACCGCATTTATATCCTGAGTCGTTACTCGTTTTCCTTCAAGACGTCTTTTCTGCGCATAAGCGAGTGCTTCTTTTCTATATTCAGAGGAAAATAGAACGCATTCAATAGGTTCTCCGCTTTTTAGCTCCCCTAGTGCTTCAGCCAATTGGTCCATCCGGATCGCAAAACCCGTTGCCGGCACATTCCAGCCAAATTTTTGGAGCAGGCTGTCATATCTGCCGCCGTTGCCGATCGGCGATCCGATTTCCGCGGCATACACTTCAAACAGTGTCCCCGTATAGTAGCTCATATGGCTGACAAGCGTTAAATCGAAGCTAATATATTGTTCAACACCAAACTCTTTTAATTGGGCGAGTAATTCTTTTAATTCGTATAAAGTATTTTTGCCCTTGTTATTTTCAAGGAGCTTCATGGCATTGTCTATGGACTCCTCTCCGCCGCGAAGTGAAATAAACTGTATCAACCTTTGCTTATCAATAGAAGAAAGCGGAAGGGATTTTACATGCTCCCGGTAGCCCACGTAATTTTTTTCATATAAAAACTTTCGCAAATTTGCGGCTCTTTCTTCATTACCGAGGATGCTGATAAACAATTCCTGCAGAAAGCCTATATGCCCGATGGAAACCTTAAACCCATCCAGGCCAGCCGCCTTCAGCGCCGAAACCAGTAAAGAGATAATTTCTGCATCTGCGCTAATTGAATCGTTGCCAATACACTCAATCCCAATCTGCTCAAATTCCGCCGGCTTACCGCCTTCTCTTTGCTGGGCGCGATAAACATTTTCAGAATATGCTAGGCGGATCGGAGTTTGCTGCTTCAAGAGTTTGGAAGCCGCCATTCTCGCAATCGGCGCCGTCATATCCGGACGGAGTACAAGTGTATGTCCCTCTCTGTCCAGGAGCTTAAACAATTGAGCGTCCAATATGGCCGAAGCCTCCCCGATTGTTTCGTAAAATTCCAAGGCAGGCGTTTCTATAAATTGATAGCCCCACTTGCTAATTTCCTCGCTCATCTTATTTCGAATGACTGCTTTTGTCTCATATAAAAGCGGAAGAGTGTCTCTCATTCCGAGTGGTTTTTCAAACATAAACGGCTTAGTCACGGCGACACGTCCTTTTTATTAATAAATAGCTTCTATTATTATTTCTCATTGCACAATCTTTTCTCTATTTAAAAGAAAGAATTTTCTAAAACGCTTTAGTTCGCTAATAAAGTGAAGTTATAAAACAGTTTACCTTTGATGACTTTTTCAGTCAAGAGCAGAACATTCAACAGCCGATTTTTACTAGTTTATTTATATAAAGAATACTATTATTGTAAATTCCAAAAATTTATCTATTCCTTTTTCTGTAAATCGATTATAATTTTCTAGTAGATATTATTTCATAGAGAACAATGGGGGAGTAAAATGAAGAAGTTGATGATGATTATTGCCAGTGCTGTTATCGTATTTATGTCCAGTGTCCCTGTTTTTGCTGCTATACCTCCAGCTGAATTGGACGCTTATCTAGCTGAAGTAGGGATGAATGAGCCAGAGTTAAGAGAGTATTTAGCCGCTATGCAATATCCTGCGATTGAAGATTATGAATCGATTTCAGAATTACGTAAAAAATTAGGGAAGCCGCTCACAGAAGCTACTCTTGCGGAATTTTTGGATAAAAACCAGATGTCAAAGGAAGAACTTGAAGAAATGCTGATAGCTTATGGTGAATTAGAAGACGGCGAAGAAATTGTCGACAACTTCTATTTTGTGAACGACCTCAACGACTATCTGTACGATCAATTAGAAGACGAGTTTTATTTAGCAATGAAGGATGTCTTCGATGAATTTAGCATCACCAAAGAAGAATATGGAAAACTTTATGATCATTTGAACACTGTTCGTAAAGGTTCAGATATCGAGGGCGCTTTGGCTGAACTCGACCTGCTTGCCGATGAAATGATGTCTGTCGGAGAATTCGAGACAATGGATGAAATCTCTGAAGAAGAAGTCGCTGAAATGTTAGCTATCTATGATGAAATACAACGTATCTTCCAAGTGAAATTCACGTATGCGCTCGTCCAAAATGGCGTTGAGAAAGATCTCTCCCTTCAAGCATTAATGGAGATTGAGGAATTAAGTGAGGATGCTGTTTTAAAGATAAATGTTTACGCTCTTAATACAAATGAGAAACTTCTGGATTTAATCATCACCCCTGAAATGTTTAATGACGACCTAATAGAAGATGTCGGAGATGGCCTCAAGGATGCAACAAAAACTACGCCAGTAAAGACAGAAATGGGCGGCAAGCTTCCGAAAACAGCCGGTGACTATATGGCTGGAATGCTAATTGGACTGCTTCTGATTGGCGGATCCATTGTATTTATGAAAAAAGCAGGGTCTGTGAAATAAGATGAAAACGAATAAAAAACAGCATTCGAAAAAGAAGACGGTGCTTATTGTTTGTGCAGTATTGCTGTTTTGCGGCGGTTTTTATTTTACGACCACCAACGCCTATACTTTTCTAAAAGGCTATGCCATCTATACGTTTAATAAGCCTGAGGTTGCAGCTGAGAGCAAACCTCAAAAGAGCACCCCGGTTGCAACTGAAGCGAAAGATAATGAGAAAGAAGCGGGCATTCTTTATCCGGAGCGTCCGCAAAAGGGCGATGTCGTAGGAGAGCTGTATATCCCTAAGCTTGAGAAAAGCCTCCCCATCTATCATGGCACAGATGAAGATGAATTAGAAAAAGGGGTTGGCCATTACGCGAAGTCGGTTCTCCCCGGTGAGAAAGACAACTCCGTCTTATCAGGCCACAGAGACACGGTTTTCCGTAAGCTCGGTGAAGTAGGTAAAGGTGATTTGCTTGTGGCGAAAACAGAAGCCGGAACGTTTACCTATAAGGTCAGGAAAGTGCGCATTGTAGATGCTGACGACCGGACCGTGATCGTTCCTAAGCCTAAGGCTACACTGACGGTTACGACCTGTTATCCATTTAACTTCATCGGCGATGCACCGGAACGTTATGTTTTAGTCGCTGATTTGTTGAAAACGGAACTGAACTGATAAAGAAAACTCGTCGATTGACGAGCCTGTTAAGGCGAAGACAGAGACGTAGTTACACTTATGGAGAAAGGAAAGTTTATACTTTCCTTTCTGCCCTGCAAAGGCTGCTGATTTGGCAGCCTTTTTCTCTTAAGCCGCTACTTCGATGATATATTATTTTGATTTTCGATGATATATCCCAAATATCGGTGATATATTTCAAATTTCGGTGATATAGCCTGAATTTCGGTGATATATTTCTATTTTCGGTGATATCTCAAATTTCAGTGACATCCTGAATTTCGGTGATATTCTATTTTTCATTTAATATGTTTAAAAGACTATCAATCAGGGAAACTATCATTTGTTATTGATTATTTTGGAGGAAGAACAACTATGGACAAGCAAAAACAGGAGAGCTTTTTTCAGCTGCTCCAAAGCACATATGAATCTACAGCGAATCGTGATGATGTTTCACTGGAAGATCTAATGACTACATTAAAAGATCAACTATCCATCTTATTTGCTGAAAAAAATTAAGGATTTGCCCATCAAAGGCAAATCCTTTTCTTTTACTCCAATAGTCCCCGCTGTGCTACTTCTTCTTTCGTATAAATCACTCTCATCGGGTTCCCTCCGACAAAAGCTCCTTCCGGCACATCTTTATGAACGAGGGTACCGGCCGACACGATCGCACCGTTGCCAATCGTTACTCCCGGCAGAATCGTTGAATTGGCGCCAATCATCACCTCGTCACCAATGTGGACCTCACCCAGACGATATTCCTTGATTAAATATTCATGAGCCAAAATCGTAGTGTTATATCCAATTACCGAATTCCGCCCGACCGAGATTTTTTCAGGGAACATGACATCCAGCATGACCATGAGTGCAAATGAGGTTTGCTCGCCGACCTTCATCCTCAGAAATGTGCGGTACAGCCAGCTTTTCATCGCTAAAAATGGCGTATACCTTGCCAGTTGGATCACGATGAAGTTTTTGACAACCTTCCAGAACGGCACTGTTTTATAAACATGCCATAACGAATTAGCCCCCTCGACAAAATGCCTTTCGGTGCGTCTCATTTTCGTGAAGCCTCAGGAATTCGTAATAAGTCGCCCATATGATCAAGCATATAGTCCGGTTCAAAGCCTTCAAGATATTCACGGCCCTTTACTGTCCAGGCCACACCCGCAGTCAGTGTCCCGGCGTTTTTTCCGGCAAGGACATCATGATGATTATCACCGATCATGATCGCCTCTGATGGAGATGATTCTAAAAGATGCAACGCTTTTAGTACAGGCTCCGGATCCGGCTTGGCGTTTTCGACATCGTCCAACGTGACAATCACTTCAAAGAACTCATCGAGCTTGCTGAGCTTCAGTCCTTTTAATACAACATCGCGTTTCTTTGTCGTTACGATGCCAAGTTTGTATTCTTCTTCATGCAAGATCCTTATCGTTTCATACACGCCTTCATATTGCGTCACCATCGCATCATGGTTTTTAACATTGTGCTCACGATAGCGGGCAATCATTTCCTCCACCCGTTCTTTGTCAATTGAATGGAAAGTTTCATAGAGAGATGGCCCAATAAAGGGCAAGATATCTTCCCGTGTATATTGACCAGGATAATAATAATTCAGTGTTTCCGTGAAAGAAGCAATAATCAAGTCGTTTGTATTAATCAGTGTTCCGTCTAAATCAAAAAGTAATGTTGTAATCTTATTGCCCATATGTGGCTTCCTTCCTTCTTGTAATATCAGCACGATTCCATAAGTACCCTACCGTTATCGTTAATAATAAAGCAACAACAACCCTTATTAGTAATAACGGCAAGACAGGAATTCCCAGGGGCACAAATATCAAGGTATCCTCCACAACGGCATGGCAGGCGACCAAAAAGATAAACGCCAATGTGATATCTTTTTTGCTTACATTGTCCTCTTGAACTGCCTGAATCATCACGCCCGCACCATATGCGAGCCCAATCGTCAAACCGGCCACAAGCGTCATCGAAGCATTAGGTTTCATACCAAGAATCCGCATAAATGGGGCGAGCAGCCGAGAAAAGGCATCAAGCCATTTTAGATCTTTCATAATTTGGATAATGACCATAAGCGGAATCACAATGATCGCCAGCTGAAGAATTCCGGCAAGCGCTTTTTCAATCCCGTACAAAACGATAGCTCCAGCACCCTCCAACTCCGGTGCAGCGCTGCTTATAAAACCGTACTTTGCTGTGTCGCTCCCGCCATTCCAGACCAGGTTGATCACAACAGCTGAAATCACTGCAAGGCCGATTCGCACCGCTAGGATCATCCAAAGCTTGACTCCGACTTTCATGGCAACCCCGGATTCAATCAACAGATTGTGGGAAAAAGAAAGCATAATGGCAATGATAAATACTTCTTTCACTGAGAGTTCGAGCGTCAATATTCCAGCAATCCCGGCGTATAGATTCAAGAACTTACCGAGTACAAGCGGAATCGCTGCTTCTCCTGGAAGTCCAAACAGATGCATCAATGGAGCGATGATTGTCGTAATCCAGCCCAGTACGGGTGTATATTGAAGTATTGAAATAATGAGTGTGACGGGAAAAATAACTTTCCCCAGTGTCCATGTCGTATGCAGACCGGCAAGCAGTCCTTTTTTAACAGATTCCTTTGTCATTTCCCTTCACCTCTTGCCAGCTATATGCTTTATGATTCTAAATATCTCTTATCCGCATAGCCGCGCATTCTTCTGACTATTATTAAACCTACCGCGACCACTATTAAGACAATCGAGATTACCTGTGCGATCCGAAGTGTTTCTGTAAGCATTAGGCTGTCTGTACGAAGATCCTCGATAAAGAAACGTCCAACCGAATACCAGATGACGTATCCTAGAAAAAGTTCTCCCTGACGCAGGTTGGCTTTCCTGAGTAGAATCAGAATGACAACCCCGGCAATATTCCAAACAGATTCATATAAGAATGTCGGATGATAATAGGAACCGTTTATGTACATTTGATTAATGATGAAATCCGGAAGAAAAAGACCTTCCAGAAAGGATCTGCTTACTTCTCCTCCATGCGCTTCCTGATTCATAAAGTTCCCCCAACGCCCAATTGCCTGCCCTAACAGGATACTCGGCGCCGCTATATCGGCGATTTTCCAAAAAGACAACTTCTTAATCCTTGCAAACACGATGGCGGTCACAACAGAACCAATGAGCGCTCCATGAATGGCAATTCCACCATTCCAAATAGCGATAATTTCCCCGGGATTCTGGCTATAATAATCCCATTCAAATATCACATAATAAATTCTGGCACTGATAATCGCAATAGGAACTGCATATAAAATTAAGTCCACAAACGCATCCTTGTTGAGCCCTCTTCTTTCTGATTCCCTGACAGCCAGATAAAGCGCAAGCAGTACACCGGTACCGATAATCAAGCCATACCAATGTACCTGAAGCGATCCCAATTCAAAGGCAATCGGGTTTAAAGGCTTTATTCCTTCTTCCATTCAAACTCCCTCTTTTCGCTCATTTCTTAATATCGATGTGTAATTTATAGTTCTTCATGATCTCCCTCGGCGATGGCATTGTTCAAACGGCTCGAAAATTGTTCAGCCGCGTTAACGCCCATCCGCTTCAATCGGAAGTTCATCGCCGCAACCTCGATAATAACGGCCAGGTTCCGGCCAGGCCGGACAGGCACGGTCAATTTGGTGATATCCGTATCAATAATTTTCATCGTTTCTTCGTCCAGGCCTACCCGGTCGTACTGCTTATTTTTTTCCCAAAGTTCAAGATTGATCACGAGTGATATTTTCTTATTGCTGCGCACCGCCCCTGCACCAAACAACGTCATGACGTTAATGATCCCCAGGCCACGAATCTCGAGCAGATGCTCGATTAACTCAGGAGCATTACCGACCAGCGTATCCTGATCTTCCTGCCTGATTTCAACACAATCATCGGCGACAAGCCGGTGTCCTCTTTTAACCAGTTCAAGGGCGGTCTCACTTTTACCAACGCCGCTTTTACCGGTAATCAAAACACCCACTCCATATATATCAATCAAAACCCCATGCACCGCAGTAGTAGGGGCCAGCTTACTTTCAAGAAAATTGGTCAAATGACTGAACAATCTGGTTGTCTTCATGTTCGATCTCATCACCGGCACCGATTCACGCTCCGATGCTTGAATCAATTCAACAGGGACATCCTGACCGCGGGTAATGATAATCCCGGGAGTGATATCGCGGCAAAGCTGCTCCATTCTGATCTTTTGTTCCGGTTCACTCAGCTTATCGTAAAAACTCATTTCCGTCATCCCAAGCAGTTGAAGACGTTCAGCCGGATAGTAATCGAAAAAGCCGGCAATCTCAAGTCCCGGACGCGACAGGTCACTGGTGACAATCGGCCTATTAACCCCCTCTTCCCCGCTGATCAGTTCTAAATGAAATGTATCGATTACATCTTTTACACGTACTTTAGCCATTTATGTAATTCCTCCCACTGGAGTTGATTGTAAAGTTCCTTCTCTATTTTAGCATTTTTTGTGAAAGAACCAAATAATGCAGGCCAAAAAACATTCTTGAGATTTTCCTTAATCATTCTAATAAGCGATATAGGAACATTTCTTAATAAAGACGCTACTAATTACTCATTCGTTTATATGATAGGGGCGAGACACCGCTTTGCAAAAAATCTTATAGAAAGGAGGAACGATAATGAAAATTATGCTTGATGCGGGGCACGGTTATCAGACGCCTGGAAAACGCACACCCGATGGGATGCGGGAGTATGAATTTAATCGCGCCGTCGCTTCCGAAGCGAAATCATTGCTGGACAAGTATGCAGAAGTTACAGTCTACTTTGCCCATTCCGACCGCGAGGACATTCCGCTTCGCCGAAGAACAGACCAGGCAAATGCGCTAAAAGCTGATGTGTATATTTCCATTCACGCAAACGCATTTGGAAACGGCTCTTGGAACGATGCGGGAGGAATCGAGACATTCGTGTACGCGACGAAACCGCAAGAATCACTGTCTCTCGCGAAAAGAATCCAAACTAATATGACTGACTTGACCGGTCTTATCGACCGCGGTGTGAAAACAGGTGATTTCCATGTTCTTCGCGAAACAAAATGTCCAGCTGTTCTTGTCGAATGCGGCTTTATGACAAACCACCTTGAAGCGTCTCTCCTCCGTTCAGAAGATTACCGGAAGCTCTGCGCGAAAGCGATTGTGAAGAGTATTGTCCAGCATTTCCGGCTTGAACTTCCTGAAACTCCAAGAAATACAGCCATTTACCGTGTTCAGACAGGTGCATTCAAAACCAAGAGTAATGCCGAAGAACTTGTAAAAAGATTAAAAGCAGCTGGCTTTGAGGGCACGATTATCTAGAAAAAGAAGTCCGGCAAAGTAGTTTCCTTTGCCGGACTTGCCCAGGATGGGCTGGCATCGACGTAAGGCATAACGATGTGGCAGGTCTTAGTCGATGTCCCTTACTTCCAGGGCGCTTGCGCTTTTCTAATTTAATTGATAGTTATAGATCCTGTCTTTGTATCGGCGAAAATATGCAGTGCCGGTTCATCGAGACGTGCTGTTTTAAACGTAAGCACCTTTTGGACCACTTCATTTTTTTCTTCTACCACTTCAATACCCGGAAGGTTCACATGCAAACTGCCGATATTGGACTTTAGCTCTCCATGAACAGCCGTACCCGACTCCAGGTTCACGTATATTTTTCCGGTTACTGTTTTTGCGTGAATATAATCTCCCTTGCGGCCAGGGAAGTAGCAGGATATATCACCGGAAAAGGACTGGGCGTCTATTTTATTAAAATAACCATCAGTAACAATCGAACCGTTAAGTGTTTCAGCCTCGATTTTTTCTAAGTGCGCATGTTCAACTGTTATTGCGCCGTTACCGGTTTCAAACTCGGCTTTTTCACCGGAAAGCTGGTTGAAAGTAATCGCCCCATTAGCTGTTTTGGCCTTCATTTTTTCAAACTGCAGATTTTCCCCGCTTATCGAACCATTGAATAACCTTATATTCACTTGGTCATAATGAGATTTCGGTACATAGATATTTGCTTCAATCTTCATTGACTTTTGTCTTGCGGCGAATTGAAAGCTATATTCGTTTGCTGAAAAAAGGACGTCCCGCAAAAAGATGCTTCTCGCCTCATCCTGATTGTTTACTCTGTATATTTTCGCTTGGCATTCTACCCGCAAGTCCTGCTGATCCCAAGGAATAAGGTTGGCTTTTCCGTTTGCTATTTCAATGTTGATTTCTTTAAAGAAGGTCTGATTTTGGTGGAATATATGGGCGATGTCTACGGAAGCACCAAAGTTGAAATCCAAGTCGGCTTCCTTCATTTTTTTGATGGCACTATCGATAAAATCGATGACTTTGTCTTTTGAGGAGTGGATTTTTTTCTGAAAGGAATCATGTGATTTCTCGTCAGATTCTTCAAACTTATTGACCGGTGCAAGCTCATGAACAAGGCTTTCTTCTTTTTTTCCGCTTTCCTGTTCGGCTTTATCCAGTTCTGTCAGCAAAGCCAACGCGTCATCAGCAGATAATTTCCCTTCCTGAACCAATTGTAAAATCCGCTTCTTTTCCTCCTGCATTTACTTCCCCACCTTTACTATATGAGTAAAATGAATTCACTTATAATGTTTACGCAACCAGTTGCAGAAAGTTTCATATTGAATTCATTTTATCATGGCACAAACATTTCACCAGTAATATTCGACAGCAGTGTATCGACAACTTACTCCTGGGAATATATCCGCATTTCCCCGGAAATATTATCTTTCTTATCGTTTCAATTAAACGATTGATTAAGAATCCAAAAGACATGAACAGACAACAAGCGATAAAGAAAACTCGTCGTTTGACGAGCCGTAAAGCGAAGATGTGACGAAGTTGAGGCCCACAACAAGGAATTCTACGACAGCGATGCATCACTAGCGCAGGATGCGCTGGCGTCGGTGTAAGACATAAGGACGTGGCGGCACTTAGTCTGTGTTCAGCTTTATGCAGAAAGGAAAGTTATTGCGTCCCTTTCTGCCAAAAATAAAGCAAGCCTCATGGCTTGCTTCGCTCTACTTTACATGTTCATGTTCTTTTTCTTCAATCCATTTTTCCATACGAATCTGGTCACGGGTTAAAACTGACTTTAGATATTTGCCGGTATGTGATTCTTCTTCCTTAATGATTTGCTCTGGTGTTCCCGTTGCCACGATCGTTCCGCCTTTATCCCCGCCTTCAGGACCAAGATCGACAATATAATCCGCTGCTTTGATCACATCGAGATTATGTTCGATCACAAGAACGGTATCACCATTCTCCACGAGCCGCTGTAAAACGACCAACAGTCTGGAAATATCATCGACATGCAGCCCGGTCGTCGGTTCGTCGAGGATATAAAATGAACGCCCGTTTGAACGTTTATGCAACTCCGAAGCAAGTTTCACACGCTGAGCTTCTCCTCCGGAAAGAGTCGTAGCCGGCTGTCCAAGTGTAATGTATCCAAGACCAACATCATAAATCGTTTGCAGCTTCCTTCTGATTTTCGGAATGTTTTCAAAGAATGGGAGTGCATCTTCCACCGTCATATCAAGAATTTCAGAAATATTTTTGCCTTTATATTTCACTTCCAGCGTCTCACGATTATATCGCTTTCCATGACAAACTTCACATGGAACGTAAACGTCAGGAAGAAAATGCATTTCAATCTTAATGATTCCATCGCCACGGCAGGCCTCACAGCGGCCGCCTTTTACGTTAAAGCTAAAGCGTCCTTTTTTATATCCGCGAATCTTTGCTTCATTTGTGGTGGCATAAACATCGCGGATGTCATCGAAAACACCTATATAAGTAGCCGGATTGGAACGCGGTGTCCTGCCTATTGGCGATTGGTCTATATCAATGACTTTTTCAAGATGTTCAATTCCTTTAATCTCTTTAAACTGTCCTGGCTTTGTCTTTGCGCGATTCAGCTTTTGGGCGAGCGTCTTATGAAGGATTTCATTAATCAAGGTACTCTTACCCGAACCTGAAACACCAGTAACAGCTATAAAGTTACCAAGCGGGAATTTGACGTTAACATTCTTTAAGTTATTTTCCTTTGCGCCTTTAATTTCCACAAACCTTCCGTCGCTCTTGCGGCGCTCAAGTGGAAGTGGAATGAATTTCTTCCCTGATAGATATTGTCCCGTTATCGAGTTCGGATCTTCCATAACATGTTCAGGAGTTCCGGCTGAAATGATTTCTCCCCCATGCACACCCGCACCAGGACCAACATCAATAAGATAGTCAGCAGCCATCATCGTATCCTCATCATGTTCAACCACAATCAGAGTATTGCCGATATCGCGCATATTCTTTAACGTATCAATCAGTCGGTCATTATCCCGTTGATGAAGGCCGATTGACGGTTCATCGAGGATATAAAGAACTCCGGTCAGGCGAGATCCGATCTGGGTAGCAAGGCGAATACGCTGAGCCTCCCCGCCAGAAAGTGTGCCGGCCGCACGGCTTAAAGATAAATATTCAAGCCCTACATTTGAGAGGAAACCCAGGCGTTCTTCAATTTCCCGCAAAATCAGATTCGAAATTTTTCTTTCCTTTTCCGTCAACTCAAGATTATTATAAAAATCCAAAGCCTCTTTAATGGAAAGTGAAGTGGTCTGGCTAATATGCTGGCCTTGAATCAATACAGCAAGACTTTCACGCTTCAGTCTGTATCCCTTACAGGTTTGGCAATCATGCTCAGCCATATATTTTTCCATCTGCTCCCTAGTCCAATCAGAGCTCGTTTCTTTGTAACGGCGTTCTACATTTTTTAAGATGCCTTCAAATTGAAGGTAATTTTCTCGGACCTGCCCAAAATCGTTTTCATACCTGAAGTAGATTTTATCTTTTTTGGAACCGTATAATATTTTATCCACAGCCGCTTCGGACAAATCTTTAACCGGCACATCCATATCAATGCCAAAATGATTCGCGATCGCTTCGAGCAATTGCGGATAATACTGTGAGCTGGTCGGCTCCCATGGGGCAATTGCATGCTGGCGAAGGGTAAGATCCCTGTCCGGAATCACAAGTGCTATGTCTACCTCAAGTTTAGAACCAAGGCCGTCACAGTCGGGACAAGCTCCGAAAGGACTGTTGAAAGAAAACATTCTTGGCTCAAGCTCTCCAATTGAAAAACCGCAGTATGGACATGCGTGATGTTCACTGAAAAGGAGCTCTTCCTCACCGTTCACATCGATGATTACTTTCCCCTCACCCAGCTTCAATGAATTCTCCAACGAATCGGCAAGACGAGCAGAAACGCCTTCCTTTACAACGATTCGGTCGATGATCACCTCAATTGAATGCTTTTTATTCTTTTCAAGACTGATTTCATCGCCCAGATCATGTATTTCTCCATTAATACGAGCCCGGACATACCCTTGTTTCTTAATGTCCTCAAGTACCTTAGCATGAGTGCCTTTTCTGCCGGAAACCAGCGGAGCGAGTACCTGCAGCTTGGTGCGTTCAGGATACTCCATAATTCTGTCAACCATTTGCTCAATGGTTTGCGAAGTGATTTCTATATTATGAATGGGGCATGTCGGCCGGCCGACACGTGCATACAATAAACGCAAATAATCATAAATCTCCGTTACGGTTCCCACAGTGGAGCGCGGATTCCGGCTCGTCGTTTTCTGGTCGATTGAAATCGCTGGCGATAGACCTTCAATCGAATCGACATCCGGTTTGTCCATTTGCCCTAAAAATTGGCGGGCGTAAGCAGACAACGACTCCACATAACGTCGCTGTCCTTCCGCATATATCGTATCAAAGGCTAAAGACGATTTGCCTGAACCTGATAATCCTGTCAGAACGACCAGCTTATCTCTGGGAATGGTGACATCAATATTTTTCAGGTTATGCGCTCTGGCGCCTTTAACGATGAGTTTATCCATTACCATTGTCTCGTCATCCTTCCGCTTTTAACTCTAGCAGCAAATCACGAAGCTCTGCGGCTCGTTCGAAATCCAATGCTTTCGCCGCTTGCTTCATCTCTTTTTCCATACTTGCCATCATCTTCTCGCGTTCTTTTTTCGTCATATTAGCCAAGCTTGGTGCAGGATTATATTGTTCCTGTTCTTCCGCGGCATGGGTAGCTCTAATTCCTTCTCTAATATCCTTTTGGATCGTTTGTGGAACAACGCCATGCTCTTTATTGTATTTCTCCTGTATTTCCCGACGTCGTTTTGTTTCACTTATCGCCAGTTCCATCGAGTTCGTCATTCGGTCTGCATACATGATGACACGGCCATTTGCGTTCCGGGCAGCACGTCCGATTGTCTGAATCAATGACCGCTCTGAGCGAAGGAAACCTTCCTTATCGGCATCTAAAATCGTAACCAAGGAAACCTCCGGGATATCCAATCCTTCCCTAAGCAGGTTGATCCCCACCAAAACATCATACTTCCCCATCCTAAGCTCGCGGATGATTTCAATCCGATCTAATGTCTTTACCTCAGAATGCAGATATTGAACTTTAATGCCGATTTCTTTTAAGTAATCGGTCAGGTCTTCGGACATTTTCTTGGTTAAAGTCGTAACAAGCACGCGCTCATTCTTTTTAACTCGCTCCTGGATTTCGCCGATTAAATCATCAATCTGCCCTTCAATGGGGCGGACATCAATGATTGGATCCAATAAACCAGTAGGCCTGATGATCTGCTCAACCATCTCAGGGGTATGATCAATTTCATAAGGTCCCGGAGTCGCGGAAACATATACAGCCTGACCCACTTTTTTCTCAAACTCTTCAAATCTGAGTGGCCTGTTATCCATCGCGGAAGGCAAACGGAAGCCGTGGTCAACAAGCACCTGCTTGCGGGCCTGGTCTCCATTGAACATCCCGCGTATTTGTGGAAGCGATACATGCGACTCGTCCACGACAAGCAGGAAGTCTTCTGGAAAATAATCCAACAGCGTATAGGGTGTCGAACCTGCAGGCCTTAATGTAAGTTGGCGGGAATAGTTTTCAATTCCTGAACAGAAACCCATTTCGCTCATCATTTCAAGATCATATCTCGTTCTTTGTTCAATACGCTGGGCCTCAAGGAGCTTTTCATCTTCACGAAGCTCGACTAAACGTTCTTCCAATTCTTTTTCGATATTGGCGATTGCCAATTTCATTTTTTCTTCCCTGGTAACGAAGTGGGATGCCGGAAAAATCGCAATATGATCCCGCTCGCCGATAATTTCTCCTGTCAATGCATCCACTTCACGAATCCGGTCGATTTCATCGCCAAAGAACTCAACCCTCATGCAATGTTCATCACGTGAAGCCGGGAAGATTTCGACTACATCTCCCCGTACTCGGAACGTCCCGCGTTGGAAGGCAATATCATTTCTTTCATATTGGATGTCAACCAGTCGGTGCAGCAGCGTATTTCTATCCATTTCCATGCCGGTGCGAAGTGAAACGACCATCTCCCTGTACTCTTCCGGAGAACCGAGACCATAAATGCAGGATACACTGGCAATAATGATGACATCCTTGCGTTCGAATAAGGACGAAGTGGCTGAGTGCCGCAGTTTATCGATTTCATCATTGATGCTCGCGTCCTTTTCAATGAAGGTGTCTGTAGATGGCACATAAGCTTCCGGTTGGTAATAGTCATAATAGCTGACAAAGTATTCAACGGCGTTATTTGGGAAAAATTCTTTAAATTCACTATATAGCTGGCCAGCCAGCGTTTTATTGTGGGCAATGACAAGCGTCGGCTTGTTCACTTCCTTTATGACATTCGACATAGTGAACGTTTTGCCCGTACCCGTCGCACCAAGCAGTGTCTGATGTTTTTTTCCTTTATTTAAACCATCAATGATCTGCCGGATCGCTTCCGGCTGATCTCCCTGAGGTGAATATTTTGAGACTAGCTCAAATACGTCCTTCACTCGGCAAACCTCCCATTGTCTTTACAATATAACTGTATTTCTATTAAAAGAAGAAGGATCTTTTCAGGTCCCTCTTTACCTGTATCTATATATTTATAGCCATTTCTTTGACTTTCATATACACATTCTACCACATAACCACGAAAACAAACCAGCAAAAAGCGAACGTTCATTCGTTTTTCTTTCGACAAAGGCTCCATCATTGAGAGAGGTTCCATAAAAAAAAGCACCTTACTAGGCGCTTGACGCGTTTTTCTCCATCATCCTTGAGGATAACCAAAAGCCAACAGTCAGTGAAAATGCATCTATGATAATTAACCACCACTCATGCGTATACCCTTTATACGCAGACGCCGCAATTAATGCCACTGTCAACGCAAGACCGATGACGCGGTTATAGGTCACTCTGGTAAACAGCAGAACAAGCAAAGCGGGAAGTATGAGTGCAGATAATAGCTTAATCATTTCTCTATCTCCCTTCAGAGAACCAATCGTATGAACTGAACCTGTAAAAAGTAAAAAGAAGAATATACTTATTTTAACGGATTATTGCTTTTTTTGCCAGTAAAATGACCTATAAGCATGGGGCTTATTTATCTTTAAAAAAGAACCTTGCAACCGTTACCGGCTCAAGGTTCTTTACTTTCAACTATTTAACTTAATAGGGATCCTGGGAATGACCTTTTTCTTCCGCTTTTCGAGGTGCATCCTCGGCTCCTTCAAAGCCGATCGGTTCCCGGCTCGAAGTGTTACCGGGATCAGCATTTCGTAGTCCTTCTTCTACTCTTCTACCATAATCCTCATCACACTTATAAAACATTTCGATCATTTTCGTTTTAATTCTTTCATCACACGGTGCCAACGTATTCACAAGGTTGGTGATCAATTCGTCTCTTTCCCAGTCTTCGAAGTGTCTGTAGGTCTCACCAGCTTGTCCAAAGTTGTTTTCGCGGTCGATGCTTTCCTTTACAAGTTTGCCTTCAACATAAGGTGTATGCGGCCTGCCACCCTCTTTTGCTTCTTTCAGGCCATCAAGTGTTGATGGCTCATAGTTGATATGCGGATTTTGGTCTTCTCCAAGATTCACATGGTATTGCATTTGTCCTCCACGCTGGTTGGTGGCAACCCGCTTTTTAGGCGCGTTGACCGGAAGCTGTAAGTAGTTAGGCCCAACCCGATGGCGCTGAGTATCGGAATAAGAGAATGTTCTGCCCTGAAGCATCTTGTCATCAGAGAAGTCCATTCCATCCACTAATACACCAGTTCCAAATGCTGCCTGTTCGACTTCATTGAAGTAATCTTTCGGATTTCGATCAAGCACCATTTTTCCGACAGCTAACCACGGGAACTTCTCTTCCGGCCATAGCTTTGTATCATCAAGCGGATCAAAGTCCAATTCAGGGTGTTCATCATCACTCATGATTTGTACGAGCAGCTCCCATTCCGGATAATCACCTTTTTCGATTGCTTCATATAAATCCTGGGTTGCATGGTTGAAGTTTTTCGCCTGAATTTCTTCAGCATCCTTCTGGGTCAGATTCTTAATGCCTTGCTTCGGCTCCCAATGATACTTTACAAGCACAGCTTTTCCTTCTTCATTGACCCACCGGTACGTGTTTACTCCCGATCCCTGCATTTGCCTATAATTGGCGGGAATGCCCCATGGCGAGAACAGGAACGTTATCATGTGCATGGCTTCAGGGGAATTGGAAATGAAATCAAACTGTCTTTCGCCATCCTGTATGTTCGTAACGGGATCCGGCTTAAAGGCATGAATGAAGTCCGGAAACTTCATCGCGTCGCGGATAAAGAAAATTTTAAGATTGTTTCCTACCAAATCCCAGTTTCCATCCTCTGTATACATTTTGACAGCGAATCCCCGGGGATCTCGTAGTGTCTCAGGGGAATGCGTTCCATGTATAACTGTAGAAAAGCGGACCAATAAAGGCGTTCGTTTGCCTTTTTCCTGAAATAGTTTAGCTCTTGTATACTTTGAAGGGTGCTCATCCCCTACTTTACCGTAGGCTTCAAAGTACCCATGAGCCCCTGCTCCTCTCCCGTGAACGACACGCTCTGGAATCCTTTCACGGTCAAAATGACTGATTTTTTCAATAAAGTCATAGTTCTCTAACGTGGCCGGACCTCTGTTGCCGACCGTGCGCATATTCTGGTTGTTTGAAACCGGATGACCCTGGCCGTTTGTTAAGGTTTCATCGGTTTCGCGCTCAGACTTTTTTTGGTTGTTGGATGATTGATCTTTTCCCACTTTTTCTCCTCCTTTTAGGTTATGTAGATACACTTACTACTTTTCCCTCATTTCTATAAAAAATGCCAATTTTGTAAGTGAAATTTCAAATAGGAAAAAAGAAGCAATCTAATTTCTCTGAAGAGAAATAGACCTAAATTAAAAACACTATATACCTAGTAAAATAATCCTATATTTCTACAAAACACTTAAGAATTCGACAAACAATCCGATAATTTTTATGTAACTTAAAGATAATACGCTAAAAAATAAGACTAAAGACGCTGGTTTTATTCACCAAAATTCGACATGCGAAATTTGTATCATTTTACTAAGTTTGTCTGATTTTTCAGTAGCTTTAAGTTATAGTGTTTATGGCAGCTGTCGAATTCTGCTGTACTTGGAAAAAAATTAAGGAAAGGGGGCGACAACATGACAAAGAGATTCGGAGCTCTCTTATTAGCTACCACACTCTTAATATCGTTATTCACTATCTCTGTTCCTGCGAATCAAGTATTTGCCTCTACAACGGCAAAAGTAAATGCAACTACTCTCAACATTCGGGAGAAGCCGACCACATCGTCCAAGGTTATCGGGAACTACAAAAAAGGGCAGACGATTACCATCACCCAACAACAAAATGGATGGTCCAAGGTTCCTGTCGGTAAAAAAAACCGGATGGGTATCCTCAAAATACGTTACGGTGATTAAGCCGACTGCGTCTAAAGCAGCTGTCGCAAGCGGTACCAAGTATTATGTGACGGCCACTACCTTAAATATTCGTAAATCACCAAGCACTTCTGCTGCACGGGTTGATTCAGTAAAGAAAAATGCAGCGGTCACATTGTACGAAAAGAAAGGTTCATGGGGAAGGGTAAAGACAGCATCCGGCAAAACTGGATGGGCTTCGCTTTCTTACCTTACGACGAAGGCACCAGCCGCACCAAAACCTGCAGCAAAGGCTCCTGCAAAGTATTACGTGACGGCTACTTCTTTAAATATTCGTAAGTCGCCAAGCACTACTGCGGCCAAAGTTGATTTGGTCAAAAAAAATGCGGCGGTTTCTTTATACGAAAAGAAAGGGAGCTGGGGAAAGGTAAAAACGGCATCCGGCAAAACTGGATGGGCTTCACTTTCCTATCTTACGACGAAGGCGCCGGTTGCACCGAAACCTGCACCAAAGCCGCCGGTTACAACGTCTTCCGGTAAATCGTATGTAGTCATTAGGACAGACGGTGTAAATATCCGCAAAAGTGCATCTACTTCTGCAGCTGTCGTAACGAAAGTAAACCGAGGAACAAAACTTGAGAAAATTTCTGTAGATAACGGCTGGGTTCAGGTCAAAACCAGTACCGGAAAAACGGGATGGGTAGCGAACTGGCTTGCTACTACAGCGGGTAAGGGTGTTAGAGGCAAAGTGATCGTTCTTGATCCAGGCCACGGAGGCACTGATTCTGGCGCAGTCGGAAAAACCCACAATGAAAGATCCATCAACTTGTCGACTGCCAATGAACTGAAGACTCTTCTTCAAAATGCCGGTGCAAAGGTCATCATGACCCGCACCTCTAATACGAGCCGTAAATTAGAGCTCAGCGAACGTGTTGCAATCAGCCATCAATATAAACCGGATGTTTTCATCAGCATTCATTACAATTCCGGCGGAAATGCAACTGGAATAGATACCTTCTATGACGCAAAATATGGCAATGAAAAAGAACTTGCCACTAGTATTCAGAATGAACTTATTAAGAGTACTGGAAAGAAAAACCGGGGCGTAAAACCTGCGGAATTCTACGTTGTTAAATACAACGAGATGCCTTCTATTCTTGTAGAGCTTGGATTTATTTCAAATCCTACAGAAGAAAAGGAAATCGCAACAAAAGCCTATCAGCAAAAAGCCGCACGAGGCATTTACAATGGATTGAATAAATATTTTAATCTATAAGAATATGAAAGAAACCTTCATCTCCGGAACCCTTTCCCGAGATGAAGGTTTCTTTTTTTTTAGACCAAATTCGTGGTTTTCTAGAGCTTAAATATCAAATATCGATAGAGTTATCTAACAAAGTCTTTATTTATGAATAACCGTTTCCATAATTGTTCCTTTTTTACGCATTCCCTCCAGAGTGCTCCTGAAATAATGAAAGGAACGCTGAAAGATTGGACTTTGGATGAAGGTATACAGAAAGCTGACAACGAAAACAGGACCGCCCAAAATGAAACCGATGACCAGCACTACGCTTTCAACAATGATTCTTGCCTTGCTGACGGAAAGGCCGGTCTTCTCTGAAATCGATAGCATAAACCCGTCTCTTGGACCTGCACCTGCCCCGGAAGCGACATACATTCCTCCACCCGTACCTGCAAGTATAATACCCACAAAAATAATCAGATAATCAATCCACGTATACGTCGCCTTTGGCAGCATATCCGTCCATAAAAAAAAATCCATGATCGGACCAATCAGTAAAGCATTCAGAAAGGTTCCTAGACTAATATATTTCCGATCCATGACAAGTGTGATCATCACAAGGAAAAACCCGCATAAGACTGACCAAGTTCCGATGGTGAAGCCCAATCTTTCAAACAAGGCGACATTCAATACCTCCCATGGATGGAGGCCGAGAAATTGCACCTCTACGGCAATGGCGTTCCCTAATCCAAAAAGAATTAATCCACCAAAAAACATAACCCACTTCACAAAGATATACATCCTCTTGCCCCCGCTGTTCTGTTTTCAAGAAATAATAAAACAAATATAACACATTATGCATTGTTGTTTAATGCCTGCTTTACGTAAACTTACCAATTACTAATGTTTCATTGTGAATCGAAGAAAGTCAACTGCTTTAGCTGGGGGAGTATCAGCTCAACTTATCTCAGCTTTTTGCAGTCGGTCTGTTTCTTGGGAATCTGACAAAGATTTAACTTAATGGGCCTATTTGGAGGCTAGCAGTTCAGCAACTCACCTCGATTGCGAAATACGCCATTATTGCTATCTCTGCATCGTGGCGCTGGATTGGCTATGGCGTGGCGCCATCCATCCTCATCTCGGGGGTTTGGCGTTAGCGGTAAGAATTTTGCGGCAATACTTCTAAACGCTGGGGAAAAAGATTGAAAAAAAAAGTCTGTGAATAAAGAAATCGGAATCAATTTGGGCTCGATGATCTAAGTTTGTGTTCGAAGATATGAATTGGCGGTCGATGATCTGAGTTTCTGCTCGATAATTTGAATTTGTGCTCGATAATTTGAATTTGTGCTCGATTTTCTGAATTTCTGCTCGATTATTTAAATTTGTGCTCGTTAATCCAGATTTCTGCTCGATGACCTGAATTAGTGTTCGATGAACCTAATTTCTGCTTGATGACCTGAACTTCTGCTCGATGATCCTAACCGAATTTCCGCTCGACTATCTTTCTCATTACAAGGATAGACCTACTATTTAATATCATGATAAAGCTAGAGCCCGTCAGTTTAGCCCGGTTCTTTTTGGGGATTATACAAATATAAGTCCGGGACCATTTAATTGACTTCCCATTTTTATATGACGTACAATGAGCAAATCATCTACACCGCCATTTCGTGATGAAACAAAAAGAGAATTTTTAGCATTAGTATCATTAAATGGACGGATACTAACTGCCAAAGAACTTTTAAATTAAAAAATGAGGTATACATAATGGGACCCCCATCAAGAAAGAAAAACCTGTCACTAATTTTATTATTAAGTAATTTATTTATAGCGTTTTTGGGAATTGGCTTAGTTGTTCCGATTATGCCTTCCTATATGAGAGCCTTAAATTTATCCGGCGAAATCATGGGGTACCTGGTGGCAGCTTTTGCCTTTGCTCAATTGGTCGTTTCACCGATTGCCGGCGTTTGGGTTGATAAATACGGGAGAAAAAAGCTGATTGTTTCGGGTCTCTTCGTTTTCGCTTTTTCGGAGCTGCTTTTCGGGTTAGGGAATCATGTTTCGGTTCTTTTTTTATCGAGAATTCTAGGTGGAATTGGTGCCGCGTTCATTACGCCTGCAGTTACCGCGTTTGTGGCAGATATAACCTCCCTTGAGGAAAGGCCTAAAGCCCTGGGGTATGTCTCGGCCGCAATAAGCGCGGGCTTCATAATCGGACCGGGGGTTGGCGGATTTATTGCTGATTTAGGTGTACGGGCTCCATTCTTCTTTGCTGCCGGCATTGCGCTTGTAGCTGCTATCTTCTCATTAATCCTCCTGAAAGAGCCTTTATCGAAAGAACAATTAACGGAAATGGGAAGCAATAAAGTAAGGATAAGCTTTATAGGAGAGTTGAAGAAATCGTTTCACCCTTTGTATTTTATCCCCTTAATTATTGTATTTGTTCTTGCTTTCGGATTGGCCGCCTATGAAACCATGTTCGGACTTTTTGTTGATGAGAAATTTGGCTTCACTCCGAAGGATATATCCATACTTATTACAGTGGGGGCGATTTTCGGGGTCGTTGCACAGGTAGTCATATTTGGAAAACTCGTTGAAAAAATAGGCGAGAAAAGACTCATTCAAATCACACTTCTGGTGGCTGCCATCTTTATATCGCTCTCTGTGTTTATCAGTGGCTATTGGATAGTCATGATCGTCACCTTTATTGTTTTTTTAGCTTGTGACTTACTTCGCCCTGCATTAACAACAATGCTTTCGAAGCTGGCAGGAGACGAGCAAGGCTTCGTCGCAGGAATGAACTCCACATACACAAGTCTGGGAAATATCATCGGACCTGCTTTGGCAGGAATCCTCTTTGACTTGAATATCAACTTGCCTTATATCTTTGCCTCAATTGTGCTCATGGCTGGATTTATCTTGACCATAGTATGGAGAGGGCAACAAAAAGTTGAAGCATAAATTAGAAAGCATCGTAGATATCATCCAATTTTTGGATAACTCTGCTTTCTTTGCTACCCTTTAGAGGAAATGGTTATATTACCGCTATTTGAGACCTCTTTAACCAGATAATGGGGGGCAGTATTTTCACTTACTATTAACTGGTTGTACCAACTCGAAACATCCGCAGCGGCAGCAGTATTTCATCCTGTATCTCTCTTGCAAACATGCCTTAACTGTGGATTCTAGAGAGAATTAATCAACTCGCAGAACATTCTAGATATTGAGGATATTGTTTAGTGATTTATTAAGCCAGCCAAATTAATTGGTTGGTTTTTCTATTTTCCTTCAGGTTTCTACCGAATTCGACAAAAAATACCAAAAACCGCTTGCGAACTCATGTGCGTTGTGATAAAAATAAAGAATAATCCAATAATTAATAGGATTATAATTTTTTTCTAAGGAGTTTTTGAAATGAACAAAACAGAATTCGTTGGTCAAGTAGCAAAAACAGCTGGTCTTTCACAAAAAGATGCAGCTAAAGCAGTAGATGCAGTATTCTCAACAGTTTCAGGAGCATTAAAAAAAGGTGACAAAGTTTCACTAATAGGTTTTGGTAACTTTGAAGTTCGCAGCCGTGCTGCACGTAAAGGCCGTAACCCACAAACAGGTAAAGAGATTTCTATCGCTGCAAGCAAAGTACCAGCTTTCAAACCTGGTAAAGCGCTTAAAGAAGCTGTAGCTGGCAAGAAGAAGAAGTAATAGAATCATATTTTAGAGCATTCATACGATCTTCGCAAAGTAAGAGGGTGTCCATTAGGACACCCTCTTACTTTTTCCCGCTATTTCCTGATCGTATAATTCCCATGGCGAACGACAGTGTTTGGCGTTTCATAATCCAAAACTTGGGCCATTTCCTTTGAAATCTCGACCAGAACACTATTTTCTCTTACTTGAAATACGATTCCTTCACATGAGATTTCTTTTCTTTCAAAAAGAATCGTATCACCTACTTTTGCCTGTTTCCTACTATATGAAATCTTATTTGCTTCTTGCATAATAGAATTCTCCTCATAATTTACTTTTGGAGATTAACGAACCACAAGCTTTTCACATGCGTTGGACAGATTCTGCAAACATTCTACCCGATGTTTTTCGTCCCCTACGAAATCATACAAAATTTCATACTCCAGTCCGGAATTTATGATAGATATATAATCTTCCCTAGTCAACGCTCTAATTTGGTTCTTTTCCAGATAACTTAGGATTTCACTTTCAAAGTACTCTACACTTCCGTATAACACAGTCAACTTCCGACTCACCTTTCCTATTCGAATTTCTCTGTTTTATTAATAATTCTGTCATTTAAAATTAGATTGCTGTTTAGTGAATATCTATATATCTATTAATGATAAAACTTTAGAGGTGGAATTTCAACAATTTTCGCCATTTTTTAACAAATTTTTTATCTTTACCCTTGGTAATAAACTTCTAAACTTGCTAAAATGCTGGCTTCAAGCCATAAAAAAACCGTCCGGTGCTTGGAACACTAGACGGTCTATAAATAGAACCATTCCTATAAATAAAAAGTGACCAGATGACTTCCTAAGAATTAGAATACACACAAACGTGCTGCCCCGATAATACGATTTCCTTCTCACAGTTCATCCCAATCTTCTTTGCTACTTCTCGCGAAGCCAAATTTCCAGGTTGAATCAAGGCAATTAATCTTTTTTTGCCTAGTTGATTGATTCCGTGATCCCTGAGAGCCTTCGCTGCTTCTGTCGCATAACCCTTACCCCAATAATCCTGGGCAATCCAGTACCCTATTTCAATTTCCTCTTCCCGATCAATTACCTGAGGAACTAGACCAGCATGCCCAATTGGCGTGTTGTCTTCTTTCCGGACTAGTACCATCAATCCCAAATCCGGCCCGGCTTCGTATGTACAATATATCCAATCCAAAAATTTCTTTGCTCCATTTCTCGTTTGCCCATTCCCAATATATTGAACCATTTTAGGATCTGACAACAAAGAAAACAGGAATTCGAAATCTTTTTCTTCATATGGTTGAAAATATAATCTTTCCGAAAGAATTGTCATTATAAATCTCCCTTCCAACACCCGTTAATTGAAAAAATATGGTAATATAATCCACAAGATGATAAGGGGGGATAAGAATGCGAGAAAGTTTTGGTATCCTTTCTATTATGTTCTTTATCTTAACATTATTGTTTTGGATTTGGATTGGACCATCACTACCGGCAAATGGACAACAAGGTACTAATCTCATACTTATGTTGGCTGGTATTTCCCTGCTATTTGCGATATTAGGAAAAGGGAAATGGAGATTCGTAACTTTAATCGGAATACCTTTGGTTGCAGTTTTTACCTTTGTGTATGCATTCTTAATTTTCTTTTGAAAACGGGCAGAGATTAAGTGATTTTTTGGATGCAAAATTCCTTATGCTACCAGACATGGCCGATATATGAAACTTAGCGTTGTGTTTACACCTTTAAAAAAAGCCTTCTATATTTTAATAGTAGGCTTCTTCTTGGAACTTCTCACTCTCTTTTATACTTCACATTTCATCCTTTATGAAATTCATCTTTTCCTCTTTCATATTGGACTAAGTTGCCCCGATAGTTAAAATAAGACTGTTATTAAACAACTTTTTCTTGTATGGTTTTATTTAGAACAATAAGATTATTTACTCTCAGCCATTTGTTCCAAATATGGTTGTAAATAATCTTCACAATCAAAAAAACTTGTTATTGATTCTTTATTGTTTTCTATATAAATTACTTTTTGAAATTCAGGTTTTTCACCTTTAATCAGAAGTTCCTCAGTAAAATTTTGATAGTTCAAAATTAATTCATTTGATGTGATGCTTAACTTAATATGATAAAGAATTACTAAAAAATCATAGATGCCACCTTTTTTAATAAAAAGGGGGGTGCACTTTTCAATGTGATTGTTATTAGAAATACCTAACTCTTCAGCAAGCTCTCGTAATACACTTTCTTCAATGTCAAAATAATCTCCTTTTTTATCTTCCCAACTCAAACCTCCCGCAACACACTGTAGCCTACCTGGATAAGCAGTGTGGTTTCCCATTTCACCGAAAACAAATTTTGAATCCTTAGTTTCCACTAATCCAGCCCCAAAAACAACTTTGCATCCTTCTTCATCTGTAATATGATTTCTAACAGTATGTAAATAGTGAGCATAATCAGTACAGTTTAGTATGATATTGTACAAATCTCCCTGTTCAATTATAGAATAAACATTAAAAACTTCTCCCCGATGAAATGAGTTATGTTGGTTTATCTCCATCCAAAATTCCTCAATTTCTCTCTTTCGTTTTGAAGATAATTGAACAATGCTCTGGGAATATTCAACTATCACTTCTTTTGTCAGTGGTGTTAATACTATTGGCTTCATAGTGTATAACCCTCCTTTTCTTCAACCTGCCTCGTTATTTCTATTTAATCAATTATCTAGATTACTTAATGTTCTTTTTAATTACCACCTCAACAAAAGCTACTACTAATAATATTTTCAAATAAAATAGAAAATATAGATAAATAATGTATGAAATGTTTAGTTCATCAGTAGTAGTAATAAGAAATAATATCCAATAAATGTAAAATATTAACCATATTAAATTAGTAAAATAAAGTTTACTTTTCAATAAAAAATACGATATTGCCAGAAGAATTATAGACATAAATGTATATTGTAGTAATGAATACGAAATTTCATTAAAATCCTTTTTATTAAATGCCCAATAACACAAAATAAATCCTGATATAAATAATAATATTGAAAAAGATACAAAATATGTTTTTTTATTTCGTATCATAATCTACCACCTAATTTTTAAGGCAGCTATACAAAAATAAGATTGCCTCTTTATTATTTTATTCTATATAAGTTGAACTATAGATTTTCCTGAATTGCACTTGATTCCATCCTTATACACAGTCGGTCAATGACTGTCATAGGATTTATATTCTTCATAAAAGCCTGGACGTTCTTGCGAATTTCAGCTGTGGTATAAAGAAAGGCGCCTGATTATGGAAAATCATCCCCTGACCAATTCATATAAGCAATAAAAGGCATTTCCTTCGTATCTTTACTACGAGAGGTTTAAAGCAATATTTTTGATGGGGTACATAATACTAATTCATATGACCTTCAACTAAGTCATAACATCTCTCTTCTGTAATCCGTGCTTGTATGCTTATATATTCTAATGATTCCATAGTGCCCCCCTCAAACTTCAATGATTCTTTCTGTGCCGTTTCATCTCTGTATATGATCCATTCTCGCTGTTCTTCTCTTAACCTATCCATTTCATTAGCAGAAAGTTGTTTCTCTAAAGTTCCATAGATATCATTTAAAGCATTATCCCATCTTGTGAAAATTTCCCCATAAGCCTGGCCCATTTCTACTTGTGTTCCAGTTTCCAATACTTTATCAAATTCACCTAAGCTTTTTTTTATTTCATTAAGTTTTATAATATATTTTGCCTTTTCACCTAACACAGGGGAGGATGTATTCTTTTTTGACGCATTGGTTTCTTCATTGTTTTTTGTATTAGGTGATTCAGTATTGTTTTTTTTACTTTCCATACTTTGTGAATCTGCCTTGGTTTCTTTTTTGTTTTCCGTACTTTGTGAATCCGTTTTGGTATCTTCATTACTTTTTATATTTTGTGAATCTGTCTTAGTGTCTTGATTACTATCTGTATCATTTTCTGACACTGGCTTTTCCTCTTCCGCAGCCTGATCATTTGCTGAAGTGCCGCATCCCACTAAAAATAGAGAAAGGAAGAGGGGCATTACTATTAATTTCTTCATTATTTTTTCCTCCATATTGAAAGGTATTGATATTAATTATAAGCGTTTCGGCGTCTGGCTTTTCTCCTTTTTCATTCCATTCAAAGGCAAGCAAACAAATACAGTTGTGCCTTTACCATACTCGCTTTTCACTTCGATGGTTCCCCCATGTTTATCGACGATATTTCGGGTGATCGCTAATCCAAGCCCTGTGCCAATAGATTTTGAATCAATTTTGTAAAAAGAATCCATTATATACTTTAATTTTTCCTGCTTGATCCCAATACCATGATCTTGGATTTTCAGGACTGCCATGTCTTCTTTTAAGTATTGAAATATTTGAATTTCACTGCCTCTTTCAGAAAACTTAATTGCATTATCCAACAAATTTAATAATACCTGACGTATCTTGTTGCCATCAGCATTAATTAAAACAGGGGTACATACTAGTTTCATCTGAACGTCTTTCTCGTTAGCTGTATTTTGAAGCTGTAACGTTACATCTTTAATTAGTCTATCAAATTCGATGACGGTCGGGACAAGTGTGACCCGGTTTGATTCGTACCTAGAGAAATCTAATAGATCTTCAACTAAATTCATAAGCCGTTCAGATTCACTGTTAAGCATACGCAATCCGAATTTCGTTTCTTCTTCCGTTAAGCCGTCCGGTGACTCCATTGTCTCTACCCAACCCTTTATCCCCGTCAAAGGCGTTCGAAGCTCATGTGAAATCGAAGAGATGAAATCTGTTTTTAGCCGATTCATTTTAACGATTTCTTCAGCCATATAATTAAGCGTTTGCGACATTTCTCCAAGTTCATAAGGAAAGGTTTCTTCTATTCGTTTTTCAAACCGGCCCTTTGACATCTCCTGAGTAAACTGAATAATCTTATTAACAGGCCTCACAATGGAATCTGCCAGGCGAAGGCTTACAAGAAAGACAATGGCTGCAACACCTAGACATATTAAGAATCCATATCCTAGTAAACTGCTAATTAAATCCTGCACCATAGTTAATGAAGAAACATAACGAAGGACTCCTACTGTCTGTCCTTCAAACAAAAGAGGTGTGTAGACAGCCAAAACTTTCTTTCCTGATTTTTGCAGTTCCTCTTTTTTATATATGGTCTGATTGGAAAAGACATCTGGATCGATGGAGTAGGTTTGTTCTTCGTAAAAGCCTGTTGAAGATTGAATAAGTTTACCATCATTATTCAATAGCTGTAATTCAGCTCCATCATATTGATAGCTTTTGATCACAAGGTCGCTATAGTCCTCAAGATTCCCATAATAGAGTTCATTTCCCGTTTCCCAAATAGGGTTGATGGCTTCGGCATGATTTTGAAAAGTATTGGCTATTCCCTGGTAATAATACTTTGTTAACGCTCCCCCATACACAGCCATTACCAATCCTAAAGTCAGGGTGATAATAATCATGAAATATAGAATGACTTTACGTTTCATCGACTAACCCTTCCATAGATATCCACGTCCCCAATCGGTACATAAAAAGACTGGGGAGGAAGGATTACTTTCTATTTTCTGGCGAATGCGCCGAATGTTGACGTCAACTACTTTTATATCACCTACATAGTTTTGACCCCAAACCTCATCCAACAGTTCGTCTCTTGAAAACACTCTGTTCTGATGAGTCATTAATAAATGGAGAATCGAATATTCAGTTGGTGTTAGGTTGATCTCCCTGCCTGAGCATAGCAGTCTTTTGTTTTCTAATTCTAACTGGAAGGGACCTGAGGCAACCCTTTCACTGTCCTCTAGTGAAACCCTTTCGCTTAAATTGATCCTGCGCAAAAGCGAAAAAATTCTTGCTTCTAACTCAACGATGCTGAATGGTTTAAACAAGTAATCATCGGCTCCGAGTATAAGACCTTCCACCTTATCTTCCTCTTGAGTTCTGGCTGTTAGCATAATAATCCCAACCGTCTGGTTTGCCTTTCTAATTTCCTGACAAACTTCGAACCCGTCTATCCCAGGAAGCATGAGATCAAGCAGTACGATATCAAATTGTTCCTTTTGAAAAAAGCTCAATGCATCTTCTCCTGTTTCCGCTTCCCAGACATCGTAGCCTCTCTTTTTCAGATTTAAGCAAACAAAACTGCGTATAGATAGTTCATCTTCAACAACAAGGATTCTATTCATTTTTCTCCCTCACTTAAAACTCATCTTCCAGCAAATGAAACTGATCAAAAGGAAACGTTTCATTTTCTTTGCGATCTGAATAAAAAACAGTATCCTTTGTTTCCTCCAAAACTGCTTTTGAGGGTTCAGAGGATTGTTTTTTCACCCATTTCACCTCAAACACTGGCTTCTGTTTGGAAACCGATAGTAATTGAATTCCATTTTTGATCTTATTTACTGTAACCTTACCATGCCATTCAGAAGGGATCTCAATGTAAAACCTTCGGACCTGGTCGGTAAACCGTTCCGTAATCTTTTTGGGAGCTCCCTCTATGGAATACGTTGAATAAACTTCGATAAATGGGATGTCCTCGAATAAGGCATCTTCCCAGCCTTGAGGGATATACATCTCCCCTACCTCTGTTACACCGTCTTCATTTATATCTTTGCTGTACAGGGGATGTTGTTTCATTTGTAAACCGCCATTTTTCTCCCCGACTTTCACAAGTTTCCCATGATCATACGCTATAATTTCAGTCAGCATGGAGTGAACACCGATTGAGCTATCAATAAATAATGCCTTTTTACCATCATTTAATTGACCGTTCACCATATTCTCATGAAAGGAAAATGCTTCTAAATCTACGGCCGAACGCAACTCTAAAATATTGTCTTCATAACGGAACAACTCTGCTGTAAATGATTCTCTTCTTTTTCCGTCTACAAGGAGAACATCCATTTTTTTATCGCCGTCGTAGTCCGCGATATCTAATATATGGTAGCTTCGCTTCATTTGTTTGATGAGCCCAGCCTTATCCCACCGATATATGACCAGCTGTTTCTCGGTTTCGAAATCCGAGGTCCCTAAACCCATTGTTACCTCCATTACTCCATCATCGTCCAAATCATGAAGCCCAAAATAATCAAGATTGATATAATCCATTTCGATATCTGATATTTTTGTCCATTCTTTATTTTTTTGCTGTAAAACCAGTAAATGAACTTGCTCGGTTTCCTTTAAATTTCTGTATAAAATAAAGGCTTCTTGTTGTTTCCCGTCACCATTTACATCTTCAATGAATATGGACTGTTTTATAGCAGCTTGTTTGGGGGTTATATACTCTATGCCAGATGGCAAAAGCTGATTTAATGTATCCTTGACTTTCAGCTGTTGCCCGTCATTCAGCTGAGGTGATTCAATTAAATCACCGGGTGATTTTACCATGCTACAGCCTGATAACATAACCCCAACCAAGATATACATCAATGCCTTCCATTTCGCTCTATTATCCACGCTGTATACTCCTATCAATTAGTCCATTATGGGTTAAATACATTATAAAACCCCTTGTCATTTAAAGGGTTACAAAAAAATTACAATATTAGTAGCATTGAAAAATTAGATGAATAGATTTTCCCAAACCTGCTACCCACACTATAAAGCTGCGTTTTAAAGTATCATCAATCATACTATTTTTTAGCTCATTCAAGTGAAACCTAAGTATAACACGATTTTTAACGTATGCTGAGAGGTTCCTGCCCCGGAACACGACCTGAGGAAGTGTGTTTTCTCTTTCGTCTCAGATACAGGAAGTAATGGAAGAAATGTCGACAGAGATATTGAACAGAGTTTATAAAGTAATGAACCCCATCTCTCGTACCAATCTTCTTATCCACAAATTCTGTAACTATTTTGTAACCACTTACAGCATCCCTGCTTTTATACTAATTTAAGTGCAATGAAAAGGAAAATTATTAAAGGCGGTCTGCACAACCCATTAGAACGACAATACAAAAAATGAAGTAAGAAGCAGGTGGAGAGAATGTGCGGTTTTGTAGGATGTTTAAGCAGTCGTCCCTGGGCGCTGAATAATGAGATTCAAGAACAAGTAAGGGCCATGAATCAATCGATTATCCATAGGGGCCCCGATGATGAAGGGTATTTTTTCGATGAATATGTGAATTTTGGTTTTAGAAGATTAAGCATCATAGATGAGGAGAAGGGCAGTCAGCCTCTCTCTTATGAAAATGAAAGATATTGGATTATATTTAATGGAGAAATCTATAACTATATCGAGCTTAAAGCAGAATTGATGGAATGCGGGCACACGTTCAGCACGGATACCGATACGGAAGTCATTCTTGCTCTCTATAGCAGAATAAAGGAAGAAACGGCTCGTAAACTGCGCGGCATGTTTGCTTTTGTGATTTGGGACAAGCTCGAGGAGAGACTGTATGGTGCCAGAGACCATTTTGGGATTAAGCCTTTCTTTTATTGTGAACAGTCTAATATCACTTATTTCGCTTCTGAAAAAAAATCGATATTAACAGCCATTGAAGATGAGTTGGACATTCATTCTTTCCAGCATTTTTTAAGCTTTCAGTATGTTCCTGAACCTAATACGATGACTAAGTCTATTAAAAAATTGTCACCTGGCCATTATTTCACTCAAAGGCCAGGAGAAAGAATGAATTTTTTCTCTTATTGGGAGCCGCAATTTAAACCAGCTAACATGGAAAACTCTAAGTTAATAAAAGAAATCCAAGACACGTTAAAAGATTCTGTAAATGTTCATATGAGAAGTGACGTGCCTATTGGGGCCTTCCTTTCTGGAGGGATTGACTCTTCCTTTATCGTTTCTTTAGCAAAAGAAGTAAATCCTAAGATTAAAACTTTTTCAGTAGGCTTTGAAACGAAAGGGTACAGTGAAATTGATATTGCCAAAGAAACAGCGGACCATTTAGATGTCGAAAATATATCCTATGTAATCAGTCCGGAAGAATTCATGAACAAGTTGCCGAAGATTATTTGGCATATGGATGATCCACTTGCTGATCCTGCTGCTGTTCCTTTATATTTCCTGGCCAGAGAAGCCAGGAAACATGTAAAGGTAGCCTTATCCGGAGAAGGAGCAGACGAATTGTTCGGGGGATATAATATATATAGGGAACCCCAGTCCTTACAAGCGTTTACCTATATGCCGTCTCCGATAAAAGCTCTATTAAAAGCTGCCTCGAGTCGGATTCCGGATGGGGTCAGAGGGAAAAGCCTAATAGAGAGAGGCGTTACCCCCCTGAATAAACGGTATATCGGCAATGCTAATATTTTTAATGAAAAAGAAAAGAAGCATTTATTGGTTCAATATCTATCTAATGCTGAAAATGGAAAAGTAACGGATCTGCTGTACTCCAATTCTTTTTCCTATGATGATGTCACAAAAATGCAATACATAGATATCCAAACCTGGTTGAAAGGAGACATTTTATTAAAGGCAGATAAAATGTCGATGGCTAACTCACTAGAAGTAAGAGTTCCTTTCTTGGACAAACAGGTTTTCAGCACCGCTTCAAAACTAACCAGCAGCCAAAAAATAAAAGATGGCCAGACCAAATTCCTTCTGCGGGAAGCCGCAAAAGGAATAGTGCCACAACATGTATGGCACAGAAAAAAACTCGGGTTTCCAGTGCCTATTCGACATTGGCTAAAAAATGAAATGTATGATTGGGCTATCCAGTTAATCAATGACAGCCAAACAGACTCGCTATTTAACAAAGGTGAGATTTATAAATTACTTGCTGCTCATGTTTGCGACGAGAGAGATAACAGTCGAAAGCTATGGTCAATCTTCACATTCATGATATGGCATCAGATTTATATCGAAAAAGTATATCAATTTGATACACAAAAAGTAAGCAAAGAAAGATTTACATTTGTGACATCATAAATGGAAACCAGCTCAAACCACCTAAAGGAAATTTGGAATGTTGTGGTTTCCTTTCCTTTTACATTATAGAATCGAACTCTTAAATCGCTAATCTATAACAAACCAAGGAATGAGCCACTCTTCTTTGAAAGAGTAGTTCATTCCTTTATTTAAAAACCAATCTTTAGAATTTCCTTTTTCTTCAAATAGTGAAAGATTTGTTTTTCAACTAACCTGCCCCGTTAGCCACCCATGCAGCTCAAAATCGGCGCTGCACCACAGAGAATGAAAATGGATCAGGCAGTCTATACTGTTTTAATGCTGGCGAAGAAGGTCTTTGAACTATGGTGCCTTTGAGCCCATCCGTTAGTCTGACTCCACCGACTGTCGCGCCCTGTAGGGGTAGCACTCATGGGAGATTAATCCTTTTACTGGTTGTTGCGCCAGCTTTACTTGATTTCATTTTAAGTAGAAGGGTATGACAATTTGATTTTTATCAACCAATCCAATATTCCATTCTTCAAGAGGCTCAGCCTTTCCGCGAATTTCTGAAAATTAATACTCACACAACCCGCCCCTTACTCACTTTCGTCCCTTCCACAAACAAAATCCCAAGTTCATGGTGCTCGCCTTCAAAAAGCGCGCGCTGGGTGAAGCGGATTTGGCCGTTATTGCCGATGACTTCAAGTTTGCAATAGGCCCGATTGACTTGAAGGGCTTCATAGAATTCAAGATCGTCACGGACAATGACCCCGTTTACTTTTGTTACAATTTCTCCCATCTCCAGGCCCATCATTTCTGCGGGAGACTTCGGGATGATACCCAGAATCCGGACTCCGAGATTGCTTCTTGAAAAATAGAGCGGCATTTTCTTATCATTGCTTTTAGAAAAATAAGCAATCAGTTCCCTGACGAGCATTGCCAGGACCACTGCTGTTACCGTCAGGACAGGATACCAGTTACCTGCGATGGAAATCGCGGTGACCACTATACCCAGAAGCGTGACCTTCCTTCCATAAGCAGCAATGGCCCTCTTTGGAAGTTCACCCTTTACGACATGGGAAAAGCCAAGTAAAAATGGAACAAACAACGGTGATACGTGTACGCTGCCTGCCGAAAATACAGGCCACCATTCGAACGGGGCAGGGAGATTCCCATCCGGCACAAGAATAAACATCGGAATCAGCCACAATCGTTTGGAAGCATAAGCACCAACTGTAAAGCCCCGTTTCGAAATCAGCAGTTTCGGTGAAGCCTTCTTATGCCCACTCCTGCTAATCAGGGAGCCTTCCGCTATCAACAGCAGACCAAGCAGGACGGCTAGCGCTGGATAAACCGGTCGATTGAGACTGGCAAACGTTTCTTGCAATATTGGAAGCTGCACATCACGGCCATAAAAAAAGAAAAAGAAAATGATGAAAAAGGCCAGTCCAAAGCTGTAAGACGGCGACAGCAGCCTGAATTGCATCGTAACTGCCAGGATAAGGGACAGCAGACCGATCAGCAGCAGCGAAGCAAACGGGATAACAAGGCCCGCTCCGAGCGTAACCAGCGAAAGGGTAAGTCCCCAAACAATTCCCAAGGGCAGCAGAGAACGAAGCTCCTGAAGCATATCATGGACGCGGATATGAAAGTCGCTTCTTTCCCGTTTAATCCGAAGATAACCAATAAAAATTGATAGTATGATAGAAAAATAAAAAACTGGATGAAGAAAAAATGTTCCCAATCCTTTTAAACACGCAAACAGCCACTCTTCAGTCAAGCTCCGTTCACCATCCTTTATCTATATTTTATAAAAATAATAAAAGAATCTATTATCTCATTTTATCAAACTGGTACTGCCCTGCCTATATCTCTAAAAGAAAAAAGTCTGGCCTGTATTCAGGTGCCAGACTTTCCCTGTATTCAGTTTGAACGTATTACTGATCCGTTAACTTTGCGACAAATAAAAGCGCTGTTTTTAATTGAACATCATTGTTTTCATCCTGTATCTTTTCCACAATGGCTTCTTCTAATTTTGAGGCTGTTTTTTGATCCATTTCACCAGTAATCTTTAAACCCTCTTGCTGTTGAAAAGCTTTTATGGCAATCTCGGTTTTCGCGTCATAATAGCCGTCATCTCTTCCCGGTTCAAGCCCCAATCCTTTTAGCATCCCTTGAGCATATTGGATTTGCGGATTGGTCATATCGCGCTTGAATGTCTTTTCGACCTGCAATGGATGAACGTTGAAATAATCCGGCTGGTGTACTTCAATCGTTGGCTTTATGCCTTTTTTATGAATCCAATTGCCGTCTGGTGTCAGCCATTTAAATAACGTCAGCTTGATATCACTGCCGTCTCCCATTGGCACAGCCTGCTGGACCGTACCCTTTCCGAACGTTTTTTCACCGATTAACGGATAGTCCCCGGCTTCGTTCAAGGCGCCGGCCAAAATTTCCGCTGCAGAGGCACTCCCTTTGTCAGTCAATACAGCAATGGGATATTTCTTTTTTTCTGTTAATTCCGAAAAAAATGTCTCGGTGTCTCCATTCCGTTGCGCGATTTGCAAGTACGGCTTATCTTTTGTTACAAGTAAGCTAAGGATTTCCTGGGCACTGGACAGCAGGCCGCCCGGATTGCCACGTACATCTATGACAAGTCCTTCTATGCCCTTTTTCTCCATCGCTTCCAATTGCTTTTTGAAGTCGTTCGCTGTACCTTCCGAAAAGGTAGTCAATTCAATGTAACCGATATTCACATCATTTATCTTCTTAATCGAAGAAAAAACCGTTTCAACCGGAATCTCATCCCGAGTAACTTTCAAAGTCAGCGGCTCCGTTACGCCTGAGCGTTTGATTTCAAGCGTAACCTTGCTTCCCTTTTTCCCGCGTATCTTGAGGCTCATCTCATATAAATTCAGGCCATCCACGCTCTCCCCGTTTATCTTTAGCAACTCATCCTTAGGCTTGAGGCCTGCTTTTTCGGCTGGTGAATCCTTATAAGGAGAAACGATGATGATTTTGCCATCCTCCACGCCAATTTCAGTGCCAATACCTTCAAAGGAAGAACCCAACGCCTCGCCGAATTGCTCTGCCGTTTCTTTGTTCATATAGACAGAATAAGGATCCTTTAACGTGGAAAGCATCCCCTCTATGGCTCCTTCCACTAGCTGCTCATCTTTTACTTTTTCAACATATTGCCCGCGGATAAGTTCGTAGGCTTGTTCTACTTTTTTCAATTCTGTACTTGTGGCTCCGTTTTCCTTTTTGGCAGCGTCCTCATTACTTTCTGTTCCCACTAGCATTTGCTTGATATCCTGGTTCGGTGCCTGTGAGGTAAGATATACCCCTCCTGCAACCCCCATGATGAGTGAAAGTATCACAACTAGGGGGAATACCCACTTTTTGCCCATAACTTCGTCTCCTTCTTCCATAAGGAATCACCATGGATTACGATCATCCTGGTCCGTTTTACTCCATCATATGAAGGGCTTGTACGAAATATGCTGTGCTCTTTTTTGTGAGGGAAGGTTTATAAAGAGAAGGTGGGTTTTTCTATCAAATTTGTACCACCGCTCGTAAAATTGGAAGGATTGCTCGTAAATTCGGATAATAGCTCGTAATTTTGGTTATCGCTCGTATATTTTGCTAAACGCTCATATATTTTAATTATCGCTCATATTTTTGGTTTATCGCCCATATATTCGGAGTATCGCTCATATATTTGAATCACCGCTAATATATCCGGGGCATCACTCATATTTTTGGTTCATCGCTCATATATTTGGTTCATCGCTCATATATTTAGGTCATCGCTCATATATTTGGTTCATCGCTCATATATTTAGGTCATCGCTCATATATTTGGGTCATCGCTCATATATTTTGATAAACGCTCATATATTTTGATAAACGCTCATATATTTTGATAAACGCTCATATATCCGAATAATCGCTCATATCTTCTATAACGCTCATATATCAACTCTAAATATCGCCTATAAAACAAATTGAAAAAGGTTTAACTAAAAACAAAGCAGCCAGGATTCATTCCCTGGCTGCTCTTATCTACCTATTCATTTCTATGATTATCTTCCTACTATTAAGGGTATATATAATAGACTCTATTAATAAGAAACATAACTTAATGGGTTTACGGCATTTGATTTAGAGACATTCCAAGATCCTTTGTGTATCTCGAAATGCAAATGCTGTCCGTATGAACGTCCTGTGTTCCCCATCAGACCGATTTTCTGGCCTTTTGCAACGACTTGGCCGGTGCTTACATTCATGGAACGCATATGTGCATATACAGTCGTATATTGCTGACCATTAATGGAATGCGTAATCATGACGCAGTTACCATAAGTGCTGGATACATACGCACGCATAACTACTCCATCAGCTGAAGCTACCACAGGCACTGTGCCTTTTTTCGCGATATCGATCCCAGCATGCTGCTTGTTCCAGCGTGGGCCCATCTTAGATGTCACACGGCCTGCAGAAGGATTTGTGAATGCTCCAGACGAAATTCTCGGAGCCGCGCTTACACTTTCACCACCGCCGCCTGAACCGGATCTCGCTTCAGCCGCCGCACGCTTTCTCGCTGCTTCAAGCTCTGCACGGCGTGATTGCTCCAGCTCAATCGCTTTCTGGATGGCTGATTGCTGTGCAGCAAGGTTTTCTTCTTCTTCTTGAAGGCTCATTTTCAATTCTTGTGTTTGCTCTTCTTCTTTCTCTAATTTAGCCATCAAAGCATCTTTCTGCTGTTTTTGGTTTGTAAGTTGAGCATTCATTTCTTTAAGCTCTGCTAGCATGCTTTGTAAATCAGCCATTTTCTGTTCAACGGCTTTCTGGCTTTCTTCGAGTTCTTTTTTGTCCGCTTCATGCTGCTCCAGGATTTCCCGGTCAGCTTCGACGATTGTCGCAACGGCGTTAACACGTCCGACAAAGTCACTGAAGCTGCTGGACCCAAGCAGAACTTCAAGATAGCTGATGTCCCCGCCACTTTCCTGGAAGGAAACAGCGCGCTCTTTAAGAAGTTCATTCCGCTTTTCGATTCTTTCTATTAAAACAGCAATCTCTTCTTTTAACTTTTCAATCTCAGCTTGTGTTTCTTTAATTTGAATATCTTTTTCTTTAATCTTAGCTTCTGAATCACTTATTTCTTTTTCAATGCGGGAAATCTGATCTTCCAGGCTTTCCTGTTGACCTTGTAATTTTTTAATATCCTGTTCCGCATTATGTATGCCGGATTGGACACCTGAACGCTTCTCCTGGATTGCTTCTTTTTTCTCTTTCATATCCTGGATCGATTCGGCATCAACACCGGGAACTGCAAGTACACTGCTTAAGCCAAGCATAATCGTTGTATTAATTGCTACTATCTTTTTCTTCAAAATTCTCTTTCCCCTTTCTTTCTACCCGTAAAACACAGACACAACCTACGGTTAGACTTCCCTAATGGTACTTAAAGAGAAGGTGCAAAGCCGGTCGCCCGGCTTGCTTTAAATTTTCAAAAATTTTCTCACTGACATCAAGCTTCCCCAGACACCGATTAAAGCGCCAAGCAATATAAGAATCGCTGAAATCTGGAAGATGAATGGGCTGACCGGCAATAGTTCTACAAAATTGATTTTTATTTGTGGACCGATGGCTTCATACAAATAGTAATAGCCTGTCCCGATTAAGATAATCGGCAGTACAGCTCCGAGAACCCCCAGCCACAATCCTTCTAGGAAGAACGGCCAGCGGATAAAGCCGTTTGTCGCGCCTACCAGTCTCATAATCTCAATTTCTTTTCTTCTGGCGACAATTGTAATCTTGATTGTATTGGAAATGAGGAACATCGCCGTAAACAGAAGACCGAGGATTAACACAATCCCTACGTTTCTCGATACATTCACGACATCAAACAAATTTTCCACATATCCTTGTCCATAATTCACTTTCTGAATATAAGTTAAGCCTTCAATTTCTTCGGCTACCTTAATAACATCCTGTGGAGCTTTCGTTTTGACGATATAAACATCTCGGAGTGGGTTATCCTGCTCATAAAGCTTGAAAGCATCTCCGTCTTCCCCTAAGTCATCAATTAGGTTGGTTAATTCCTTTTCTTTTGGGGAAAAGGTAACTGTATCAACCTCAGGGATTTGCTCAATTTGGTTGCCGATTGATTCCTGATCTTGGGCGCTTGCCGCAGAATCAAGATGGGCCCGGATTTCCACGTCTTTCTCGACATTGCCGGCGATATGGTTCAAATTCATCATAATGACAAAGAACACACCGACCAACAACAACGTCACAGTAACAGCACTGATGGATGCGAACGTCATCCATCCATTCCGATTAAGGTTTTTTAAACTTTCCCGAAAATGGCGGCGAATTGTATTATAATTCATAACCGTATTCACCTCGCTGCTCATCGCGGACAATCTTTCCATTTTCAATGGCTATAACACGATGTTTCATATTATTAACTATATCTTTATTATGGGTCGCCATAACGACGGTCGTACCCCGTTTATTAATTTCTTCAAGCGTGTTCATGATTTCCCAGGATGTTTCGGGATCCAGATTACCTGTAGGCTCGTCGGCAATGACCACTTTCGGTGAATTGACGATCGAGCGTGCAATAGACACACGCTGCTGTTCTCCGCCCGAAAGCTCATTCGGCATTGAACGAACCTTATGCTTCAATCCCACTAAATCGAGAACCTCCATCACACGCCTCTTAATCTCAGCAGGATGCTTTTCAATCACTTCCATGGCAAACGCAATATTCTCATAGACGGTCAGCGTGGGAAGCAATTTGAAATCTTGGAACACGACTCCGAGATTTCTGCGGAACAAAGGGACCTTTGTATTGCGAAGGCTGAATACATTGACGCCATTGACCACAATAGTGCCTTTTGACGGCTTCTCTTCCCGGTACATCATTTTTATAAAAGTAGATTTCCCTGCACCGCTGGGACCTACAACATAGACGAACTCACCTGGCTCGATTTTGACATTAATACCACTAACAGCAACCACGCCATTTGGGTATGTTTTATAAACTTCAGACATTTCTATCATTTAATAACCACCTAATTCGCTTCTAAAAAAAGTTTGCTTCTCTCATAGTGTGTCGATTCTATTTCGAAGCTTGATATTCGACATAATTCTACAAAAAACATGAATAAATAACAGATTTCTCAACCTGAACAAACACATTATACCATCTCTATTTGTCAAAATACGCATTTTAATATTACAGTTTCATTTCAAATTAGATGGAAAAATTCAAAAAAGTCATGAGCATAAAGGTTTATTTTTTAAAAATGTAATGTTTCCGGAAGCGTTTCCATATAAAAATGCCCTGTCATTAATACGACAGGGCATTTATCATGATCCATATTATTTTTGTTCGGATAGCCATTTAGCCATTTGTGATACTTGATCTCCTTCTATTAACCCACCAGGCATCGATCCTTTGCCTTCGTTGATGATCTTTTCAATGTCTTCTTGAGACAAGCGGGATCCGACATTATTCAACTTAGGACCAAAGTCCCCTTCAAGATTATTCCCATGACAACTTGCACAGCTATTTACATAAATCTTTTCTGTATCTCCGGCACCGGCCGTTGTGGTACCTTGATCACCATTTCCCGATTCGTTGCCAGCATTCTCGTCCTCGCCGCCACCACAGGCCGCCAGGATAAGCGATGTTCCCATCAATAGTGCCAAAAGCTTTTTTTTCATATAAAAACCTCCCCAAACTATGGTTTTATATTTAAATCTTATACCTTTTTACGAATGTTTGAAACCTTCCCCCAATACCTCGGAAGCATCCATAACAATGACAAACGCTTTTGGATCAACCGTTTTCACCAATTGTTTCAATTTTGTGAATTCCGTCTGATCAATCACGCACATCAGAATGGGACGGGCATCATCGGTATACCCGCCATAGCCTGACAGCCTCGTGACGCCCCGATCTATCTCATTAATAATAGCATGTCTCACTTCCGGCTCGTTATTCGTGATGATCATCGCCATCTTCGAGCGTCCCAAACCGATCTGCACCAAATCAATCGTTTTGCTCGTCACGTACAGGGCAATCAATGCATACAACCCTCTTTCAATATCAAAAACAACAGCTGCACTTAAAACAATCAAACCGTCGATGATCGCAACGCATGTGCCTAAAGAAAAGTTTGTATACTTATGTATGATTTGTGCTGCCAAATCAGTGCCGCCGGTTGAGGCTTTTCCTCTAAAAACAATTCCCAGCCCCAGTCCAACACCGATGCCTCCGAAAATCGATCCAAGTAAAGCATCGTTCGTCCAAGGATCCCAGTCCTTAGTTAAAAATACGACAAACGGAAGAAACAAAGTCCCGGCCAGCGTTTTGGCACCGAATTGCATCCCCAGAAAAATAAGACCCGCTATAAACAATGGAATGTTCAATGCCCACTGCACATACGCAGGCTCAAAGCCGAACGTCGCATCCAGTATCGTACTGATTCCGCTCACTCCGCCTGAAGCGATCCGGTTAGGTAGCAAAAACACATTAAAGGAAAGCGCGACAAATGCTGAGCCGATCAGTACCAGTAAATATTCACTTATCTTTGTCATTATAGGATGATTGGGTTCCCCCCTATATCTTCTTTTCATAAAAAAGCTCCTTTGGGTACATCAATGAATTTAATACACGCATTTTTCCATAAACAGCTAATAGCCGAAAGTAGTATAGCACCCCCATTGAAGTTATGTAAATGCCAGCAAGATAAAGCACTAAAGCGGATTTGAATATATTTTTATCAGGGAGGGAGATTTACTCTAGTGAGAGCGAATAAGGCAATTGGACTAAATATTTTTTTAAAAGAACGAGAAGGGCTTTGGCTAGAAAAATAGAGCTTCTCAATAAACTCCAGATTAATTCCAGCAAAATATGAAAGGGTCTAACTCTGATAAAATGTACCCTATAGTGTAGACACTTTGAAAAAAGGTCTCTCTATAGGGTGCATTT
>NZ_QVTC01000003.1 GCF_003429085.1 Bacillus sp. V59.32b | reverse complement strand
GTATACCGGTGAATTCGAAGGCATTGGATTAGTACAATTAACGGTAACTGATTAAGAAACGTAAGAAGGCAACTCCCATGAGGGTAGTTGCCTTCTTTTTATATGAATTTCGAGACTAGCTGCATATGGGCAGAGTTAATGTGACCGCACATGAGGTGCTGACGACACCATCCCAAACTTAATCACTGCATCGCGATTAGTCATTTAAAACAAGCGTGGCAACAGCTTCAACATGGACAGTATGAGGGAATAAATCAACCGGCTGCACGACTTTCAAGGAATAGCCGAATTGTTCTAGCTCCTTAATATCAACAGCGAAAGTATCCGGATTACACGATACATACACAATTCGTTCTGGTTTGGCACGCCCTATTCTCCTCATCACTTTCCCGCCTGCACCCGACCTGGGCGGATCAAGCAGCAGTAATTCAGGGGTCCCAAAGGTCTCCAGAATCTGGTCAATTCCTTTTCGTGCATCCTTTGCGAGAAAGGTTGTGTTTTCGATCCCATTATCCGCAGCATTGCGTTTGGCCGATTCGATGGACGTCTCGACAATTTCAATGCCTGCCAGTTCCCCTACTTTGTTGGCAAACGGAAGAGAAAACGTACCGACTCCGCAGAAAAGATCGATCATCTTCTCAGTTTTCTTCGGCTGGCCCATTTCAATCGCCAAATCCACCAATTTTTGAGCTTGGGTCGGATTGGTTTGGAAAAAGGTATCAAACCAGAGGCGGAAACGGTAGCCATCCATTTCATCATAGATAAAATCCCGTCCAGCCAAGATATGGGTATCTTCTGATTGAGTGCGATCCGCCCAATTCGTATTTTCAAGCCATAGCAGGCTTTTCACTTGAGGGAACTTGTCGGTAATACGCTGCACCAGATCGTCAGCCGCGTCTTGTAAATGAGCGGAAGGTGCCTCAGTTACAAATAGTCCCAGCATCATTTCTCCAGTTGCAAAGGATTGCCTGACCATAAGGTGCCTGAAGAGGCCTTCATGCAGGTCTTTGTTATATCCCGTTAATTGGTGACTTTTCGCCCAGTCTGCCACTTCCATGGCAGCGGCAACCATCTCCTTGCCCGCAATTAAACAGGTTTCAAGAGATATGATCTTTCGAAAATTCCCTTGTTCATGCAAGCCAAGGGAACCGTTCGGAGCAAACGTAAACTCCATTTTATTGCGATAATGCCAAGGGTCATCCATACCGATTGTATCCAGCACCAAATTTGGATCGAACCCTTGAGCTTCAATCGCTTGTCTCACATGGTCCGTCTTTTGTTTTAACTGCCCTTGGTACTCCCAATGCTGCCATACACATCCACCGCATTTTTCAAAATGCGGACATGGCGGTGCTGTTCTTTCTGGATGGGCCTCGATAATTTCGTTTAGCAGCGCCTTTCTTCTTCTTCGTTCAGGCTTATCAACCGTCACATTCACTTTTTCACCCGGAAGAGTTTGCGGGACTGTAAGCTTCAACTTTTTCAAGTTGCCCTGTTCATTTTCGCGCCAAACTGCTGCCTGCCCCGAACCCCTGTCATCCAATCGGTGAATTTCAGCCACCATTGTTTCTTCTCTAATCATTGTCACTGACTTCTCATTCCTCTTACCAATTTATTTATCACCCTATTTATATATAATCCATAAATCAAGTACCCACTACCCTAGTATAAAGGACAAACAATCAATATAAAAATCAATTCACACCTAGTAGATTTTAACACTTCATACAAAGATCTAGTAAAGGTTAGACAATAATAAAAGTGCCTGGCTCCCAAATATATGCTGTGGAAGCAGGCACCTGCATTTGGGATGTATGCAGACTTTTATAAAATTACTAGACGGAACTGGTCAATCAATTTGTCCCTGATTTACTGCCAAAAATGATGCACCCGTTAGCAGCAAGAACAACGACAAATACCTGCTATCAGTATCCAGTGGACTGATAGGAAAAAAAGAAGCTGATAATAACCAGCTTCCTTAATGTCAAAATCTCAAATTAATTAACACGATAGCTCCAATTTATCCTGTTGTTTTTAGCAATATTATTTTGTATCTGAATCTTCTAAAGCATCTGGATATACTATTTCATCGAAAGTCTCTTGAGTAGCTTCATCTTTAATGAGAATAGTCACTTTCGTATTATCTGCATCCGACCCGTTAAACATTTGATAGATCATTCCAGACATACCGAAACCAATAGAAGCAAAACCATCCATGCTATTTTCATAAGCTGATTTATCTACTAAAAGGGTAAACTCAGAAAATGAATCATTATGTGTGATGTCCTTTATAGAAGCAAAATCTCCACTAGTCTTTGTTTCTTCGATAGTATCTTTGACGTTTGTTTCTAATTCTTTCATCATCTCTTTATGTTTGGACTTAGACATTTTATATGTCAAGGAACCATCTTCGTTCTTGGTTACTTCTTTTACTCCATCCTTTTTCGCTTCGGCAATAACACTATCTATGTCCTCTCCTTCAAACATAGAAGCCGGCAATGTTACTTCTACATTTAAAAGGCCTTTATCCACAGATACTTCTTCGTTCTTCTTTTCGTCCTTGGTTTCGGTTGATGCCTTTTGTTCATTGGATGAACAAGCAGCAAGTACAGCAATAGCTAATATCAACATGATAAAGCCAAATTTACGCATAAAAAATCCCCCTATTATATAAACACCAAACTATTATACTATTTTTTTAGAAGATTTTATAATCAATTTTCCCTATAAATATTGTCCAATTTCTGGTTTATCTCTCTCAATTCTCATTATTCCTTATAATAAACTGAATTAGTTTAAAAGCTTATACATCAAAAGCTATCGTTCTTTAAACAAACTGCCTCGCTACTTTAGGTACAAACCACAATAATCATTAAATATAGACATGCCATGTTTCTTTATAGATGTTGTGCCCCAATCCATTCCGAGTCCTTGCATAATCACTTCCTAGTCCCAAAAAATAGAGACCTGATTGATCTCCGCAGTTCATATATAAATCATTTTAGCAACCGCTTCCCATTGCATCCTGGAAACATATCCACCGGCTCCACTTCAATCTATATCCCCAAAATAAAAACTGGACAGGCAAGCTGCCGTCCAGTTTTACAAAAAGTATTTATTAACGATGTTCAAACGTTTTACACGCCGTTTCCTCAACACTGTCAGCTTCCCTGCTTCCATTCGGACCTATGACATAGATAGCGTCCGCTACACACCTATCACCTTTTGCCCAGTATTTACAATCTTCTACATTGCATAATACATCTGTAGCCATCGAGTGACACCTCCTTTTAAAAGGTTTGTTATTACATACCCTTTTGAGAGGTGAAATAATCAGAAAATTGCCGGAACCTTTTATATCGTATTAATAAAGTAATATAAAAAGGCATTATTCAAGAGAATAATGCCTCAAAGTGCCCGAGAATGGGATTACAGTTATTAAAGGTTTACTACCTTTTTTTCTGGTTGTTGTTGTTTCGTGACTAATAATTGTCCATACACATTCGGCTTATAGGCGATAAAGTAGGCAAGCCCGACGAAAACGGAACCGCCAACTGCATTCCCCAGAAATACGGCAACAAAGTTTGGCAGGTATTCAATCCAGGTAACTTCCCCTGCAAAGATGGCAGCCGGTATGATAAACATATTCGCGACAACGTGCTGAAAACCAATGACTACGAAGGCCATGATCGGAAACCAAACGCCCACTATTTTCCCTACAGCATCCTGGCTCCCGGTCGCAATCCATATAGCCAACGCAACCAGCCAGTTGCATCCGATGGCGGATATGAAGGCTTGAATAAACGTATCGTTAAGTTTTGCCTGTGCGACGGCAACAGTTTTATCTAAATACGGCCCGGTTTCAGTCAACCCGACAACATGGCCGAAAAAGTAAGCAACAAAGATGGCACCAAGAAAATTGCTGATCAAGACAATCGTCCAGTTCCTGAGAATCCCGGTGAACGTAATTTTTTTGGCAAACCATGCCATTGGCAAAGTCGTCATATTCCCTGTCAACAACTCGCCGCCCGCCAGCAAGACCAATACAATTCCAAGAGGAAAGACCGCAGCGCCTATAAAGGTATTAAAGGCACCCCATTCCACTGGCATACCTCCTGTTAATCGAATGTAGAGGAGAAAGCCCATTGAAATAAAAGCGCCTGCCAGAAAACCAAGAATGAGCATGGACGATATAGACATTTTTGCTTTTCTAAAACCTATTTCGATTGACAATTCTGCAATTCTCTGTGGTGTGTGATAAGACATATTGCCCCCCTGAATATATAAAGAAATAAAAAACCAGCACAGGATAGGCCTTGCTTAAGGTTGTTTGTGCTGGTTAACCCGTGACATGAGCAAATATAAGTTCGTTTTCAACTTCCAAAAGATTCAGATCTCACACTGTTACTCAATGTGAAACTAAACACAAAGTGATATTTTAATATGTCTTGCCAATTTTGTCAAAGGGTGTTAGGTCAGTATGAAAGATAGAAAATAAAGCAGAAAGGTCCGAAAGCCTTGTATCAGCTCTCGAACCTCACTGTTTATTCTGTAATTGTCTTAAGCACAGCATTAATTTCCCCAAGTTCCTCCAACATACAATCACCTCAAGAGATTTAATTACAATAAAGTCGCTATTTATTACAAAGAAAGATAATGCTTCTTTTCAATCACCAAATCGAGTCTGAAAAGAAAACTGGCTAATCCTTAATTTCAATATAGTCTCAAACAGGAATTTCTAACATATAAGTAGAATTAACCATTATTACAAAATTAGGTATTTCATACCAAAGGGGAGAATGAGATGAATAAAAAGAAATTCACTAGTTTGGTTATTACAGGTGCCTTTTTACTTACAATGCCATTTAATGCATTTGCGAAAGAAGAGGGTAAACAAGACGGGCATGGCCACAAGAAAGTAGAATATGTCTCATTAGGGGATTCCTTGGCAGCTGGACAAACTCCATACGGTAAAATCGATTTAGGTTATCCAGACTATCTAGCAGATAAATTTAAGGAAGAAAGAAAAAAAGTAGAATTTGATAATTTTGGCGTTCCTGGATATACATCCGTTGATTTAGTTCACGATGTGCTAACCGATAAAGAAGTAAGAAAAGAAATTAAACAGGCGAGTCATATCACCATAGACATCGGAGCGAATGACTTACTACCTGTCTTACGCAACAATCGGGCTTTAGTGCCTCAAACTATCGCTTCCATTAGCGACAACATACAAACCATATTAAGTGAAATAGACAAGTTAAACCGGAAAGTCGATGTTTATGTGATGGGATATTATAACCCATATCCTTATCTTCCACAACAAGATCAAGCTGCCCTCCTTCCGGTCTTAAAGGCATTAAATGGTCAAATTGAACGCAAAGCTGATATAAACGGTGATACTTACGTGCCAACAGAAACGGTTATTGCTAGCAAATATATGGAATACCTTCCGAATCCATATGATATACATTTAAGTCTAAGCGGCTATGAAGCCGTTGCGGATGAATTCTGGAAAGCTATTGAAAATGATTAAATAGTATGCCTAAATTAAAAGCCATCCTTGTAACTGAACTGACCTAGAAAAACGAGACGGGAAAAAACACCTAGGCTGCCATGCTCCTGAATTCTACAGGAGTATGGCAGTTTAATTTATTAAATGGTCGTTGATAGTTGTAAGAGTATATGTACGTTTTCACTTTTTCTAGTATAATTGTATTTGTAAGGTGCACTCGTTGTTGGGTGCTGAATTCATCCGACTTTAGCGAGGAGTGGAAGGATTCGATTACGGCATTATCCAGGCAGTTTCCTTTCCGGGACATGCTGGTGATAATGCCTTTTTCTTTGGCCTTTTCCTGAAACTCATAGGATGTATATTGAGATCCCTGGTCACTGTGCAATATCACGGTTAACAGTACACAGCACTCCACGTGCGTAGAGTGCTGAATGTAGGTAAAAACTGATAAGAGCAGTGGAATTCACCTATACTCATGTTTTCGACTCTTTATTAATTTATTGACTGTTAATTAACTACTAATTGAAGGTCTATTTAATTTTTGTAAGGATATTTTTTGAGTATTTATACACACTTAAGAAATAATCATTATCTATGATCTCGGTATCATTCCCAAGTATAAGTAAATTTAATCTTTTGTTCTTATAGAAAATAATTTTATTGTAATACTTTGATATAGCACCGATTTTAAATTCAAAAATGATATTTAATCCCTTTGTAGTTGTATCATAGAAATACAATCCTTTTGAACCCTGAACAATACAATTTTTATGATGAATAATTATCTTTCTTGGAAAATCATTATTAGGTAGTCTACAACGATGAACCACATTATTGTCTCGTGTGTTTAAAACAATTAAGCCCTCGTCTGCATCAGCAATATAAAGATATAAATTATTCTTGTTATACTTTACATCCTGGGGATCACTGAGTCTAATTTTCTCAAAAGATCTGTAGACCACAGGCTCTTGCAATTCATTTTGATAATAATCTAATCGTAAAATCCCAATATTTCTCAAAGCTAAGAAGATAGTATTTTGGTATAAATCCATATCAGAAATAATACAATTCTCTTCTTGAAAGAACCTTACTGTAATGTCACGAACAAATCGAGGTTTAAGAGGATTAGATAAATTAAGAACCACTATACCTCTTTCTTCAGAAACGGCAAATAATAAGGCGTTTTCATAATTAATTTTCAAATGCGTACAGTTTACTATTTCTTTCTTGAAATAGTGGTTCTGTTGAACATGAGAAGATTTGTTTATGTTAAAACTTTGCAGGCGGTTTGTTGTCGCAACAAACAAGGAACCCTTATATCCAACAATTTCATTTATAAATTTTTCTTCAGTTTTCAAATCAAATACATAGGGATTTCTTTCTTTATATAGGCTATGCCAATTTTTAGGTAAAGGAAGTGAAGAAATTCTGCCATCCGTATACGCTGTAATTATTGAAGAATTATATATTGATAAGGTAGATACAAAGCTGGATTCATTGATTTTTTCCAACACCCTTTCTCCCTTCTAAAGTCTTTTCCTTTTTTTTATACTTGGTATATCATCTTCATCAAGAACTTCATCTACTACCCATTTTTTTAATAAAGAATCTTCGATTTCATATCCCTTTGTAAAAGGTATTACAGGATAACCATGCCACCTATCACTTGGGTTGGTTGGAACTGGAAAAAAACCAAATTGCTCCTTTTCTGTGCCTACAAAAGGGAAGTTATCTAAAAATCCCCAAAGATTTTTCTTGCTATCCTCCCATGAATCTTTTGTTAGCTCTCTTGTGAAACTCCCATAGTCTGCAGAATCAAAAGTATTTATTTCCAGATCTTTGTCCTTCCACTTGTTTGCATTACGGTGTTGACTGGTACGATGATGCTTTTGTATTGATTTATATTGCCTTGTTCTTCCTGGTCTATCAATGTCAAAATCTCGCAATTAAATAATCCTCCTAACATGACATCATTTTTAATAAACAGATCTTCCTAGAAATACAGTTATCCTTTATTCAAGTGTTAAGACGGCTTTCTCTGAAATCAGATTCACTGTACTTTTTTAGATTATTCACGTATCATTTTTAACCTATAATATGTAAAAATAACACTCGTATAGTATTGCATCATCCAATCATACCAGACAGGTTTATTGTATGAAGTTAATTGCTTTTTGTCATTATGTCGTATATTAAAACCATTAACAACACCAAATAAAAGTTTATCATGATCGTTTTTACTTATATCGTATTCACTGTTTAGAAGATTCTTTAGTTCTTCCCGTAGAGGTTCCAAAATGTCAGCCAATATATTTATTGCCTTCTTTTTTGACTCTTCATTAGAATCGAATCTATAAAACATTTTAACTGCTGTTTTTAACTGCTCGATAACACTTTCACTCATTGTTTCTGGAATTTCAGTGTTCATTAAGACATTTATTGCTTCATTTGGTTGTTCCATAACGAACCCATGCTTTTCATCCAAATAATATCCCTTCTTATAACGCTTTAGTAAATTGTTTATATGAGTAGCAAACTCTTTTCTATGTTCGTCCTTAATAAAAGTATTATCTTTATAATTATAAGCACCAATATGATCATATAAAATTTCAATAATAGTAAAGAGTTCTTCTTCCTTGTAAGATTCATAGTTTTCCCAAATAGGATAAACGTTGTTTTTGTTTAAATGATTGATAAAAAAGATTTCGGGGGATGGAGACATTGTTGGAGGATGAATCTGATTTTCCCCTTTAAAGTTTTCGAATTTCCAAACACCTTTAAATGCTATATCAAAAAGCTCCATACGTTCGAAGTAATTATAAGTTTGGAAGAAATAATTCTTCAAATCCTCAAAGTCGATTGAAAAGTCATCATCCAATAAATTGTTTCTTTCTGCAAAATACTTCATTAAATTGTATCACTTCCAAATAGAATTTTTATGGATACTATTCTCGATTTTATATATTTTAGTACAAGATTTTGCTGAAACCAAAGTCGGTTACAATGGTCGTAGGTTGCTTAGTTTTACGTTTCAATGTACGCTTTAATTTACGTTTCATCTATCCAACAGCCTTAAAATTCGTTTACTTTCTTCGAATAACTCCTTGGTCGATTTAAAAGTATCTACAGTAGTTATTTTCCTTCGTGACGGCATAGTAATCCCCAAACTCTCACCACAGAGCCAATTATCGCATTGACCCCAATGTACGAGTGCATTCTCTTTATCAACATTACATACCTTCATCAATACCCGCAGAATTTCATCATCTTTGACATTTGCTTCATACAAAGCTTCAGTCACAAGCTTTATCTCATTATTTCTAATCCGACGTTCTTCCAATGAACTTAGATACACGTATCTTTCCTCCTACTTCATTGTCTCTAATTACTCGTTAATATAAGGTGCCAGGCACTTATCAACATGAAGATATAATATCACCTTCATAAATTTTATGAATTCCATATCCATTTATCTTTCGCTATTGTTACATAACTATTTAATTACATTTATCTCATTTTGATCGAAACTGGCTTGAGTTGAAAAAGACTAGAAGTCTCGCTATATTCTTCAACCGTAGCAATGATACGAATATTAAGACCTACTCCAAAAGTATCAGGAACATTATCTCCTGTTAGATGCAAATCGTTATAATTAACATCTCTAAATTGAAAATTAGGTCCCGAGAAAGTAGTTTTACTATAGTCTCCAGCATAAATTAAATAATCAAATCTTGTTTTATAATTTTCGTGGTTACTCACATAAGCGGTATTCCCATCAAACTCAATGGTCCTTCCAGCATACTTCTGAGCAAATTCTTTAATAAGAGGATCAGACTCGTCTTTTTTGCTAAGTATTTCTGCCAATTCTTTGCAATTATCCACTGTTAAGATTTCTACTTTCGGTTTTTCTACTTTCGGTTTTTCTCCATTTGAATTATCCTTTGCCTCAGATTCTGCTGCACTCTCAGTATCTTCTTTTTTGAAAGTATGATACTTAATAATGACTTCTGTATCTGCAGAAATCCATTCATCTGGAGAATAATCGACATCGCCGCCAACAGATACTTCTTCAACCTCTCCATCTTTTGTTATCAAACCTGTAATTAAATCTTCAAGCTTTTCTGTTTTGATGTTCTTGAATCCTTTTGATTTAAAGTCATCAACTACCTTATGATAATCTCTACCTTTTTGAACACTTGAACCTGACGGTGTTTTTGCTTCACCTTCATGTTTGTTCGAATTGCCGCCACATCCCACTAATGTCATAACCATTATACATGCCAAAAGAACACTAACTATTTTCTTCATTTTTGATAATCCTCCAATTAAAGATTTATCGCTAAGTCATACATTGAAAACCCAATTGATTCGACGATTACACTTTATATAGGTACAATCTCATTAATGATCCAATCATGCTTAGGTTTTTCCATTCCAGTAAAAATGGATAAAAGACCGCCTTAAATTTTTACAACCATACCCAAAATCTTATCTGAATTTACCCAATGTTCTAATTTCTACAAATAAAACATATTTTCTTCCTTTTACCATTTTTAAATAATCGTTGAATACAAAAAATCCGACACTATTGCCGACTTTAATTTTAAGATTATGATTTAATTTAGTAACTTGGGATTTACTGCAACTAATAGGATTAAGGCTTTGCAAGTTATGCCCGGTTAAAATTAGTTGCCTTCTTTAAAAACTAGTTTTGCGACAACTTCTATGTGCATAGTATTTCTTCATTTATTCATCTTCCCCTTTACATTACCACCAAAGATTTCTGTTCTTCTTTAAGGCTTTCTGCTCTTCACTTTTCTCATGCTCCCTACGACCTAACAACTCATCCTCACGAGATACAATTGGATCCAACCAGTTAGCCTTCTTCTTAGCCCAGTCAATCCATGCTGAAATGTCACCATTAAAAGCATTTTGGCAAGAAGCATTATCAACCGCATTGATATATGCTCTAATTTTACAAGCTTTCTCATAATCGAGAGCTTCATTTTCCAACGCAATTGTCCGCTCAACTTCTTCATTATATAAATTGCTTCGTTCTTCCTTCACTCTAGCCTCTTCCTCACGTTTACGAGCTGTCTCTTCTCGTGCTTCGCGCTCAATACGAACCGCTTCAGATTCTTCATATAACTCTATTAACATATCTCCAAGCCTGGATTCGATTCTTGAATTATCTGTATCTCTGAAATATTTACCCTTACGAATACTTACTCTGAGCCTTCCATTGAAAATATAGTCATATTTACGAATCTTTGGTTCTGATGCCCAAGAATGACGACGTTTAGCATCTTCATAAACAATTAAAGCTTGTGCTTCTTGCCTTGTAATTTCATGTTTGATTTTATCCTGATCCTCAAAAACATCAATGCTAACATGTTCATTTCTGATTTGAAGTGAGAGGTCGTCATTGATAGAACCACCTAGGCTTTCTATTTGACGAAATAGTGCATCAAGAATGCTGAAAATGCGTGGGAGAGATTCACTTGAAATAACTCCAGCTAGAAAAGGTGGGCGATTGGAAAAATTCTTGTAACTCCTTTGCGCCCCTCGTGTTTTTGTGTCTTTTTTATTCCAATCCTTAATCACAGCTTTGTATGCATTTATTTTTTTATGTACTTTTGAATTTTCAGCAGGCACATTCATTCCTACCGCTAACAGTAATACTTTTTCTCTCTCTTCTTCTGATAAAAATGAAAGTGATTCTGATGACCTAACACTTTGCTTAACACCACCAAAAGTACTTGCCCCCATTACCTCAGTTGCTCCTATTGTCTCATGCACTGGTAGATTAGTAGGAGCCTCTATCATAGACTGCCTATCTGATATTTCATCTTGATTCAGCACTTTTTGATCAAAAGAATCTTTAGAAGCTACAGTACGTTGAATTCGTGTTTTAGTAGAACTTAACGGCAGGGCAACTTCCTCTATTAAAGAATCCGGTAATGGAGTTTTAATAACAGGTTTCCCCGATCTCAATTTTGTCCAGAATCCTGATGGTGGGATTGGAATATCAGACTCTTTGCATAGCTTTATCATCTTGGCATATGGTACATTATATTTTTTTGCTACACCGGCCACGGAAATTTCCCATATATCATTATATAGCTGTTGCCTTAGTAGAATTGGATCTTTTTCTTCAATCATAGCAATTCCTCCTCTCCTTCATCTTTCGAGTCATTTACCACTTCCTTACTTGCATGTATAGATTCCTCACCCCAAGAAAGCGAATACGCGAATTCAAACAATTTTATACTTCCTATTCCTCGTCTTCGCTTAATATAAAAAGCAGGTCTTTTTTCATTTCTTCGAATTGCGAAATAATGGTATCAAGATTCTTTTCAATGTTTTGAACTTGAACATTAGTTATCTTTCCATGGCTTATAAGCAATAAGCCGCTCATCAATAATCTGATAACTCCAACTCTCAGAAAATTTGTCTTCATTTTTTATGGCAAATCCAATAGGTAGAAGATCGTTATCATCATCAAAAATATTTTCAGCATAATAATCTGCTAACGTACTGTATGATTTCTCTAATCTCCAACTGATATTATTTTCATCAATAGTGCCAATCTCAAGCGGTTTATATCTTTTGTCAAGTGTAGGTCTTATCCACTGTCCTCTGATAATCCAATTTCTCATAATATAATCATCGCCTGTTTTAGCGATGTAAATCCTTACAACGTCATATTTGCCTTTGTTCTGCTCGATTATTTCGCTACCAATAAGCTTTATTTCTTCAATATGTAACACTTTATTTAGAACTACAATTACAGAAATTTTTTTAGCACCAGAATTTGATTCTTGGGATTCAAGGATGCTGTAAGTCCCATCTGGTATAAAGTCAATTGATTTATACTTTTCTTTCAAGTAATCCGCTACTGAAGGAAACTCAGGGTAAATTGTGGTTTCATTTATATTGTGATTTTCATCTAGTTCTGTTTTCACTGCAAGCTTATGTTCGTATGGAATTCTAATCAACATTGAAGGAGCAATAGCATCAAGAGGATTAATAGATCTCTTGATAAATTCACCTTGGACAGTGTTACCACAAATTGCAAAAGTTCCTTGTTGACTAAAAAGACGATCGTTCAATTTTTTTAATTCCTCAGTATGTTCAATAAATGCATTTGCAGAAGCATATTCCAAGATCTCTTCCTTAGTAATTGTTTCTGCATACTGATTTGTAAAAGATGATTTGATGTTTTCTATTTCAAATGAATCCAAAGTAGCAAGGAGCGCCAATAGCTTAACCTTTTTATCTCTAAGAGAATGTTTTTGTTGTATATAAACATATACATTACCTGAAGAATGGCTGTTTGATCTTGGACTGCAAAAAAAAGAGCAATTAAAGGATCTACGCTCAAATCAATTAATCTTGTAGGTATCCCATAATGTTGCATTTTCGAAAGACACTCAATTAGTGATGTCAAACCGCCAAACTCAACGGATTTCATATCAATGGATTCTTGATAGATAGCATATTCATTTTGAACATAGCCCTGGTTTCTAGAAAGGCTAGAAGTAATGCTTTTGTGCTTTTTAGATTGTCCCCTATAAAACACATTTAAATATTGACTGAATATTCAAATTTTATTCAGGAATTCCTCAATATTATTAGCTTGTTCCATGTTATTCACCTCCAAAAATGTTATTTTATTTCGCTCATGAAGCTTGGATTTATTGTCAAATACCCTCTCTCATTGCGGCAAATTCCCGCCCAATCCAAAATGGCAGCAATTACGAAACCTGGTCCGAAAGCGGTCTCTCCAAATTGTGCACCGTGTACTTTGTGTGCTATGTACCCTTCAACTGAATTCAGCGGCAAATCGTCACTTCCGAGCTTTGCTCCTGAACGGGCTTTTCCCTTCATGGCTTTTCCACCATTCTGATATACAACCTCAACAGCAGCATCAAATACTTCCCATATAAGATGATTAGGAACAGGAATCTTAGGTGAAACTAGCCCCTTACCATTTGGATCAAAACCAATATCGCAAAGATCTCCGCTATAAAGAGGAATCAAAGTTCTACCACCATTGGCATTAAGCTTTTCTTTTATCTTTTTAACAACCAAGCTATCGTCTTTGTTAATAGGTTGATTATCAACAGTTATCATAGCAGTTTTATTCCCTTTTTCATTTTTTATTGGGGATAGATTTAATTTTTCTAAAATATCATTAAATTTCTTTTTAACCGCTGGGTAAGACATGCCTTTCTCATTTTGAAGAGTCTTAAAATTACCTTGTGCCTTCAGAAAGCTTTCAACAAAATCAAGTTCGTCTGCTGAGAGATAGTCGAATTTGCTAAGAGGAAAATCACCGTTTAGTTCTAATTCACAATTATCGCAACTTAATCTCGTTGCTATTAGTTTTTCATTACATCTTGGACATTTTGCCACTAATTCCTTTACCATAATATCCCTCCTCTTATAATCAAACTATATCTCTCAATTATATTGTTGTCAATCTAGTTTGTAATTTTATTTATAACTACTTTATGAGTAGAAAAAAATTGTTGGCTTGCATATAGAAAAATACATGTATTTATATGAACATTTGTTTCTTTAATTTAAAAAATTTCTAAAATTAATGTAAAATTATGTTAGGGGAATATTATTAATAATGGGGTGAGGCTTTGAAAACCGTTTACTTTTCAAATTTTATAGACGAGGAAAATATTATAATGAATCCTAAATTTTTTGATTCAAGTGAAAAGACACTCCATCATTTTTCAATTACGATACCTTTTCATAATCGAAAAGATGGCGGGCATGCCATCTCATAAGCCCCTAAATGAACTTGGACAGCTCTCATTAGATGTTTTATACTGATGAATATCAAAGGAGCTGACAACAACATGAAACGCACAGTCCATTCCCGAGAATTTAAAATTCAAGTAAGCAAAGCAGTCATCGAAACAAATAATGGTGCACTGGTTGCGCGCCGGTACGAACTCAGTCCCAACATGGTGAATCGTTGGGTGAAAGAGTTAAACGAAGGCAAATATGATGACGGCAGTATTCCTGTAGCTGTTTCTGCACCTCTTGAAACGAAGAAACTCGCAAACGAGAATCACCAATTGAAGAAACTGCTCGGAGAAAAAGATTTAGAGATTGCCATTCGCCGTGACCTTATAAAAAAGAAAAACCCTCACTTACTGAAAAACTTGAGATAGCTGACAAATGGATTCATAAAGGCTACTCAATCACCATGGTGCTAAACATACTTGATATCTCCCGATCCACCTATTACTACCAAAAAAATGGACGTGTGGAGGAGAAACAAGTAAGTGAGGGACGTCCAGCACCCGGCTATTCCATCAAAGAGGACGGCAATAAGATATCAGATGAACAGATCAAAGAATGGCTCCTAGACGAGATTGCAGAAGACGGATATTCCTACGGTTACCGTAAACTGACAAAGCAATTACGACGGCAATATAGTCTGATTATCAATAAAAAGAAAGTTTACAGGCTATGCAAAGAACTGGGGATTCTGAAGCCACAACGTCAAAAGAAAATAGCCTATCCAAGAAAACTAGCAAGGAATCGTGTCATCACCGGGTCCCATCAATTTTGGGAAACGGATATTAAATACGGATTTATTGAGGGCGAACAACGGTTTTTCTTTATTCTCTCCTACATTGACGTGTATGACCGTTCCATTATTGATTATCACATTGGCCTAAGCTGTACGGGCGAAGATGCAAAGCAGACCTTACAAAGGGCATTACTGAAAAGACAACAATATGATTCACTGGAAAAACCCGTGATCCGATCCGACAATGGGTCACAGTTTATTTCCCATGCATTCGAACAGGGGTGCGAGGGTTTCCAGGTTGAACATGAAAGAATCCCGCCAAGGACACCAAACATGAACGCCCATATTGAAGCATTCCACCGGATTTTGGAGGATGATTGCCTTAGCCGTTATCAATTTGAGTCGTACGAAGAAGCCTATAAAACCGTCTGGGATTTCATGAAATACTACAATGAGCGCCGAATGCACTCAAGCATTCTTGACCTGTCTCCAATGGAATTCTACGAAAAGAATAGGACAGAACCATTGAAAATAAAGGAGTTCCGGGTATAAAAGTAGGATATGAAGTCTGAGCACGGCTTGATTTGGAGAGGCGGGCATGATAGCCTCATTCGGTGCCACCAAGCCTTATAGGGCTGGGCTCTTGGTAGTGGAATTAAGCCCGCAGAGGCTCCATGTCAAGCCATCTGACCGCCTGCATAATCGTAAGAAGAATAAAAAAGAAAAAGTGAGTAAACAAGAGAATAAGAGAGCTTCTGTCCAAAATACGGGGGTTGATCCGGAACCAGCAAGATCTTTGACTAACTCACCCTAAAGTTTAAGTGAATATTTTATAAATGCCTTCCGGCAGTATTATCAAAAGCTATTTATAAAGAAAAAAGCAACAATTCGAACATTGCTTTTTCCAATTTATCTTATTCGGAATTTTGTACGTTAGGAGAACTTTAACCTAAAAAAAGTCCAATTCCTTACTATGCTAAGAATCCGACTTTTTAAATAGAGGTTTCTTAACAGTTATAAAGATTGACCAGCTTCTATCCTAGTGGCATTTTCCCCCTTAACCTGCTTTAACGTCGCTACTATAAGAAAGCTAACAATCACTAATAAGAGCCATGAACTCACCTTTCCTAGATGAACGAGACTCCATGCATCGGTTTGGTTTGGATATTCCCAAGCTCCAAAGAACGTGGCGATATTTTCGGCTATCCATATAAAAAATCCGATGAGTACAAAAGAAAGCGCGAGTGGCATACGATAACGAGTTCCATCCACCTCGTATGTAACCCATGTTTGCCAAAAGACGATAATTACAAGTCCAGATAACCACCAACGAACATCAATCCAATAATGGTGGGTGAAAAAGTTCATATAAATCGCAGCTGCAAGAGGAACAACTACCAAAAACGGCGGCCACTTAACCAGTTCAACCTTTAACCTCCTCCACGCCTGGCAAAGATAACTCGCTACGCTTGCATACATAAATCCGCTATACAAAGGCACTCCAAAAATTTTGAAATATCCCTCCTCTGGATAAGACCAGGAGCCCATATGCACCTTGAAAAGTTCAAGAGCAAGCCCAATAAGGTGGAACAATGTGATAACCTTTAATTCATCCCGTGTTTCAAGCCCGGAACGCACCATCCACCACTGCATCAGAAGGCAGATGATGAGCAGCCAGTCATACCGTGGCAGGAAGGGAAGTGGCATGAATTGTGTAAAAGCCAAAGAGGCAAAAATAACGACAGGAAACAAACATGATAGAGCCTGCTCCCAACCAAAACGAACGAGTTGCGTTAGTGCTCTCATGATTGGCGGCTTTTGAAAGGTTAAATTCATGGTAACTCCCCTTTTATGAAATCTTTCTGTTCCTTTCAGTGCAAAACAGTCCTATTTTAATAATCTTGAGTGTCTTCGTCATTTTTATATTCTAAAATATCTCCCGGCTGACATTCTAAAGCCTTACAAATCGCCTCTAGAGTTGATAATCGAATCGCTTTTGCCTTTCCATTTTTCAATATAGAAAGATTCGCCATTGTGATTCCAACCTTTTCCGAAAGTTCCGTTACGCTCATTTTCCTTTTCGCCAGCATCACATCAATATTGATTATAATCGCCATTGTTTTCACCTCAGACCGTTAAATCATTTTCTGATTTTATATCGATGGCTTCTTTTAAAAGCTTTTGAAGAACAGCAGCAAAGACGCCAATCACCATGGAAGCAAAAATAATGACCAGTCCGATTAATATGATACCTGGGGCGTCGTCTCTCTCTGCCACGAGATAGAAGAGTGGCATGCCTGCCACCAACAAGATACTGATTGTGATTGCACAGTATTTTATGTTCTTTAAAGCTCTTACAGATAATTCCGAGAAAGCTTTATTCTTGTCAATATAGCTTAGAAGTATAAAGGCTTGATACAGAGCAAAGTAGAAAGGTATCGCCGCTGCGTACAAATCGATTAAAACGAGATATTTCATATAAGCAATATCCGGATACAATTCTGCTGCAAAATTCGCAATCTCAGGCACCAAAAAAATACACAAAGCAAGAACTGGGATTCCAATAAGAATAACAGCTATCTTTAAAAAGAGTGTTGTTCCTCGTTTCATAAAAAGCACCTCACATATTTATCGTCAATTTGAATTTAACACATTATTTATCGTTTCACAATAAAATATTATCGATTTTAATCATAATTTTATTGTTATATAAATATCCTTTTAATGTCAGACAAGATAAAAAGCATTCCTCATTACGAGAAATGCTCTATAACTTTAAACTATTCAATTATAACTTGTTCAACTAACGTGCCCGGTTAGCAGAAGAAATCACGGCTCTCTTTGAACTCTACAAATGCATATTTGCTGCTTGCACTAATGGTCTTATCCCAATTTTCCTTTCTAATTTTTAAATAAATGCTCTATCCTACTTCTAATCCTTGGGAGATTATAATCACGATTTATTAAGTAACCTCTCCCAACTACATCACTGGAATCATCAGATTAGATTAACAGCCTGTTGGGTTTAATGGTATGACCCCGGGAGACTTCAGAACACAGCTTATTCTCTTCACCTATATAGGCCCCTAAAACGAACATGGAATCATCAGGTTCTTCTCCCCCACAACTCCTGATCTATATCCTAATGAATCATCAACAAGACTAATTCGCCCAAACCGAACATTATTGCTTATTAATCTCCAAGATTAACTGATTCGTCTTATGATAGGTTTCTAAATAGTCATTCATATATTTTTCCGCCTGTTGCACCGTCAAATTCTCTTTGTCATGATATTCTTCATAATTCATGGCAATATTGCTGTATTTCTTATATTGCAGTTCCACTATGTTCATTTCTTTTTGTAAAATCTCACGCAAATGATCAAAATTTTTATCGGATATTTTTATTATTTTCATTAGATGTAATTCCTCTCTATGTATGCAAAGAAAAATGATTTTTTTCAACTTATTTTCATCTCATTGCTACGGCCGTATTTAGGAAGCTTACCTGATCAATACCCTTTTTTCCCTAAGGATTCCTTTCTCTTGAAGATAATAATCAAATAATAATTCTTTAGATTGCTTTAAACGATTTACCTATAAGAGAATATACAACATGATAAAAGAACGTTCAAATTCATGCTTGAACTTATCACAAATTCTTCTTGGATCAATGCACCCATTTATTTCGATAACTCACCCATTAGGTGATCAAAATGAAAAAGCAGTAAGATTTCTTCATTCTGAAATCTACTGCCATTTCATGCTTTTACGGATAGTTTAAATTTTCCCGAAAGCGTCTCTCGTTTCGTCATGAATTCCTGCAAATTGCGGGATATCTCTCTGTGCCCCGGCTATTTGTACATTAAATACTTTTCGCGGACATCCATAAATTTATCGAGGTCATCCTGCCATGCAGCTTCCAGCTCTGTTACCGACTTGCCGGCCTCGATGCCTGCCCGGACGGAGCCATTGCCGACAAGATTGTCGAAATAGGAAATTCCGTTGCTGCCAGGTGTTCTGAATTGGAATTGAGCAGGATACATATCATGGATGGTTTTTACAATATATAATCCCGTCTCAAAAGGCTTATAGATTCTTCGGTCTGTTACATGAACTTGAATGCCGTGGCTTAACTGGTTCGCATATTTCGAAAACGTCGGGGTAAAGGACGCGTCCCTGAATGTCACTCCAGGCAAATGATAAGAATTCAGCTTCTCTGCAAGATCCGCTCCATTAATAAATGGCGCACCGATTAATTCGAAAGGTCTCGTCGTTCCCCTTCCCTCGGACACGTTTGTTCCTTCAATCAGACACGTCCCCGGATAGACGAGCGCTGTATCCAGAGTTGGCATGTTTGGAGACGGCGGAATGAATTGTAATGGAGTGTCGTCGTAATACTTGTTGCGTTTCCACCCATCCATTTTCACAACCGTTAAATCAGTGCCGATGCCAAACTCCTTATTAAATAGGTTCGCAAGTTCCCCTGCCGTCATCCCGTGGCGGACAGGAATTGGATATTCTCCAACGAAGGAAGAGTATTTATCTTCAAGAACGGGCCCTTCGACATTGGCGCCGCCAATCGGATTTGGACGGTCCAGCACAATCATTGGAATATCGTTCTCTTTTGCCGCTTCCATTGCCAGCGCCATCGTGTATATATAGGTGTAAAAACGTGCGCCGACATCCTGGATATCGAATACGAGCACATCCACATCCTTCAGCATTTCCGCTGTCGGTTTCTTGGTTTTTCCATAAAGGCTGTATACCGGGAGCCCGGTTTTTTCGTCGGTATATTTTTCCACATATTGGCCAGCCTGCGCACTCCCACGGACTCCATGTTCCGGGCCATATAAGGCTGTCAGTTTCACATCGGGATGATTATAAAGCAAGTCTGCGATACTGGTCAGCTGTTGATCCACTCCCGTCGGGTTGGTGATCAGCCCTACGCGCTTATTTTTAATTAAATCGATCTGATCCTCTAATAAAACCTCCACGCCCAGACGGAATTTCTCTTTCTTTTTCCCTTTATCGTTTCCAGCAATCACTGCAGTAAAGGTTGATAAAACCAGCACCAGGGCAATTATACCCGTTAGCAACTTCTTCAAAAGAACCCCTCCTTCAATATTATTCGCCGACTTTTTGTTCCCTTTTATTTGCCGAATTTTGTCCAATCAAATCAAAACCATTGTAAAACATTCTATTTTGCATGTAATAATCAGAAATTCAGGGGTCTCTATTACAAAATGCGAACTCTTTACGTGTGCATGAATAATATTTCTATGTTGAAATGACTCATTTTTGTCCTTTTATCACTCTTATGAAGGACGTTTCGGTGTCGAATGGACGCGATTTTGGGCCTTCATCGCCCTGATGATGGACCTTTCCGCGCCGCATGCATCCATTTGGGTCTTCATTACCCTTATGAACGACATTCCGTGTCCGACTAATTCTTGTTTGTCCTTCACTTAATTTTGGCTTACCAGCTAGAAAGCCTGTTTAGCCTGCTTGGCAATAAAGAACTACAACCAATTTGTTCATTCATTGTAAAAAGTTCAATATTTACAGCGATTTAAATCATTTTTAATATCCTAATCCTTGCCCGAACCCGTATAACACGCTGCCAGATGGATGATAGATGGTCACCGGAAGTTTGCCGGCAGGGTTATTCTCACCAAAGATGGTGTTGGCCGTTGCTTCAAAGCTTGCTGTCCGGAATCCATACTGGGCAAGATAGGCGTCCACATTTGGATAGGCCATGATATCATAAGGATTTCTGATAGCTACTCCGATAACTGGTGCATCGGCTTGCTCAATGACCTGATTCGCGAGCTTCATTTGATTGCTGCCTGGCGACCTGCCTGCAACGGATGCTGAGTATGTGCCCAGAATGATATATTTTGCATCATTCATTTGGGCTAATTGCTGATCTGTAAGTGGTTTTGAGGCAGGAATATACGTCACATTTCCATGGTGCTTTTGAACCTGAACTGCGAGTTCACGGACATACAGCCCGGAATCGCCCACAACGACAATCTTATCTTCTTTTGCCGCTTTAATCGGAAGAACGGCATTATTTTTCACAAGAGTAATAGATTTAGCAGCTGTATCTTTTTCAACTTGCTTATGTTCCGCGGAACCAACCACTTGTAGGGCATTAGCCACTTTGTCATCGATGGTTGTATTTGTTTCAGGCTTGACTATGCCTCTATTTAACTTCAGAGCTAAAATACGTTCGTTGGATTTTTCAATTCTTTCAACTGATATATCACCTGTTTTTACTGCATGATAGAGACCCTCTGCTACTTCTTTAAGACCGACCGGCATTAATACGATATCTGTTCCGGCCTTGACAGCGCGGATGGCCGCATCCACAGGACCGAAATGATCACTGATCGCCTGCATATTCATCGCATCCGTAATGATAACTCCCTGAAATCCCATATTCTCCCGCATGAGGCCAGTTAACACCTTATGGGAAAGCGTCGCCGGAATCGAAATTTCACTTCCGTCTTTTTTGGAAATGGCCTTGCCGTCATCAATTTTCGGGAAGGTTACATGTGCTGTCATGACCGCATCAACGCCGGCATCCATCGCCTGCTGGAAAGGGTATAATTCTATTTTTTTCAGACGGTCAAGGTCATATGGGACTTCCGGCAGCCCTAAATGGGAATCGACGGCAGTATCGCCGTGCCCTGGAAAATGCTTGGCGGTTGCCGCCGTTCCGCTTTCTTGAAGGCCCCTCATATAAGCTTTGCCCAATTTTGCTACAAGCTCTGGATCTTCACCAAACGAACGAACACCGATCACCGGATTATCAGGGTTATTGTTTACGTCAAGAACAGGTGCCAGGTTCATATTAATTCCCAGTGCGTTGAGCTCTTCCCCAATCGATGTTCCAACTTTTTCGGCCAACTCTTCTGACCTTGTTGCTCCCAGGGCCATATTCCCTGGCATGTCTGTACCAGATTGAAGGCGTGTAATGACACCGCCTTCCTGGTCAATCGCCGTAAGCAGCCCGTACTTTTCCGAAGCTTCCTGATAAGCATCTGCGAGCCTAGTCGTTTGCTCTGTTGTCACCACGTTCTCACGGAATAAAATGACTCCGCCGAGATGAAAATCCTTCACAAGCTGTTCAATCTCAGGCTTCATCTCCGTCACATTTTGCCCTTTCCAGGTTCGGAAGTCAGGCATCAGCATTTGTCCAACTTTTTCTTCCAGGGACATATGCTTGATCGCATTGCCAATCAGGTCATAACGGTTACCTTCTTCTTTTCGAATCAACACTTTTTCTGTATGATTTCCTTTAAATTGAATGGAAATCCGATCTCTTTTGCGGCCGTCAGTAACAGAGATAAACGTTTTTCCGTTATGGCCTGTAAGGGTCACCTCTCCGTCATCATCCACAGTGGCCACATTTTTATTGGATGACTTCCATGCAATATCCTCTGAAGCTAGCAAAAAATGTCCATCTTCATAAACATGAAGCGCATGTAAATCAATTTTTTTATCCTTCACTTCTTTTTTGACCTGAGGAACATTCAGATCAATCACTAAATCCTCAATTCCCAGTGGATTCGCTTTCGCTTTTACCGTTCCTAAAACAGGATTCTGTGTCACGATTAACCCGAATGTAAGTAACGAAAGGGTTAGCGTCTTGAAAAATTTGCCCATATATTTTCCCCTCCCAAAAGATTTAATAGTCTCTTAATTGCCATTCATTATTGGTAAAAGAAAGCTTGCTTTTCGATTCATCTCCATCCTGGATTTGAGGATGTTGGATATACCATCCCCGCCCGTTCACGGAAGAATCCGTTTTATAGGTAAAGCGTAATTGCGTTGCTTCTTTTGGCAAAATCAGCTCTTCATTTTGCCAGCCGCTGCTGATGCCAGTGAACTGGGCAAGTTTTTGCCATGTATCATCTTTTAGGATTTCTATATAGCCAACATCCGTGTAGTTTTCAAGACGATGCCATGTTGCAAAAGTCAGTTTGGCATCCTGCTTTAATTGGAGTTCCGCCTCCATGACCCTGTTTAGCTTATCCCCATAGCCCGCGAACCAGGCAGAGTCTTTACGCGGCATCGATACAGGGATTGAATCCGCTACCTGCCGCGCGAACAATCTTCTTGTTTGGTTGGTTGACACCGTATTTCGTGTTGGATGCACACGATTGGTGAGCAGGATGGCAATCGTTTTATTGGTTTGGCTGACAACAAGGGAAGTGCCTGTATAACCGGTATGGCCAAAAGTCATTCCATCCGATAAGGCATCCATATACCATCCCTGGTTAAGCTCCCAGCCCAGTCCATGGTCATTGCCAGGGAAGCCATCATTCTGATTGTCCAGCAGCAGCTTCACGGTTTCTGGCTGCAGGATCCTTTTCCCCCCATACCTGCCTTCGTTTAAGAAGATATTCGCAAACTTGGCTAGATCCGTTGCAGTCGAAAAAACACCGGCGTGGCCCGCGACTCCATCCAGTGACCAGGCGTTTTCGTCATGGACTTTTCCCCAAACCAGTCCCCGGTTTGGCGTAGATTGGTATTCAGTTGCGGCGATCCGTTTTTTCAAGGAAGCCGGTGGATCATACATCGTATCCTTCATGCCCAAAGGTTCAGTGATGTGCTCCTTCACGAATGCATCCTGTCTTTGCCCGGACAACCGTTCGATTAACGCCCCTAATGTGATCATATTCAAGTCGCTATAGGTATAGGCGGTGCCAGGCCTGTTTTTTAATGGCTGCTTAAAAACCCGCTGAATCCGCTCTTCTCTGGAATGGCCCTGGTTATATAAAGGAATCCACGGTTCAAACCCGGAAGTATGGGTGAAGAGCTGCCTAATCGTCACTTGCTGCTTCCCGTTTTGGGCAAATTCAGGAATATATTTCGCCACAGGGTCATCGAGTTGAAATGATCCTTTTTCATATAGGATCATCGCTGCTGTGGACGTAAACTGCTTGCTGATCGACGCCAGATCAAAGATGGTATTTTCCTGCATATGGACAGGATCATCCATTTCCGAAAAGGAACCGTCGACATACTTGGCTGAATATCCGTAGGCCTGATGTTTGACAATCCGGCCTCCTCTGGCTACAAATGCAACGGCACCGGGCATGACTTTGTCTGAAATGGCCTGGTGTATAATCGGATCAATTGCCTGGAGCGGCGCTTCCACCATCCCGGCTCCCCTTGCCGAGCCGGGATGAAGAACACTTGACGCCGGGAAAACGGCTGTATTCCATGTAAATACCGGATGAGGCAGCTGAGAATCAATGAACGAGCGCTTTTCCTGCTTTTCAATGGTTGGAACCAATGGCACGCTGCCATCAGCTAAAACCGTGGTGCTCCCTAGAAAAACCGAGCAAACAGAAGTGATGATGAACGTCTTCTTCTTCATGTGTCCTCCTTTTTACTGAGTCAATTAATCAAAGGCTGCCTTTAGCAGCAACTAATTTGAAATCGCTTACAATCAAAGGGTATAGCACATAGGTACAGTCGTCTATACCACCTAAGCACTATAACTTATATCTATGGTTGTTTTTTCGGGTAAAAAGACGGGTGTAGTTCGTAGTGAATTTTGAAATGCGTTTCAATTTCTCATTTCAAATTCAAATCTACAAGAAATGAGCACAAGCTAAAAAACACATGGCTAAACATTAGTCCATGTGCTTCTTTCTATTGCTATTAACCGTTTTTTGAGAGATAAAGACTGCCTCCCTGCGTTTTCACGAAGAAAATTTCCTCACCCAGGGCAACGTTTTCATAGAGATAAGCCGGAATTTGAATCTGCTTGCCATTGTTCAACTTCACCCAGTATTGCATTTCTGTCTCTTAACAGCTCATTTTGTTCGCCACAATTTGATTTTTGAATTTTTGCTGTACGACGCCATGAACCTCTTCCTCTGCCTCCGACATTATACCAGCCCTCAAGCCCATAGCATGCACCCCAAGCAAAACAGCCAACAGAGCAAAATATATGGATTGCGTTAATTTTCTCAAGGGACTTCCTCCGTCTGACAAAAGAGTTATCCCTCATAGATTGTTCCAATAAATCAAAATCAATGCTATCAATAACTGAAACTGGAATAAAAAAGGAGGAATCGAATTTGATAATCCTCTCTTTGTTTGGTGCTGTTTATTTTTATTCTGTTTCTCGTTCCAGTTTCATCTCCTGTTTGGTAATTAGCGTTCCAATTCCTGTTTTTCGCATGTATAGTTGATTCGTTTTGGACATTAAAAAGACCCCTGATTTTTACGTATAGGGGATCCCAGAATTTAACAATTATTCAAAAAATGAATTCTTCACCAAAAGAATGGTTTAAGCATTTGACTATCCGTTGATTTCCGCTCCAGGCGCTCACTTACCGCGGGCAGTCCGGGAGCCTCCTCGGCAAAGGGCACGCCTCCGGGGTCTTCCCTGGCCTGCTTTTCCCGCAGGAGTCTCGCACCTTCCTCTCCAATCAAATTTGTTGCAAAATTAACTGAGCTATTACGTTAATCAATATTAAACCACCACTTATGGTGAAGATCTAAAAAATGCATGCTATTTTTCGCCTATCCCTTCTTATTTAGAGGTTTTTATTGAGATTGTTCGTCAGCAATATAAAGACCACATAATCAGCTCTTTTCATTAGGCTTTCTCAGGTATTTTTCAGATTATTTTCCGATTTTATTGTTATATAGAAAGTCGTTAGTACCTCACACGTATTTTACCCATCCAGGTGCACTAAAAAAGCACTTACTGACTGGTAAGTGCTAAAATTTTAATTCGACATCAATTTTCTATTATTCGTTTGATTAATAATCAGGGCTGCTAAACCTTGAATAATTGTCTTTACAATTACTTGACCTAAAATAGCCATTGGAACAGTTTCCCAAGGTAAGAAATTAGCGCCCAATGGACTTAACCCTATTACAACAAAGATAACCGAATCTAAGAATCCTCCAACTAGTCCACTATAAAAAACTCTCAAACTCATTGGTAATTTTAACCTAGTATAAATTTCAGTATCTGTAGTTTCCGACACAGCAAAGGAAATAGCAGACGCAAATACGATAAGAAGTGTGTCACCATACATAAATGATAGACTTGCTGATAAAACAAGAGCAATTGCGATAAACAAGTAAGTCTTAAGACGGCCATATTTATTTTGAACAAGATCTCTTAAAATAAAAGTTGCACCAATAAAAAATGTTCCCATTGGTATAATAAACATACCAAGATGCAAAGGAGCAAATGCAGCCGTCACCACATTAGCTGTAACTATTATAACTAAATACAATAACACCCTCATATTTTCCCCACCTTCTTTGAATTTTCCAAAAGAACATTAGTTCTATTTTAATTTAACTTTAAATTCTCGACTTGTAAAACAAAATGGATATCTTAATTTAAAATTTTCAATTTAAAAAGAGGAGATTTAAACTCCCCTCTTATTTCCCCAAACAAAGGTATGAAGTTGTGGAAGAACTCGTACGTCATTTAATTCAGTGTCCATTATCACTTTGTTTATCAGATCTTCATATTTTTTGATCAGGTGGGCCACCAGATTAGTATTATCATTGGTAGTGATGTTATCATTCCCAACCTGAAGATAGAATGGAATACTTGGATACCTTTTATGGACATTCCGAGCATACTGATAATCTAGCTCGTCAAAGATAACTACCTTAAGGCTAAAGTTTTGTTTTTCAGATTGTAAGTTGCCTACAATAGTATCAAGTAAATCGAAATTGGTGTCCATTTTAGAACTTGGAGGTTTTGGTGAAATGGTTAATTCATCGATTTCATAAAACCATTCCTGCCACCGGCTACCCTGTGTTTCCAAGCAGATTTTAATATTATTTTCTTTTAATATAGCAATTAGTTCAGTTAGATTTTTTATTAAAGCAGGATTGCCACCGGAAATCGTAACAAAAGAAAAGCTGTCTCCGCCAGTTGCTTTTAGCTCTCTCCAAATTTCCTCTGCTTCCATCTGACGGATTAATTCCTTTCCTGTACCATCCCATGTAAAAGAAGAATCACACCAAGCACAGGAATAGTCACAACCAGCAGTACGTACAAACATCGTCTTTTGACCGATCACCATACCTTCGCCTTGGATAGTAGGACCGAAAATCTCCATGACAGGAATTTTACTCAATCTCCATCCACTCCCTTCTGGCTTCTGCGTAACTGGTAGGAGTTTCAAACAATCTAACAAATTCAATGCGGGCACTGTTATATTGGGTTACCCTATCTTCTTGTTTCAGTGCTTCTGCCATTTTTTCATAAATCCATACAACCATATTTTCAGCCGTTGTGTTCATTGGCGGTAGAGTTTCATTCAGATATCTGTGATCAAGGAAAACTTCAATTTCATTTTTCCAGATTTCCTTAATGTCACCAAAATCAATCATTAATCCACGGTCATCAATAAAACCACTGATCCCAAAAATAACACGATACGTGTGCCCGTGCAGGTTTTTGCATTTGCCTTCGTAGTTATGCAGATGGTGTGCTGCGTCAAATGTAAATTCCTTACTGACAAGGACCCGCTTTGAGTGGTATTTTAATTGGTCGTCCTTGATATCCTCTCCTAATTTTTGAATTTTATCGACGATTCGAAATCCGTACATGATTTACAGCCCCTTTCCTTCTGAGATGTAGGCATCAAGACCTTTTTTTCGCAGTTTGCACGCTGGGCAATCTCCACATCCATCTGCCACAATGCCGTTATAACATGTCAATGTTTTTTCACGAACAAAATCAAATGCCCCTAGTTGATCAGCCTGCTCCCATGTCTGGGCTTTATTCAACCACATTAATGGAGTGTGGATAACAAACTGGTTATCCATAGAGAGGTTCAAGGTAACATTCAATGACTTTATAAATATGTCTCGGCAGTCAGGATAGCCGCTGAAGTCTGTTTCACAAACTCCAGTGACAATATGCTTTGCTCCAATCTGACTGGCAAGGACTCCTGCAAAAGACATGAATAATAGGTTTCTCCCAGGTACAAAAGTGGAAGGAAGCCCTCCGTCCTCCGCATCCTTCACTTCGATATCCTCTCGCGTTAAAGCGTTCGGGGCCAACTGATTCAGTAGGCTCATATCGAGGATATGATGTTTGATGCCCAACTCTTTTGTAATGTTTTTCGCACATTCAATTTCAGTAATATGCCGTTGGTTATAATTAAATGTTACCGCTGTAACATGTCCAAATTGCTGCATTGCCCAAAACAGGCAAGTTGTGCTGTCCTGTCCTCCGCTGAAAACCACTATAGCTTTTTCGTCCTTTAACATACTATTACTCCCTTCGACAAAAAAACAGCACTACTAAGAAAGCAGTACCGTTTTCTTTAGTTTTTTTGAGAGGGTAGCTAGAACCTCTACCGCCTGATAGCGGACTTTTTATATAATTTATTATAAACTAATTTAATAATTTTTGCACCTTTCTCTCGACATTTTTCGATACCTCCTTACCCTATCCCTATATGGTACTTCATAAGTATGGTCGTAACATACCGGGAGATACCTTGACTATCGATGTGCAAATTTTAATTTTATTGTTCAGGCACAGGTTTTCATGTCCAGAACTTGTATAAGTAAAAAATTGCCCTCTTTCAAGCAATAGAGAGCAGTATTATTATCGATTTTTAGAGATAAAATGGAATTTAAATTGTTACTAAGCTTTTAAAGTATTTTTCTATCTCGACAACAATACTTGATGTGCCCGATGAACTAGGATAAACCGGCTCGTTTTTTATATATGGAGTAATTCCGTAGTACAAAGCATGTTTCATTGCTGTAGTAACAAGAACAACAACATCCGAGGAACTTGCAAGGCTTTTTGCCTGTGTTGTTAGATGAGTATCCATATTTATGCGGATCTTTAAATTAGGATTTCTCATCACAAGTTGTTCAGCTGCACGTCTGGCCGCATTTTCTCTTAATGTAAAAATCACTATGGAGGTTACTGGCGCTAATTCCAGTTCTTCTATTTCAGTTATTTCATTTTCAACTAAATCTTGCACTTTATTAATTAAAAACTTTTCCCCACCGATAATTTGGCCAATCTTTACCCAATCAATAATTTCTATGTCTGATAACGTTGATATTCCATTTAACAGTGTGGAAGTCCATTGGTTCCAAACGTTGCTTAAATCCTCCAACTTCTGACCATAATCACAAAACAGCTCAAGCGTAAATAAAAGGTTGGGAATCATAATATTCATTGGAGTAATGGAATACCATTGGCTTGCCCAGTGCCAATACTTATCAATTTCAACCACATTGATCTGAAGCAAGCCCTCGAAAAGACGGTTTAAATGATTCGTATTAATTTTATTCTTATTACAATGAAGCAAAAGAAGTTCAACTGAATCAGCGTATAAATCTGCTGCAATTGTCCGCGGAAATTCTTTATCACGGATTAATTCAGAAATAAAGATTATAATTCCTTCATTAAGTACTACAGTTTTTTTTGAATCTAAAGTTGACAATGCTACTTCCAAAACAATATTACTTAATTCCACTACCATTGAAGGCGACCAAATAAACAAGGGAAGTTTCTCCTGGTCATATAAAACTTCAAACAACGGATCAAATGATTCGGTATCTGTTTCTAAAACTTTTAGAAACCAATGGTTCCAAGTATATTTTATGTCTTCTTGACGAGCCTTTTTTTGTATTCCCTCATTCGTCATTTTAATAAAGAGAATGTAATTCTTTGTTTTATTATCTTTTGATAAACTATCTTGCGCTGCTTTAGGAAGTTCTAAAAACAGTTGATAGGTTTCATTCTGGATCTCACTTGATCCGGTCTCGAAACCTAGAACAGATAACATACCCACTTTTTCTTTTGAATTATCGCAATCTTTTAAGGCTAAATATGCATCATCGTATTGACGATTTATCAGAAATTGTTTTGCTCTTTCCTCAGACGATACACTTGGAGGTAAAACACGAACAGGATTTTCAGAAAACTTTGTTTCTAAATAACAGATTAAATTTAAAGTCTCATCGTCTCTAACCTGATCTTTTATGAAATAAAGTTTTTCAAGGTTTTGCTCAAATGTAGATTGATAAGCAAAAATCCGGTAAATATGGTCGCCCATTATTCCGAGATGACTATGCAATAAAGTACTCAGTCGAAAACGATTAGCAGTAAACTTTTGAAAACTCTTTTCAAAATCATTGTTCACTTCATCATCTGCCAAATTGACAAAATAAAATGCAGATAACATTGCTTCTTTAACTTCTTTGGGAAGTCTCTGCAGACCGGATAAGGTTTCGAATTCTTTCCAATACCAGATATCTTTCCATTTGCTCTGGGCCGATAACAATTCTACATACAGAAATAAGAAATTTTCATCCGAAACATAGTGGCCGTCACGGATTACATTTAATGTTTGCTCCGCTTCCGCCCATTCCATCATCCCAAGATGATTTCTAAATTTATTTCTTAATGTATAAGCATTTATGACCGATTCCTGCCATTTAATTGTAGGTTTTCTGTTTAACACTATCAACCAAAGTTTAAGTAATTCCCAAATTTTATTTACATCAGCATTGCTTGTTTTGAACATATAATACCCGTTCGGAAACAAGTCGCTGCCCAGACGACCAAGCTCTGAAGTGTCTCTTACAAACATGCGCTTTAGGACAACGTCATCTATGTTGTATGGGGAAATGAACTTTTTTAACGATGAATAATCAAATGTTAAAGTTTGCTCATCACTTTGTAAGCAAAGCCATACTGTCTCACCCTTGTTTTGAAAAGGCAAAATAGCTGTTAGTCCTTCTGTTAAGCGATTGACCATTTCTTGAAAAATAGACTGGTCCACAAAAAATTGTCCATTTATTTCTTTGGATTTATAGTCGGCTTCACTCATTTTTAGTAAAAAGCGCAGGAATTCTATTCTTGAGGTATTCATATAATTTTCGACTCCTCCCAACGCTGCCTAAATGAAATAAGAGCTTCATTTATTTCTGATAATTCAGTTGTTGTCCTTAAACTTTCCTTGTTCAAATAGATACCGCTGTACGTAAAGTTCATTGAACCATGGACAAAGACATTGTTGGATACTAACCCTTTATCATGGTTTTGTTCCAACTTTCTGAACTTTACCTGATGATAAAGTGCATCTATTAACGGCTTCGTTTCGTCACGATCATTGTCACAAATGACTCTGACTGAAACTCCTTTCCACGCTAAAGTGGAAAGGATATCTGAAAGGTAAATTGTTTTGGACTTAATCAAAGGAAATACATCTGTATACTGATTATTCCTGTTCTCAATCAAAGGCGAATTGCTTAAGAATGGTGAAATCAAATACAATTCCGGGCTTGGATTCATTGCTTCTGCTACAAACAATGAGACTAAATAATCCCTAAGGACAGTGCTTCCCCCAAATGAACGAATAATCCGATTAGACATATGACACCTCCCTAACACTCACGTCATAAAACCAATTATCCCCATTATTCGTCACTCTTTCTAAAAATGGATAATACAATTGGAATTTAAATTCTATTGGAGTATGGAATAAACGGAATAATTCAGTCTGGAATGCCTTCTTTTCCATAGTCGATAGAACAATCCGCAATCGTTTTTCTAACTCAAGAGTCTTTGTTGCTTCTTCAAAAAAGTCAGGGCTTGGATAATGCAGTATCTCATGTGTTGGTTTCACCAATGCTTTTAACAATAACCTTGATGGTTTAAGGAATGACTGGAAGGAACTATATATATTCAAACATTCCGGGCAGGAATCGTGGCAATCATGTACTAAAAAGGATTCTAGGAATAAAAAAGTTTGCCTTTCAGTTGTTAACTGAAGATTTGCATCTTCCATAAGGCCCCTTAACCTTGTGTCCATTTCTTCCCGTTTCAAACTTGCTACAGAAAAGACATTTGGTTGAATATGAAATTTCAATCTATCTTCTTCATTTTCCCAGTCTTCATGTATTTCCTTCATAAACAAATCGGTCTTTGCAGAGCGGTTGCTGCGGAAAAACTTGCTCGACATAGCCATAATAAGATCCCTTTTCGGAGGTATGCCAAGTTGGTCAAGAAGGGACTGCAATTTCCCCAGATATTCCTGCTGGAATTCAACACGTTGTTCCTCGCGTATTTTTTCTATTAAGTCTGAAAGGTTGTTATCCTCAATATGGTTTAAAACGGATTTTATAGAAGAAGCAATCATATGTCTTTGGCAATTATTAATATTGCTTAAAATTAATTCTTCGAATACAGCGGGATTGTTTTTTAGCGATGAAACAATTTTTGTGATGATCCCTAATCCGCCTGATTCTGTTTCAGATATCAATATACGGTTCCCGATGACGTCGATATTGGTATCTTCGGTATTAACGTCAGGAAGCATTTCCTCAAGGGCTGCTTTAAGTGCCGCTGCCATTGAATCAATGATGGTTAATTGCATCCAGTGGTGGAATTGTCTGTTGTCTTTCAGGTCACCTTCAAGTGATTCGATATGCTTAAGGATACAATCCATTAACGAAGAATCTTCAATGAAGGACTGAAGGTTCTTTTTTACTTTTGGATCGTTTGAAGTTGTAGCCTGATCATCCTCATCTTTGGCAATCGTGGAAAGGAAGATTGCTTCGAGCGTTCTTTTTGAAATGCCGGCAAGGTCTTTTTTGTAAATTTCTATTGCATTCTTCATCGTAACTTTTTTGCTAATGCAAATTGCCATGACGGAAGATAGGGCAATTTGGGCCAGCCAACCGCGTTGAAAAACATTTAGCCTTTGGGAAACTTCCGGGTCAGTCATTAATAAATAATCAAAAAAAGCAGGTTTTGAGACCGAGATGATTTGTTGAGCAAGCGGCGCATCCAATAATCTATTTGTATCCACTGTTTGTAAATCGAACATAATTGAGTCAACATAGCGTTGGAATCCGAGTGCGCAGTCCTTGCCTTGGTATTCGAATCTGGATACAAAAGGTGTCTCTTCCCCTTTACTGGATTTTTGAACTCCTTCACCATTGATTGCAAATCTCGTGAGTTTTGTGTAATTGTGCTCATCACTTGTGAAGTACTCGACCTTATCGAATACAGACCTTAGAGAACTTTGGATTGGAAATTCTATTTTGTTCTGGAACGTATTTTTTATTGGCTTAATATCCAGTTTCCAATTATATTTTCCAGATGATCTGTCAGAAACAGAAAACGGGATGCTTTCCAGGTTAATAGAAACTGGTTCGAAAACCGGAATGCTCTGTCCTTCTACCTGAAGAGTTTCAATCAATCGGGAATTCATTACGCCAGATTTTACATCTACAATTCCATCCGTTCCAACTGGAAGCCAATGAGCCTCTTTCATTTTGTACACATTAACATACCTTTTCGAAACGTTGCCAGGTGCAAACTCCATAATCCCTTGAACCAGAGGTTGATGATTTACCTTGTTCGAGTTGGGAATGTGAAGGGCCAGTTCGGAAATGTCCAATGACGAGAACAATGTCCTTGGGATATAACCGACAAACGGATCGTTCGAACGTTCTTCTTCATCAATGAATGAAAAATGCTCTTTCAGCTGCGTATACAAAGTAGGTAAAACATCAAAAAAGAACGACCTCGGTTCGCTCCAGGCTATCCTTGTAAGAGTTTTTGCGTCAAGTTGGAGTGATTTCTGCCAATATTCCACCAAATCCTGATCGTTTCCTTCAAGCACTTGTCTCACAATCGATAAAATGAGTTCGGAATAATTCGGGTTTCGGACATATCCTTTTGCACTTAACTTGTCCCTGACATCAAGCAGTTTTGACTGCTTATAAAAACGGTCCATTAACCATTCCATAAACGCAAACAACATTTGTATCTTGATTACATTTGAATTTTGGATTGGCAAATACATTTCATTTAAATTAGGCTGGAAATATAACTCAGGGTAATCATAAATGAAACGGTCACGGCCGTAGGCAGATGAAATAACGACCATCCAAGGCCTCATCCCCCTGACACGGCCTGCCCGGCCTTTCCTTTGCATGAAAGAAGCCAAATTTCTTGGAGCTTTATGCTGGATTACTCCGCCTACCTTTGGATCGTTATAGCCGACTTCCAATGTACTAGTTGCAATGACAAGTTTTGCTTTTTCACTTACTCCTTTATATTGGGACGATGTAATGTCAACGTCCAATGGGGTTTTTAAAGCCCGTTCATCAATTTGATTTGGAGCAAGCCATAATTGTCCTGCCTTATATCGCTCGGTCAAATTAGGATTGCCTTTGATTTCTCTCCTGATTTCTCCCTGATCACGAAGCTTGCTCAAATTTTTTTCCCGTTCAGCATCCAATTCGATATGGAACCACCTGTTAATAACATCCAATTTGTCGGTAAAACCAAATAACTTCGAACCGTAGGCGCCTTTTGAAACATTCGTGTTAATCGGATCCAGCATCCGGCCTAATAACATGGCAGTCTGGACAGATGTCGACAAAAGAGAAGCAGCTGAAAACGGGTCCCCGCGGACTACCATATTGTATTCAATCCCTTCAGACATTAAATCTTTCTCCTGCGGTGTTATGTATTCAATGTATTTTTCTTCTAAACCAACTAATTGAGAAAAGAAGGAGCTTGGGTTTGACAATGTAGCTGATAGACCTACAAACTGGATTCCACGGTTTGGGTGCCACTGTTTTATCAAGTGTTTCAAGCGTCTAAGCAAATATGCCACATGTGCTCCAGTAATGCCTTCGTATATATGAACTTCATCAAGCAGGACCAACATTGGCGGCTTTTGTGCATAGACACCGAATAATTGATTTTCAAATGAGTTGGGTGTCTTTTTGTTTATCATCTCAGTTGTAGTAAAGAGGATGTCAGGTGCAGTCCGGTTCATTCTGTCCCTTGTCAGGACGATATTCTCCTCCCCTATTACCATTTTACACTCGGAACAATGCAACCTTTCAACTTGTTCTTCAACATCTTCTTCCCGCCAAACCATCGGGTGGGAACATTCTGGACATATAAAAAACGGTGATTCATACCCTTTTAGTGTTTTATCCCATTTGCGATCTTTATGGCTTTGTACATCCTTTGCAACTTTTGGTGTATCACCAAATAAACCACCTATGGTCAGGGGACGAATTCCAAATTCCCTGCAAAGTGAATTTAATGCCAGAATTTCTGATAACGCTTCACGGTATTGGTCCTTTAATAGCTCAACACGAGGATAAAGACCAATGATTTTTGTCCAATTGGTTTGATCCTTTGTAACTGCCTCAATAAGAGATGCAAAAGCTGGTATGTAAAAAGATTTCGTTTTTCCGGAACCCGTTCCGGCTCCAATAACAGTGCCTGAATCAAATTTACTTCGGGATTGATTCAAAATCCGTACCATTGAATCCATTTGGAATTGTGAGAGAAACAATTCTCCACCTTTAAGTAATGTTGAAACAACTTTTCTATGGATATTGGAAATTCCAATCACCGAATTTAATTCTTCATTAATGGAAGTCAAGGTGATATTTCGGCGAGGATATTTTCTGTAAGAAAGCATAGGCTTGATGTTGCTCACAAGGTTTTTCCCCGTGTGCCAATCTTCATGGGTAAAGCGCTGCTTTAATAAATAGAGCAACCGAATCGTCTCAGCAAAACGTGAGCGATATAAATGCTTCGGATTTAGTTGGAATAATAGTTTCCTATCCACTAAATTATTCAAAATTCGAAAAGTGTCCCCTTCAGTAATGCCTAATCCGCCAATCAACTCTTCCAATAAAGAAGTAGGAGGGTTGAGCAGAAGAGTCCTTATTTCCTCTTCTGCATCAATCCCACCTCCAATAAATCCCCATTCGAGTAACTGGTTTTCCTTCATTTCTATTTGCGTTAATATTTCTTCAGCAAGAATGTCAAAATCAGTCCGTTTCATGATGGGAATTCTCCTTACTACTTGAATTTAATAAATAACTTGTTCGTTAACTGCTGTTCGCGCAACCAACTGATCACTTCGTCATTCAAATCTTCAATGGTGGCATTATTGGCTGCCACTTTTCCAATAAACTCCTGCACACCCTGACTTGCGTTCATGTCGGAAACCACTTTATTTGCTTGTGCAAGATATTCATGATACCTGGACAATTTGGCTGATGACACCGGCCATACAGTTTCAAATTGTTTTAAGTACATAATTAATTGCTCTATTTCTTGCGGATTGCTGACAATGTTCTTTAGTCTTTCTAATAAACCAATAAGGTCCTGGTTTTTATTTTGGACATATACTGTCCACCGCATTTTCCAGTGATCATCTAATTTCTTTAAAGTTCGTTGAAAGGAGGATACTTCATCTCTATTCAATTTAGCCAAGTCGTAATTAAATAATCCTTCAAGTTGTTTGAGTTCGTAACCCATGCTTCGTTTTGGAAAAATATCATCGTCCATTTGATTGAGGGCCCGGTAACTTTCAAGGATATCTTTGCACTTTTTCAATTCTTGTTTAGCATATTGGCTGAAGGAGTTTATTTTTTTAACATTTTGAAGATCAGTATAAACTTTATTATACTCTTCAAACGTTTTACGAGTTTCAGCTATTTTATTTAACAACATGGCTGATACTCCTTTCATCCAATTCACTGATTACCTCTTTTATTGCCAATAAATCTTGCTTTAGGGCTGTAATCGGATCACCTGAATAAGATTGTAACTCGGTCTTTAGTGATGAAATTTTTGGTGCAATGTCATTGTTCTTCTGTTCAACCAATTTATTAAAATTATCAAGCAACAGATAAAATGGCTGGACTTGAAGAGCAGGGCTGTTTGACAATGCGACCAATTGTTCAGCAAAAACACTTGTATCTTCAAGCGTTTTTAAAACATGGATTTTCGCCGCTACTTCAGGGTAATTTAATACATTATTGTAAAGTACTTCGAACTGTGAATGTTGAAATGGCTCTTTGATTTGTTTTAAATAATCAAGGAAACCAGCCATCGACTTTATTATTTTTTCAATAACATCTTTTGAAGGTTCATCACCTATTAACATTTGAATATTATTGACAAAGTTGGTTGACTGGCTAATTTCTTCTTTAGCGGCTGATTGTATCCGTTGATTAATATCAGGCAATATATTAACAGATGTATACCAGCTATTTGATTTCCCTTTTGGTATGCCATCCAACACCAGTGCAAAATCCTTGCTTGTGATTTTTTTGATTGTGCCAATGATTTCAAATGCATCATAGAAGAAAGTCAGGGATGAATAACCCGCCCTTTTAGTTTCACCTTGAAGCAAATTAAAATAACGTCTAAAGAGGTCTGTATGTTCAAGGTTCAAGTAATTTGTTGATGCTTCCCATGTTTTGTTGTGGTTTTTTATATTATTTTTATTCTTGTCTTTCAATAATTGCAAGTATATTTCTTCAGGGGATCTTTCGGTACCCTTGAAACCGCTAAGTAAGGCAGTAGAATAAAATTCAGCTGACACTAGGTATTCTTCCATAGCCCAATCATTACCCTTATAATCAAATGGCTTCTGTAAAAATGAAACGATATCATCCTTCACTATTTCAAGCCAAGTATGCAAGGAAAGGAGTGCCATAGAGGAATTTGGGAAATCCCAAGTTTTATTGCCCTCATAACGGTAGGAAGCAAGCCCTTCTAGAGTATAGCGAAGCGTATCATTACGCCTAAAAATAAGAGCATTCTCTTCCTTTACTTTTACTGCCTTAGATTGGCCTTCTATTAATACATAATTATTAGTTAAGAAGTCTTTAACAATCAATGTAGAAATACCCTCTAAATCCCAATGGATATATTCACGGATAATATCTAAAATATCGCCAATCATCCAGTTGTTATCAAGCGGTTCACCTTTTGACCATCTTTCAATTTCGCTTATCGCATTTTCCAAATCCGGGTTAGATGGTTCAGTAGATGGAGGAACAACAACTGGTGGATCTATTGCGAGCGGGTCTACTACCGGCGGATCAACTGTTGGAGGGTCTAGTACCGGTTTTATTATTGGTCTTTTTCCTCCACCTGGATTAGGTTTTGGAGAAACAGGAATTCCGTCTCCTCCACGGGCTCCAGCGGGGTCCGGTTTTGGCGCGGTTCTGCCCTGGATCCCAGAAATCGGCTTTAACTTAAAGGATTCAAATACATCATCCTCTAACCCGCCGACAGTTTTCCTGCCGTCTACCATTTGTTCATCCAATGTGCCATTTCCCCAGATACGGAATAAAGTTTCATAACGGCCTTTTTCATCAGCACTGACTTTACTGCTTAAAACCCGATTTAAACTGGTATCCTTCCAATTTGGCAAACGTTTGAAATCTAATAGTACCTTGCCAATGTTCGGTGGAAATTGACCTCTTGGCCCGTAAAGAGCATATTTTTGAATGTACTGCAATAATACAGTCTGCAAGAAGCTCCGTGGAGTTTTTGTCTCCAAATGAACATAAAAGTTCCACAGAGCGGCTTTTGTGAATGGGAAAATGGATAACTCCAAATCATTATCAACTGTAACATTTGCCCATGAATGTTGCCTAAATGCTGTTGCTACAGGAAATTCTTCGAGGCGGTACCCGGTATTTTTCCATTCAAGAATTTGGTCGTCTTCAAGATAAACCGCATTAATATACCTTGCTGCCAGTTCAGCGCTTTCATCCTTGTTTTCCATGACCACATTATCGATTTCGATATGGCTGGTAATCCGGTCTATAATATTGCCAGGTAAAGAAGTATTATAGTAACCATTGGTAATACCTACAAGCGAAACTAAACGGCATAGCGCTAGCGATTTTTCTTCTTCGTGATCGGCAATTAAAACATCTACAAGATCCTTATCTACTCCTGTAAAGGAGGTTATATCTTCGATAAATAGCGTTAAATTCTTACCTTCCTTTTTCAACTCCTGGCGCAAAAGGACGAAAATTTCCTTTAAATCAGTGCCGCGAAGGCTAAGGCATTCTTGTACTACCTTGTCAAGGAACTGGTTCAAATACCTAGCAAGCTCCGCTCGAAACTCCTCAACCTCTTCCTGATCATCTACATTGAAAGCTTCTTGTATGCTGCCAATGAAACGCAGTGCCCTTGGACTAATATCTTTCATCCTCTTGAATTCTTGCGATTCTGCTGAGGTAATTTTGAAATCTTCAGGAAGGAAGTGCGGGTTTACTTCATCCATAATTTCATTATTAACACTTGGTGCAAGCTTTTTCTGTATCCTGTCAAGAGGGCCATTATCACGTAGCATAAAATCACGAGTATCATGGCTGGAAAGAAAATCATATAGGTTTAATCGCTTACTTCTGCGTAGTTTGATATCTCTTGTATCGTCGTCCTCTTGTACCGCAACGTTTAAATGTGCCAGAATGATATTTTTTAAGTGGGCTTTATCTAAATGATTGTTCGCTTCAATCAAATTTTTCAGTTTATGCGAGGTTTCATGATTTTGGATAACTTCTGCATTAATAATTTGCTGCAATGCGCCTTTCAAGGTACTTTGCATCCGGGATATAAAAATGACAGCTTCATTTTTTGCATCGGTTTCGTAATGCTCTTTTATCCAACGAATTAAATGGGATTTTCCCGAACCATTGTCCCCTTTGACAACATGAAATTGATGTTTATCGCGATTGTCCATGATTGTGTTATAGAGTTCATTTTCATGGAAAAATTTTTCCCCATTTAAAAATAATCCTTTGCTCACCATTTTTATTCTTTTAAATGGTTTATGCGTTAACATGAAATAATCTTTATCAACAGTTATCGCATTTATTTGAAATACATCGGAAAGTTTACTTTTATATCTTTGTATATCCATAATAATCAACCTTTCAGTACCATTATTTCAGTTACTTGATTTGGTATGTGATGCGTCGACATATCAGAGAGATACCAAATATCTTCAATGTCTCTTGTATTTTGTAACGAAATAATTTTCATGTCATGTAACGTACTGAGTGCTAGAGACAGTGCAAAGGAAAGTTGTTGGCTGCTATACTGAGTGTTAAATGGCCTATTCAAATTGCCGCCATCCAATTCGGGACATTTTTCTCCAAGCCATTTCATGAAGGTTCTAAAAGGTATCATTTCTCCACTGGGCAAGGCTTGTTTGTCGTTCTCGAGCTCGGTTTGGATTCGATTTGCAGGGTTTACGATAAATTTGCCGTTCATTGTATGGCCTAATCCAAAGTAATTTGCCCAAGTCACCCATCCATTTATATTAGTGTCATTAAATTCGCGATTTTTAGTGTACTGTCTTGTTACATCATTAAAGAAACTATCAGAAAGCTGATCTTTTGTTTCGTTTAATACCTTCTCTCCTCTTGTCATGACCCATGCTGTAAACTTGCCAAATACAAAATCGTTATTATTAAATGCGAGCTGTGAAACATAGTTTTGGAATTCTTTCCGATCGAACACAATTTGTTCAGGTACTTGCAAATGGACCTTCTTATCTTCTCCCAACTTGACCAAACCTCCGTTTAGTGCAAGTCTATAAACCTCTTTTACCTGTGCTCTATCAGAATTAGGTTGCAGTAGTTCCATCAATCTGTCTTGGGTTTGGGAACCATGAGCCAATAGTTTGCACAAAGCATGGACACGACCAGGGGTTTGCATATTTTTCAAATTGTTATCAAATGGCATCTTCCACCATCCTCTCTCTTTATAAACATCTTAGGAATATCCTTAGATCTAACCTTTTATGAGAGAACTCTAAGGACACCTTTTTAAAACATTTCAAGCGAGAACATTTGGTCTTGCCTTTCAAAGAAATCGTCCTTGTTAATGCCTATATAATCTACTAAGTTATCCAGTGATTTTCCTTCTGAAGGGATAAAAATATTCGGTGTAGATACATGGACAATTATTCCTGAAGGATGGGCGTCCAGAAACCTTCTGGACCATTGGAATAATTGGTCATTTAGAAAATCGTCATGCTGATAAAAAATGGCAACCGATCCTTTTAGCAAGTCCAAAGGGTAATTTTTTAATTCATCTCTTGTTAGGAATGTATAATTAACCCAATCTATTTCAGTAGGTGATGCCTTTAATAGTTCAGTATAATTTATATTATTTCCTTCTGGTAAAACGAGAGTCAATATGTTGCAGGCCGTTAATTCTGTGATAATATGCAACAGTGATTCACGGCTCCAATCATCTTTTAAAGGTTTTAAAATAACCTCCTGGAAACCACCCGCAAGTTCTACCAAACTTCCTGATAGAATGGCCTCCGTCTCGATTTCCTGATTATTAAAAGGTATTCTTAATTCCGGCCTGTAATAGGTTAGGTCATTCCTGTCTGAATGGCATGATGGACATCCGCCGCAAGCCTCAACAGCGTTAGGATAGATTTCAATAAAGGATTCTGATATGCAGTGCTGTTCGCTTTTTCGAATTAGTTTCCTCATTTGCCGGAGGTCTTTGTTTACCCGCTCCCTTTCCTTTGCACGATCCGGTTCCAGGCTTGCTTTAAAGTTTGTCTCATTATTTATAACCGAGAAGTTAATTATTTTTAAACGTAACTTCCTTGTAAACTCACCCTTTTCAAGCAAGGTATCCACAATTTCAATGAAACCATGCCTTGCCAGCATAAGGCAAACAGACTCATTCCAGGAAGCATTACTTTTGCCGGATGGCCCTTCAAGTCCAACATGTTGTGCGTTCATAGAAAACCAGAATTCATCGGCTACATCTGTTGCCTCTCTCTTCTCATACATGGCAATCCAACGTTTCCAAGCCATTTCGGTAGTTAACACCGCTTTTGAGGTTAAACCATCCTGTATTTTGACATCTTCTTCATATTGGTAGCTCAATAGGCTAATTGAAGCAAAGCCGTCGCGTCCACCCCGTCCTACTTCCTGATAAAAACGGTTGACGCTTTCAGGCAGACAGCAATGGATGACTGTACGGATATCACGTTTATCTACACCCATCCCAAAGGCAGACGTTGCTACAATAATATCTATTTCATCGTTATTCCACTGTCGGATAATCCTTTCCCGATCTAAGTCTTTGGTATCACCAGTAAATGTATTAATCCGTCTATAGCCAAGTTCACTCATTTTTCCTTTCCAATATACAGCGTCTTCTTTTTTGGAAACGTATAGAATAATAGGTCTTGGCAAATATGGAATCAACTTTGAAATTTTACCATCACGCTCTTTTATTGATCTGTTTTCATCTAATAAAAATGTTGGTTCCAATCGGAGTTCATCTCCGCGTATTTCCGTATATTTGTCATTTTGGCAAAATAAATTCTTTAACAAATTGGTAGCAGCGTCTGTTAATGTCGCCGACAAAAGTATAGTTTTCAATTTCCCTTTTGTCGCTTTTAACAATCTCTTTTGAAAAACGGTCAGCAATTGAAAATCGGTCCTAAAATTGCTGCCCCAATCCATGACGATATGCGCTTCATCAATTACAAATCTTGTAATATTACCCTTATACGCAGCATTTAAGATTTCATTAGATAAAGAACCATTCACTATGGATTCCGGTGAAGTAAACAGAATTGGGAGGGAACCTTCTTTTAATCCATCAAAAATCACGTTCTTTCCCTCTGCTGACAGATCTCCATAATACGCTTGCGGTTTATATTTTTCATTAATGGCGGCAGAGAAAAGCTTAGCTGCTGCCATCTTTTGATCCATCGCCAATGAGACTGTCGGAACAACTACGATGGTCGTACCGACGGTTTTCCTTAAGGAACCTAAAAGAGTACCTCCCTCGGTTTCGTAAAAGGACGGCAAAAGAAAGACTAAACTTTTTCCACCACCTGTTGGCAAAGCAGCCAGGAAAGTTTCCCCTTCTTCCATATTCATGCAAGATTTAACCATCACTTTTTGTGCTTCAGATCGATAGCGCGTAAATCCTGTCATGTGATTCAAGATTCCATCCCCAATTGGCGCATTGCTAATTCTTCTTTCAGGCAGAGAATAAATTTCCTGGACTCTTTCGATGTGTGGGATAGATACAGGGAATTCATTTACAGTATCTACCTCACCATCTAATCCTACGTAAAGCCCAACAGTTTCTGAAAGGTCTTTTAATATTTCCTGCCATTTTGAAGATACCTTCACCCTTGATTGAAACATAAGAATAAACTGGCGCAAATGACCTGCTAAATCAAAAATGGATGCACGGTTGGAATTAGAATTTATTTCATTGAGACATTTAAAGATACGCTTTACACAACTGGTCTTGGATAGAGCTTTAATATCTGAACCGGTCAGAATTTCGTCAAGAGTATTAATTCCTTCGATTACTTCGATTTCTTCCAACAGGACTTTCTGAGTTAGATCAAATATTTTATCCACTCGTATTCACCAACCTGATAAATGCTACTGATTCTAATCGAAAGACCGGGTTTTCAATTCCTTTTTGTACAGCATCAAAAATTGATGATAAATACCTTACATTAGCATCGTCTTCATATCCATAATATAGATTTGAAGCTTTCAATGAATTTATCTTATTCTGGAAATCCTCACGTGCTTTATGGACTTGCACCTCAGATTTAAAAAATTCCTGGACTTTCAACTGACTGTTCTCAAAACTAGATTCAATCATATTCTGCCAAATATCTTTGGGGTAGTCGTCAAGAAACTTTTTTAAAACACCACCTTGTCTTTTTCCTAAGTGCCTTATTACCCTATCTGGAATATCATTTGAAAGTAAAGAAACGATTGTCCTTTCATCAATTTCATCTCCTCCGACGTGCTCAACAGTTTTAAAATGCTCCAATGGGAGATAACCTTGAGCATGATAAAGATGATCTAATGATTCCCCTATATCAATCAATGGTTTTGGATTTAATGACATTGACCATGTGAATACAATACCTTCCCAGTGCACCTCATTGGTTCTAAATTCTATTGCTGTAGATCTTCCAGATGAAAGAGCATAAGCATTATTTACGATTGAATCGAATAATAAGTCTCCGGGAGCAAAGAACATCAAGTCTTCTCGTTCAATCGCTTTCTTTCGTATAAAAGTCCCTCTCAATTCCTTAGAACGTAAAGACCTCTTTCGGGCTTCTTCTAAATCAGGAACAAAATATTGTGAATTATTCATTGATTTAAAATTAAAAGACTTAGGGGAATACATAATTGCTGTCCCTTTTTCCACATCTGTTCCATGCAATCCACAGAAGGAAGACCAAGACATCATCGTTGAAGCCAAAATACCACCATCATTTGCATCAAATTGATGAATTAAATGTAGTAATTGCTTCTCTACTGATTGATCTAATTGTCTAGCAATATCGAAGAATCGTTCTTCCTCTACCTTTTCTCTCATTTTTTGAAGACTCAAGTTTATTTCATTTAATATATTGCTAAGCCCGTTTTCCAAATTCTTTGTAATTGCTTCTGTTATAGCATTTTGGATTTCAAACAAAGCAATTTCAATTCCACTTAAAGACTCATCAAAAACTTGTAGTCCTTCATTCCATAATCTAAATAGTTCTTCCTCTATTGTTTCTTCTGAAATGAATATAACAGAAAGAACATCTTTTTCTCGATTAATGCGGTCAAGCCTTCCTATACGCTGTTCCAAGTCTGTCGGAGTCCAGGGTAAATCAATATGAACCAAAAAATCGGCCATCTGAAAGTTTCGGCCTTCCCCTCCCAGTGGGTCACAAACCATAAATCTGCAGTCAATATTTCTCTGAAAATCGTCTACCGCTGTCTGAAGTTCTTCCTCGTTTTTTCCTTGATAAAAACTTCTAACACTATCTTTACCAAATCTAGCAGTAAGGAGTCGTTCAAATTGGATAATTGTTTCTTTCCACTGAGAAAAAATAACAACCTTTTCGTTTTCCGTATTTTCGGTCAAATAGTCTAAAATATACATTAATCTTCCTTTAATGAGGTCAGGATCATCGTAAAGATCCTGAATATGGAAAAATTCTTTTTCCGCAGCCTTTTTCCATCTTTCTATTATTCCCAATAAATCATTCAAGTACATTTCCTCATCTTTTGAAACAGGAAGAATGTTTAACGGTTTAAAGATTTCACGATCAATGTATACCTCGTTTTCCTTCAGAATTTCCAGTCTTTTTGAAACCACCGATTCAAGTGCCCATGGGGAACTAAACATACTGGATAAAAAGACACGGTGGAAGGATCCTGCTTGGTCTGGCAAATAACCTTTTTGGTTAATAAGATCTAAATAAGATAACAGCGATTCATTTGTATCTAACTCATAATAAAGCAAATCTGAACCTTGCATTTCATAAGAAATTACTTCTTTTTGACGTTTAGGTAGTTGTTGTTCCAATTCTTTACGCCGGTGGCGAATAATTTTTCTTTCAATTTGATAATTTTCAGCTAAATACGCCAAGGCTAATTTAACTTGATCCAAACCTTGGTCATCTGATTCCGGATCAATATTGTCAATTAATCTATCAAAAATTTTATCTTCAAGTCTCTTTGATACTTTTTCAAAGCTATCAATGAAATCTTCTACCAGTTCATCTTCTATATAATCCGGAAGTTCTTGCATCATTTGATAAACGCGTCTCCGAATATAATTCTGTTTTTCCAGCAATGCGTCAAAATGTTGCTCTGATATTTTTAAATATTTATGCGGTTCTAGTAAACGAACTAATTTTAAAAATTCATTATGACGAGACTGTATTGGAGTCGCACTTAGTAACAGAAGATTTTCGACTTTCTGGCTTAATTGAAGTAATTTTTTATATTCATAATCGAGATAAAGTAAACGATGAGTCTCATCTATAATTACTAAATCCCAATTGTCTGCCAATAAATCATCCCATATAGGAGTATTGACTTTTTCTAATGGAAATAACACAAATGGATGCTTTTTGCGGGAGGATTCTTCCCCATGCACTTGAAAATTACTCCAGAATTTAAAGGATAATTCATTTTTCCATTGGTACAATAATGATTCTGGGGTAATTATTAAGATTCTCATATCGCCGATACGTTTTTGCAAGCCCTTCATTATAACAATGGCCTCAATCGTTTTTCCGAGTCCTACTTCATCAGCTAACATAAAACGGCATGGCCTTTCCGATATTGCCCGAACTATTGTATCAACTTGGTGCTTTAGTAAGTAGACACGTGAGCCTACTAATGTATCAAACCCAAAGGTGGCATTTTTTAATGTGTGAAGTGAATTAGTTACAATATCACGTTTTAAATACCATCTGGGATGATTTAGTTCATAATTTATTAGTTGCTTTACTGGGTCGGCATCAGCTCGGTTAAAAGGCACCTTTAGTTGTGTCTCACAAAAAATGTTAATTTTCTTCATTTTAGCCACTATAACTTCGGTGTAGTACCAATTGAACCCTTCTTTATCTTTATGGGAAAACTCAATAATTTTCCCGCTTTGTTTATCATTATTCCATTCCACGATTGTGTTAGGTAAAATATGAACATGTTCAATCTGAGTTTGATGATACCTTTGTTGTTTCGGAACATGATAAACAGAAAAATAATCAAATTGTCTTTCTAAACTATAAAAGTCTACTAAGACTTCTTCATTGTTATAAACACTCTTCACTTGTCCGAGTGCAAACCTTCTGGGTGTTTCAGGATGTTCAATATCTATATTACACCTTACATACATTCCGGTTTTTATTTTACTCATAATTATGATCATCACCTTGTTACAAATAATTACATATTTCTATTATATAATAGTTTTTAGATATATCATATATAAGAAATATTTTGTTGCAACTCGGACGCTTCTGCCATCATATGACTCTATATTTTTTGTTTTGGCACTGAATATATATGTTTCTAACTTGTTTTCTCTAAGAGACGCCCTTTATCCAGACATAGAACATCGGAATCCCTCGCATTTTCACCTTATTAAGTGCTGTAGGGAATGCTTTAGAGACACAGAAAGGACAAGAAAAAGACCGAATACTACCCGGTAACACTTACCAAGTGAATAGCGATCTTTTATTGGGCTAACATATTTAGATGGAAAAAGATAACAGAATTAGTGAAACTTTTTTTAAAATAGATGGTGATCCTATTTTACTTTAATTTAAGATTCAAATTTAAATGATTAAATAGTTCGGGATTCAAAACTTCAATATCTCTTATAATTCCTTTCCACTGTTGTTTTGGAAGTTGTGTTTCTCCATTTTCAATTAAATTCAAAAGATGTTTTCTAACTTGCCTTCTAAGTTTTAACTTATCTTTTAAATAATCATTTATTAAAGGCAGACTATTTATTTCCCCTATTTCATTATCATTTTCTTCAATTAATGATAAAACTTTACTGATATTTTTGGAATGTTTCTGCTGACTTTGGATAAAAACTATATAACCTTTATTTTCTTCTTTTTCAATCCAATTAACAACTTCTCCAATTTTTTGAATAGTATCTAAGGAAAGTATTTCACTCTCCTTTAATAAGTTAATTTTTTGAACGATTCCCAATAAATCGCCAGGAATTTTTGCTAAATAAGTGAAAGCTTTATTAATTTCGTTTATCTTTTCTTTGATAATGGGTGCCAGTATACTCAAAAATTTTTTAATTTCAAATTGTAATTTAATAATAAAAGATTGCATTTGATAATTTTTTATATGAAATTTATTTAACGATCTAGAAGGATTAAAATTAAGAAAATGGCGTTCAAATGATTCGTCTTCTACCATTTCCCACCTCAATTTATTATAATCAATTATGTTATCTCTTAAGGAAAACCAATCCAAAAACAGAGAGTCAGCTATTTCTAACCATTCAGTCTTAATAGGATTTTTTATATCTTCTGACCAGTTATAGTCCGCAATTACGTTAACTTTGTTTATAAAATTCTTAAAATAAAAAACAAAACTTTCCATATTATATCCTAAGTTCTCTTCTAATTCTTTGATCCAAATTTTTTTAAGGTTTTCTGTTTCAAATGTCCATTTAGAAACATTTAAATCATTAGCAACTTTTGCGAATGCATCAGGACGATCTTGCATTTTTAGTTTTTGGAAATCAGCTATGTTCAACAAATTAATTTTCTTTTCTATTGTTATTTGGTTATCCTTTTTTTCAAATGAAATTGGATACCTTAATCTATTTATTACTTCTGTTTTTTGTATAGTGGATGTTGATTTTATAACTCTCGACGTATCTGCCTTCATGATCGAAGTTCCTTTTGTTATCTCATTTAATATAGTACCGACACCAAATCTGATCGGCTCTAATAATTGTTTATTAACTTTTTTACCTTCTACCCAATCTCTTATATGTCCTAAAATCTCATTGTCTTTTTTATATTTTATTTGATTTTGTTTTTCATCCTGAACATCATAAGTTAATTTTTTTATTTTAACTAAAGAAGTAGCATTCTCCCTATTAAAATGCCTTAATAGCTCTAGGGAAAATTTAAATTCACTTAGTGAGCTATCTGCATACATTTCAGCTAAAAGCTTAATAATTACATCATCATGGTCGGAATACACATCCCTGGAAAAGTACTTCTTAATTTTAGTTGGATTTTTATTATTTCCTTCCAAAAGAAAAGATAATATTTCTCTAGTGTGCATTATCATATAACGTAAAACACCTTTTCCCGCTGGTAAACCATCAAAAATTCGATTTATCAACGGTTCATTTAGTGGTAATAAAGAATTTGTTTTACTTCCTAAGAGACTAGAGCAATTTTGAGCATGCTGACAAGACTGTGAACATTTAAATCCATTTGCCTCTTTTAAGGCTTTTATATAATTTAATAAATAATCTTTTGCATTATCTTTATCTAAACTATAAAAGTAGTTGCCTGATTCATCTGAAAGCCATAGTTTTTTAACTCGATCATCTATTGTATCGAGGTTATTGATTCTATTTTTTAACTCTATATCAGACTCATTCCCATCCAAAACCCCTGGGGTTAAACCTATTACCACATCCCATCTCCCTTCTTCTAATGTTATAAAGAAGTCTAAAATATCACTCGCATACAAATTCATTGATTGAACCAGGTCATCAATTAGAATAACAGGTCTTATTCCTCTAATACTTATTTGTTCTGTTAAATTTTTAAAGATTGTTTGAATATCAACTCCTTGAAATAAATAATCATCCAACTTTTTAGATAAAGAATGTCTAAACTTCCAATAATCTACTGTAATAGGGACAGTTGTATTTTCAATTAATTGTTCAAATTCTTTTATTGTAATGATCTCTAAAGGTGAGTTCACAATCCCTGACTTTACCTGGTTTGTAAAATCTAAAACATTCTTTTCTATAACAGGTCTTAATAACATAGCGGTCGGAACAATGTCTTCATCTCTATCGAAAATTTCATCTAAGGCAGACCAAACTAATTGGGTAATTATAGCTATCGGTTTGTTTAATAAAAGGTGCCATTTGTTTTCATCAATAATTAAGTCTTGTAGATCAAATTCTAAAGATTGATAACACTTTTTTATTAATAATTGGGGATTTAATTCACTTCTAGATATCCTTATTATAGGTCTCTTATTCCCTTTAACAATCCACTGGTCTTTTAACCAACATAGCAATTCAGATTTCCCTGAACCCGTTGAACCATAAATAATATAAACTCTATTACCGAAGGGATGATCGTCTTCCAATTCATTTAATAACGACTCCTCAGTAACTTTTTCAATTAATGAATCTTTATAGTACCTATTTAATAACTGAGGAAAATGAGTCTTTCTAAAGAATTCATGCGAAAAATTATAACGTTCGTCTGCAGTATTATAGAGATGTTTAATTGATCTTTTAGTTATGCACGGAATCATCAGCGTCTCCCCCCACTTTAATCCAGTTCCACTCTTTTCTTTCTCCATATGAATGGAATGGTAGGTCCTGTTTTTTAGATAGTTCTATTAAATCAGTACTACTTAAATTTATTAATCCATACACAACACCATTGTATGCGTTCCCATTAAAAACACACGGTATAATTGGGTCTACATTTTTTTCAATGAATTCCTGAAATGGCCCTTCCCAATTTTGATGAAGCTGAATTATGTCCACTATTAAATCCAAATGCGGCAATGCATAAAAGCCCCCATAAACTCTATATCCTAGACCCAAGTATTGCATTATTCTCTTCCAAGCATTGATTTTCTCATGACTAACGACGCACTTCTCATAATGTAAATTTGTTTCGTAATGCAAATTCTTTATATATAATTCATTATGACGTATAAACAATTCATAGTATAACGACGAAAACACATAATTTTGATCGGAAGGATCCTTTATACTGTTCGATATTTCTGTCAACCGTTTTAAAGTTTCAAGTTTGCTAAATTTTTTTATTAAGGGGAAAATTCTTTTATTTTCATCAATTTCAATGAATCCTAAATTTACAAGAAATTTCCCTACTGCTTCGACTAAGGAAGTTATATCACCGTTCTCTTCATACTGAAATTTCTTTACCAACTCCTGAAATTTAATTCCGGGCTGTTTATTGATTACTTCAAAAATCGATTGGATTTCTGGTCCATAACAAATTTGAAATAATGACATTATAATACCTCTCTTTTAATATCTTTAATTGTTTCAATCAAATGATAATAATTATGTATAGATCTAAGTTTTGTATAATTCCGATGATCAATTTTCATTATATCTTCAGGCTTATTATTACAAACAGGACAGTTGCAATTTAAGGGTTTAGATATTCTTTTTTGCGTTTTTGTTACATTGGATTCGGAAATTAAAAAAATTCTAAAAGGATTGCTATAGATTATTTGATGATAAGCTGCTACCATTGTCGGTCTACTTGAATCAAATGAAGAGATTTTTAGTTTTGCCATTTCTTTAATTTGGGGGATACCAGTAACCCCAAAAACATGAAGATTTTCAGATCCGACAATTTCAGAAATAAAATTAATAATGGATATCTGATCCTTTGCTGATTTTTTTAATAAGGATCCTATACCGAATGAGGTGTAACCCATCTTTTTTAGTTCATGTATAGAAAATTGAATACTTGCAAAGTCAAACCCTTGTATAACACCCATCATGCTAATATTTTGAGGAAATCCTTCCATTTGAAATAAATTAAAATGCTCGTATGCATTCAATAGCGTTTTTTCAATTGAATTATATTTTTCTGTAAGCGCTTTCTTTTCTGTTAAAGGTTCATCTAAATGCACGATTTTAATTGGTACATCATTAGGTGCCCCATCTATCATATAGCATTGAATATCCATAATGTCTTTCAATTTTCTTGCTACATTCTGCCTAGAATAATAAAACGCACCAGAATCTATTATAATTTTCTGCGGACTTCTATTAAATTTCTTCAATGCATATTTATTATCAGGAATAGCAGAAATAAGCATAGGACAACTATCAAAATAATCACTAAAAACTGCATCACTGTGTGACCAACTGATATAAAAATCCAAATTAATACACACCGCCTTTTTGATATTTTAGATACGTGAAGATACGTGATAGATTAATTATATATACTTTTTTCTAAAAATAAAAGAAAAAACCTTCTATTTTAAGAAGGTTCGGTTAGATCTTTCCAAGCTTTATAAATTATTTCTTGATTACTTTTACTAGGATAAAAAGGACGTTTAGAATCTTTGTTGAACTCTAGCCAGAAGGGACTTGATCTATCGAAGAAATTACCTTGCCAATTTTTATATGTAATTTCTTTTAAAAATATTGGAGCCTTTATACCCTGTTCATATGAGTTTTCCCATTGCTCTTTAAAATACTTAATCAAAATATACCAAGTATTCACACTATGGACGACAGTGCTTTCTTTAATTTCTACCATTTGTTTTACACTATACGGAAAATAAATAGAGTTCTCCTTGATAAATTCTTGTAGATAAATCCGCAGAAAAGTCGTAAATTCCTCTGTTTCAGAGATACTATTATTACTAAAAAGTGTACTCATAATGTTTTTTAATGAGTTTATTGTAATAACTTTTAGGGAATTTTTACTAACTCGGGAACCCTTTATTTCAATCCATGTATTGAGTAATGAATCATTTTGAAACATACTTTTAACCGTGTCTTGAAGATTTTGCTTTTGAATAACCACTAAAAAGTCATTATTAATATTTATACCAATATCAGATCTTAATAAGGGAGCTGTAATTTCTATAGATAATTGGTTTGAATTAACGCAAAAACACTCCATTATATCAAGACAGGTTAAATAAAGAACTCCATCGACTCCCCCTAAAAAAGGGTCTCCATTTTTTAATTTCCATTCTTTTATTTCATTTGAGGAAGCAATATAGAGATAGAGATGATTTTTATCTCTGCGATTTAATTTCTTGACGTTATTGATTTTTAAATTACCCATCTCTTAACCTCGAATTGAAGTATATTTATAAACCTTTAAAAACATTAAATCATTCCTAAAAAAAAAAAGAAAGAGAGTTACCTCTTTCCTTACACCAGTCTAATTTTTCTAGATACACAATATAAACAAGGAACTTTATTATTTTTCTAGTAAGAATTTGGCACAAGAAGTTCTGATTTTATTTCTTTTTTCAAGTTGGTAACTTGCTCATAAAAAACATGGGTATTATGAAAACCTCTTCTTCGATTACGATTATTACCTCTAAAAATCATCACATCAATTCCAATTTCAGTACATATGTTACAACCACATTGCTTCCATGGCTTTTCTTTTAATACTTCGCGATAAAAATCAGCGTGCCTTTCACGTTTTTCTCCAAGTCTTTCATCATATGCTAAAATTGCTTCCAAGGTTGTGTCTAGATCCATATCTCCCCGGTCAAAAGCTCTTAAAGAATCTAATGCTTTCATTTCGAGTGCTTTATATTCAGAGAATGCTCCACCTTGCTCTGATATCAATTTTTTAACTCGACCAGTATTTTCTTTTGCCTCAGGAATTCTAATTGCAGAAAAATGCTGATTCTTACCATAATAATTATGTTCCGAGCCCAACCACGCTCTCCTTAATGGAGATGCAGAGTCAAAAGAAGTAGCACCTAGTTTATGAAATGTTTTCATTACTTCCATGTTGTCACGTACCACACCAAATAAGTGCATTCTAAAATTATTATTTGGAATCACAGGAGCAATTGCCTTTAAAATTTCAACTATCGTATAGGATTTTTCTCTAGCAAGTCCACCTAGCGCAACGTATTCATATCCCATTTTAACCAAGTCAGATACTGCATTTCGGAATGAAATTGGATCCCAACCTTGCGCTACTCCAATTGGAGTAAACTTCCTACGAAATTCACCTTTATTCTGTTTATATTTTGTTATAAAATCTTCTGCATTGTTTAAGGTTATTTCATATCTGCGAATTCTTTCTGCTTCATCTTTGGCAAATGATCCAACAATTAAATGATCTACTGATACTCCATAATTAAATTCCAAATCCCTATAATAATTAAGAACTTCTTCAGTTTTATATGGAGGTAACTCCTTGCCAATATAGCTAAATGCTCCACAATCTCCCATTATTGAATAGTTATCAGGAAGCCTTAAGAATTCACGTATACCCATTTCATGAATCATACTGGTTTTCTTTTTCGTCGCCTTATCTACATTTACCTTCGAAATTAGAATTCCATCATATTGAGGTTGATGGTGTAACTCATGTGCATATACATCGTCTACCAACCTATCCCTTTGTGGATCTGAATAGTCTTCAATAAAATCATATCGAGGATCCACACGATCATCATTTTCAGGAATATAAAACATGAATTCAGAACCATAGTTTCTTGCCAATTTTTCATACGGGACAGCAATTGTATAAAAAGACAATAATTTAGACTCCAATTCTTCATCTTCAAACATGGATATTTGTTGGCCTAACTTATAGAAACTTAATAAATATTCTCTAATTCGTTCAGGATACTCTGCTATAGATTCCCACATATTATTATTTTCAATTCCATAACTAAGAAGCTTGTTGAATAGAAATCCTTTTAATTCAATAAGGCCTGATCTAAATATTTTTGCTTCCAATTCACGGGCAGCAATAACATAATGATTTGGAGCTATTAGAACTTTATGCTTACTTGCATCACCTGCAAAGAAAAATAACTTTTGACCCTCTGTTGTTTTCAAAGGCCATTCAATAGCTTGTAAGTACTTATCACCTAGGAGGAAAAAAATCAAATCATAATCTTTTATCCATTTCTCCAACTTTTGGGATATAGATATATATTTAGACCACGATTTTATTTCAACACCACTCATTGAATTAAAAGTTACTTCGTAAGGAACAATTACATCGTTTTCTCTCAACATGCCGTAACCAGCTGATAAAATGGCTACATCAATATCGCCACCATGATCTCGATATTTCTTCACACCCTCCATTAAAGCAACGTGTTGCTTTCCGGTGTACATTTCTCCAGCAGTAGTTTTATATGAAGCGAGTTCTTCTTCGCGCTTTTTTAACATACTAACGTCTTTAAAATCATTTAATTGGAGCTCATTAGTTGGTTGATGGACTTTTTCGCCCGTACATGAAGTCACAACCAATACTTTTTTTTGCATAAAAACCTCCACCTTATTTAAAGCATTCTAATATATCCTATCACAAATTAAATCTATGTAGAAAATATATTTATATAGTGAAAACAATGATTATTTCATTTCGAAAAAAAACGATCTGGAGACGAAGTTGATTGCTGCTTATTCGATTTCTTATTGGATTAAAATCTCTAATAATTCATTTTATCTTGTGTACTAGCAGGAACCATCTTTAATTCCTTGGAAGATTAAGAAGAAAGGAGCGTCAAATACTATGGAAGATAAATTAAAAATACTACCGCATTGCCAAGTATGGGAGGAATTGGAAGACCGAGTGATAATGGATACAATTTTCAAGGGTGTAATGCAATAGGATTGCATTTACTTTAGAGAAGAAGACGTTCATGATCGAGGAGTTTTCGAGCAGATAATTTGGAAATATTCTGAAGATTTTATTGGGTTATAAAGCATTGATAAAAAAGATATTAATACTTTCAGGAGGATGTAAGAAGTTTTGCGAATGGTTAAATTTACCATCAAGGAGATGATCATTTATGCAAAACGAAACAAACTGGTTGGCGAAAGAATTAGCGAAAGATTGTCGGACAGTGAAAGACATTCAGGAAAAGTTGAAGGATCTATTCAAAAATACCATTCAACATGTATTGGAAGCTGAAATTGACGATCACCTGGGTTACAAGAAGCATGATAACGAAGGTGACCATTCCGGAAACAACCGAAATGGATATAGCCAAAAAAGAGTTAAAACCAAGTTTGGAAATACAGAGTTAAAATTGCCGAGAGACAGAAAAGGCAAATTTGAACCACAGATTATCACGAAGTATTGAAACTACATCGAATGGATTGGAAGACCTAATTATAGGCCTTTATGCAAAAGGCATGTCGACCAGGGACATTGAAGACTACATGCTGGAACGGCTACACTTATCTAGACAGAAAATTTAAGGTCAAGTAGACTACTAATACAATAGTTGAGGAGAATCTACGATGACTAAAAGAGAACGAAGAACGTTTTCAGAAGAATTTAAAAATCAAATGGTGCAGCTGTATCAGAATGGGAAGCCAAGAAAGGATATTATTCGTGAGTACGATCTAACACATCTTCTCTGGATAAGTGGATCTCTCAACATAATGCCTCCGGTTCATTCAAAGAAGCCGATAACCGAACACCGGAAGAAACAGAATTGGTAAAGCTCCGTAAGGAACTCAAACAGTTACAAATGGAGAATGATATTTTAAAGCAAGCTGCGCTGATACTAGGACGAAAGTAAATGTGATGCGGAACAACCAGCACAAATACTCGATATCAGAAATGTACGACGTCCTTCAATTGCCTAGAAGCACTTATTATTATGAAGCGAAAGAAAGAAAATCCGAAGATGACATCACTTCCGACATCATCGAAATATTTCATGAGAGCCACCAAACGACAATGCCGTAGCTGAAGCAACATTCAAAATCCTCAAAACAGAGTTTGTGAAGGGCCGGAATTTCGATACATTGGAAGATCTAACAAGAGAATTGCACGACTATGTTCATTGGTTTAATCACATTCGTATTCATGGGACACTGGGTTATTTAAGCCCGATTGAGTATAAACTTGAACACCTTAAAAAAGTTGTCTAGTTTAGTGTTGACAATCCATGTTGCATATGAGTTGATTCTATTATAGCCTAATGGTCTCAATATAGAATTAGAATAAATAACAAACATATCATTAATTATACGGTTCCCTATTACGGATTTCAGTGAGGTGCTTACTGATATTATATTTAAAACGCAACTTCTACTAATCGTCTTCAAGAACCTTCCAAACTCTAAATCTTACGTACTATTTTTCTCAGTTTCATAACTATGCTTGCTTCATTTCTACTTCTTCCCTTGTAAGAAGTCCAAAAGAAAAAGATGACCCTTAAAAACATGCTCCGCTTGATTAGTAGATTTCCAAAACTAAATAAAGAAAAGAAGTCTTCATCATCTGACCCCTCTCCATCTAACTCAACAAAATTTTCCTTTTTGATTAAGAAACCACTTAGTTTATCCAAACTTAATTGAAATAATTATCTCAAGTAAGTTCAAAACGCATTTTGCTTTCCCAATCTCTCCAATAAGTGTTGTCTGTCCAGGCAACTGCTACACAATAAACAATGTCGATTCCTCAGACAATTACATGAAAATGTTTTCTCTAGAGGGACATTCAATCGTCGGCATTCATCAACCACAAAGTTGCGATTTTTACCTACGAAAGGTGTAATTAATTCAAATGAATTTAAAGACTCAGACAATGTTGCGGCAATACTAGTGATAAAGGCAGCCCCTGTATCACTATAAGAGTTCTCTCCTACTACTCCAATAGCCAATTTATTTATGTCCATTTTATAGGCGTATGAAGCTGCGATAGATATTAGAATCATATTCCTATTTGGAAAGAATTCGCTTTTCATCCAGTTATCTTGGGAGTAATCAGATTGTGGTAAGTCACCAACTAGTGATCCTGTACCTATATTTCTTAGATTAGGCACCTCAACAAAAAAAGTTTTTCTTGGGAATTTTCCATGAGTTATTTCTTTTATAGCTTTTACTTCACCTGGATAAGTTGTTTGACCATAATTTATATGAATAGGGAATACATCATAATCTGCATCCACAAGCCAATAATACAAAACAGTTGAATCAATCCCACCTGAAAAAAGTAAGACAACTTTATTCTCAGCCATATAATATCCCTATAAGATCTTCAATATTGTCTAATAATTCCTTGCAACCAAACCGAACCATATTATTCAAATCATTTTGAGAAGTTTTAAGACCGTATACAGGAATTCCTTTTTCATAAGCATACCCGATTTCAAAACATGTGCCGGGATCATCATGATCTAGTAAAGCTACCACGACATCAGCATCGTTTAAAAGATCAATGTCAGATTGAAAAACCTTTCTTCGCTGTTCTAACGACATATCTTTATTAATGATTCCATTCTCTCGTGATGGAGACAAAACTCTAAATCGAGCACTTTCTAGTCTATCAGTAATCTGTTTAACCCAGTTTATTTCTTGTTTACTGAAGAAGGGACCAGCTAAATAAATTTTTTTAAGAAGTTTTTCATCTGTAATAAGCTTCTCACGAAGGAAAAGATCTTTTTCCACCCCTGCTTTATCAATTACAGTTTCAATAGATACACTTTCGATAAAATTAGCTGCAGCGCAATTCCCAATTTGTACACTATATTCTATATCTCTAGTTCTCAAAAACGTTACTGCAAACGCTCCTCCAAAGACATCACCCGATCCAAGAGTACAAACAACATTACTCTTGAAAGCAGGAAAATCTATTCTTTTTTCATCGTAAATCAAAGTACAGCCCTTGTGTCCTCTTTTTAAAATTATATACTTAGGTCCCATTACGTTTAATTTATTAATAGCTTCATCGATATCCGTTGATTCAGATAAAAGTAAAGCTTCTTCCTCATTAACTAAGAGTACTGTTACATATTCTAAGATAGTCTTGGCTTGTTGAATTGACTTATTATTTGGTTTAGGATCTAAAAATATTGGAATATTTCTTTCTAATGCTTGCTTACACAAAGATTCAGGTAATGTGTGATCAATTGGAAAAAGTAATAAACCTTCACAATCTTTTTCTATGCTAGGATTATAATCAACTCCGATTTTTACATCGGTCATCGGTGTACTATACTTATTTTCAAATGCTTTGTAGCCTGTTACTAAATAACGAGGAACATTATAGTTCTCTAAGTATAAAGACTGTTGTGTTGAAACACCCATCGTCTCCCAAAATCTCATGCTATATTTGTCTATTTCAGGACCGTAAACAGTTAAGAAGTTTACTTTCATTTCTTGTTTTGCGGCTGCAATTGCTGCGTATAAACCCGCTCCACCAGTTCTATAAAAAATACTAGAATCATTGTCTAGTAAGATGTCTATTCCAATCTCTCCATATATCGAAAGGCTCAAATGTCCTCACCCCGTTCAACGTGATTAAGAAACCCATTTCTGGACAACAACCATAACAAATAATCCATCTTACCTAAGGTCACACCAACACTGTCACAAACGTTTCGTAATGCATCTTCTAATTTAAGGTACATTCTTTCTGTTAATTGCTTTGGAACATGAAAACCTAGATAATCTAAAAATCTTAATATGTGAACATCAAATACAGCACAATCGTCATTAAAACCTGTGTTTCTCAAAAACCAACTTGCAGATTTCATCCCAATTCCAGGGCAAGTACATAACCATAGCCTTGCCTCAAATGCATTAAACTTATGTAGTTCCTCAAATAATTCCCATTCACAGCTCTTCCAGAGCCAATAACCAGCTTCTGAAATTATTTTAGGCTTTGTTTCGATATATCTATATTTTCTCAACTGTCCATTAGACGTAGCAGGAGTAAACTGTTTCTTGAAAAACTGTTCTCTAATCTTCTCTTCAATTGCCACTAGGTTATCTGGACTTTTATAATACTCTCTTCTAAATAAACTTTGATTCTTTAGAATTTGAAGACCTGATAAATTTAATTCGAAACTGATTCCGAAACCACCTAATAATACAAAGAAGAACTCATCAAGTACTTGTTCTTTTGATTTTTGAAATAAATTATATTCTTGATCTATTGAATCACCATATATATCCCATAATTCCTTTAAAATAATATTCGCTTTAATATCACCCATATCATTTTAAACCTTCTAATTTTACTGTTATTCGTGGATTATACTGACTTCCTTCTTTTTTAATAATTATTCCTTGGTACTGCCAGCCGTTCTCAATGCAATCGATGACCCAACCGTAGCTTGGTGGGGCAACCCCAACAAGCGTATTGTCTACTTGCTTTAAAACCTCAATAATAGGTAAAACAGAATTTTTATTAAGATTTATATAAACAGCATCGTGGAGGGAAGTATTTAACCATATACTACTCTGATTCTGATTTACAATAAGCTGGAGTATTAATGTATCCCCGCAATTATTTACTAATCCTCCACCAGACCCACCATTATTTGCTCCTGAATAACCGCTTCCTCCCATATTTGAAAACTCCCTCCCTAGCATTTACATCTATAGTATCGTAAATTGGGTTTTTATGTAAGAGGAATTTTGTGATAACAGATAATTCAATCTCCAGCCAAGGCTTGATTCAGTTTGAGGCAAATAAATATGAGTAAACTTTGTCAAATCAATAAAGCAATCGCTGCAAGAAGCATTTTACCTCAAAAACTTCTCTTACTAGATACCTCTCCCAACCTCATCCACTCATGATGGGTTTACAGCGACTAGTTTTAGAATAACTATGTTTTATTTAACAGTTCTTTGTTTTTACTATTACTGCTTTTGAAAGTTAAGATTACTAGTAAATGAGTAAACCCTAATATCTTTTTATCTACTTTGAAAATATAAAGGTATAAAAGTAAATTGAGCTTTTCACCTCTCTCGCTACAATTTTTCTGTACCTGTATGTTAGTTATTTAATTTAAATTAATAGTATAATTGATTTATAAATCTAAGTTGCTAGTAAAAGAGGGTTTTTATGAATGAATTATTAAAAGAAATTATTCATTTCCGGGATGAAAGAAATTGGGGACAATTTCATACCCCTAAAGATTTGGCTATATCTCTATCTTTAGAAGCATCCGAACTGTTAGAGAATTTCCAATGGAAGAATAACGAAGAAGCTGTAAAAGACAACTTGGAAAATATTAAAGACGAATTAGCTGATGTTGTGATTTATGCCATATTGATGTCAGATAAATTAGGATTAGACCTAAAAGAAATTATTTTAGATAAAGTGCAGAAGAATGCAAGAAAGTATCCGGTTGAAAAAGCGTATGGCAGTAAAAAGAAATATACAGAATTATAAAAAGAGGGATTTTAAATGAGACTTTATTCAGGGACATCCGAGCAGTTTATTGAAGACTCAATCCAAAATCAAATTGCTTCTAAGTTAAGAGAAAGTTTTTTTGACTACTACCGATACTATCCATCAGATTCTGAAATGGCATCTTGGAGAAATTCCTTGCGAGCACTGTCTCAAGTATTTCAATATAGCGGTATGACAGATCACGGAATCTTACTTGAATACCAATTGCCGGTGACCTCAAAACGATTAGACTGCATGATTACTGGAAAAAACGAAAGCGGCGAGAATGAGGCAGTCATTATAGAATTAAAGCAATGGGATAAATGCGATCATTCTAACGGTGAAAATGAGGTTGTCACATGGGTTGGGGGTGCACTAAGAGATGTCCTTCATCCATCAGCTCAAGTTGGACAGTATCAGCTTTATTTGCAGGATACCCATACAGCTTTTTATGATGGAGAAAAACCTATCAGATTAACATCTTGTTCCTATCTACATAATTATTCTTACGATGCTGAAGATGTTTTATTTGATTCAAAATTCACAGCTTTGTTAAATCAATTCCCTGTTTTCACTGCTGATGATGTTCCTAAATTAAAGAGTTTTCTTCAGACCAAATTGGCAAAAGGCGACGGACTTCCTATCTTAAAAAAAGTAGAGGAAAGTCAATATCGCCCTAGCAAAAAACTAATGAAGCATGTTGGTAATACTATAAAAGGATTGGATGAATATATTCTTCTTGATAATCAAAAAGTTATCTATGATAAAGTTTTTGCTTTTGCCCGGGATGGTTTTCATGATAAACGAAAAAGAGTGGTTATTATAAAAGGCGGGCCAGGAACTGGAAAATCAGTAATCGCACTAAATTTATTGGCTGATTTATCATTGGAAGGATACAACTCCCATTATGCTACTGGTTCTAAAGCGTTTACTGAAACACTTAGAAAAATAATTGGAAAAAGAGGTTCAGTCCAATTTAAATATTTTAATAGTTATACAAAAACTGAGAAAAATGAAATTGATATTTTAATATGTGACGAAGCCCACAGAATCAGAAAAACAAGCAATAATATGTATATGAAAAAAGAAGAACGCTCCAACACCCCCCAAATAGAAGAAATTATCAAAACATCTAAAGTATCTGTGTTTTTTATCGATGATAATCAGGCCGTTAGGCCAGATGAAATAGGAACAGTTGGATATATTAATAAATTTGCATTAGATTATGGATGCGAGGTGTATATTGAAGAATTAGACGCCCAATTCCGCTGTAACGGCTCCGATGGTTTCATTAACTGGATCAACAATACATTAGGTATCAAAAGGACTGCCAATGTAATTTGGGATTCAAAAGACGATTTTGAATTCAAAATCTTTAACTCCCCACAGGGTTTAGAAGATGCAATTAAACACAAAGCAGATAACGGTTTCGATGCAAGAGTAACAGCTGGCTTTTGCTGGCCATGGTCCAAACAGCCAAAATGGGATGGAACATTAGAAGAAGATGTTATAATTGGAGACTTTAAAAGGCCATGGAATGCTAGACATGATGCACCAAGACTTGCTCCCGGCATTCCCAAAGCACACCTTTGGGCATATGACCCTAACGGCATTAATCAAGTAGGCTGCATATACACAGCACAAGGATTTGAATTTGATTATGTAGGAGTAATCATTGGCCCTGACCTGGTTTATAACCTTGATGAACAACGATGGGAAGGAAATAAAGAACATTCCTACGATACAGTCGTCAAAAGATCTAAAGAGCAATTTATCGACCTTGTTAAAAATACTTACCGTGTTCTCATGACCCGCGGAATGAAAGGCTGCTATGTTCATTTTATGGACAAGGATACGGAACGATTTTTTAAGAGTCGAATTGATTTTAATAGCGAAGTTCAATTAGATAGGATTGCTGAGGATAGAGAAAGCTATAATTAAATTACCATTCACCTTTGTCCAAACTCTTCTTTGGTGGGACTCAGGTTTTAAAAATCAGAATGCATTTTTAATCTCCATTCATCGGGTATGTCTGACCATATCGGTCAATAAAAATATATCGACATAGTTTGCTAGTGATTTTGAATTCATTTTGAAATTTTGGTTGATAAAATTGAGTAGGGGGTCTCAAAAGGTCGTGTATCATCAACTTTTTAAGACCTCCTCATTAAAGGAACTTAAATTGCATTTAATACCGAAACGATGGTGAACTAACTATATACATGATTTTAAATTAAATTTCATGGTTAATAGATTATAATATACTATCTTAAAATTATTTTTCTTAATCTTTCCGCTAATAACTCATCTTTTACTATTTCCTTTTTTTATTTCATTTAGCAAGTAAATAAAATCCTCATCCACTAAAGGAATAATCATTCCTCTTGAATTATGATATGTATCTGCACATCTTGCAATGAACTTTTCCATATCTACAATAGTCCTACAAACCATTAAACCAAACTTTCCACGATTTGGTGAAAACCTTCCTGAGAGTTGATCTAATTCTGGGTTGGCAACTTCTGAACCATAATTTTTACATTCTACGAATATATATTGACTTGGTATATCTTTAGCAATATACAGTTGATGAAAAAAGCCTTTTTCAGCAGAATTATCAAAACTTATATCTATTCTTTTTCGTCCATCATGGATTTCTTGCTCAATTATGGGCCGAGTCAAATAAGGATAAAAAATAAACTCCATAATCCCCAATATATGTCTATGATATGTGCTATATAAGTTGAACTAAAGATTTTCCTGAATTGCACTTGATTCCATCCTTATACACAGTCGGTCAATGACTGTCATAGGATTTATATGCTTCATAAAAGCCTGGACGTTCTGCGAATTTCAGCTGTGGTATGGTAGAAAACGTTATGGATGATGTCGGATTTCAACCATTTCCAAAGCCCCTCGACCACATTGAGTTCAGGGCTGTAAGGAGGCAGGAAGATCAAATTCAATCTGCCTCTCAATTCTTTGTGGAAAGGTTCAAGCATTTTTGCATGGTGAATTCGTGCGTTGTCCAGAATCATGACAATGTTTCCAGTCGGGTAGGCTGCTGTCACTTTTTTAAGGAAAGATAGGAACTCAAGCGCTGTATAGTGCTCTTCTTCCTGCCATACGATTTCTCCAGTGACGTAATCTAACACAGCTAACAGTTTGACGCTACGATGTTTTCCGGTCGTCTTAATGATTCTTTGTTTTCCTTTGGCAAACCAGGTATACTGCAGGGCCTGGTAATCACGGATCATGCTTTCATCTTCAAACAAAATGTGATCAATTTCACCCTTGTAGTATTTTTTTACCTCTGGGAAAGTCGTTTCGACAAATTCTTTTTGCTTTTCTTCACCGGCTGCGGCCAGGGTATAGGTTGGTTTCGTGTAACTTAGGTCAAGCCGTTCCATCATTTTCGACACGCCACGAATGGAATAGGACGTTCCAAACTCTCGCAGAATGTACAAACTAATGAGTTCCAGCGTCCAATTGAACTTGGCCGGGAACCCGCACTCATGGGGCTGGAAATCAATAATGGTCTGCTTTACCTGCGCCTGCTGTTCCGTCGTCAATCTTGGTGTCTTTCCGGTTGAGAACTTCATGGTTAAGCCGTCCAATCCATGTTCTTGGTAGGAACGGATATAGTTTCCGATGGTTTTACTGGTTCGCTTGTGAATGGCGGCGATTTCCTGGACAGATTTCCCCATCAGATGTAGCCGGATTGTCTGATAACGTTCATACATGCGACGACTTTTTTCAGTTTTAAGTCTATTTTCAACCTCTTGTAATTCGTCAACATTGGATTTCATGACATCTCACCGCCTATTCAGGATAAAGCTTTATTCGTCGAGTGATGTACAAAAATCCTTCCGAATTATAAAGAAAAACTTAAGTTCAATCTATATAACCATTTCTCTTGTAATAAAAGCTAAATATAATATTCTAAGTTGTTCATTTAAAAAAACAAGAAACCTCATTTACATATGATACGGTTCTCCTGCGTTAATTCTAACCCTATAATATTTATTCAACAATCTGGCCCGATTGTTAAATTCTCCATAAAAAGCAGGAACTTTATCTGGTCCCTGTATCTCCATTATAAACTATTTTAGCAATCGCCTCACAGTGCGTAGTCTGCGGAAACATATCAACCGGTTGCACTTCCAAAGTCTTAAATCCACCGTCTTCCAATATCCGCAAATCCCGCGCCAGCGTAGCCGGATTACAAGACACATACACAACTTTTCCCGGCTTCATCTCAATTATGGTGTTCAGTAACGCCTCATCACAACCCTTGCGCGGAGGATCCACAACCAATACATCAGCTTTGTTTCCTTGCTTATACCATTCCGCAATAACATCCTCCGCTGCCCCAACCGCAAACTCCGCATTCCCTATCCCGTTCAATTCCGCATTCCTTCTCGCATCCTCAATCGCTTCCGGCACGATTTCTACCCCAAACACCTTCTTCGCCTTCTGCGCTAGAAACAACGAAATCGTCCCAATCCCGCAATAAGCATCAACCACCGACTCTTCCCCTGTCAATCCTGCATACTCCAAGGCCTTATCATAAAGCACCTTCGTCTGGTCAGGGTTCACCTGGTAAAACGACAACGCCGAGATTGCAAACTTCACATCCCCGATATAGTCATAAATCACTTCATTCCCCCATAGCACCTTCGTCTTCTCACCAAGAATCACATTCGTCCGCTTCGAGTTCACATTATGGACAATCGATTTCACATGCGGCAGCCGGGCGACGATTGCCTCGACGATTTTATTTTTCTGCGGGAGATCCGAAGTCCGCGTGACAATCACAACCATCAGCTCCCCGGTCGTCTTCCCGTACCGGGCCATGATATGCCGAAGAACGCCTTTATGGTTATCCTCGTCATACGCCTGAATCCCCAGCTCGCTGCAAATCTCCTTCACAGCCTGAATCGCTTCATTCACAGCCGGGTGTTGGATTAAGCTTTCATTCGTATCAACAATTTCATGGCTGCGCGGTTTAAAGAACCCAGCAATCAGCTTGCCATCCTTCTCCCCGACAGGCACCTGTGCCTTATTTCGGTAATGCCATGGCTCTTCCATGCCCAGAATCGGATGTACCTTAACGTCTTCCAGCTTACCGATCCGCGCCAGCACTTCCCGCACCTGCTTCTCTTTAAACTGCAGCTGCCCTTCATAGCTTAGATGCTGCAGCTGGGTTCCGCCGTATTTATGCACTTCAGAGGCCGGTACATCAATTCTGTGTTTGCTTCTTTCATAAAGCTCAATCAGGCGGCCAAAGCCATAGCCTTTATTTGTTTTGATCACTTTAATTTTTGCCTTTTCACCAGGGAGGCCGTTTGGTACGAAGATCGGGTATCCGTCTACCTTCGCCACGCCTGCCCCGTCGTGCGTCAAATCCTCGAATAGTACATCTATATAATCATTTTTTGCAATGGGTGCTGTTTTTTTCATGGTCTACTTCCTTTTCTATTAGAATCCCTTTAGAGACTGTCAGTATTTTAACATATATACGATCGTTGGGACAAAATTGGCAAAATTCCATGCCGGGCTTAGTCACAAAATGAGTTCGTTTTTCATATTAAATAGTAACGAATATTTTTTTCCCTAAAACTCGAGTTTTCTTGGTATATAAATCCTATTTCTAAGCAAAATAAGGAAAAATAGGTGAGGTGAGTAGAATGGGACTATTTAGTGCGATAACTGCCTGGAACGCTGCCAGATATGATAAGCATGTTTCGAATATGGGAGAAAAGGGGCTGTGCCCGGACTGCCGCGGCAAGGGGTTTAATGCGTACGCTCCGAATGAGTTTTACTATGCGAATGTGTACGAATGCAATGGCTGTAGCGGCTCTGGTTCTTTTACCGACTGGGCGGAAAATAATACACCAATATGACATGACACAAGCACTGATGATCACAAACGTGGATTATCAGTGCTTTTCTATGCTGGTTTCCTTCTGATTCATCTTTTCCATTTCAAAAGATCAGCTGATTTATTAAAATAGAAGGAGCAATCTAACAGGAGTGATTGAAATGGAACCTTTTATAAGAAGTGACCAGTATAATTTTATTAGAGCCCAAACCCAGATTCTTATTAATGGGCATGCGGCCGCTAATGATATCCATGTGATTCATACGCTGAAAAATCTCGCACAAGAAAAAGTACAAAAATTGTTCGTCGAGCTTACTGATGGCCAAAGGCAGCTAATCAACCCTATCCTTACTGTCAAAGATAAAACGAGTGCTGAAGCCTATTTGGCTGAATTAAAGGCGTATGTCATTCCATTTAAACTAATAACCGAGCAGACGCTCAAAAAGCTATTCCCTAAAGCAAAGAAATTAAAGCTCCCCTTATTGGAGGAAATCGATCTGAGAGAGCTATCCTATCTGGGCTGGAATGATAAAGGCTCCAACAAGAAGTTTATCATCGCACCATTAGATAATAGGCTGAAAGGTTTGCAGGGTACCTTTACACCTTCCAACAAAAAAGGGATATGCGCGCTTTGCAATGGCTACGAGGAACTTGGCCTGTTTATGTCTGAAACAAAAGGATCAGGACAAGACAACTTTATTAAAAGAGGCAACTATATTTGCCGGGATAGTCTAACCTGTAATCATAATCTAACCGAATTGGATAAATTACATGATTTTATCGGACGGCTTACTAGCTGAGACCATGAGAGGGACATTGATAGATAAATGTCCCTCTGCTTTTTTTCATTCATCGATTTCCTCAAAAAACTCCTCAATCCTCTGCACGAATTCTCCCGTGCTCGGATGAAAGAGATCCTCGCCTTCTTCATTGAACTCTCGTATATTCGCATCCGGCACCGCCAGCAGATATTCCTTGACTCCGTCTTCGGTCAGACCGGCTCCTTGCTGCGTTCCGCGAAGCACGAGAATTGGGCAGTTTAGACTTTGTAATGCTTCGGTGAAATTGACGTCTCTGGAGTCCTTTTCAATTTGCTTTAATGTAGCCATGCTGATCCTGTCCAGGACCGGCCTTTTTCTGTATGGGATTGCTGCGAAGAATTCCGCCCAGCCTTCTTCCAGGTTGGCTTGGATTGGCGGGTAATCTCCAATGATTAGTCCTTTCATCCGGTCAGGATGGCTGACGGCATAGCCGAGTGCGTAGGATACGCCGCGGGCATAGCCGAATAGGACAAAGTCATCGATTTCGATATGGTTGATCACACTTTCAATATCGGACACGTGATCCTCGAGCGTGTAGCCTTTTGCAGGGGTGTCGCTTTTCCCTCTTCCTCGCATCGTAATCACTAGACCCCTTCGCGGCAGCAAGGCCTGCAGGATGTCTTCATAGTCCTCGTCGATTTCCGCCATTCCGGGAATAATGACAAGCGGCGTGTTGTCGTCGGAAGATCCTGTATTATCTAGATAATGAATTTTGACATCTCCATTATGCACCCAACCTTCAAGCACCCTTTTTTCCTCCTCTATGTTTCATATCTAGTATTTACCCAAATCCAGGAGAGTTAAAAAACTCATCTTTTTGTATCCGGAAAGTAGCGAATATGCATAACATATTCTCGTTTTGTCCAAAAGTGAAATTGGATTTATTGATTGCTTAATCGGATTTAATCAAACTTTATAAAACATAAAAACCTCCTCCAAATGATTGAAGGGGGTTCATCCCTCACTAAAAATAGTTTATTATACGCTGAATCTTATTGAATTAGAGGTGACATAAGCAGATTTCGTATTGAATTTAAAAAGACCACGCAAAGGTGGTCTTCGCATTATTGATTGGCCGGGTCATCAGGCAGTTCGCCTGCCGGGACAAATACATCGAAATGGCGATATTGATTGACGAATTCAGCCGGGGCCAAGCCGCCAAATTCTCCGTCCAAATTAAGCTGCATTTTATCTTTTGCCGTTACTTTGATCCGGTTCGCCTTAACATAAAGAACGTCGCGGTCATTCACGTGGTCTCCGCGGATAGCGAGAGTGGCGATTCGGATAAAGTCGGCCAGGTTTGTCTTCTTTAAAATAAGCAGGGTAAACATGCCGTCGTTCAAAGAAGCATCAGGCGCCAATTTTTCAAAGCCGCCGACAGAGTTGGTATTTCCGACGAGGAACAGCATGATTTCGCCTTCGAATAATTTGCCGTCATACTCGATCGTCACTTCGGTCGCCCGAATGGACGGCAGCATTTCAATCCCTTTTAAATAGTACGCCAGCTGCCCAAGCATGGTCTTCAGCTTACTTGGCACTTCATAGGTTAATTCAGTGAGGCGTCCCCCGCCCGCAATGTTGACAAAGTAACGTTCATTCATTTTCCCGATATCGATCGGCATCGTATGTCCTGCCGCAATAATATCGACGGCCGCTTCGACGGACCTTGGCATATGGATCGCGCGCGCAAAGTCATTGGTCGTCCCTACCGGAATGATGCCCAGCTTCGGACGAACCTTCGCATCGGCCAGTCCATTGACGACCTCATAAATGGTTCCGTCCCCGCCCGCTGCGATGACGACATCGTAGCCGCGTTCAATCGCGATTCGCGCCGCATTCGTAGCGTCGCCTTCCCCGGTCGTCGCGTGGCATGATGCCTCATAGCCAGCTTGTTCAAGCTTTGCCAGCACTTCCGGCAGATGTTTCTTGATCGCTTCCCGCCCGGAAGTCGGATTGTAAATCAATCTTGCTCTTTTCATTTTCCATCATCCTATTGTTTAAAAATAAAAATCATTTTTAAGATTCATTTCTCATTATATGTATTTCCTTTATTGTTATAAAAGGAAGTATAACCACCCTTCCATCTTACCTCTACAACGGACAAATAATCAAATCAATTAATACTTTCCCAAGTTCCTGCTTACTATTTCGTTTCCTACTGCTCTGCTTCATAAACCATGTGTAAAGTATGGTGGTTCTTCTCCCCCGTTCTTATAGGCGGATAAGCCTCCACGATCCACTTTATAAGAATAGAAATAAGAGCCACTTTCTCCGCCTTTCTTCCATGTTTCCGTGAAGGTAACGATATACGTTTCTTTACCTGCCTTTTTTGCACTTGTTTCTCTTTCTACCTGGTAACCGTGAATCGTCCCTTTCCATTTGCCAATCTTTTTAGGGAAAAGCTCCTCAGCGGTTCCCTCTCCGTCTGTTGCAAAATCTACGGCATCCTCCTTTGTAAAAGGCGGCACTGAGGGTGAAATGAATTGGATAAAGCCCCAAAGCAAACCAGTTAAGAGGATAGGTGTCAGGAGCAGGATCTTCACTCCTTTTCTTTCAGTACCTCTTTCAAATAACCATCTGTCGATACAAGCATAAAACAAAGCCGCCATCATTCCATACAGGGCTAAGCCCCATTCCTGAAAAAACAAACCATTCGCCAACCCAAATACCCCATGCAGCACAATAAATAGCCAGGTATTTTGTTTGAACCATCTACCTTGTATATATTCGATACCCAGGGATACTACATTTCCATAAACTAAGATAATCAATCCCACATACATGAGAAAAATGGAAGACCATGACAAAAATTCGTTCCCGAGGTCATATCGATCATCACTGCTCTCACTGAGATAAAGCAAAGCCATGACAATCGCGGTGATAGTTGCAGCCATATAGGTAGTGATTACTTTTCTTTTAAAAAAGCCTAATGAATCCATATAAATCTCCATTCCCTATATTGATCTATGAATTAATTGTACCTTCTTACGCAAAGATTTCCATTGTTTCTCCATTTACTTCCACCCTAATCTCCATTATATTTCTCAATTCGTCCTATTTCGGAAAAATTTAGCAGGTTTTAACCTGTTGAGAAGTGGTATAACAATGTGGATGCAAATGACTATTATCCAAAAAGGGGAAAGAAACGAATGAAAAAAAGGGTGCATTTCGGATTTATTCTTATTTTACTGTTCAGTCTTATTTTATCTGCCTGTTCCAGCAATACAGATGCAGACGGAAAAAATGCGGACGGCAAAGTCGTCATAGATTTCCAGACCTTCTGGGGGTCTGAAACAAGAAAGCCAGTCATTGATAAAATTGTCTCTGACTTTAATAAATCGCAGGATGAAATTGAAGTAAAGCATACCTTCGTTCCGTGGGGAGATATCTGGACGAAGAATACCGCAGCTGTGGCAGCCGGAAATCCTGCTGATGTGATCGTCAATGACATTCATAATGTGGCGCACCGCGCGAAAAATGGACAAACGGAAGATTTGACCCCGCATTTGGGTGAAGACCTTAAAAACGAGCTTTATCCGAACCAGTGGGATTCAGCTTTATACGAGGACAAGGTTCATGGGGTTCCGTTTGCGACCGATAACCGCCTGATGTTCTACAACAAGGACGCTTACAAAGAAGCTGGACTGGATCCTGAAAAACCGCCAGCCACTTGGGCAGAGCTTGAAGAGCATGCCGCAAAGCTGGATGTGAAACAAGGCAGCAGCTATGAGCGAATCGGCTACTATCCATTATGGGGCAGCTTTGGTGCCGCCAGTTGGATGTCGAATGCGGATGATGGCAAAGGATTTATCGAAGGAGACGAGATGCATTTTGCCACGCCAAATAAAATCGAAGCCCTGCAGTGGGTAGCTGATTGGCAAAAGCGCTATGGCAAGAAAAATATCCAGGCGTTTGAAGCTGAATTCGGCAGCGGACAAACCAATCCATTCATTTCTGGAAAAGTTGCCATCTGGACGGATACAGCTAACTTCTACACTCAGATTCGCGATTCGAAGTCTGATATAAACTTCGGTGTTGCTCCGATTCCTGCTTTCAAGGAAGGCGAACGTAATTGGAATGAAGGCGGCGGCTTTGTGATGGAAGTTCCTAAAGGAGCGGAACATCCGAAGGAAGCAGCCAAATTCATCGAGTATCTCGCAAGTGAAGATGTCCAAAAGTACTGGGCTGAAAAGAACTTTGATATCGTTGCCAACCAAAAGGCTGCAGAAAGTGTAGTCGACGGACTTGAGGGCGATGGCAAGCTGGTCTATGAAAGTGCGATAAACAATTTGAAGGACACGCCATTCCATTCTGTACCGGTGAAATATCCGGATTATAAAAGCATCGTCGATCCGATCATCGACAATGCCGTCCAAGGAAAAATTTCAGCGGAACAGGCTTTGAAGAAAGCGGAACAGGACGTAAAGAAAACCGAAAAATAACAACTCTGCAACAGGAGAATATACAAATCATTAGAAAAAAGGGAAGTCAGCGGACTTCTCTTCTTTCTGTAGCGAAAGGAGCTTAACGATGAGTACGGTACTAAACGAAAAACAAAAACGATATTCTCCCGAGAAAACAACCGAGCTTGATGTTGCCTCTAGCGCTCTCCCTAAAGCGGCCATGGCTTCAAAACGAAAAAGAAAACAAGGCGGCAAAACAGAGAACCTGATCGGCTATCTGTTCATTTCCCCGTGGATCATCGGTTTGCTATTTTTACTAGCCGGACCGCTGCTTTTTTCCTTATATGTCAGTTTTACCGATTATAATATTACTTCGCAAATGAATTTCGTCGGGTTCGATAATTATAAGCGGATGTTCACGGAAGACAATTTATTTTGGACATCGTTATGGAATACTCTTTATTTTGTGATATTTTCCGTTCCTTTAACGACGGCGGGTGCTGTATTTGTCGCCCTTCTGTTGAATCAAAAAATCCCCGGCATGAAAATTTTCCGGACGATTTACTATCTTCCTGCCGTGCTTTCGGGGGTAGCCGTGTATTTTCTTTGGATGCATCTGTTAAGTCCATCGACCGGGCTCGTCAATACCATTCTTGATTGGTTTGGGATCAACGGTCCTGCGTGGCTGTTTGACCCGGAATGGACGAAGCCTTCCCTTATCTTGATGAAGCTATGGAGCGTTGGCGGCGGAATGCTCTTGTACCTCGCAAGGCTTCAAGGAGTGTCACCGGCTTTATATGAGGCTGCAGACCTCGACGGAGCGAACGCTTTTCAGAAGTTCTTCCATATTACCCTGCCGATGCTGACACCGATTATCTTCTTTGACATTATTACGAGTACGATTTTTTCTTTTCAAATTTTCCAGGAAGCTTATGTCATGATTCAGGGCGGCGACCTAAGTTCGTCTGGCGGATTAGAAGGCGGACCGGCCAACTCCTTGTTATTCTATAACCTGCATATGTGGAACAACGCGTTCAAGATTTTCAATATGGGGTATGCTTCAGCGATGGCCTGGTTCCTGTTCATTATCATTATGGTCCTGACCGTCTTCCATTTAAAATTCAGCAACAAATGGGTGCATTACGACGGGGGTGACAAGAAGTGAACCAGGAAGTGAAATTCTATCAAACGATGAAATTTAAAAGACAAACGAAAAATGCATTGGTGCTTGCGATCCTAATCCTTGGGAGCATCGTGCTGCTGATACCGCTCTGGTGGATGATTTCGACTTCCTTAAAAACACCTGCCGAGATCGCACAGCATCCGCCTTCCCTAATCCCTGAGTCATTCCGGTTATCAAACTATATCGAAGCTTGGAAGACCGGCGCGTTTTCCCGCTGGGGGCTCAATACGCTATTGATCTCCGTGATTTCCACCATCGGCCATGTATTTGTTAATTCGTTTGTGGCTTACGGATTTGCCAAGATCAAGTTTCGTGGCAGAAATACATTGTTTGTCATCTTACTAGCAACGATGCTGATTCCCGCTTTCGTTACATTGGTGCCGCAGTATATTATCTTTTCAAAGCTTGGATGGGTGAACACCTACCTGCCGCTAATCGCACCGGCGTTCCTTGGCAGTGCCTTCTACATCTTCCTGCTGCGCCAGTTCATGCTGACGATCCCCGATGAATTCAGTGAAGCTGCGATTATGGACGGAGCGAGCCACTTCAAAATTTGGTGGCACATCATGCTTCCGCTCACGAAACCGGCGCTTATTATCGTGGCGCTGTTTGCCTTCAACGCAGCCTGGAATGATTTATTAGGACCGCTGCTATACTTGAATGATGAGAGTTTATATACGTTGCAGCTCGGATTGCAGACATTCAAAGGAAACGTACAGGTCCAATGGCATTACCTGATGGCGATGTCCTTTACCGTCATGCTTCCGACTCTGATTCTATTCTTTATCTTCCAGCGCTACTTTATGGAAGGAGCGAATCTTTCTTCAGGTTCGAAGGGGTAATAAATAAAGATGCGAAAACGCTTGGATTTCCAAGCGTTTTTTTTATGTACGGACAGTGTGAAATATTATATACTTTCCATTTCCTGCTTGATACAATGGTGTTTAGAGATTCGTCAAGCCGTTGTTTAAAATCTTTAAACGATGTAGCCAATCGTCGTTTCTCTTTGGCGACTGGTATTTCCTTCGGGGTGCCAGAATCTGCGGGTTCAACTCCCAATTTGGGTCCGCTCACAGCAGCAATATGTGTTGGACAATTCTGCAGGGTAAGACCTCCATTGTCCATTTCATGCTGTGGGTGGATCCAATCATGTTTATATAAGAGGTGAGAAGATGTTTGAAGTGATTTTTTGGATTGTCATTGTGCTACTATCAATAGCGGGAATTTGGTCGATTGTTACGAAATTATTCAGGTCGGTTACAATCTTTGCATTTGAAAAAGGTGTCAGGTTTCACAATGGAACATTCAAGGATGTTGTCGGACCGGGAAGGTACACCTATTTCACTAGCAGAACTCGTTTGGAAGTTTTTGATATGCGGCCTACCGTTTTACAAATAAACGGACAGGAATTGTTAAGTGCAGACCATGTGGGAGTGAAAATCAGTTTAGCGGTTACCTATAAGGTTACGGACCCACAGACCCTGCTTTCTGAATACAAAGATTACGATGAATATTTATATACGACCATCCAGTTTAAGCTTAGAGAAGCCATTTCCTCCTTGGAAATGGATGAAATCTTAAACAAGCGCCAGAGTATTAACGATAAGGTTAAAGAATTATTGATCAATGATACATCTTTGTCCGGACTTTCGATTCGCTCTGTTGATTTAAAAGACATGATGTTATCGGCCGACTTAAAGAAGGCCTTTGCAGAAGTGATCAAAGCAAAAAAAGAAGCTCTTGCCTCACTGGAAAAAGCAAGAGGCGAAACAGCGACTTTAAGAAGCCTTGCAAACGCGGCAAAATTAATAGAAAATAATCCCGAATTAGCAAGGCTCAGGCTCATTCAAACCATTGAAAACTCACAAGGAAACACTTTTGTGATTGATACTGGCACAAAATCAAGTCACCGAAATGAATGAATCAGTGATTGAAGGTCTAGCTGGGGGATGGCAATCAGGCTCTTGTGTATCCATAACACAGGAGCCTTTCTAAGCTCACTCTGATACTTTTCAAGAAAACTATATAGCCTTAAAGATAAGAGCGGTATTATGCCCGCCAAAACCCATAGCATTACTAAGCGCGGCCTTTATTTTCACTTGTCTTGCTACATTCGGTACATAATCCAGATCACATTCAGAGTCCGGAGTGTCTAAATTGATGGTTGGAGGAACCACACCTGTTTTGATTGCCATCAATGTAAGAATGGCTTCCACAGCACCCGCTGCTCCCATCATATGTCCGGTCATCGATTTTGTGGAACTGATCGGGGTGTTATAGGCATCCTCTTGTAGAAATGTTTTGATTGCCTGGGTTTCCGATTTATCATTGTACATAGTGCTTGTACCATGGGCGTTTATGTAATGGATATCCTTTTTACCCAGTCCTGAGTCAGCAAGGGCCAGTTCCATTGCTCTGGCAGCCCCTTCCCCTCCGGGAGCAGGGCTCGTGATATGATACGCATCCGCAACGGTTGCATATCCAACAATTTCTCCGTAAATAGGGGCATTTCTTTCGATAGCCGAATCTAATGATTCCAACAATATGGCACCCGCTCCTTCACCCATCACAAGCCCATCCCTATTCTTGTTAAATGGTCTGCAGGCTGATTCAGGATCGGCATTTTGCGAAATGGCGCCCATCGCACAAAATGCTCCAATTCCAAGCGGAGTAAGAGAAGCTTCTGATCCTCCAGCTACCATGGCATCTGCCTCACCCCTCTGGATCACTCGGAAGGCATCCCCAATCGCATTCGATCCAGATGCACAGGATAAAACGGTGCACATATTTACGCCTTTCGCCCCCAAAGCAATCGACACCTGGCTCGCCGCCATATTCGATATCACCGTGGTTGTAGCAAATGGATATAAATTTTGGTAACCTCCTTCCTGGAGGCTCCTATAGCTCTCTTCGAAACTTTCAATTCCTCCGATTGCAGTACCAAACGATACCCCAATCCTTTCTGCCGCAATATTCTCTCCAATCAGCATCCCTGCATCACGAGCCGCCATTAGCGATGAAGCGACCGCATATTGTGTAAACCGATCCATTCGATGCCTCTCGTTCACTGCCATATAGTCAGATAGATGAAAATCTTTCACTTCCGCAGCCGTTTTGGCAGAAAAATTAGCACTGTCGAATCTTGTTAATAAACCAATTCCAGATTTCCCTTTTATAACGGAATCCCACATTTCTTCCACTGTATTGCCGACTGGGGAGATAGTCCCCATGCCTGTCACTACAACTCTTTTCATTGTAAAGCCCCCTTTTTTATATATATGATTATTGATTGGACAATTTTCTTTCAATTCCTTTTTTTGGTACAAAAGATTATAGAAAATTGTAGAAAAAGGTTTATTTTTATTCTATGGATGGACTGAATGTTGGAGGAAATTGGAATGATTTATCGAATAAGTAAATAACTATTGTTTAAGGGGAATTGTAAACATAGGCACATCAATTACAGAAGAACCATATAATATTAGGCTAGTCCAATTCCTGGACGATCATAGACCGGAGATTTTTCAAGAATGGCACGATTCCTTCCTAACCGGTGATATGGAATTCAGCAACGAGCAGATGAAAGAAAATGGCTTTCTGATGTTTTCTGTCCTTAGGACTGCCATTATCGGGCTTGAATCCCAGTCCAACCTTACCCAATTGGCCCATAAAGTGGCCGCTGAACGGTTAGAGGCAAAAATCAATATTGGCAATTTTGTGTACAATATTAATTTAGGACGAAGTATTATCATAAAATATGCGATGCAATCGGAAATACCCCTGAAGTATTTATATACATTCATTAACAACATCAATAAGTACTTTGATCAATTCTGTTTTGACACCGTTACCAAATATACGAATTTAAAAGATCAGGAATTAAAGGAGAAAACTTTATATATCAGTGAAAACCACAAGGATAAGTTAGCCATACTTGGACAAATGTCATCCAGTTTTGTTCATGAATTTAGAAACCCGCTCACTTCTGTCATAGGATTTAATAAATTGCTCAGAAAAGAACATCCCGATGTGAAATACTTGGCTATTATAGAAAATGAACTACAGCAGCTTAACTTTAGAATCACGCAATTTTTGCATACCTCTAAAGCAGAGTTTAACGATCTAAATATAAATATCGAGGAGATTTCGATCATTCAGCTATTTAATGACATACAGCAATTAACCTATCCCAGCCTCGTTGATAACGATGTACAGGTTGTGACGGACATTCAGCCTGGTTTAATCGTCACAGCCAATAAAGATGAGATCAAACAAGTGCTCCTCAATCTATTCGTTAATTCCATTGATGCGTTAAAAGATTCTGCAAAACCTAGGTATTTGAAAGTTGCTTGCAATGTTGAGGCAGGACACTTAATCGTTCGAATTTCCAATAATGGTCCAATGATTGCACCTGAGCATATAAAATCGATATTCGAACCCTTTTTTACCACAAAAGAACTCGGCACAGGAATCGGACTGTTTGTTTGTAAGAAAATCATTGAAAAAAACGCCGGCTCTATACAATGTGATTCGAATGAGACTGCAACGACATTTAGCATCAATCTGCCAAGCATACAGACATAGATGTAAGTAGAATTAATGTTCTGTTTTTATTGAAAAGTAAATAGAGAGTGTCCAAGTTGACACTCTCTTTCTATTAAAATTGGAAATATACTACATACCTTTGTTCACAAAGAACTTATTTGCCAGTTCAGCTGCCTCTACAGGCCTACTAAAGTAATACCCCTGCATAAAATGGCAGTTTTTTCCGATGAGAAAATCAATTTGTTCCTTCGTCTCTACCCCTTCAGCGATGACATCCAGCTGCAAATTATGTGCCAGCGTTATAATCGTGTTCGTAATCGCTGCATTATGAGTATCTTGAATGATTTCCTTTACGAAAGTCTGGTCTATTTTTAGTGTATCTATCGGGAAATTCTTTAGATAACCTAATGATGAATAACCTGTTCCAAAGTCGTCAATCGCGATCTTTACCCCAAGGTTCTTTATTTCCCGCATGATGCTTAAGGTGGCATCGGTATTTTGGATGATCGCATTTTCGGTTAACTCAAGCTCTAAATAGTCAGCAGGCAACTTCGTCTCAGCCAATATATTTTTGATAACCATTGTCAATTCCGCTTTTATAAATTGCTGGGCTGCTAGATTAACAGAAACCCTGACAAAAGGATATCCTAAGCTATGCCATTTCTTCGTTTGTTCACAAGCTGTTCTAAGGACCCACTCCCCAATTGGCACGATTAGTCCGATCTCTTCTGCGATCGGGATGAACTCAGCAGGGGGGATCATTCCTAAGGTCGGGTGATTCCAGCGGATCAAAGCCTCTACACCGAATATTTCATTCTTTTTATAGTCAATCTGAGGTTGATAGTGGATAACAAACTCTTGGTTCGCCAAGGCCTTATGCAAATCATTTTCTAATTTCACACTTTCAAGACTTCGAATGCTCATGCTTTCTTTATAAAATTGATAATTGGGGCCTGATAGCTCTTTTGCTTTATACATCGCCGTATCAGCGTACTTAATTAAATCCTCGGAGCTTCCTCCGTGACAAGGATAAAGACTAATACCCATGCTGGCATTTACAAATACATCATTTCCATCCAAACTGATAGGATCAGAGAAAGATTTTAGGATCATGTCAGATAATCCTCTTACCTCTTCTTCGCTTTTAACGCCTGGCAGAATCATTGTAAATTCATCGCCGCCTTGCCGGGAAACCGTATACTCTTTGGGAAGAAGATTGATAAGTCGGTCCGCCACTTTCTTAAGCAGCATATCCCCATAGCTATGGCCAAAGGTATCGTTAATCTTTTTGAAACGATCTAGATCGAGAAACATGACCGCCAGCTTCTCTTGGTGACTCTCGGCATACGCTAAGCCTTGATTCAATCGATCCATAAAAAGCACTCTATTAGGAAGATTTGTTAAACTATCATAATACGCATGGTATTTTATTTTATCTTCCATTTGCTTTCTATGTGTAATATCTTTGAACGTAACGACATACCCCACTATTTTGTCCCCTTCGAGTATCGACGAAGAAGCAAATTCAACGGCAAATTGGCTACCATCTTTTTTGAAAAAATGTTCATCCGTCGTGTATGAATTAGATAAGGCGACGAATTCAGTTTCATCACGGCCGCGCGTACGCTGATAAATTCTGCTGAATGGCTCTCCAATTAACTCCTCTTTATCCTTATAGCCAAGCATATTTACGGCTGCAGGATTGCAAAAAGTGAAATTACCGGTAAGGTCTACACCGAAAATACCGTCACCTGCTGAATTGAGTATCAGTGCGTTTTCCCGGCTCAACCGCCAGAATTTTTGAACCGCGGTTTCTAATTCAGCGTTTTTTTGCATAAGTTCCGAGGTCCGGTCCTGGATAATCAATTCCTGTTTTTCAACGATGAGAAGATTAGAGAGAGCGAGCGCGGTTGCATCCACAACGGATTGGGCAAGCTGAAGGTCCGAGTCCTTATATGTTTCCGCCGATTCGTCAAGTACGGCAACAGGAATCGTACCAAGCACCTCTCCCATTGCAACAAGCGGCATAATATACAACCCTACGATGCCAAATTGCCGGCAAAGCTCATGGTCAGGCCTATCATCGTTATAGACGTTGGGTATGTAAATGGCCTGCTTCGTACTCAATACTTCGCTGTATAGAACATCCTTGCTGTGGTCAAAATTTCTGTCCAAATGTGTTTGTTTCCAATCGTCTTCCGTCCAATCGCTTTCAAGGCTTAAGCTTTGCGGTTTTATCTGCCTTTCAGCAATCGGATCCAATATGTGTGCGCCGACATTTTTGTTTTTCAAGACACTGCGAACATAATCGAAACAAAGATTCAGTGCTTCTTGCATCGATGAACATAATGACAATTCCCGATTAATATCTAACAATAACTGTTTTTCGGCAAGCAGACGTTCTTTCCGAATAAAGCTATTAGAATTTCGTATAGCTACGGCTGCCATGTTTACATAAGCTTCAGCCGTCTGAATTTCAGATTCAGTTAAATTCATTTGAGCCCCACGATCGAACAAATAGACAATACCATATAGATTATCATCAAAAAAAATAGGTACACATAATAATGATTTAATGCTAAAAGCATTTATAGGCATTGGATCAGGCCGGGTATCTTCTGACGTATTAGGAATATAGATGGCTTTTTTAAGAGCTAATGCTTCTTTAGCCAGGTTATCTTTTTGGGGATCCACAATGAGCATGTCTAAGGTCATACCGTTCATGACCTGCGGTTTCCCCACATACCCGCGAAACGTCCCATCTCCCTGGGGCAAGTATATGCCCACGGCGTCACATTGAACGATTTCTTCAGAGATTGCTAAAACCACATGTTCTAAAACTTCCTTTAATTCGAGCTTTGTGTTGATAATCTTCGTGATATTCGCTAAACGGGAATATCTTGTCTGGTTTTCAAGCATTTGTAATCCCCTGCCCAGTTTAGGATTTTATAAGTTCCTGACGCTTTGACCTTTAAACATTTATCATGAGAAAGATGTTCTCTAAGTTACAGTATAAATCGAAAATATTTCGTGATGGGATAAAAAACCTACCTTTACTACAAAATAAAGGTAGGTAAATCATCTACTTATTAAATATATCGTAATATTTCAAATTTTTTTAATACAAAATTCTCCATACATATCTCTTAGTACTCCTTTTTTACATATTTATTTTTAAATTCAACAATAGATTGATAACAATGTTTAAAATTACAAAATTAGCGAACAATATTTTCAGTCATTTCTCAAAAGGAGGGATCAGCATTTCATGTTCAAGGAGACCTTACCTTTACCTTTATTATCGGATGAATTTTTAGATCAGGTTGCAAATGAAATTAACAAACTTTATGGCTGGCCCTTTCCGGAACCCACTGAGGTTCCGGAAAATAGTGAAAATGAAAAGTAATTATCGCTACATAAGAGGGAAAAGCAAAGGAGCCGAAAGCCGGCTCCTTTTTGCTATCTAACGCATCTTTTAGTGGAATATGGCGGTGTTTCATTCCTCATATATTATTTAGCGCTTACCAAACGAACAATCCGACAACCATGGCACTTAACAGGGAGACTGCCATTCCGCTAAGCAACAGCTTCCATACATTTCTTCCGATGATGTGCGATTTTTCTTCATCGAGGATGGAATTAAATGTTCCATAAATCATGCCGACTGTACTGAAGTTGGCAAAAGAGGTGAGGAAAGTGACCGCAACCGCTACTGTATGCGGAGCCAGGCTGCTAATCTGATCCTTTAAATCAAGCATTGCGACGAATTCATTGGTGGCAAGCTTGATTCCCATTAATTGGGCGACATACATGGCATCATGTCCTGATAACCCAAGTAAGAAAGCGAACGGGCTAAAGATAAAAGAAAAGATCTTCTGAATCGTCAACCCATCCACCAAGAAACCTAATATGCCGTTTACGCAGGCTGTTAACGCTACATAACCAATGACCATCGCCATGATGACAATAACCATCCTGATTCCCACTAACATACTGTTCGAGATCGTGGAAAAGAAATCTTTACGCTCCTCTTTAGTCGGAACATAAACAATATCTTCCTCTTTGCTGACATCGACCGGGTTTAGCATGTTTGCAATCAATAAAGCATTCAAACAGTTTAAAGGAATTGCAACAAACACATAGGTTGCTGGAACCATTGATAAGTAAGCTCCAATGATCGAACCGCTGATACTGCTCATACTCATGATTCCAAATGTGAGCAAACGTTGACTTCTCAAGACACTCAATTGATCGCGGAGAACCGCTAGAGCTTCCGTATTCCCTAGAAACATCATCTGGATAGAAAAGAAACTTTCAAGCTTTGGCAAACCCGAGACTTTTGAAATGAGCCAGCCTACTTTATCGATGATCCAGGTCAGTATACCGAAATACGATAGAATATCAAAAAACGTGATAATGAAAATAATTGGCATTAAGGCACTGAAAAAGAAATCTATCTGCTCATTCGCCATAATAGACGGGAAGACAAAAGAAATCCCTTCATTTGCACATGAGATTAGCCAAGTAAAGAACGAAGCAATTTGATTAATCACCCATGTCCCTATTTGCGTCGATAACATGAACCAGGTTATCACCAATTCAACAATTAGCAAGGTAAGGATTGATTTCCATTTAACACTTCTTTTATTAGGTGAACAAAGGTAAACGACACCTATGACAACTAATACGCCTAGTATATTTAACAAGAAATACATTATTTCATCTCCTCAGAAATATGATTCCCATTTATTTTCTCCATATAAAAAAAAGCCCTTATTTTTTCATACTCTCAGCCACAGGACAGAAAGCATTAAAAAATAAGAGCTTCTCATGAAACACAGTAAGTCTCGAATCAACTTACCTACAGATAAGAAAAAAAAGTGTGGTTTTTAATCATTACCTAGCAGTTTAATCTCTATTATTGCATACTTCCTTGTAGTCCAGCATTTTTACGGCTGCCAGGTAGAAACTATCAGACTATACACTGATAATATACAAGGATATTAATATATTTGATTTTAAAGGAAGAGATATCATTTTTATCAATTTATTTATGCATGCAATATGTTCCGTAAATGTTGGAATTGTTATATTAGCATTGATTTCCTGATTACAGGATCCAAATGACTGGATTCTTCTTTATTGCAGCCCATATCCCGAATCAAGTCATCTGATATAACATAATGAATGTTTCTTTACCGAAAAGTTAGGGAAAAGACCTATTAATATAATTGATCATTAAAGGAGTAATCGTATGAAATTTATTTTGTTAATCGTCTTAATTGTCGCGGCGTATTTTCTGTATAAAAGATTCGTTAATAAAAAGCATTAAAACCCGCATTACGAACAATATACCGTTTGTTAGTCATTTATTGTTAACAAAAAGAAGGTGGTGGCTTTGCGTTAAGTCACCACCTTCTTTTTACATCTTTATTTTTTCAAATGATAGGGTACAGTGGTGATAATGATATTTCTTCTATAAAGCAAGTAGGCCCGTATTAATAAGCTTGATTGGTTATGAAAAATATTGTGCCAGCCCTTCTTTGGGATAAATTGCGCTATAACTACTGTCACTTGGTAGTTTGACTCCCTTCGCCAAAAACCTCTTTATAGAAGAAATCATGATTTCCATCACCAGATATTAATAAGAATATAATGCCCCTATTAGGAAATAAAAAAATTGGTTAATAAAAATGGCTACAAGTCATACCTTAATAGACCTACAAACATTCATGTATATGTCGCACAACTCCACCTTTCTTCTCACAAACGCTTATGAGGTTAGCTGTCGGATTCGGACTTTTGAGTAGCCCTACCTTGTAACGATTCACCCCCTGGACGGATAAACGGTTCCCCCGCACCATTAGGTGTCAATGATTTAGAAATATGAAATTAATGATTATCTTACTCCCAAGCTTTTCCTATGTATATACAAAAAGGTTCTTCACCAAAAGAAGTGGTTTAAGTTTTTGATTATCCGTTGATTTCCGCTCCAGGCGCTCGCTTTCCGCGGGCAGTCCGGGAGCTCCTCGGCAAAGGGCACGCCTCCGGGACTTACACAGGATGTGTTGGCGTCGACGTAAG
>NZ_QVTC01000029.1 GCF_003429085.1 Bacillus sp. V59.32b | reverse complement strand
TTTTCTCGTGCGGTGTCTATTCAAGGATGATGAATCAATGTCCTGCGGAAAAACGGGCTTGCAAGACCCCGCAGCGAGGCACGAGTGAAGTTCGTCCGCGGAAAGCGAGTGGATTTCCTGACCATTTGAAAATCCATAATGGAATTTACCATAGCTGAAAAAATAATAATTTAGAGCTCGGATTCTGGGCTGTGATAGCGGGTGATGACAATGGAAAGCGGGCTGTTACTTGATAAAGTTATCATTGTGGAAGGCACTTCTGATAAAAAGAAAGTGAAAAGTGTGCTCAAGGAAGACATTGAAATCATCTGCACGAACGGTACGATTTCGTTAACGAAGCTGGATGAGCTGGTTGATGAGTTATTTAACAGGGATGTTTATATTCTGGTGGATGCGGATGAGTCGGGCGAGAAGCTTAGAAAACAATTCAAAAGGGAAATGCCTGAGGCCTCGCATCTATATATAGATAGGATGTACCGGGAAGTTGCCTCGGCTCCGGCCTATCATATTGCCACCGTGCTTTTAAGCGCGAATATCGATGTGAAAATGGAATATGTAGAACAAAGGATGATTTAACGGGTTATGGAGGAATGGACTGAAAAAGAATTAAATACGGCGATACAATGGAAGCGAACATTTTGCCTGTATCTATATACACCGATGTGTGGAACATGTCAGGTTGCATCGAAAATGTTATCCGTGTCACTTGAAATGTTTCCGGATGTCACGTGCGGCCAAATGAACATGAATTTTGCGAAAAACCTGGCGACGCAATATACGATCGAAAGTGTTCCATGCCTGATGGTATTCAAAGAAGGAAAACTTGAAAAGAAAATATATGCCTTTCAATCAGTACCCTACCTGTATGGGGTGTTGAAGGAGATATCTTAACAAGGGGACAGTCAGGTGAGTCCAAATGCAACATTGTTGACTACAGTAGTGTTGTATGATATATTTTCAGGAAATGAGCATTATAAATTGAATATTCAGATTGTCTTATCAAGAGAGGCGGAGGGACTGGCCCGACGAAGCCCGGCAACCGGTAAACACATACACGGTGCTAAATCCAGCAGAGTATTGGCTCTGGAAGATAAGGAGAGATAGATCAGCCTCTTCTTATGAAGAGGTTTTTTTATCTTTATCCCATCGATGAAATAGATAACCATCAGGGCCGGAAAAACAAATGGTGAAGGGGAGTTGCGTAATGACGGAAAAGAAGAAAGATTATCGTTTTGAAACTTTAAGCATTCATGGGGGACTTGAAGCTGATCCGGTGACAGGAGCTAGGGCGTTGCCGATTTACATGAGCAATGCGTATCAGTTTAAAGATACCGATCACGCCGCGAACTTATTTGGGTTAAAAGAACCAGGTTACATATATACACGTATCCACAACCCGACAGTTACCGTTTTTGAGGAACGGGTGTCTCTGCTTGAAGGAGGGATCGGAGCTTTGGCAACGGCAAGCGGAATGGCTGCGATTACGTTATCCATTTTGAATATAGCTGGCTCGGGAGATGAGATCGTTTCGGCTTCTACCTTATACGGCGGCACTTATAATCTATTCGCGAACACACTTCCGAAATACGGGATCAAGGTGCATTTTGTTGATCCGGCTGATCCGGAAAATTTCCTAAAGGCCATTACACCAAGAACCAAGGCGGTTTTTGCTGAAACGATCGGCAATCCGAGCCTTCGAATCCTGGATATCGAAAAGGTTGCAGATATCGCACATGAAGCAGGCGTCCCATTAATTATTGATAATACATTTGCTACCCCGTACTTGTGCCGTCCGATTGACTTTGGAGCGGACATCGTCGTTCACTCAGCAACCAAATGGCTGTTAGGAAACGGAACAACACTTGGCGGGATAATCGTTGATGCCGGAAAATTCAATTGGAATTCTCCGAACTTCCCTGGCTTTACTGAACCGGATCCAAGTTATGGCGGGATCGTATATAGCGAAGCTGTTGGAGCGGCTGCTTTCATCACGAAAGCCCGGGTTCAATTGCTTCGTGATTTGGGCCCAGCTATAAGCCCGCAAAATGCATTCCAGTTTACGCTTGGATTAGAGACTTTGCATGTGAGGATGAAGGAGCATATTACAAATACGAAGACGATAGTGGAGTATTTGGAAAACCATCCTGCCGTAACTTGGGTTAGTTACCCCGGAAAAGAGGATCACCCGGATAAACAACTCGCAGATAAATATTTGCCAAAAGGAGCAGGGGCTGTTGTTATTTTTGGCATAGAAGGGGGAAGAGAAGCGGGAGCCATATTAATTAATTCCATCGAACTATGGTCGCATCTGGCTAATGTGGGTGATGCGAAAAGTTTAATTATCCATCCGGCAAGCACGACACACCAGCAGCTGAACGCGGAGGACCTTGTGAAGTCTGGTGTCAGTGAGGATTTGGTGCGCTTATCGGTTGGGATTGAAAATGTGGAAGATTTAATCGAGGACCTGGAACAGGCGATTGAGAAGGCGACCGGACAAATATCCAACGCTGCTAAAACGCGATAATCGCAAGACTCACGAAGTTCACGGATGCCCGAAGATAAATTATTATAGAAAAATATACATTTGACACTCTCTCTTTTCCCGTGATAAAATCACAAAAGTAAATATTAAATGAACTTTACGAAGAAATTCGTCAATTAAATATAGTTAGTGCTCTTATCAAGAGAGGTGGAGGGATGTGCCCGACGAAGCCCGGCAACCGGCAAGGTTTTTACCTTGAAAAGGTGCCAATTCACACGAAGCGGAGGCTTCGGGAGATGAGAGAAAGGCTTCATAGTTATATGCCTTTCTGCTCATGCGGAAAGGCTTTTTTTATGTCTTTGCCGAATGGTCCGACTATATTACTAAGTTTAAAGTTTTATGGATAAGAGGTGAGTGCAAATGATTTCACTTTCAAATGTTAGTAAAATATTTCGTTCTGGATTTTCATCAGGCGATCCAATAGTGGCTGTGGATGACGTGAATGTAACCGTTAAGGACGGGGAAATCTTTGGCGTTATCGGTTATAGCGGAGCAGGGAAAAGTACATTGATCAGAATGCTGAACGGGTTAGAGACGCCAACGACAGGTTCCGTAACGGTTGCAGGCAATGAGGTTTCCAAAATTAAAGGAGCCCGGCTGCGAAAAGCCCGCCAGGAAATAAGCATGATCTTTCAGCACTTTAATCTGCTCTGGTCAAGAACCGTGTTTGAAAATATCTCCTTTCCGCTAGAAATTGCCGGAGTTCCAGCCGGGCAACGTAAAAAAAGAGTGGAAGAGCTTATTAATCTCGTTGGCCTTGATGGAAGGGAACAAGCCTATCCTTCCCAGCTAAGCGGAGGACAAAAGCAAAGGGTGGGTATCGCAAGAGCACTCGCGAATAATCCAAAAGTCCTTTTATGTGATGAGGCAACTTCTGCTCTCGACCCACAGACTACGGATTCTATCCTGGATTTGCTCGTCGATATCAATAAACGCTTAGGATTAACAATCGTTTTGATCACGCATGAAATGCATGTAATCCGTAAGATTTGCCACCGGGTGGCGGTGATGGAAAGCGGAAGGATTGTCGAGCTTGGACCGGTTTTGGATGTTTTCAAAAATCCTGTTGAGCAGATCACAAAAACGTTTCGTCCAGCAGGTGACCGAACCTGAGGAGACGAAGGAGACAATTGAACATCTTTTGGATCAATATCCAGACGGAAAAGTGATTCAATTGTCTTTTGTGGGAGACAGTGTAGAAAGTCCTGTGATTACCAAGCTGATCAGAAATTACAATCTTGATGTGAATATTTTGCAGGGGAAAATTTCGCAAACTCAAAACGGTTCCTACGGGACTTTGTTTATTCATCTAAACGGAGACATCGAAGAAATCAACCGCGGAATCGAATTCATCAAAAAGCAGCAGGTTGGCGTGGAGGTGATTTCCGATGATGAGTGAGTTGTTGCCGAATGTTATTTGGGAAAGAATGTGGACAGCTACAGAAGAAACCCTGTATATGACGGGAATCTCGCTCGTGGCAACCTTCTTTATTGGAATCCTGCTTGGCCTGCTGTTGTTTTTGACATCGAAAGGACAGCTGTGGGAAAATAAACTAATCAATGTTATTGTTTCAGCCGTTGTCAATATATTCCGATCGATTCCTTTTATTATCCTGATTATCCTGTTGATTCCGTTTACAAAGGCCATCGTGAATACGATGCTCGGACCAAGCGCGGCGCTGCCGGCGTTAATTATCGGTTCTGCGCCGTTTTACGCACGATTGGTCGAAATCGGCCTGCGTGAGGTAGACAAAGGGGTCATTGAGGCTGCCAGGTCAATGGGGGCAAGAACAAGCACACTTATCTTTAAAGTGCTTTTGCCTGAATCGATGCCTGCTTTGGTGTCAGGAATAACGGTAACCGCAATTGCTCTGGTTGGCTATACAGCCATGGCAGGTGCAATCGGTGCAGGAGGGCTTGGAAATCTGGCTTATCTGGAAGGGTTTCAGCGTAGTAATAGCGATGTGACATTGCTGGCTACCGTTCTTATCCTAGTGATTGTGTTTATTATTCAATTTATTGGCGATATTATCTCATCTAAAATAGATAAAAGATAATCAAAAATTTATTAGTTTACAGGAGGAAAAGAAATGAAAAAGTGGTTAAAAACAATGGCTGCTTCAACAGCATTGGTATTAAGCTTAGCAGCTTGCGGCACTGACGAAGGCGGCGGCGCATCAGAATCAAAACCTAAAACAGAAGACAAGAAGATTGTTGTGGGTGCTTCAAACATTCCACATGCAGAAATTCTTGAAAAAGCTAAACCGATCTTGAAAGAAGAAGGCGTCGAGCTTGAAATTCAGGTATTCTCGGATTATATTCTTCCAAATAGGGCACTTGAAGATAAGGAAATCGATGCTAACTACTTCCAGCATATTCCGTACATGGAATTGCAAATGAAGGAAGAAGGCTATAAATTTGCCAATGCCGGCGGAATTCATATTGAGCCGATTGGAATCTATTCCAAGAAGCACAAAAGCCTTGAAGATATCCCTGAAGGTGGAACAATTATCATGAGGGATTCTGTAGCTGACCATGGCCGAATCTTAATGATTTTCCAGGAAAAAGGCCTTATTAAACTAAAAGACGGCATTGATAAGACAAGTGCAACCATTGATGATATTGTAGAAAATCCTAAGAAGCTTAAGTTTAAGCCGGATGTTGAAGCTGGATTGCTGCCTCAAATTTATAACAATGATGAAGGCGATGCAGTTGTTATTAATGCGAATTATGCTTTAGATGCTGGACTAGATCCTGTCAATGATCCAATTGCAGTTGAATCTAAAAAGGATAATCCGTATGTGAATGTTATCACTGTCCGTGAAGGCGATGAAGACCGCGCGGAAATTAAAAAGCTAGTTGAAGTTTTAAAATCCAAAGAAATTCAGGATTATATTAATGAACAATATAAAGGTGCAGTAGTGCCTGCAGAATAATCTGATAAGAGGGCGGGCTCATAAAGAGCTGCCCTCTTTATTTATTCACAAATGAATCAATTTCATAAATTTCATCCTTAGAGTCCCAATGATTCTGAGACGCAAAAAAGGAGTACCTCCCAAAATATAGCTGTGTTAGTACTCACTATTGATTTCCAAACCGGTTGATTTTCGCTGCAGGCGGCGACTCCGCTCACGGACCGCCCGCGGAAAGCGTCCGCCTGTAGCGGAAATCAACAGCCCCATTCAACAGGTACAAACTAAGAACATTTTTTGAGTAACTAAAATTCGGTTGGTCTTTGTTTCTTTATAAAACGGAATTGTGAAATTGATTCAACTAGTAAAAAGATACATTTAAGACCTCTCATAAAAATTTGAATGCATAAACAAAACTTTCTGAATTCTATCCATAGCAAGCATTTAACAAGCAGGGTAAGGCCAACCAGCCTGTATATATGTTTTAGGTATGCAAATACTATTCAGGATACTGAATGAGGAGATGATTTTTTGAGCAATGAACCAAGAAACGCCACAGAAGCTGCGATCCATGATTATAAAGAAGGCCTTGGCGTATTTATGCAAAAAATGCCTGATCTTGCACAGCATTATAACGCCTTTACAGAAGCTTGTTTTAAAGAGGGCCAAGTCTCTCAAAAGAACAAACAGCTAATTGCACTGGGAATTAGCCTTTATACACAAGATGAGTATTGCATTCTTTACCATGTAAAGGGATGCTTGGATAACGATGCCAGTGAAGAAGAGATCATGGAAGCAATGGGAGTCGCGATGGCATTCGGTGGGGGAGCAGTCATGAGCCAGGCAGTGACTCTCGTTCAGGACGCCATGCAGGAACTTAAAGAAATTCAGTAAAAAAAAGCCTAAGATGAAGGTTGCGGTAGGGCAAGATACCGATACTTTCAACTTAGGTTTTTATTTTCGGACTCACTTATACTTGTTATCTATACAAAATCCATGCTGCCATTATAAGAATAGCCGTTAAACTTCTCAATTTGGAGGATTAAGGAGTCGATTCATTATGAGTGTTTCGAGAAAACGTAATTTCCAGTTTAATCGCAAACTACAAGGGTATATGAAGTTTGAGTGAACAAAAGCTCAAGTGATAGAATAAAAAAGAAACGAAAACCAGAAAGGATTGATTCATTATCAACTCTCTAGATTTAAACGTTACAAGCGAAATGGAAAAGGCGATGCAGCAGTCACATGGGATTGGCTATAGTGAGTACAGCAGAAAGTTAGATGTCCGGCTCCAGGTGGAAAAACGCAGAGAAAGAGAGTATGAGCAATGCAATCAGATCGTAAATGATCTTCAGCGCAAGCTTCATCCGTAAGTTTGCTTTATAAAAGAACGCAAAACTTGGCCTTCATACAGTTTAAACAATGGAAGTTTCATGAGCACATGTTGCCTTGAGACTTCTTTTTGTTTAAATTCGCTATTTTTTTCGAATGAAGAAACTCGAATTGACAAAAGCTATAACAATGTATTTGACATGAAAAACAAGCATATTATTCCTCTCTTCGTTATTTGAATTACCTGCCTGAGAATTTCCACTATGTACAAAGGGTTTATATAGCCTTTATTAGTTGCTTACACTTTTCATTTGTTATAAGATTGTAATGAGAATAAATTGAGAATGAATGAAAGTATAGAAGGAATGCGTAACGCTTCCATGCTATAAATTAGGAATTATTCCACGGAGGTAAAGATAATGGCTGGTTCTACATTAACAATCAAAGATTTACATGTATCTATCGAAGGTAAAGAAATTTTAAAAGGGGTAAACCTTGAGGTTAAAGGTGGAGAGATCCATGCAATTATGGGTCCGAATGGTACTGGTAAATCCACTTTATCTTCAGCAATAATGGGTCACCCTAAATATGAAGTAACGAGCGGAAGCATCACATTCGATGGTGAAGATGTGCTTGAAATGGAAGTTGACGAGCGTGCGCGTGTCGGACTTTTCCTTGCGATGCAATACCCAAGTGAAATAAATGGTGTGACAAATGCGGACTTCCTTCGTTCAGCGATTAACAGCCGCCGCGAGGAAGGCGATGAAATTTCATTGATGAAGTTCATTCGCGAAATGGATAAAAAAATGGAACTTCTTGAAATGGATGAAGATATGGCTCAACGTTATCTTAATGAAGGTTTCTCAGGCGGGGAGAAGAAACGTAATGAGATTCTCCAGCTGATGATGATCGAGCCTAAAATCGCTATCCTTGATGAAATCGACTCCGGATTGGACATCGATGCGTTGAAGGTCGTTTCAAAAGGCATCAATGAAATGCGCGGTGGAGAATTCGGCTGCTTGATTATCACTCACTATCAGCGCCTTCTCAATTACATTACTCCTGATTACGTTCACGTTATGATGCAAGGCCGTGTTGTGAAATCCGGCGGACCTGAGCTTGCACAGCGTCTTGAAGCAGAGGGATACGACTGGATTAAGCAAGAATTAGGAATTGAAGACGAAACAGTAGGCCAAGAAGCGTAAGTAGGGGGATCTGAAATGACTACGGAAACGAAACTACCGATTGATAAGGAGAATATCCGCTCCTATTCACAAAAAAACAATGAACCATCCTGGTTTTCGGAGCTTCGGGTTCAAGCCTTGGCTGAATTCGAAAACCTTCCGATGCCCAAGCCTGATAAAACAAAGATCGATAAATGGAATTTCACTTCCTTTAAATCGCATATAGTTGAAAGCACTACATTTACTTCTTTGGAAGAACTTCCAGAGGAAGTGAAATCGCTTATTAATATAGAAGAAGCAAAAAATCTATACATTCAACGCAATAACACACCAGCATTCGTTAGTATTAGTGACGAGTTGAAAAGCCAGGGAGTTATCTTCACTGATATTTTTACGGCAGCTCGCGAACATGGAGAATTAGTACAAAAGTATTTCATGAAAGACGGCGTGAAGGTGAATGAGCATCGTTTAACGGCTCTGCATGCTGCCCTATTGAATGGAGGAACCTTCCTCTATGTACCTAAGAATGTAGAAATTAAAGAACCCGTCCAAGCGGTATTCATTGTTGATCATGCTGATACAACGCTCTTCAACCATGTCTTGGTCGTTGCAGAGGCAAATAGTTCTGTAACGTATGTTGAAAACTACATTTCTACTGTAGAAGCAGAAAATGGTGTAGCAAATATCGTCACAGAAGTATTCGTTAACGACAATGCAAAGGTTGAATATGGTGCGGTCGATACTTTATCTAAAGGGTACACTTCATATGTAAATCGTCGAGGTGTTGCAGGCCGTGATGCTCGAATTGAATGGGCACTTGGTCTTATGAATGACGGAGATACGATTTCTGACAATACAACCTATCTAATGGGAGACGGATCATTTGGCGATACCAAAACAGTAGTTGTCGGCCGTGGAGAGCAAAAACAAAACTTCACGACTCAAGTCATTCACTATGGCAAGCGTTCTGAAGGTTATATCCTGAAGCATGGCGTTATGAAAGACAGCGCATCTTCCATTTTTAATGGAATCGGCAAAATCGAGCATGGTGCTACCAAGGCTAATGCTGAACAGGAATCCCGCGTTCTTATGCTAAGTGAGAAAGCTCGCGGAGATGCCAATCCGATCTTGCTTATTGATGAAGATGATGTTACCGCGGGACATGCTGCTTCTGTTGGTCGGGTTGACCCGATTCAACTCTACTATTTAATGAGCCGGGGAATTCCACAAGTTGAGGCAGAAAGGCTTGTCATTCATGGTTTCCTTGCACCGGTCGTCAATCAGCTTCCAATTGAAGGAGTTAAGAAGCAGCTGACTGAGGTCATTGAAAGGAAAGTTAAATAATGAACCCATACGAAATTCGTAAGCTATTCCCCATACTGGATCAGGAAGTGAACGGTCAACCACTGGTTTATCTGGATAGTGCCGCAACATCGCAAAAGCCCGTTTCAGTAATTAAAGCAATTGAGGAGTATTATCGCGGTTACAACTCTAACGTACACCGCGGAGTCCATACCCTTGGAACGAAAGCTACGGATGCGTATGAAGGGGCACGTGAAAAGGTCAGAAAATTTATCAATGCCGCCTCTACCGAAGAAGTCATTTTCACAAGAGGCACGACAACATCCTTAAACACTGTAGCGCGAAGCTACGGAGGCGCTAATTTATCAGCTGGAGATGAGATCGTCATCTCCTATATGGAGCACCACAGCAATATCATACCGTGGCAGCAAATTGCCAAGGAAACCAGTGCCACATTAAAATATGTGCCGCTTCAAGAGGATGGAACGATTTCACTTGAAGATATGAGAGATACAGTAACCGAACGGACAAAGATTGTTTCAATTATGCATGTTTCCAACGTCCTTGGTGTTATTAATCCGATTAAAGAAATCGCAGCAATCGCCCACGAAAAAGGAGCGGTGATGGTCGTGGACGGGGCCCAAAGCGCTCCTCACCTTAAAGTGGATGTCCGTGATTTGGATTGTGATTTTTATGCTCTTTCCGGTCATAAAATGGTCGGTCCCACCGGTATCGGCGCACTTTATGGAAAAAAAGAGCACCTCGAAAAAATGGAACCAATCGAATTTGGCGGAGAAATGATCGATTTTGTTGGCTTGCACGAATCCACCTGGAAGGAACTTCCGTGGAAGTTCGAGGGCGGTACCCCAATTATCGCTGGAGCCATCGGGCTCGGAGCCGCTATCGATTTCCTGGAAGAAGTCGGACTGGAAAATATTGAAGCGCATGAGCATAAGCTGGCAGCCTATGCACTTGAGAAAATGTCGGCCATCGATGGGCTAACCATTTACGGACCTCGGGATGCGGGCAAACGTGCAGGGGTGGTTACTTTCAATATCGCTGATGTTCATCCTCACGATGTTGCAACCGTACTGGATGCGGAGGGGATTGCCGTCCGCGCTGGCCACCATTGTGCACAGCCACTTATGAAATGGCTCGATGTATCTGCAACGGCAAGAGCCAGCTTTTACCTCTATAACACGGAAGAAGACATTGATAAGCTTGTAGAAGGGCTTGTCAAAACAAAGGAGTATTTCAGCAATGTCTTTTAATAACCTAGATACACTATACCGTCAAGTAATCATGGATCATTACAAGAATCCCCGCAACAAAGGCAGCTTGGAAAATGGCAACCTTGTAGTGGATATGAACAATCCAACATGTGGTGATAGGATCAGGTTAACGATGCAAGTGGAAGACGGTAAAGTCACGGACACTAAATTCGATGGAGAAGGCTGTTCGATCTCAATGAGTTCAGCTTCGATGATGACACAGGCGATCAAAGGGAAGGATGTAGAAACAGCGATGAAGCTGTCAAACACTTTTTCTGCAATGATCCAGGGGAAAGAATATGACGATAATGGTCTTGACCTTGGTGACATTGAAGCCCTTCAAGGGGTGTCAAAGTTCCCTGCCCGCATAAAATGTGCCACCCTTGCGTGGAAAGCGATGGAAAAGGGCTTACAGGAATAAACAAAACACAAGCAATGGCGTGTTTTCACACCAGATGCTAACAGAAATGGAGGAAAAGTGATATGGCGAAGAAAATGCCTGAGATTGGCGATTATAAATATGGCTTTGCTGATAGAGACGTATCGATTTTCCGGTCAAAACGCGGTTTAACGAAAGAAATCGTGGAAGAGATCTCACGAATGAAAGATGAGCCGCAATGGATGCTCGATTTCCGCTTGAAATCATTGGAGCATTTCTACAAAATGCCAATGCCGCAATGGGGCGGAGACTTACAAAGCTTAAATTTTGATGAGATTACGTACTATGTTAAGCCATCCGAGAAATCAGAAAAATCATGGGATGAAGTTCCGGAAGAAATTAAACAAACGTTTGATAAACTCGGTATCCCAGAGGCAGAGCAAAAGTATCTGGCTGGTGTATCCGCTCAGTATGAATCCGAGGTTGTTTACCATAACATGAAGGAAGACCTGGAAGAAATGGGTATTGTTTTTAAAGATACCGATTCAGCACTTAAGGAAAATGAAGATATTTTCCGCGAGTATTTTGGAAAAACGATTCCTCCAACAGATAATAAATTCGCTGCATTGAATTCAGCTGTATGGTCCGGCGGTTCTTTCATCTATGTGCCAAAAGGCATAAAGGTTGATACACCGCTGCAGGCATACTTCCGTATCAATTCAGAAAATATGGGGCAGTTCGAGCGTACTTTGATCATTGTGGATGAAGGCGCACATGTGCACTATGTTGAAGGGTGTACGGCACCGGTATACACAACCAATTCACTTCACAGTGCGGTTGTTGAAATCATTGTCAAAAAAGATGCATACTGCCGTTACACAACGATTCAAAACTGGGCAAATAACGTGTTTAACCTGGTTACAAAGCGTGCTGTTTGCGATGCTAATGCAACAATGGAATGGATTGACGGAAACATCGGTTCGAAGCTTACAATGAAATACCCGGCTGTTATCCTAAAAGGGGAAGGTGCACGCGGTATGACATTATCAATCGCTATTGCCGGTAAAGGTCAGCATCAGGATGCAGGGGCTAAAATGACCCACCTTGCACCGAACACATCTTCAACGATTGTGTCTAAGTCGATTTCCAAGCACGGCGGTAAAGTAACATATCGCGGTATTGTCCACTTCGGTCGTAAAGCAGATGGCGCCCGTTCTAATATCGAGTGCGACACATTAATCATGGATAATCAGTCTACTTCTGATACCATTCCTTACAATGAAATCTTAAACGATAATATCTCATTAGAACACGAAGCAAAGGTATCCAAGGTTTCTGAGGAACAGTTATTCTACCTAATGAGCCGCGGTATCTCTCAACAGGAAGCAACTGAAATGATCGTAATGGGCTTCATTGAGCCTTTCACGAAAGAACTTCCAATGGAATATGCGGTAGAAATGAACCGCTTAATCAAGTTCGAAATGGAAGGTTCTATCGGGTAATAGAAAATATCATCCACTCCGCTGAAGCTCTTTCAGCGGAGGTTTTGTTTTTAAAAGAGAAAGTGTAAAATTTTTAACATGTATTGATGTCTAGCTCCGACGTACAGGACGTACTAGTGCCGACGAAGACATAAGGCCGTGGCGGTCTTAGTCGGCAAGCTCCCAGCCTCGACGCACAGGACGTGACGGATTAGCTGATGGTCCATACTTGCAGGGCGCTTGCGCTTTTCTTATGATAATCAAATGCAGACTGTTTAACCCCGGTACTATGCTATGATAAGATATATATATTTATTTAAAAGATGTGATGATGATGATCTATATTGGAGTTACGGGATGGGGAGACCACGATCGTTTGTATCCGGCGAAAACTCCCCGCCGGGATAAATTAAAAGAATATGCTGCCCATTTTCCAATCGTAGAAATTGATGCATCGTTTTATGCGATCCAGTCTAAACGGAATACAGAAAAATGGGTTAACGAGACCCCGGAATCTTTTCAATTTATCGTCAAGGCTTATCAAGGAATGACGGGTCATCAGCGGGGGGAAAGCCTTTTTCCAGGCAAAAAGGAGATGTTTGCCGCATTTCATGATTCGCTCCAGGCACTTAATGCGGCGGATAAGCTCTCGGCAGTACTGTTTCAATTTCCGCCCTGGTTTGACTGCAAGAAGGAAAATGTCGATTATTTACGCTGGTGCAAACAGGAAATAAGTGAAATACCTGTGGCGCTTGAATTCCGGAATCAGACCTGGTACGAAGCTCCATTTTATGATAAGACGTTGACCTTCATGGAAGAAGAAGGCTGGATCCATACAGTCTGTGACGAACCACAGGCAGGCAGCGGTTCCATTCCTATTGTACTTAAAGCAACCGACCTTGATAAAACGGTAATCCGTTTTCATGGCAGAAACGTACATGGGTGGAGAAACACAGGTGATGGAAATTGGCGGGAGGTCCGTTATCTGTATCGTTATAACCAAAAGGAACTGGAAGAATGGGCAGAAAATCTTCACTTTCTTGAAAAACAATCGAAAAATCTATATGTTTTATTCAACAATAATTCAGGCGGAGATGCCGCCGATAACGCCAAACAAATGATAGACCTTCTTGGGATAAATTATGAAGGGCTTGCACCAAAGCAGCTCGATTTGTTTTAATTCGGGAAGGGTATGTTAAACAAGGGAACAGTAGTCCATTCATGCATGGGTCGACATTACCGGATTGAGGGAGTTAAGATGTCAGAAATCATTCATTTATATCATACCAATGACCTTCACAGTCATTTTGAAAATTGGCCGCGGATTAAAGATTTTCTCAAACAAAGATGTGGGTTGCATAAAGAAGTAGGAGAAGAAGCCATTCTTCTTGATATGGGCGATCATATAGACCGCTGGCACCCCTTTACGGAAGGAACGCTCGGTAAGGGCAATATTACACTTCTGAATGAAGCCGGTTATCATTATGTAACCATCGGGAATAATGAAGGGATCACCCTGCCTTTCGAAGGGTTGGATTCTTTATATAACCAGGCTGAATTCAAAGTGCTGGCATCGAATATCTTTTATCGTAATGGTGAAAGGCCTAAGTGGGCATTGCCATATGAAATTCATACGACTGCAAATGGCACAAAAATAGGTTTGGTAGGACTAACGGCCTTTTTCCGACACTTTTATTCTGCACTAGGCTGGGAGCTCTCTGATCCATTTCTGGAGCTTGGCAAGCAGTTGGAAAATTTAAAAGAACAGAGCGATGTGATCGTTATTCTTTCTCATCTCGGAATCCACGAAGACGAAAGAATGGCAGCTGAATTTCCCGAGATTGACATTATTCTTGGTGCTCATACGCACCACATCTTACATCAAGGAAAAATGATTAATGACACGCTGCTGTGTGCCGCGGGTAAATTTGGCATGTTTGTCGGACATGTAGAAATAGAAGTGGGTGCCAGCGGGAAAGTTACCCGAAAAGAAGCTTATTTACACGATACAAATGATTTAGAGGAGAAACCGGATGAAAGAAGTTGGATAGACGATATCTATATGAGGGGTAAAGACTCCTTGCGGCAAGAAATTGTCCGGCTTCCAAGAAGTTTGAAAAGTGATTGGTTTAAGAAATCGGAGCTTTCAGTCATTTTATGTGAGGCTTTAAGGGAATGGGGCCAGGCAGACTGCGCCTTCTTAAATGCAGGACTGCTTTTGGAGGGACTGGATGCGGGCGAAGTTATGAAAGGGGATATCCATCAAATCCTTCCTCATCCGATCAATCCCTGTGTAGTGGAGTTAAGCGGAAGTGAATTGAAAGAAATTCTGTTACAATCCCTCAATGAAGAATGGCCGCACATGCAAATGAAAGGCTTTGGATTTAGAGGGAAGATTATGGGAGTTATTGTCTATGACTGTGTAAATTTTATAAAAGGCCAGAATGAAGTGATTGAAAGAGTGCAGGTAAACGGGAAGGAACTTATTGCCGAAAACCGTTACAAGCTGGCGATACCGGATATGTTTACATTCGGATACTTTTTTCCGCAAATCCAGCGCTCTAAAAATAAAGAATATTTCATGCCCGAATTTTTAAGAGATATCATGGTGTGGAAACTGAAAAAGATGTATTCGTGAAAATCGATAACACCCTTCTTTGCTTCATTTCATAAAGTATGAATGAAAAGGGAAGGAGCGATTAGATGATAAACGTCACCCCCATTATCATTCAAGGCAAGACTTTTTTAAGCATTTCTGTTACGCTGCCAAAAACGAATTTGCTCGTTGTTACGTCTGATTCTGGATATATTATGTGCGGTGCATTAGATGTTGGCCTATTGAATGAAAGGCTGAAAGACCGAAATATTATCGCAGGTAGAGCGGTTGGTGTGAAAACAATAGATGAATTGCTGAATGCCCCTTTGGAATCCGTGACACTGGCAGCGGAACAAATAGGGATTTCAAAAGGGCTCATCGGCAGAGAAGCCTTATTAATCATGCCATAATAATTTTTAGAGAATACAACATCTCGAGTGATGTCGTGTTCTTTTTTTTACCTTTTATTTGGATATTTTATAATTTATAAAAACAAACCTTTATATTTCAAGAAGAATATCCGATAAAAGGAGTAAAGGTAATTTTTGCCTATTGGATTGAACACTTAATAACCCGGCATATTTGAAGATAATCCAAAAAGGTAATTAAAAGCAATAGGAGTATGATCATGAGATTATTAGCTACAGATTCTTTGATTCCAGGTGTTGAACTTGGAAAAAGTATTCAAAATGAAAATGGACAAATCCTGTTAGGTGAAGGGATACAGCTAAGCGAGAGAATGATCCAGCGACTGAAGGATCTTAATATCCCATTTGTGTATATTAAGGATCCGAGGACAGATCACATTAAGCCGGGAAAAAGTATATCAGACGCATTAAGAAGAGAAGCCGTTCAAACGATTGAAAATACTTTTGTCGATATCCAGAGGAAGGATGTCTTTTCCAGCTCATTTGTCATTGAAAAGGCTTCTAAGCGTTTTAATGAGTTAATCCGCAATATTATGAATGAAATACGCGGGGATCAGGATCTTTTGACGATGATGGCAGATGTTTTTACATATGATAATTATATTTTTACTCATTCATTCAATGTTACGCTTTATTCTCTTGCTATCGGGATGGAGATGCAACTGAATCAAAAGCAAGTAGAGATGCTGGGACTTGGGGCTATTTTGCATGATGTCGGGAAAATGCTCGTTCCTGCTGAAATTCTGATGAAGCCAGATCGGCTGACTGAAGAAGAATTTGAGGAAATGAAAAAGCATTCCGAGGCGGGCTTCGAACTGATTAGAGGTGTAAAAACAGTTCCGGTCCTCGTAGCACACTGCGCCTACCAGCATCATGAGAGATTGGACGGTTCCGGTTATCCCCGCGGCCTTGGAGGTGAGGATATCCATACTTTTGGCAAGATTATTGCCGTAGCTGACGTTTTTGATGCGGTTACCTCGAATCGTGTTTATAGAAAAGCGATGCTCCCCCATGAAGGGCTTGAAATTCTGTATGCCGGCGCAGGCACTCAATTTGATACGAAAATAGTGGAAGCTTTCAGACGAGCCGTAGCTATCTACCCGAATGGGCTGGGCGTTGTATTGAGCGATGGGCGTCAGGGAGTCGTATCTCGCCAGAATGTCGGGGCCAGTGACAGGCCGGTCATTGAGATACTTGAGGAAAATGGGTTGCCAATTATTGATACATATGAAGTGGATTTAAAAACATATCTTCATTTAATGATTACCGGTTCCGACTCGTCCGATAGCAAGGTGAGCCATTAACGCTGAAAATAAAGAATGATTTCCCTCCTTACAAGCATACATATAGCATGTAAGGGGGGATTTTCTTTGGCATTCAGACGAAGGCAGAAAGGTCCTTTGCCGTTCAGATATGTATTACTTTTATCATTTGTTTTTTTTATCCTTTCTACGGCTGGTGGAGTGTTAATCATTGATAAAAGAATTGAACCAATATTGATGAGTTATGCCGAAGTCCAGACTCATGAAATTGCCAATTTGGTTATTAATAAAGCGATTAACCAGAAAATAATTGAGGAAAATGACTTTGATAACATTATAGAAATCACGGAAAATGACAATGGAGTAAAGTACGCAAAACTGAATCCAAGTGCGGTGAATCGAATACAGGGCGAAACGCAAAACCTTATCTTGATGAATCTTAAAGAAGCGGAAAAAGGCAATCTTTCCGATCTTGAATCATTAACGGATGTCGATATAAAAATGAATAAAAAAGACGAGTCCTCAGGTATGGTGTTCCACGTCCCGCTCGGGCAGGCCACCAATATCACCCTGCTTGGGAACTTAGGTCCGAAAATCCCGGTAAAGTTTCATACTATCGGGAATGCAAGGGTGAAGGTGAAGAGCAGTAATAAATCATACGGCATAAATTTTGGAAGTTTTAAGGCTGTAATTCATGTAGAAGTAAATGTCCAGGTGATCATCCCATTTGCTACTAAAACAACAACAATTAAACAAGACATTCTTTTAGGAGAAGTCATTATTCCCGGAGAGGTTCCCCAATATTATAATAACGGTGGTAATTCAAACCCGGCTGTGGAATTGCCGAAGCCGAAAAATAACTGAAGGTCCAGCTGCGGACCTTCCATATTGTTTAACGACGTTTCTTTGCTAAATCTTTTCGCTCCCAAACGCGCAGATGTGGAGTCGGATCAAAGCTCCATTCGATGAAGCCATTATCTTTATACATGCCATAATGCAGATGCGGTGGGAACTTCCCTGATGTTCCAGGCGGACCGTATCCAGAGCTGCCGACGCCGCCGATTACCATTCCCGGTTCAACAATCTGTCCATGCTTGAGATCCTTGGCAAACCCGCTTAGATGGGCGAAATAATGATACGTATTGTTAATGTCACGAATGCCGATCCGCCAGCCTCCGTATCGATTCCAGCCCTTCATTTCAATAATCCCGTAGCTGGTTGACCTTACAGGCAATCCATAATCGGCAAAGATGTCCGTGCCTTCATGGGATCGTCTCCCGCCCCAGCCGCGTGCCACGCCCCATGTACTGCGATAACTGTAATGTGTCCTGACCGGGACGGGAAACGCTTTTTCCTGAAGGTCTATGCGGCCATATTTTTTAAAAATCCTTGCATTGCCCATGATAATTCCGACTGCCTTATCCCGCTTATAATAATCCCAGAGTGCGATCCGAAAGTTATCTTCATCCGTACCGTAATAAAGAATTTGGTTGGCTATTGTAAATAAAACATCAGCATCATCATTTATATCTGCACGTGTGTCACCGTTTCCATCCATGCCGATTCCTTCAAAAAAACTAATGGAAAATGGATTGTCATCATTTTTATTAGGATTCAACAGTCCGCTCCATTTTTCGGGTTCTATATAAATGCCAACAGCACCCTTGGCGTCTTCCAAGTCTCTTCTGGCATCCCTCAGGCTGTGTTCATATTGATCGATTGCGGCCATGTAATACCATGGGATATGCGTGGTGGCTTCTATATTTTTATACAGCATCATCCTTGTAGTCAGCTGGTCTGATGGCTTGTCTGTATTGGCAGCGGCCTGTACTTGAAATGATCCGCATATAAAACTGAACACGATAAATGGAAGGACCTTTTTAAAGAACACGCTAATTCTCCTTTCCGCAAAATAATTAATATTGTCTATTCATGTGTGCCGGTGTCTGATACGAATCATAAGACAAGGAATAATTCGGCAGCGATTTATAATTGGCACAAGGATGCGTTCCGCCTAAATATTTACCGAGGATCCTGGTTGTTTTTTGAGGACGTTTGGGGTCTTGGTCACCCGCTCACACTTTTCTTTAATTCATGAAATTAGTTTGCTGAGTTATAATAAAAATAATGAAATCAAATAATGGTAATAAGATCGGAAACTTGTCTGAATGCATTTTATTATGATAAAGTGACAAGTGACATAAGAAGAAATTCACGCTTTTGCTTGGCAGATATTAAAGTATCAATTTTCCTATCTGCAAAAGTGCAATTGCACTAATCATTGCCTAAAAAGGCTCGCCAATCGTCGATTTTTTAAAAAACAGAATTGGAGTGACATCTTCATGAGTACAAAAGAAGAACATGTTCGTAAACCTGATTGGTTGAAAATAAAATTAAATACGAATGAAAACTATACAGGCTTGAAAAAAATGATGCGCGAAAAAAACCTACATACAGTATGCGAAGAAGCTAAATGTCCTAATATTCATGAATGCTGGGCTGTGAGACGTACAGCAACTTTCATGATCCTTGGCGATATTTGCACACGGGCATGTCGCTTTTGTGCGGTAAAAACAGGTCTGCCGACTGAATTGGATTTGGCGGAACCGGAACGCGTTGCTGATTCCGTATTCACCATGAATTTAAAGCATGCTGTTATTACAGCGGTTGCACGTGATGACCTAAAGGATGGAGGATCTGCTGTTTTTGCGGAGACAGTAAGAGCTATCCGCAGGAAAAACCCATTTACGACGATTGAAGTATTGCCATCCGATATGGGTGGGGTTTACGAAAACCTTAAAACACTGATGGATGCTAAGCCGGACATCTTGAACCATAATATTGAAACGGTCAGACGTTTATCTGACCGCGTACGTGCAAGAGCAAAATACAATCGTTCAATGGAGTTGTTATTGAGAGCAAAGGAAATGTATCCTGAAATCCCAACCAAGTCCAGCTTAATGATCGGTCTAGGTGAAACAAAGGAAGAAATCATGGAAACAATGGATGATCTTCGCGCTCACAAGGTCGATATTATGACGATCGGTCAATATTTACAGCCGACTAAAAAGCATTTGAAGGTACAGAAGTATTACAGTCCTGAAGAGTTTGCGGAATTGAAGGAAATCGCTCTTTTAAAAGGATTCAGCCATTGTGAAGCAGGTCCGATGGTCCGTTCTTCCTACCATGCCGATGAGCAAGTAAACTCTGCCGCCAGACAAATGCAGCAGCAAGGTGAAAAGGTGCTGGAAGCAAATTAATAAATAAAGCTATGTTAGAAATACACCCTGTTGATTTTTGGCTCAAGCGTTTGAAACCGTGGTTTCAAACGCCTTTCAGCACAGCTGAAGGTAGCTCATATTCCCGTGAGACCAGGGAGAAAGCTCGCTTTCTCAGGGGCTCATCGGAATATGAGCTTAATTGAGCCAAAATTTAATTTCAACAAAAATACATTACCATAAATAAAGAAAGTGCCAGGAATTTCACGGCACTTTCTTTTATTAAAATCAACGTCTATTCCCGATTTCCCGACTTATGGCGTATCACCTGCGATCGCCGATGCTTTCGCCGTTTGCGTTTTCACCGTCGCTCACCTTATTACCCTGAGGAGATTTAAGCATTTGCCTTATCGTTGAATCAATGGAGTCTTCAATGCCACGGCTGTCTGTATCTTGTGTCGCAAAATTTTCAATGTTTTGTCTGAGTGTTTCGTTATCACTGACATAGACATGAAAATAACGCGGCACGATGGATAAAGCCGTCCTTTTTACTTGATCTGCAGTCGCATTGCGGTTATTCGTATCAGAATCATATACGACCAGAACCTCTTCATCGGTAACAAGTGTAGATACATCATTCACATCTGGTATTTGATTGCCCAGGCGTGAGATAATATCAGCAAGCTGTTCCCGGTCTATCGTAGGTGCTTCTGTTCCGTTTTCATTTTCGCCAGTTCCGCTATTAACACGCGTATACCCGAAATTGTCAGAATCATTATTTGCTCCACGGTAGTCTTCATCATAATATTGAGATGCCGCATTCAATCTCGTCGGAGTTGTGTCAACGATGCCGGTACGCTGGTCATTATCGCGAGAATCGCCACAGCCGGAAAGAACAAGTAGTGAGCCCAAACCTATTGTCAGTATTGATTTTTTCAAAGATCAAGCACCCCCTTAATGCTTAGGATGAACAAGTCATTTAAATTTAGCTTAGTAATTCATGGGGAATCAGTTATAATTTAAGGTAGTTAAGTGTAATGATGTGAGGTGAAAAAATGATTAGTATCAATAATATGGCCTATGAAATAGCAGAGGATTTTAGGGAAGGCTTCAATGAAGAGGCTTTTCGTGCTCGTTATAGCGAGATTTTAACGAAATATGATTATATAGTCGGCGATTGGGGTTACGGACAGTTAAGGCTCCGCGGTTTCTTTGACGATCAGAACCAAAAGGCAACTTTTGATAATAAAATCAGCACCCTCACCGAATATCTATATGAATACTGTAACTTTGGCTGCCCATATTTTGTGGCGAGAAAAATAAAGAAATAGCATAGATATTTTTTGGGCTCATTTAGTTCGGTCCCAGAAGAGTCCCTTGCGAAAGCAAGCTTTCTCTGAGGCCTCTTCTGGGACCGAACAACCTTTCAGCTTCGCTGAAAGGCGTTTGAAACGTAAGTTTCAAACGAATGAGCCAATTTCGTAATACTGAACAGATCGCGTTTTTACCCTTCTTACTTTAATTTTGATTATCACTTTCCGTATAGGGTGCTTGCTGCCCGGATTCCGGGTCATCGTGTGTCGGATGGGCTCCGTCGTATTGACGGGGCCTGTTTTCATGTAATGACTTATTTTCATAAGTAAAGGCACTATAATATCTTTGCCCTTCTTCCCACGGAGTGCTTTTATTTTCCACAGGTTTGTTTTTCCCTCTTTTAGCTCCGTATGGCCCTTCGGTGAATTCCTCGGGTACCAGGTAGTCCCGTTGTTTTTCCACATTTGCGAAATCGAAGTATTCTTCTTTTTTATCCACTGCATTCACCCTTATACATACATTTTGACGTCACGTTAAAAGATTCGACAATCTTTATCTAAGGGTTCCCTAATGTGACTGTTCTAGACAACTTCAAATAAAAAATTCCGTAGCTCGGTTGCTTCGTTTTCTGAGATTTGAAAGGCATGTTCAAGATAGCCTTCCTCATCCAAATCATCCGGCCCGATTATCGCAAATCGATTACTCTGCATATCGAGCACTAGCTTTTTCCCATAGAAACGATCAGTGGTTGTGATGGCAAGGTCGAATCTAGACTGTTCTCCCATGAAGCTCACAAAACGTGTCTTTGAATCGATCAAGTCATTGTATAAGAAAAAACGTTCTTCCAAAGTTAATATCTCCTTCCTTGTAAACTGAATTTCGGTCTTTGTTTTTCATCATAACAAATAATGCATCGAAACAGTCAAAGAAAATCGATATCTTTGATTGAGCTTGTCTGAGGAAATTGAGAGTATGGGGAGGCTATGGTATGATCAAGGGGTTGATCTAACACAAATCCGATAGTAAAAACAGGTCATTACCGAAAAGGAGTCTTGTGACAATGTATTTTGTAGACCGACATAAAATTGAACAAATCGTAAATTATCTGGAACAGCAGCTTGATCGCTTTGAAACCAATTCGGAATGGGAGAATGATCTCGCCAAGCTCGCATTGGAGAGAATCGTCCAAACATCGCTGGATGCCGTGCTCGATGCAGGGAACGCTATGATTGATGGCTTTATCATGCGGGATCCGGGAAGCTTTGAAGATATTGTAGATATTCTGCTCGATGAAAAAGTGATTGATCAAAAAGCCGCCGATCAGTTTAAGCGGGTATTGCTCCTAAGGAAAACGCTGGTTCAGGACTACATAACCATCTCGCATGAAGAGCTGTTGAAAAATTTTACTGACAATATAGATGCGTTTAAGGCATATCCCAACCTGGTCAGGAAATATCTAACAAACGAATTAGGCCCCGTGTCTGCATTCAAAAACTAAAATGAATATATAGGCGGCAGGCGGGACCAAACATTTATAATTTTCCTGTCGTCTGCTGAATAGTAGGAGTGAAAATAGTGAGACAGTATAGAGGTTATTTAATTGATCTAGATGGGACGATGTACCGGGGAACGGAAAAAATAGAAGAGGCTGGAGATTTTGTCCATGAGTTGAGAAAAAGAGGGATTCCGTATTTGTTTGTGACGAACAATTCTTCGAGAACACCCGCACAGGTGGCTGAAAAGCTGAGGGAATTTGATATCCCAACCGAAGACACCCAAGTGTTTACAACAAGCATGGCCACTGCCAATTATATTGCCGAGCATAAAAAGAAAGCTTCTGTTTATGTAGTTGGAGAAGAAGGGATTATCCATGCGTTAGAGGAAAAGGGCATGACCATTGATGATGATAATCCGGACTTTGTCGTCATGGGGATTGACCGAGGCGTGAATTATGAAAAGCTTGCAAAAGCCTGCCTTGCTGTCCGTAAAGGGGCAACCTTTATTTCAACGAATGGAGATATTGCCATTCCGACTGAAAGAGGGCTGCTTCCGGGGAATGGATCGTTAACATCGGTTGTTGCGGTTTCGACACAAGTGCAGCCGATATTTATAGGGAAGCCCGAATCAGTCATCGTCGAGCAAGCCTTAAAAGTCCTTGGTGTGCCAAAAGAAAATACGATTATGGTCGGCGACAATTATGATACCGATATTCTTGCAGGCATAAATGCCGGGATGGATACACTGTTAGTTCATACAGGAGTAACGACAAGGGAACTGCTGCGAAATTATAAAGAACAACCTACGTATACAATAGATTCTTTACATTTATGGGAATTTGAATAAGAAGATAAAGGACCGGTTTCCCATGCGTGGCATAGGGAAACCGGTCCTGTTTTTATAGCGATAATCCAAATATATGAGCGATGCTCCGAATAGGAGCGATGCCCCGAATATATGAGCGATTAATCCAAATATATGAGCGGTGCCTCGAATATATGAGCGGTCCCCAAATATATGAGCGGTGGCCCAAATATATGAGCGATGCCTCGAATATATGAGCGGTCCCCAAATATATGAGCGATGCCTCGAATATATGAGCGGTAATCCAAATATATGAGCGATGCCCCGAATATATGAGCGATAATCTAAATATATGAGCGAAGCCTCGAATATATGAGCGATAATCCGAATATATGAGCGGTGACCCAAATATATGAGCGAAGCCCCGAATATATGAGCGATTATCCGAATATATGAGCGAAGCCCCGAATATATGAGCGGTCCCCAAATATATGAGCGGTGGCCCAAATATATGAGCGAAGCCCCGAATATATGAGCGGTGGCCCAAATATATGAGCGAAGCCCCGAATATATGAGCGAAGCCCCGAACATATGAACGGTCCCCAAATATATGAGCGAAGCCCCGAATATATGAGCGATAATCCAAATATATGAGCGAAGCCCCGAATATATGAGCGGTGGCCCAAATATATGAGCGATGCCTCGAATATATGAGCGGTCCCCAAATATATGAGCGAAGCCTCGAATATATGAGCGGTAATCCAAATATATGAGCGAAGCCCCGAATATATGAGCGATAATCTAAATATATGAGCGAAGCCTCGAATATATGAGTGAAGTCCCGAATATATGAGCGATAATCCGAATATATGAGCGGTGACCCAAATATATGAGCGAAGCCCCGAATATATGAGCGGTGACCCAAATATATAGAGCGATAATGCAAATATATGAGCGATGCTACGGATATATGAGTGATAATGCAAATATATGAGCGAAGCCTCGAATATATGAGCGAAGCCTCGAATATATGAGCGGTGGCCCAAATATATGAGCGATAATCCAAATATATGAGCGGTGGCCCAAATATATGAGCGATTATCCGAATATATGAGCGGTGACCCAAATATATGAGCGATTATCCGAATATATGAGCGAAGCCCCGAATATATGAGCGGTGACCCAAATATATGAGCGAAGCCCCGAATATATGAGCGATAATCCAAATATATGAGCGGTGGTCCAAATATATGAGCGAAGCCCCGAATATATGAGCGATAATCCAAATATATGAGCGGTGGCCCAAATATATGAGCGATAATCCAAATATATGAGCGAAGCCCCAAATTGTTGCATCCTTGCGGTTCGTCGTGGCTCAGAACGACGAAGACGTCTTAGTCGTTGTTCCTCTTAATGAAGAGCAGGCCCCGACGTTACACATATCGATGTCGCAGGTCTTAGTTGATGGGCATAACGATCGCCATTCTTACTCTACATTTTGTACGCGGTGGGCAAGTCTGCTTGAAGCAGCTGCAGCGATGGCACCAACGATATCATCCAAAAATGTGTGAACCATTCCGGTGCTTTTGTCATTTAAATATTTCAGGATCCCGGGTTTCTGTTTATCGATATAACCGTAGTTTGTAAAACCAATCGACCCATATACATTCACGATCGAAAGTGCCAGGATTTCGTCGACCCCATATAATCCCTCATCGACTTCAATAATTTTCTGAAGCGGTTGTTCGAGCATCTTTTTCTCAGTCAACATATCAAGCTGGATGCCAGTGAGGATTGCGTTTTGCACTTCTCGCTTTGATAAGACTCTTTCAACATTCTCGATACAGTCCTCCATCTGCAGATTTTCATGGTAACTTTTTTGAAGATACATAACCAAATCCGCAATATCTTGTACCGTTACCCCTCTTTCCGCTAACCATTTTCTTGCCGTTTGTTCGGTCATATTCACGCTTTTTTCTGCCATATTATCACCCGTTTCTGAATAATTCAGTTGGTCTAAGCTATTTCCCAAAAATTTATTGTATTAAAACCGTGTAATGAAATGTTTGTTCAAATAATCATTATTCATTCAGAAATCTGCCATTTCTTCATATATATAAGAGATAGAATACCCAACTATACTTACTTTACACTATTTGAAAGCAGGTGTTTACCCATATGATAGAAGAAATCATTTACGAAAATTACGGAATCCATGTAGAGCGGGAGGAGCAAATAGGACGGTTTCCTTCTTTTCGTTCACAGAATGTACTATATATTATTATACCGCTTGAAAAATTGGAACAGGAAGAATTGGTGGAAAGGCTAAAAATGTCTGAGCATCTGATTCAGCAAGGAGACCGTTATGTTTCATCCTTTATCATGGCAAAACATCAGAGTTATATTTCTGAAGCAGATGACCAAATGTTCCTGCTGCTTGGAAACAACGTCCTTGCAAAGACACGAGATCTACACCTTGGCAGGAAGCTTTCCAAATTTCATGCCAGAGCACGTACTATTGACTATCCGATAAAACAATGCTCGCGAATCGGAAATTGGAAGGTTTTGTGGGAACAGCGGATCGATCAACTCGAAAGAATATGGCGCGACACACTCCAAACACACCCCAATAATCAATTTGAAAAGTATTTCGTAGAAACCTTCCCATACTTTATGGCTCTCGGTGAAAACGCGATCCAATATGTAGTGGATACTGAAATCGACGATAACCCGGGCGAATTGGACGCGGGTACGGTATGTTATGAACGATTTACGAGCGAAGCCTGGGGCGGGACGTATTGCATCAAAAATCCTTTTGACTGGATATTTGACCACGGAAGCAGGGATATCTCGGAGTGGGCCAGGCAGCTTTATTTTTCAAATCCGCAAACGTACCAGCCTGGCCTGCGGCAGTTCGTAAACGAATATCAGAGCGTCCAGCCGCTTACTTCCTTTTACTGCAGGCTTCTCTATGCACGCCTCATCTTCCCAATTCACTATTTTGAAACCATTGAAGGGTATTACAGTAACCCGTCCGAGGCGAGATCACTGCAGCTTGAAGATCAAATTGCTGCTTATACCGAAAAATCGGCTGATTATGAAGAGTTTCTACGAAGCTTTTATGAGGTGGTCGAAATACCTGTTAGGCAAATGAACATACCGATACTGACCTGGCTTTAAGTATGGCAAGAAGCATATGGTCCCCTTTTGTTTGTAATATATTTTGAATTTTATTTCATCTCATTTCATCCTGCATTTTCCTATGTTATGATAATCATAACTTTAACACTGAAAGCATAGAAGGGGTCGCAATGAAGGTGATCGTCCTCCCGCGCCTTAGTAGCTCGACTATTAAAATAAGAAAAGCGATGATGGAGCCTTATTGCGTGGGTGGTTACAGGAAATGAACCACAAACAGTCGCAAATAAAAGATCACAAAAATAAAAAAGCAGAAGAAATGCGAGTACAGGAGGCAGACATGAAGAAAATCACAGGGATGGCAATTATTATACTTTTCCTATTAATCAGCATTTTTAACGGCAAAGCGAGTGCTGCTGTAACACAGCAAAGCAGCTGCAGTAAAACCAGTTTCCAGATACAGATCAAAGTGAGTGCCGACCTTAAAGAGAAGCCGGACGCTAAGGCTAAGACTTTGAAAAAACTGCCAGCAAACCAAAAGCTGGGGGTTATCGAACGCAAAGGCGGGTGGTATACGGTTTGTTATGGAGCCAAGACTGGGTATATCGCCGCAAGCCAGGCGAAAGAGCTTTATAGCTCCCAAGAAAACCTGATGCTTTCAAAGTTTAAAACACGGCTAAGTGTCAAGCAGGTTCTTGCGGTGACGGCGAATAAGCCAACAGATACGAAGGTTACGATCAAAGCCTATGAATTTACATATGGCGAGTGGAGAAGAACGTTTAAACCAATGGCAGGTGTGGTTGGCAAGAGAGGTTTATCGTCCAATAAGGTCGAAGGCGACGGTAAAGCGCCTATGGGTATATTTTCAATGGGAATCGGTTTTGGCAGTCAGGCAAAGCCAGCCGGCATGAAATGGTCATACAAGAAAACCACTAAATATGATTATTGGATTGATGATTACCGATCGAAAGATTATAACAAATGGGTCACATCAAGAAAAGCCCCATCAGTTAGCCATGAGAAAATGAACAACCCGCTCTACAAATACGGTGCGGTGATAAATTACAACAGATACCCGGTCGTTAAGAAAAAAGGCAGCGCGATTTTCTTGCATGTCTGGCGTGGTCCGAACAGCCCAACCGCTGGATGTATAGCAACAGACGAAAGAAATGTCGTCAGCATTTTAAAATGGCTGAACCCGGATAGTAAGCCGCACATCCTTATCAGCACCACTGACCATCTGAAAAAAATAAAATAACGTTAGCAAAGTGCTTTTCCAAAAGGGAAGGGCACTTTTTCTTAATAAATTAATAGAGTGTGCCTGTCACTCTTGATAATTTGCGGATTACACTTTATAATGTCTACTATGTAAAAACAAATGTATATGCAGAAAAAACAGAGGGAGAGGGGAAATTATATGAAAGCCATCTCTATCGGGCTGTTAGGATTAGGTACAGTTGGTTCGGGAGTCGTCAAAATTGTCGAGAGTCATCAAGACAAACTGATGCACCAAATAGGATGCCCTGTAGTCATCAAGAAAATACTTGTAAAAAGCTTATCGAAAGAACGCCAGGTGGCTGTTGATCCCAGTATGCTTACAACGAATCCGGACGATGTTATTAATGATCCGGAAATCGACGTAGTGATAGAGGTCATGGGTGGCATAGAAGAAACTCGCAGCCTGCTGTTGAATTCAGTCAGAAATAAAAAACACGTCGTGACAGCCAATAAAGATTTGATGGCCCTTCATGGACCTGAATTATTATCGGAAGCAACTGCGAATCAATGTGACTTGTTTTACGAAGCCAGTGTTGCCGGTGGAATTCCAATTTTAAGAGGTCTGGTAGACGGGCTTGCATCGGATCGGATTACAAAGATGATGGGCATCGTCAATGGCACGACGAACTTTATTTTAACAAAAATGAGCAATAACGGCAGCGCGTACGAAGATGTGCTTAAAGAGGCGCAGGAATTGGGCTATGCGGAAGCAGATCCCACTTCTGACGTTAGCGGAATGGATGCCGCACGTAAAATGTCGATCCTCGCTACCCTTGGCTTTTCCATGAATATAGATTTGGATGATGTGAAGGTAAAGGGCATTACAGAAATCAGTAAGGATGATTTGGATTATAGCCAAAAGCTTGGCTACACGATGAAGTTGATTGGAATAGCCTCACGCTGCGGCGAGAAAGTGGAAGTGAGCGTTCAGCCTACCCTGCTTCCTGAAGATCACCCGCTTGCTTCTGTAAAAGATGAATATAATGCAGTCTATGTCTACGGAGAAGCGGTCGGTGAGACGATGTTCTACGGACCGGGTGCGGGAAGCCTCCCAACGGCTACAGCAATCGTTTCCGATTTAGTGGGAGTTTTAAAGAATATGAGACTGGGAGTGAACGGCAGAAGCGCCGTGGCCCCTCAATACCCGAAAGCAATGAAAGGCCCGGAGGATATCAACGCCAAATTTTTCATCCGCCTGCATGTCAGCGATGAAGTAGGTGTGCTGGCGAACATTACCTCTATTTTCTCGGAGCATGGGGTAAGCTTCGATAAGATCCTTCAGCTTCCGTTAAAGCAGAAGGAATCATCTGAAATTGTACTGGTAACACATCGGGCATCATTATATAACTTCGAAAAAATTATGCAGGAACTAAATGATTATGAAATGATTAAAGAAATAAAAAGTGCATACCGCGTAGAAGGAGAGGGAGCAATATGAGCTGGAGAGGATTAATTCAAGAATATGCATCATTCCTGCCTGTATCGGAAAAAACACCAAAGCTGACGCTGCTAGAAGGAAACACACCATTACTTCCTTGTGATCGGTTATCCGAGGAATTGGGCGTCGAGCTTTATGTTAAATACGAAGGAGCCAATCCGACCGGTTCTTTTAAAGACCGTGGAATGGTAATGGCTGTGGCAAAGGCGATTGAAGAGGGAAGCGATACGATCATTTGCGCATCAACGGGCAATACGTCAGCGGCCGCGGCGGCTTATGCGGCAAGAGCGGGACTTCGCTGTATCGTTGTCATTCCTGAAGGAAAGATCGCAATGGGTAAGCTTGCACAGGCTGTTATGTACGGCGCAGAAATCATCTCGATCGAGGGGAATTTTGATAACGCCTTGCAGATTGTCCGCAACATTAGTGAAAATTCTCCGATCACGCTTGTAAACTCTGTAAATCCATATCGGATTGAAGGACAAAAAACGGCGGCATTTGAGATTTGTGATGTACTTGGCGGAGCACCGGACGTGCTTGTCCTGCCAGTAGGAAATGCCGGAAATATTACTGCCTACTGGAAAGGCTTTAAAGAGTACCATCAGCAAAAAGGAACAGGTCTGCCGCAAATGAGAGGATTTGAAGCGGAAGGCGCCGCTGCGATTGTTCATGACCGTGTCTTTGAAAGTCCAGAAACCATTGCTACAGCTATTCGGATCGGGAATCCAGCAAGCTGGAGATTCGCGGTTGAAGCTGCAGCGCAATCAAATGGAAAAATCGACGAGGTTTCGGATGAAGAAATTTTAGCTGCCTACCGTTTATTGGCCAGCAAGGAAGGAATCTTTGCCGAGCCTGCTTCTTGTGCCTCCATTGCGGGTCTGCAAAAACAGCTGCAGAGCGGTGAAATTAAAAGAGGAAGTAAGGTGGTTGCCGTATTAACTGGCAATGGCTTAAAGGATCCGACGACTGCGGTGGAAACAAGTCTCATTCAGCCTGTTTTGTTGGCGATGGACGAAAAGATCATCATGGAACACTTGCAAGGTGTGGGCCAGTCATGATGAAAGAAGGAGAGATGTATTCCATCACCGTACCGGCAAGCACTGCCAATTTAGGACCGGGCTTTGATTCTATTGGCTTGGCGCTTGGACTTTACCTAAAATTGGAGGTAAGCCTTGCTGAAAAATGGGAGGTCATTCCGCTTACAACGGAATTGGCTGTTTTTCCTTCAAATGAAGACAATTATATCATTTCAGTGGCCAAAAAAGTTGCGGACCATCACGGAAAGGAACTACGGCCGTGCCGCGTGTATGTGTCCAGTGATATCCCGCTTACGAGAGGACTTGGAAGCAGCGCGTCCGCCATTGTGGCCGGCATTGAACTAGCGGACGTGGCCGGAGGTCTTCAATTAACGAGAGAAGAAAAAAACCGGCATGCATCCTCCTTTGAGGGACATCCAGACAATGCGGGTGCCTCTGTATATGGGGGGCTTGTCGTAGGCAGGCATGTTAAAGAGAAAACGGATGTCATTTCATTTCCGCTTGATGAAGTGAAGGTAATTGCCGTCATTCCGGATTATGAACTTCCTACGGAGGAATCAAGAGAAGTATTGCCTGCCACTCTTTCATTTGGAAATGCTGTGCAGGCAAGCGCTGTTTCCAATGTATTGGTTGCGGCGCTGTTATCCAAGCAATGGAAGCTGGCTGGAGAAATGATGAAGAATGATGAATTCCACCAACCATTTCGTTCACATCTCGTCCCTCATTTAGCTAAAGTGGAAGAAATTGCTGAAGAATCAGGTGCATTCGGAACGGTCTTGAGCGGTGCCGGCCCTACGGTAATCAGTTTTGCTTTATGGGATAAGGCAAGCAAGGTAAAGAAGAAACTGGCTGAAGCATTTCCTGAGTTTATTGTACAAGAACTGAAAATCGATAATCATGGAAGCCAGGTTGAAATGCTAACAGAAGAGAAGCTTAAATCGAAAGAAAGAGCATAGCAAAAAAGCTGACTGTGGTGAATGTCCTTCGTAAAGGACGCTTCACATAGTCAGCTTTATTTTCGCAGATAAGAAAGTTTATACTTTCTTATCTGCATAAGGGCAACTACGCCTCTGATTTCGCCTTTCAGGCTCGCCAATCGGCGAGTTTACTTTATATGTTACTCTATTAGAATACTTGTTCAACTTCTTCTACACCTGGAACTTCTTCAAGAAGAGCGCGTTCAATACCGGCTTTTAGCGTGATAGTAGAACTTGGGCAGCTGCCGCATGCTCCAAGCAAACGAAGCTTGACAATTCCATCCTCTACATCCACAAGTTCGCAGTCACCGCCGTCACGAAGAAGAAACGGACGAAGTTTATCCAGCACCTCTTGAACCTGACCAAACATTGCCTGTTCAGACATTGCAATCGACTCCTTTCCTATTCTTTATTATACTGCCATGACTAAAAAAAATTCAACTCAAACTTCTTCTAATGGAATCTTTCTTTTTTTTAGAGCTGGAAATCAGGTACAATAGAAATAAATAAGCAGGAGGGGAAACATGGAGCAAAAAGAGATTGAGATACAAGTATACGGTGCCGAACAAATATGTGCGAGCTGTGTAAATCTGCCATCATCAAAGGAAACATATGAATGGCTTGAGGCAGCCCTCTCCAGGAAATTCCCGGACCAGAATTTTACGATTACCTATATTGACATATTCAATCCCCAAGCGGAACCAAAAAAGCAGGATTTCTCCAAAAGGGTCATAGAAGAAGACTTGTTCTATCCAGTGGTAGTCATTGAGAATGAAATAGTCGGAGAAGGCAATCCGCAGTTAAAAACAATTGTTAAAGAAATGGAAAAGTACGGCTATAAAGGCTAAGAAAAAAGTTTTGAAGAGAGATACTCTTCAAAACTTTTTTAACCTCTATGATACTTATACATCCACAGGATTCCTGATTTTAATAAACGAGCTACTCTTCCAGTAATGGCACGGTCTGCTACAAGGCCAAAGCCGTGTTTTTTGCCAAGCGAGCCCAGCACGCCCTTTAATTTGATAGTCGGAAAGCTTTCAGGGAGCGGTTCGCCTGCCCACTTTTTCAAAAGGACCGTTACGATTTGTTCAGCCTGGCCTTCAGCCAGCTGGGCGCTCGGAGCATGAGAAAGGCTTGCGCAGTCCCCTACTACAAAGACGCTGTCATCCGTCGGAAGGAAATGCTGCGGTGTTAAGATCGCCCTGCCCTGTTTATCCTTTTCAATATTCATATCTCTGACAACTTTATTCGGCTGGATTCCGGCAGTCCAGACAATTACATCACTTGATATCGCTTTGTCATGGTTATATAACAGCATTTCTTCAACCTTGGTAATATTTGAATTTGGAACGATGTCAACATTATGTTTGTGAAACCATGATTCAACGTATGTACTTAATCGTTTAGGAAAAGCGGAAAGAATATGATCGCCGCGGTCAAATAATTTAATTTTTAAATCAGGTCGGCTTTCTATCAGTTCACTTGCCAGCTCGACACCGCTCAACCCTGCACCGACGATGGAAACAGTTGATCCTGTCCCAAGATTGTTCAGGGCCTGATAGGTGCGGCGCGATTTATCGATCGTTTGGATGCTGTATGTATAGGTATCAGCGCCCGGAACATTGTGATATTTATCTTCACATCCAAGCCCAATCACCAGGTCATCATATTCGATTGGATCCTGGTCTTTCAGGAGTACTTTTTTATCCTCTAAATCAATAGAGCTGATTTCTCCATATGCGACATTCAATTTCGTATCCTCCGGAAATGCGACCCGGATGTGTTGATCGGAAATCGTTCCCGCTGCTAATGCATAATATTCGGTTTTTAAGCAATGATATGGATTCCGATCAACCAAAGTTATGTTTACATCATCGGGAAGTTGTCCATCCAATAATTTTTCAAGTATTCTCATTCCACCATAACCGCCACCAAGTATGACTAAGTTTCTCATCGTGAATTTCCCCTTTGTTTCTACAGAATAACTTGTTACTAATTTCACTTACCCCATATTGTAGATATTATCGTTACAGCGAAATAAATTACGGCGCCAAGATAACGATATTAAATAGTTAAATAATCATAGTCAAATTCAAATATTGCGATTTTTTAAATCCATACAAAGTATATCGAAATTGTGACAAAATCACAATAATATTGTGAAAATAAAGCGTTTTCCAAAACTTGTTTCGTTGACTGTTTAAAAGAAAAAGGGTAGGATAATCTGTTAGTGATAGAGAGGTGAGAGAATGAACCCAATCATAGAATTTTGCATAAGCAACCTTGCCAGTGGAGCTTATCCGGCTTTGGAACAATTAGAGCGAGATCCCAATTTTGATATTGTAGAATACGGTTGTTTGGGTTATTGCGGAAAATGTGCAGCAAGCTTATATGCTCTTGTTAACGGCGAGCCGGTTACAGGTGATACACCTGAAGAACTTGTCGAAAATATATATAAATATCTCGAAGAAAATCCAATGTTTTAAAGTAAATTCCGACCCTTCAAGCATGTGAAAGGCGTAAAGACGGTTTCCTAATAAAACCAATCTTTTAGAGAAGCTGTCCTCATGGTCAGCTTCTTTTTCAGGTTTTCATTCGCTTATTTCGCAGTTTGTCGATCACGGATTTCCTGCCACCGCTCTCTTGCCATTTCAACGAGCTTCGTCTCCACAGCTTGTTTTTGTTTCTCGATAACCATGGAAAAATATTTTGTTGCCGCAGCAATGTCGCCTATTCTGACCGACAACTCGCCCGTTAAATACAAGAGACGGATTTCCGTGACTTGTGTCCCTTTAAAATCTTCCGTTGAATAGGATTCAAGATATTCCTTCCGAGCGAGCTTTAAAAATCGAATTTCCTGTTCATCCTCTTTCTTTTGACGGTATAGCCAGGCAATCCGCATGTAAATACCAGCCGTAGTGATATGTTTTTCCTTTTTTAACGTTGCACAATAACCGGCCAGTTTATAAGTGTTGAGCGCATCTATGATTGTTCTTTCGCCACTGTAATTGTGCTTCGTCCATTTTGATGTGACCTTTTCCTCTATCTGTTTCTTTGTTCCGGGTGCAAAAGTTTTCGTAAAATCTTCGGAAAACGAAAATCCGCATTCTGGGCAGACGAAAATATTATAAAAGAGCGGATTGGCTTGATCGCTTTCGTATTGTGGACGGAAATCAGTATCGTACTCGGTTACCTTAATAAATTTGGCCCGAAGCTTTTTAGTTGTGAATTTATTTTTACAATAGATGCATTCAACTTTCCGGTCAAATGCAGGCTGTAATTCTTCCAATTCCATCACCCTTTGAAGTAGGTATAATGTGATTCTTTTATCCTGGGAATTTGTCCCTATAAAATAATTATAGCGAACATGTTAATGCTTTTACAGGATTAATTTGGATTGTTTCAGCTTTTAAAATGTATATGAGTTGAGCACCTTCAATTTTTTAGTATATACTAGGGTAGTAAAGAACTTCTCACAATAGAGAGTATTGTCCTGATGGTTTCAAGTGGAAATTTTGCACTTTCTCAAATTTATTAAGGGAGGGTTTTATATGAATGAAGAGTTACAATTAACGGAAGCGGCAGCTTTTCAAATAAAAGAAATGATGAAGCATAATGGCGAAGAAGGGTCTTTCTTAAGAGTAGCTGTAAAAGGCGGTGGTTGCAGCGGACTTTCTTATGGAATGGGCTTTGAACAGGAAGCAGCTGAACAGGATCAGCTGCTTGAACAGTTCGGTATCCGTATTCTGGTCGATAACCAGGATGCCCCGATTTTGAACGGAATTAAAATTGATTACAAGCAGTCCATGATGGGCGGCGGCTTCACGATTGATAATCCGAACGCGATTGCCTCATGCGGTTGCGGATCGTCCTTCCGTACGGCAGCCAATGCCGGTGCACCGGAAAATTGCTAATAACAAATAAACAGGGGACCCGGCGTAAATGCCAGGGTCCCCTGTTTTGTATGAATGGAGCCGATCTTACAAATGATCCAGGGCTTCTCCTATAGGAACATTGCCGTTTAATATTTCAAACGTTTTATTTTTTGTCGAGTCCAACTCTAGAGACTCAGCCAGGACCGTCGCAACGTCTCCTCTGGTAATTTCCCCTTTATTATTTTCCAGCTTTGTCTGGGCGATGATTTCACCGGTCGGTTCATCATCTGTCAGAAATCCAGGGCGGACGATGGTAAATCCTAAACCACTATTTAGCAGGTGCTCATCAGCGTCGTGCTTTGCCTGGAAATAGTGCTGCATTTCCTTTACACCTTGTTCCGGGTGTTCGGCACCCATGGAACTGAGCATGACAAAATGATTGACATCGTTTTTCTTCGCAGTATCAATCAGTCCAATCGCTCCATTTCTGTCAACGTCGATTGTCTTTTCGGGTCCGGTTTTTGAGCCGGATCCTGCAACGAAAATGACGGCATCGATATCTTTAAAGGCATGGTTGGTGTCTTTTTCAAGGTCTGCCAGTACCGGCACTGCCCCCAGTCCCTTCATTTTTTCGGATTGTTCTTCCTTTCGGATCATTGCTTTAACGGTATGTCCTTTTTGCACTAAAAGATCGACAAGGATTTTGCCTGTTTTTCCGTTTGCCCCAGCTATTAAAATGTTCAAAATGTATCATCCTTTCACGTTCTTTTGCTAAGTTTTTGTTATCACCACTATAGTGTTTGTACCCACTGTTGTTTTTAGTAAACAAAAAAAGGCCTGCAAAGCCAATAATGCTGGCTTATGCAGGCCTTTTTAAATGAGACTTAAAACATGGAAGTACTGTGTAGGGGTTGGACACGTGCTTTAGGGTCGATATATTGCTTCGCGTTATTAACGGCAGTTGGCGCTTCACCGAAACCGGTTGCGATTAACTTTGCCTTCCCATCGTAAGTGCAGATGTCGCCTGCGGCATAGATGCCCGGGATATTTGTTTCCATTTTAGAATTCACCACAATGGAGTTCTTCTGAATTTCAAGGTCCCACTCTTTAATCGGGCCGAGAGAAGAAACGAAGCCGTAGTTAACAATGACTGCGTCCACATCGAGTATTTCTTTTTCCTCCCCGTTGGCGCCTTCTAAAACTACCTGTTTTATTTCATTGCCATCGCCAATGACTTCAGCCGGGACATATGGAGTCTTTATTTCCACCTTGGAATTTTTAAGATTTTCGACACTGTGTTCATGTGCGCGGAATTTATCGCGGCGGTGAACAAGGGTCACTTTTTCTGCAATCGGTTCAAGCATCAGCGCCCAGTCAACCGCTGAGTCTCCACCGCCGAAGACAACGACCTTTTGGCCTGAAAATCGATTTAAATCATCAATAAAGTAATGCAGGTTCTTTCCTTCATATTGATGAGCTTCTTCCAATTCAATGCGGCGAGGCTGGAATGCACCGTTGCCTGCAGTGATAATGACAGTTTTTGTATAGTGAATTTCTTTATCAGTCGTAAGCTTAAAAATGCCGTCTGCCTGCTTTTCTAATTTTTCAACAGCCTGTTCAAGAGCAATCGTCGGTTCGAATTTTGCCATTTGTTCTTTAAGGTTGTTAACGAGCTCCTGTGCCCTGACTTTCGGAAAGCCTGCTACATCATATATGTACTTTTCCGGATAGAGCGCAGACAATTGTCCACCTAGCTGTGGAAGACTTTCGATAATCTTAACGGATGCCTGCCGCATTCCCCCATAAAATGCAGTGAATAAGCCAGTTGGGCCTCCGCCTATGATCGTAATATCATATACCTTTTCATTCTCCTTCAATGTAATCCTCCTCAAGTAAAAATTGTTTATTTAATATAATAGCATAAATTGCTGTCGACTAAAGAAAAAAGGCATGGAAAAACAAAGATATTGTGAAAAGTGATTCATTCTTAAGAATATTCCAATAGCTTTTTCTTGTTGCTAATGGATGATAATAACTCCTATTTTCGTTACAGGACTTCACTCTTAACGTTTATTTAACAAATAAATGGTTGTAAACATGATTTTTACCTGAAAAAAGCGTTTTCAGTCTTGAAAAAGAAGATAAAAAGGAATAATATTTATTTAGACATTATTTTGTTAAGATTTTATGCCATTTTTTTGGATTCGTTCGTGAAGTAATTCACAATCAGTACTTTTAGCTTTTTATAATGAAGTTTGTCCTATTGTGAAAACATATAATTATGGAAAGCCACAAAAATTGTAAAGGTGGAAGTGATACCGTGAGAAAGCCGAAAATAGTTATTCTGGGTGCAGGTTACGGTGGTCTAATGACCGCAACGCGCTTACAAAAGTCTTTAGGAGTAAACGAAGCTGAAATCGTATTAGTGAACAAGAATGATTACCATTATGAAACAACTTGGCTGCATGAAGCCTCTGCAGGCACTCTGCAACCCGATCAAGTACGCTACGATATTCGCAGCGTCATTGACAAAAGTAAAGTTGATTTCATTCAAGATACGGCGATAGAAATTAAACCGGCTGAAAAGGTCGTTAAGCTTGGAAACGGCGAAGTTTCTTATGATTACCTTGTAGTGGCTCTTGGCGGGGAATCAGAAACTTTTGGAATTGAGGGGATGAAAGAGTATGCATACTCCATTTCTAACCTAAACTCTGCGCGTCAAATCCGCGGCCATATTGAATATCAATTTGCTACTTATAATACTGAAGAAGTAAAGAAAGATGAGCGTTTGACAATTGTTGTCGGCGGTGCCGGCTTCACAGGAATTGAATTTCTTGGTGAATTGGCGAACCGGATTCCCGAGCTTTGCAAACAATATGATGTCGATTTCCATAAAGTACGTGTCATTTGTGTTGAAGCAGCCCCAAGTGCGCTACCAGGCTTTGATCCAGAGCTTGTAAGCTATGCTGTTTCTCACCTTGAGAAAAAAGGTGTTGAGTTTAGAATCGGCACTGCCATCAAGGGCTGTACACCTGAAGGAATCATTGTGGCCAAAGGGGAAAATGAAGTGGAAGAAATTAAAGCCGGTACTGTTGTATGGGCTGCGGGCATCCGCGGTAATTCGATCATCGAGGCTTCCGACATCGAGGCTATGCGTGGCCGTGTCAAAGTCAATCCTGATCTTCGCGCACCAGGGCATGATAATATCTTTATTATCGGGGATTGCAGCTTGATCATCAACGAGGAAATTAACCGTCCATATCCACCTACTGCACAAATTGCGATGCAACAAGGAGAAGTCGTCGCGAAGAACCTTACAGCTTTAGTGCGTAACGAGGAAAACCTGGAAGCATTTACTCCTGATATTAAAGGTACGGTATGCTCGCTAGGTGAAGACGATGCCATCGGTGTTGCGTTCGGCAAGAAAATGACAGGAAAGAAAGCTTCATTCATGAAGAAAATGATCGATAACCGCGCTCTTTATATGATTGGCGGACCGTCAATGGTTATCAAAAAAGGGAAATTCAATATTTTATAATATTAAATCATGAACGACTGCCGGGGATTATTCCTTGGCAGTTTTTTAATTTTATGCGTATGAATGTTTACTTAGTTGAATCAATTTCATAATTCCTTTTTATAAAGAAACACAGACCAACTGAATATTAATTACTTAAAAATTTTCTTAAGGTTGTACCTGTTGAAATTGGCTGTTGATTTCCGCTACAGGCGGACGCTTTCCGCGGGCGGTCCGCGAGCCTCCTCGTTGCTTCGCTCCTGCGGGGTCTCACCTGGCCACGCTTTCCCGCAGGACGTTGAATCATCATCCATGAATAGTCACCGCACGAGAAAATGCGTATGCATTTTCGAGGAGTCGCCGCCTGCAGCGAAAAGAAACCCGTTTGGAAATCAGGAGTGAGTACTAACACAGCGTATATTTTGTTAACTTAACTGAGCATGGATACAAATGAAGCATTATAAATGAACGTAACGATGTCAAAATGGACCTTGGTGGTAACTTACTCATTTCGACATTTTGGGGAGGTGCTCCTTTTTTGCGTTTCAGAACCATTGGGGCTCTAAGAGTGAAATTTATGAAATTGATTCAGTTAATGAATAATTGCGCGAGAAAGAACACGCTCGCTGATGCTCGGACAACTACTTTCTTTTAAGTAAGAAACCATGAGGGGACCCTTTTAGACGGCTTGAATCCGGGAAACCAGTTTGTTTATATGACATATAAAAGTATTTGCAATTTTCAGTAAACTGGATAAAAATAAAGCTAATAGAAGAAAATGATATATGTATCCGTTTACATAAATAGTTATGGGATTTTTCATTTTTGAACATTTTTGTTATATTATCAGAAAATTAAAACTTTTTATTCGAAGGGTGATTTTTATGATAATTAAAAATAATGAATGCGACTATTGTTCGGGAAAAGGATATTTCCAGCTACTACTCGGTGGCTCAGAAACCTGTTCCTGCTGCGGAGGAAGCGGAAAAAAACAAGATAACTAAAAAAGAAAAGGGTTAAAGTATACAATATTGACGAGCCCCTCCTCATTAAGTACACTAGTAATGATGCTTCTTAGGGAGGGGCTAGTACAGATGTCTATACCTATTTTACTTATATCCGTGCTTTTATTTTTTGTTTTATTCTTTGGAATCGGCTTTTTGCTGAATATGCTTTTTCGCTCTTCTTGGATTATGGTTTTTATATTTCCTTTAGTAGCCATTTCAATCGTTAATAAAGTGAAATTAATTGAGTACTTCAGGAATCCGGGTGATTCTTTTGGACAGCTTGGGGAGAATTTTTCAGCATTACATACTGCTGATATTATCATCTTGCTAAGCGGACTTGCCGGTGCAATTTTAGCTGGATTTGTCATAAAATTGTTGCGAAAAATGGGATACCGAATGTTTTAGGGAAAAGTCAGGCTGCATGTCATATGCAAGCCTTTTTTTTCGCTCTTTTTCCTGACTTTGCTTGTTATACTAAAAAAATAATTCGCGCTCATAGGAATACTTCTCTGTTTTTTGGGAAAGTAATATTCTTGTGAGGAGTGAAAAAATTTTATATGAAAAAAATAAAAAGCATATGTAAAAGGGTCGCTATTATATTGTTATTTATATTGGCACTTCATACTACTTTCGTTCACATTACCGGAGTCGACGCAAGTATGTACATGACAGAAAGATATAATTCTTTTAAGAAGGAACCAACTGTAAATAGAAATCGGAACGATAATCTTGGTTTTAAAGCATTGCAGGTTGATAACATGAATGAAACGGTGACTTCGGTTACGGAACAGAAATCAATTGAGGAATCTTTGGACTTTTCCGAATATCCCAAGCATAAGGTTGTGGCAACCGGTTACACAGCAGGGTATGAATCTACTGGAAAGAATCCAGATAGTCCTTCTTATGGAATCACATACTCGGGTGTAAAAGTAAAACGCGATTTGTATTCTACCGTTGCGGCGGACTTAACAGTATTTCCGGTGGGGACGATCCTCTTCATTCCGCATTATGGTTTTGGAGTCGTTGCGGATAAAGGCGGAGCCATAAAAGGAAACAAATTGGACCTTTATTATGATACCGTCGATGAAGTATATAATGATTGGGGAAAAAAGACATTGGACGTATACATAGTGAAGAAAGGAAACGGACGATTATCCGAGCAAGAATTGACCGCATTGAATGAAGATAAAGACATGCAGGTTTTCCGCCAGCAATATACCAGGAAGGCGAAAAAATAGCCTTCAATTCTATATAGGTTTCACATGAATGAGCCAAAAATATTGATTAACAACTTTAAATTCATAAATTCAACTTATATAGTCTATTTCCAAAGTGAAAAGGCTAATACTTATTTACCAGCAAAAACCTTGCTCCAATTTCGGGGCAAGGTTTTATGGTGTTGCTTAAAAATGTATTTCTAACGCCCTATATTTTTCGGGATGAAGCCTTTTTGCAAGTTTAGTCAAGCCTTCGATCAGGCGAGGGGATGGCCGACAGTATAGAGGTTCTTCAAGAATGAGGATTTTGTCACTTTTAACGGCATCCATCTCATCCCAGCCTTTGCGTTTTTTTACCAGCGCGGGTCTGACTTTTTCTTCGGGAACGCCAACCCATGCGAGGCAAATAAAGTCGGGATTGCGTTTAATGATCTCTTCGGGTGACACCTGGACGCTTGCAAGCTCGATATCTTCTAACAGGTTATAAGCCCCCGCTAGCCGGCTTATTTCAGTCAACCAGTTAATGCCTCCGGGGCTGAATAGCGGATTCGGCCACCATTCCCAGTAAAGCGAAGGCTTGTTTGCAATCGTAGCGGAAACCTTTTTAAATTGTCCGATTATATTTAAAAACTCTTCCGCTTTTTGTACGGCTTGTTGTTTTTTACCTACAGCTTCCCCCAATATCTTTAAATCATTGGCTATATCCTCAAGGGACTGCGGGTTCAGCACAATATGGGGAATATTTCTTTCCTCCAACTGTTTAACGTTCTTTTCCATCCCTGGCACGCTTAAGGAGGCTAACACCAAGTCTGGCTGCAGTTCTTGAACCCGGTCTATGTTGATCGATAAATCTGGACCTAATTTAGGCAGGCTGGCGACGATTTCGGGCCAGTCAGAATAATCATCAACTGCGATCAGTTGGTCTTCGATACCAAGATAGGCGCAAAGTTCGGTATTGCTGGGACATATTGAGATAATCCTCACATAGATTCACCTACCCTTTAAAAATAAAAAAATGAAGAAAAAGTGCGATAAAGATTCCTGTCAGCCCGCCAAAAAATACTTCAATCGGCTTATGGCCAAGCAGCTCTTTTAGCTTTCTTTGCTTTTGCCCCTCTTCTTTATTTTGCCATTTTTTTGCTTCCGAAACAAATACATTGAAGTCCGCAACAAGCTTATTCAGTACCGCAGCCTGCTCACCTGCCTGACGCCTTACCCCTGTGGCATCGAACATCGTAATGATAGCAAATATCAATGCAACCGCGAATACAGGAGAGGTCATCCCGGCTTCCAGTCCCACGCCTGTTGCCAGTGCTGTCACCGCCGCAGAATGGGAGCTGGGCATTCCTCCGGTGGAGGTGAGCAGCGACCAATCCAACTTTCTAAGGGCGATATATTGAATCGGCACCTTAACGAATTGAGCGAAAAAAATCGCCGTCAAGGATGCGACCAAAGAGAAATTCAAAAACATTTCCATGCGACCAACCTACTTTCCACTAGTTATTCTTCATTGCAGAGGTTTTTGAATAGTTTTTCCATAATCTTTTCTGATTACGCCTCTGATTCCATAGATATATTGTCTTTAAACTAATTGGATACACACTAAACGTAAATCAGAAAAAATCTTTTTTACTTATAAAATTTTTAGATGAAGTGAAATTTCATAATTGATGGTAACTTCGATATAATGTATGAAAGAAAAGTTTGGAGGTAGAACAATGTTTGCTGTTCAAAAGAACATTAACTTAGATGATAAACAGGAATGTCTCCTGATGGGCGTTTTTGATAAACCGGTCAAGCTGGAAGGAGTGGCACAGGCTGCAGATGAAAAGCTAGACGGTCAGTTGACGGAGTTGGTAAAGGAAGGAGAGATTTCTTCCAAAAAGAAATCAGTAGCCAAAGTACATACCCTCGGGCGCCTTGGAGCAAAGAGATTGATTTTCGTAGGTTTAGGAAAGGAAAAAGAACTGACGTTTGAAAGCCTGAGAGAAGCGTTTGGTAAGGCTGTTAAGTTCTTGAAAGGCTCCAAATTAACTAATGTGTCCTTGGCACTGGATACATTCACGACAGCAAATGTGGATGCGTTAGACACGGCCCATGCTTTCGGCGAGGCATTGGCACTTTCAGCCTATGAATTTGCGGGTTATAAGCAAAAATCAAATGAAGTCGATAAAGCAATTGAGGCGGTCACAATCTATAGCGAAGCCGATGAAGAGGAGATTTCAGCTTCCTTAACGGTAGGCCATGTGTTCGGAAGAGCTACAAATTCGGCGAGAGATTTGGTAAACACTCCCGGTAATTTGCTTACAGCTACCGATCTCGCCAATTACGCATTAAAGCTTTCTGAACGCTATGGTTTTGAAGCGGAAATCCTTGAGAAAGAAGAAATGCTTAAGCTTGGCATGGGAGCCATGCTAGCGGTTAACCAGGGATCAACAGAGGCTCCGAAAATGATCGTTCTGAAATATCAAGGCAAGGAAGAGTGGAAGGACGTTATCGGTCTTGTCGGTAAAGGAGTTACCTTCGATACGGGAGGATACTCGATTAAAACCAAAGCCGGCATCGTCGGGATGAAAACGGATATGGGCGGCGCGGCATCCGTTTTGGGCGCCATGGAAATCATCGGGGAATTAAAACCGGAACAAAATGTGGTCGCTGTCATCCCTTCCACAGATAACATGATCAGCGGAAATGCGTTCAAGCCGGATGATGTCATTATCTCAATGAGCGGGAAAACGATTGAAGTGCTGAACACCGATGCAGAGGGACGCCTTGTCCTTGCTGACGCCGTTACATATGCGAAGCAACATGGAGCAGATTACTTGGTCGATGTTGCTACATTGACGGGCGGTGTCATCACAGCGTTAGGGAATGAAATGACCGGCGCGATGACCAATAATGAGGAATTCTTTGAACAGGTACTGGAAGCTTCCTTTGAAGCGGGGGAACCGATGTGGCGTCTTCCGATTACGGAGAAAGACAAGGAACGCGTGCGCGGAAGCAAGATAGCGGATTTGAACAACTCACCGGGAAGTGCGGGCCACGCTATCATGGGGGGAGCGTTTATCGGAGAATTTGCCGAACGTACACCTTGGGTGCATCTTGATATTGCCGGAACTGCTACAACAAGCAATGCTTCTGATTTAGGCACAGCCGGCGCTACAGGAGTGATGGCAAGGACTCTGGCGCTTTTGGTGGAAAGATTTACAGCGGAAAAAGAGTAATAAAAAACCGAAGCTTTTTACAGGCTTCGGTTTTTTTACTGCCCGCTCAGCCTTGTGAAAAAAATCGTCTGAAAAGAAGGGTTTTTGAGAGGGAATGAAGAACCAATTTAAAAAAAGATAGAGAAGGAGAACCGAAATGAACCTTGAAAAAACATTAATGAACACATTGGGAATAGAGATTACCGAGCTGCGGGAGGGCAAGGTGATCGCGACGATGCCGGTCGATGAGAGGACCTGGCAGCCATTCGGCCTGCTTCATGGTGGCGCTTCCGTGGCCCTTGCTGAGACAGTGGCGAGCATTGGGGGTTTTGAATTGGTGGACAAAGAGAAGGAAGCGGTCGTCGGCCTTGAAATAAACGCGAACCATATCCGCGGAAAAAGAAATGGCGTAGTGACGGCGGAAGGGAATGTTCTGCATCAAGGGAAAACAACGATGGTATGGGATATAAAAATCCGTGACGAAGAAGAGAGACTGATCAGCGTATCCCGTTGTACCCTTGCGGTAATCTCCATTAAAAAAGATGCAGACGCTTAGGCGTCTGCATCTTTTGGTACCAAAGGGACTACAAATAAAGTATTTATAACCAATTATTCCCTCTCAATCAGGGAAGGCTTTGATTCCCGGCTCTCCTTCAAGTCATCCTCAACGCTCTGATCCCAAAGCTTAACGTCCGTATTATAGGCAGCCCGGCTGATCAGATGGCCGGCAACCGGAGCGGTCATGAAGATAAAAAATATGCCAAGTAAGATTCTCGAATTAAAATGGCCATGTTCCACAAAGAAAAAAATAAATGTGCCGGTCAGCAGCAACATAATTCCTAGTGTTGAAGTTTTCGAGGCTGCATGGTTACGTGTATAGACGTCAGGGAGTCTGATGATGCCGAACGCCGATACTAGCGATAGGAAGGCACCCAGCAAGATAAATGCTCCTGAAATGAATTTAAAGATCTCGGTCATTTTCGATTACTTCCCCTTTCTCTATGAATTTCGAGAACGCAACGGTTCCGATAAACGAAAGGATCCCTAATAAAAGAATGCCTTCCAGGTAAGCGGTTGTATCCAGGAGCATGGAAGTTAGCGCCATAATCGCAATTAGGTTTATGCCCATTGCGTCTAAGGCCACTACTCTGTCGGGAACGGTGGGACCTTTAATTAACCTGTATAGGAGGCCAAGCATGGAGATGGAGACACAAAGCAGGGAAATCTGCAAAACAATCTCAAACATTACTTGCTCACCTCCATAATCGCTTTTTCGAACGAACCTTTAATATCCTGGATTGCTTCTTCTTTATCAGCGATATCCATGGCATGGATATAGAGCGTTTTATTGTCGGGAGAAACATCCACTACGAGAGTACCCGGTGTTAACGTGATCAGGTTTGCGAGAATGGTGATCTCCCAATCCTTCTCCAGTTCCGTCTCAAGGGCAAAGATGCCCGGCCGGATATCCAGCTTTGGTCTGAGAATGACCTTTAGCACTGAAATATTGGAAAGAATCAGCTCCCTGGTGAAAATAAGGATCAGTTTCACAACCGCAAAGACACGCAGTAAATAGAACCTGCTGTCGAAAAACCTTCGGATGCCCAAGATTATCAGCAGACCAAAGAAATAACCGACTAAAAAGGTGGTCCCGGTATATTCATTTTTTAAAAACATCCATATAAAAGCAAGGAACACGTTCAACAATATTTGAAAGGCCATAAAATTACTCCTTTAAAACCGCATTGATATAAATGTCGGGCTGCATTAGCGTCTCCGTTGCTTGGGAAATGAATGGGTAGACCGCCTCCGCAGCAACACCGTAGACAATCGATACCGCAACAAGGAGAGCAGCCGGAAACAAAAGCCGTTTGACTAGCACACGATCGGCATCCGCGTATGGACGTGGCCGGGAGGGAGAGGGGGGCCCCCAAAAACCATTGATGAAAATTTTCATGACAGAGTAGAGCATCATTAAACTAGAAAGAAGAATCACCGCAAAACCAACATATTCCCCTCCACTTACAGCTCCTCGCAGCAGTAACAGCTTACCGGTAAATCCGGAAAATGGCGGGATGCCGGCAAGCGAAAGGGCGGCGATAAAAAATGTCCAGCCGAGGAAAGGATAGGAATTGAGCAACCCGCTGATTTCACGCAGGTTGCTGGTGCCCGTTATCTTAATCATGACCCCGATCAAAAGAAACAAAGCTGCTTTGATGATGATGTCATGAATCATATAAAAGATCGAACCAGACAACCCTTGTTCATTCATTAAAGAGATTCCGAACGCGATAACCCCCACAGCAATCACGATATTATAGATAATGATTTTCTTTAGATCCCAATAGCCAACCGCCCCGATGACACCAACGATAATCGTTGGGATGGCAAGAATCCCAAGAAGTTCGTGTGTATAGCCCTGATCATGGTAGAAAAGCAACGTATAGGTGCGCATAATCGAATAGAGACCGACCTTGGTCAGCAGTGCTCCGAAGAGAGCAATCACCGGGATGGGCGGAACGTAATAGGAACCCGGCAGCCAATAAAACAAAGGGAAAATCGCCCCTTTCAAGCCGAATACAATCAAAAAGGAAACAGCAATAACTGTAATGATGCCCGGCTGTCCTGCTTCGGCAATCCTTCTGCTGATATCGGCCATATTCAGCGTGCCCACGACGGAATAAAGATAGGCAACGGTAATGACAAAAAGTGCTGACGAAATGACATTCACAAGAATATACTTCAACGATTCCCTAAGCTGTGGCTTTGTGCCGCCCAATACCAGCAGGACATATGAAGCCATCAGCATTACTTCAAAGAATACGAACAGATTAAAGATATCCCCGGTTAAAAAGGCCCCGTTAATGCCAACGAGCAGGAATTGAAAGACCGGATAATAAAAGAATTTTTCTCTTTCAATACCGATCGAATAAAACGAATAAACCAAAATCGCTATTCCGACCATGCTTGTCGTAAGCACAAGCAGGCTGGATAGCATGTCCGCCACCATGGCAATTCCAAACGGTGCCTCCCAGCTGCTTACCTCGAGTGCCATAATCCCTTGATGATGGACATTCCGAACCAGGACAATAGAAATCACGATTCCAAGAATTACAGAAAGCAGGGACAGAATCCGCTGTGCTTTTATCTTTTTTGAAAAGAAAATCAGGATGATGCCTGTTAAGAACGGCAGCAAAACAGGCAAGAAAACGATATTATTCATTAGCTTCTTTTCCCCTCAATTGATCCATATTGTCCGTTCCAAGCTCTTGGTATGTCCTGTAAGCGAGGACAAGAAAGAAGGAAGTAACCCCAAAGCTGATTACGATGGCCGTTAAGATCAGCGCCTGTGGCAAAGGATCGACATAAGATTTAGCTTGTTCCCCGAGCAGCGGAACCGTCCCTCGCTTCAATCCGCCCATCGTTAAAATAAGCAAATGAGCGCCATGGCTAAGTAATCCGGTACCAATAATAATGCGCAATATGCTTTTTGAAAGCATCAAGTACGTAGCGCTCATGAATAAAATGCCAATTACAACTGCCATTAATACTTCCATTATTCACTCTCCCCAATCGTTTGAATAATGGTCATCGTCACTCCAATAACGACAAGATATACGCCTAAATCAAATAGAACTGCTGTATGTAACGACGTGTGACCGATTATAGGCAAATCAAAATACTGATAGGCATGGGTCATAAACGGAGCATCAAAGACCAGCGCTCCGGTCCCGGTTAATGCTGCAATCAGAAGTCCGATCGCCACCACCAGCTTGTAATCAATCGGCAAGATATTTGCCACCGTTTTTATATCATAGGACAGGAGCAGCAAAACGATGGCCCCCGAAGCTAATAATCCTCCCACAAAACCTCCCCCGGGTGAGTAGTGCCCCCCGAAAAATATATAGATAGAAAAAAGGAAGATAACAGGGGATGCCACTTTTGTAACGGTTTGAAGGATCAGATCATTCGTTTTCATCCGTCAACTTCCTCCTCGTCAGCCTTAATTTAATCATCGCAAAAATGCCAAGGGCTGCAATTCCTAACACAGTAATTTCAAACATCGTATCAAGGCCGCGGAAATCTACCAGAATGACGTTAACAATATTCTTGCCTCCAGCCTCCTTATACGCGTTCTCCAAATAGTAGCCGGAAATGGAGTCAAACAATTTGTTACTGTGCGATGATAAGGCGATTAAAGCAACTATGACACCAACACCTATAGAGATAAGTGCGTTATTCAGTTTGAAGGTCATCCGCTCTTCCTTCCTGCTCGGTAGCTTCGGCAAATGATAAAAGCAAAGCAGAAATAGAGCAACGGATATCGTCTCGATCACCAGCTGGGTAAGGGCAAGATCAGGGGCCCTGAATAACACAAAGAAAATGGATACCATATAGCCTACCGCCCCAAGGATGATGATTGAGGTTAATCTGGACTTTGCAAAAAGAATCGCAATGGCACCTATAGCGATGATCGTTGCCAGAATCAGTTCATAGATCCCGATGGGTGCAGTGTTTTCACTATCAAAAGCAAAGGCATCTTTCCAGAAGAGCGTAAATCCGAGTGAAACGATAAAAAACAGAAAAATATAAACGAGATAGGTTCGGATATAGCCTGTCATAAACAGCTTTGTTATCGAGATGAAGACTTTTTCGCCTCCTTTAAGAAGCGAATCATAAAAGCTGTTTAAAGACAATCGATCCGGCAATATCCCGTAGATTTTATTCCATTTGTTCAATGTGAGGTAAAGAAGCACCCCAAAAATGATGACCCCGATGGTCATGAATAACTCTGGCTGAAAGCCATGCCACGGTGAGATGTGAACATGGAATTCATTTTTCGCTAGCCCGGGTTGGATCGCCGCAACGACGGGTTCAAGGATGCTCGAAGCCAGAAGGTTTGGGAAAAGGCCGAATATTATCACCAATGAAGCCAGGATAACAGGGGGTATCAACATACCAATCGGCGCTTCATGTGGTTTTTTCTCCAGCATTTCCGGCCGAAAAACTCCTGTAAATGGCTTAAAGGCAATAATCAAGCTGTAGATGAATGTAAAAATACTGCCCGTCCAGGCGATAACCGGAAGCAACACACCCCATGTGTCCAGATTAAATAAATCCATTTCCGTTACAAGGATCATAGCCGCAAAGAACATTTCCTTGCTTAAAAACCCGTTAAAAGGGGGTACACCTGCCATTGACAGCGCACCGATTAAAGTAATCGTGAAGGTGATCGGCATAAAATTCATCAGCCCGCCCAGTTTGCGGATATCACGAGTCCCTGTTTCATGATCGATGATTCCTGCGGCCATGAACAGGCTCCCCTTAAAGGTAGCATGGTTAATCAAATGAAACACGGCTGCGACAGTTGCGGCCATATATATATTTTCATTCATGGTTTCATAGTGGAGAGCAGCAGCCCCTAGTCCTAATAGTGACATGATCATCCCGAGCTGGCTAATCGTCGAAAAAGCGAGTATCCCTTTTAAGTCAGTTTGCTTCACTGCAGAAAATGAACCCCAGAATAAAGTAGCGATTCCGAAACCGGCGATGAGCCAGAGCCACAATCCGGATTCGGCAAACACAGGACTTAACCTTGCGACAAGATAGATCCCTGCCTTTACCATGGTAGCCGAATGAAGATAAGCACTGACGGGCGTAGGAGCCTCCATTGCATCGGGTAGCCAGATATGGAACGGAAATTGTGCTGATTTTGTGAAAGCCCCAAGCAGTATAAGCAGGATGGTGGCGTTAAATAATGGATGGGCCGTCAATTCTCCACTCTTGCCAATAAGCTCACGCACGCTGAAGGTTTCACCCATGAAAGCCAACAGCACAGATCCCCCAAGCATACTAAGCCCGCCCAAAACGGTGATCAGCATCGATTTTTGGGCACCGTAGCGGGAACGCTCCCGATGATGCCAATAACCGATCAAAAGGAAGGAAGAAAAACTGGTGAATTCCCAAAACATATACAAAACAATCAGGTTATCTGATAATACCAAACCAAGCATTGCACCCATGAAAATTAGCAAATATACATAAAAATTATGCAGTTTTTCTTTATCCTTATCGAGATAAAAAATCGAATACAAGATGACGAGTGCCCCGATGCCTGTGATTAGAAGAACAAATAACAGACTTAAGCCATCCAGATAAACATCAAAATTCACATCCAGCGAAGGGATCCAGGCGAGGCTTGCCATTACCTGCTCCCCATTGCTTGTCTTTGGGATGAATATGAAAAAGTATATAAACAGCAGGATAGGAATAATAAGTACAAACCATCCGGTATGAATCCACCTGAAACGCTTGTACATAAGCGGTACAAAAAGCGCAGCCACAAAAGGGAAAAAGACGGCCCAGTGAAGCATTGACATAGGTTCAGCCTCCTTAGTGAGTAACTAGTCATCAAAAAGTCCTTTTATATTATGTAAAGGTGCACATGTTTTATTTATGTATCGAAATGCATGTTTTTTTCGGTAACAAATAAGAGATTTCTTATAAAGTATAAACTAATTTTTAGGCCGGTGCATTTCATATCGGTTTCTCAAGCCTTTGAATGAAACTGAGTTATTAAATAGGTAGTAACCAGTCGAAATCCGCCCAGAAAAATTTATTAAAATCGTATAAACTTCCTGCCTTTTTTCTAAAGCTAATGGAGAGGATGATGATAAGCTTATACTACAATCGGTATTCGGTATCTTATTGTTAGGCGCGCATGTCCAGACCAAAAGAGATTACACCCGAGTTTGACATCAATGATCCTGGAACTACGTCTAATCTCCGCCTTACGGCTCGTCAATTGACGAGTTTTCTTTATTCCCAAATTTAAAAGACCATTGTACATTGATGAATCTTTTTGCATAATGGAAGAGAACTAGATATAGAGATGGAGAAACATAATGAAAAATACATATTTGATTGGTTACTTTCCGTTAATTGCGATTGTTCTTTTCAGTCTTTCGTTTGCGGTATACGGCCAGATGCAAGTTTTGATCCTGTTGAGGAATATTGGAATTTACGATGGGATGCTTGAATTTTTTTCTGAGACGGGGATCAAGCTTTCCTTGTTAATTGTCATGTTTTTGATTTGCTTTATGCTATTCTCTGCCCTGAAGCTGATTTCAGATACGATAATCGAACTTTCCCTTTTGTTTTTCTCAAAAGACTCAGAGGGGGAAGATTTAAAAAATATCCGGATGGGTGCGATGATTTATTTTATTGGCGGAGCGGTTTCTTTGGTTAGCGTGAATTCGATTCTCGGTTTAGCAGCTATTTTTTTAGGGACGACCGTCATTGCTTTTATTTATCTCGTGTATAAAATAAGTCCGAGCCTGACGACTTCAGGATTAATTGGCTTAATTTTTTTTGATACTTTCGTTTGGTCGGGGATGATATTGGTTGTGGCTTATTCGTCCATCAGGCTTTACAACAGCATGATGGCAAGTTTGCCGTTATAGTGGAAAATAAATAACGCGGGAAGCAGTTTGATAGTCAATCAAATACTGCTTCCCGCTTTTTTAGTTAAAATCTTTATTAATATCTTTCCAGATTGATAAATTCGGATAAGTATGCTGAATATACTCAATGCTTGCAGGTTTGTCCTTTCCGATCCATACTCCCGTTGTATAGTCATTTGTGAGCCCTACGAACCACATATCCTTAACATCATTTGTCGTGCCCGTTTTCCCGCCAATGTATCCTCCGGGAAGGTAGGCTCTTGTGGCTGTGCCGTTTAAAGTAACTTCATGCAGCAATTCCCTCATTTTTTTTACGGTTTCTGGCTTCCATACCGTTTGCGGTTTATCGTTCCATTGATAGAGCACTTTTCCATCCTTGCCGGTCACTTTGCGGATGGCGCGGGCAGGGAGATAGGTGCCATCTTCAAAGGAAGTAAAGGCATTAGTCAGTTCGAGCGGACTGATCACATTTGTAAACCCGCCAATTGCTGCGGAAAGATGATAATCCTCTTCGTTCACTTGACTAAATTGAAACTTTTCCAAATAGCTAAAGCTCTTTCTTATACCGGTTTTATCAAAAAGCCTTAGGGCCGGTGTATTATATGAATTGGCAAAGGCCTTTTTGATGGTCACCATTCCATACACACTGCCGTCGTAATTTTTTGGGCAATATCCGTTTTTGCAATAGCGGGCACCACTGACACCCTCCAGCAGACTTGCGTTCGTTTCTTCAATATAAGGGGCATAGACCAATAATGGTTTAATGGCCGATCCCGGCTGGCGGTAGCCTTGATAGGCGCGATTGAAAGAATTTTTTTTATAATTCGTTCCCCCAATCAAAGAGACAAGCTCGTGCGTATGATGCTGTATGACGACTGCAGCACCTTCCACGTTGGTGGAAGATAAACGGCTTTGAACAGCACGTTTCGCACGACTCTGTATCCCGGTATCAAGTGCCGTGTGTATTGTAACACCCGATTCCAACAAGTCGGTTACCTTATTATCAAGCTCAGCTGCAGCTTCTTCTCGAATTTTTGGCTCGGGGTCGCGCAATCTTTCCATCATTCCTTCAGAATGGGCGACTAGACTTCTAAGTTCACTTTTCACATAGTCTGTATAATCTGGGTACAAGTTATTTTGTTCCCTGACATTTAACACAATTGGTTCTTTGACAATTTCAGTATATTCTTCTTTTGTCAGCTTGTTCAGTTCTACCATTTGGGAAAGAATCCGTTCCTGCCGTTTCTTGGTAGCGTCATAGTTTTTCAAAGGATTATACAGGTTCGGGTTGTTCGGAATCGCTGCAAGAAAAGCAAGCTCAGCCTTGGAAAGGTTCTTCGCGGACTTGCTAAAGTAAAATTGAGCCGCCGATTCGATTCCGTAATTCCCATTGTGATAGTAGATGGCGTTGATATACAATTCCAGGATTTCGGGCTTTGACAGAGTCCGTTCCAGCTGATAGGAATAGAGGAGCTCAGTCAATTTTCGATTATAGGTTTTTTCCTGTGTAAGATATACATTCCTGGCCAGCTGCTGGGTGATCGTGCTGCCGCCCTGTTCAATCGAATCACTCTGGGAGTTTGCGACGATGGCCCGGCTAATGGCGACAGCGTCGATTCCGGCATGCTGATAGAACTGCCTGTCTTCAATCGTGACAAAGAGATCCTTCAGAAATAAGGGAATATCTTTATCGGAAATATATATCCTCTTTTGAAGTCCTGCTATTTCAGAAATGACGGCGCCGTCTGCAGCCCTCACAAAACTGGTTTGCGGCAGTTTAATTTCATCGCCTGATATTTTCGTATCAAGCACCTTGTGGAAGCTCTCGGCGGAAGTCCATTCCCGATAGGACAGAAAGATTAAGAGCGTAAGCAAAGGAACGAGCAGGATGATAACAACATAGCCAAAAGACTTGCGCATAAGTCAACTTCCAATCTAATATATTTTGTTATGACGGCACCCGCTTGAAGTTTGGAATGTACAGAAATCCCTATCTTCGTCACGGGAATTTTTCGCTTAAAAGGCCCGTCGATCGATTTATGTCGAAAAATCTCGATTTACTTCCCCATAATAATCCAAAACCTGACAGGAAAAAAGGGGTTGCTAAGAAAAATACCGAATAAAATGCAAAAAAAGATAAAAATTATTCAGAAGTTTCTGTTATAATATTTGAATACTGATGCAGAAAAAAGGATAATTATTTAAAAATTGAACGTTTTATATATAAAAGGAAAGGAGGCATGGATATGGAGGGTGGACAACAGCATTTATTTATCGATTTTGAATTTACCATGCCCGAAGGAAAGATGAACCCAGAAGGTTTTTATCCGGAAATTATTGAAGTTGGACTTGCGGCCGTGATCAATGAGCAAATTATCGATCAATTTTCATCATTTGTCATCCCGTCTAAATTCTCTAAACTTACAGACCGCTGTAAAACTTTCCTTAATATTTCACAGGAACAGGTTGATAGCGGGATGCCTTTTAAAGACCTAATTGCTTTATTGAAAAAATATGACCAAAAGCAGCCTACTTCGATTGTTACTTGGGGAAACATGGATATGAAGGTATTGCGCCAAAATTGCCAAAGAGCAAATGTTGAGTTCCCGTTCCGCGGCAAGCAAATCGATTTATCGATGGAGTATAAACGCTTTTTCGGTGATCAGAACCAGACTGGATTGTGGAAAGCCGTTCAGGCATATGGAAAAGAAGGCACAGGGAAACATCATCGTGCCCTTGATGACGCACTGACTACTTACAATATTTTTAAACTGGTAGAAAAGGATAAAAGCTACATGAAAAATCACCAGCCTACGACAATAGGTGACCGAATCGATTTATCAAAAGTGTTTGATAATCTTGCATTATAAAAGCCAAATCACTTCCAACTGATTTGGCTTTTAGTATTTAATTAAGCGAAGTTACATATCTCTGTTGGATTTTGGTTCACTTTGCTCCCCAGCCATGAAAAGAAAGAGAAAGCGAGCTTTCTCCCATCTTTTCATGGCTGGGGAGCTTCCTTTCAGCATTCTGCTGAAAGGCGTTTGAAACCAAGGTTTCAAACGAATGAACGAAAATAATATTAAGAACGCGATATAAAGAGCCTTTATTTAAAATAATCTGTTTCCAGCTCATTGAGCATTTCCAGGCTTCTTTGGTTCCATTCCTTACTGTCTTCAGAAAGCTGCTGCTTCATTTTGTCCAAAGACTCTTTTAGTGAAGCCTTATATTCCGGGATTGTCTCTTCATAATGTTTAACCATATTTTTCGGGATATTGGCCTGTTCCCTGTAAGCAAGAGCCCGCCTTTGGTGAAACATCGTCACATCCGTCTGCTTAGGATTATGGAGATCTCCTTGCATCGGATGCTTTGCTACGGCAAGAACCTTAACAAGATAGGCATTCGGACGAATGTCTGTAAGCTCTCCGATATATTTTCCCGTTTTATAAATCGCCGTTACTTTATCCCCAACTTTAAAGTTGTCTTCCGTCATGTCTTTCCCCGCCCTTTCAAATACATTTCTACTCTCCATGATACATAAGATGCATGGATTTTTACAGTCAGCAGATTTTCTTTTTCCATTGCTGGAACGAAGATGTAGATAATGATAATATGGGGGTAAAATAATGGAGCAAACAAAATGGATAATCAGCTAATTGTGAAAGACGAGATTACCATCATTCACCTGCTTCAAAGGTATGGGGGGTTTTAGTGAAGCCTCCATTTATCAAGCAATGGGACGACTTGCCTGAAGATTACGATTATAATGTGGATTTAAACATCGGCAGTGAAATTTTATGGGGTCTGGATGACGGTCAATATACGAAATTGACTGTCATTACATGGGAACCGCAGAGCCTGCTTAGGATTTCCCTTTATAATTCAAGATGGGAACGACCTTTGGCTCCCGAAGACATCGCCTATACTTACAGCTTATCTGGTAATGACGGAAATATTCTGCTCTCAATCGAAATCGGTGACTTTGGGAAGCTTCCTGATGGAGAAAAATATTTCGAGGCATCGGTAGAATTTGCTGAAGAAGCCTTACAAAAAAATAAGGCTCTGTTAAACGATAATGTTGTTTTTGGGAAGGGAATCTGCGAGACTCCTCGAAAATGCATACGCATTTTCTCGTGCGGTGTCTATTCAAGGATGATGAATCAACGTCCTGCGGAAAAACGGGCTGGCAAGACCCCGCAGCGAGGTACGAGTGAGGAGGCTTGCCAGTTCGTCCGCGGAAAGCGAGTAGATTCCATGACCATTTGAAAATCAACAATGGAATTTAACAGAGCCAAAAATAAAAGAACTCGCAGAACAATAGAGGTTTCTAAAAATATGCTTTTTTAAAAAAAGTCGTGTAAAGTTGACAAATGAAGGCAATTAATAGAAGAAGCCAAGATTTCAGGGAAATTAAGAAGAAAGAAGTGAATCGATTATGACAGACTTTCCTCAATTAACGACAGAAGTACTGGAAAATGAAAAAGCAGTTGTCATGGAAACAAACCAGGGAAGTATCAAGATTAAGCTATTTCCGGAATTAACTCCAAAAACGGTAGAAAATTTCGTTACGCATGCCGAAAATGGCTATTATGAAGGTGTCATATTTCACCGCATCATTAAAGACTTCATGATCCAGGGCGGCGATCCACAGGGAACGGGCATGGGCGGAGAAAGCATTTGGGGCGCTCCGTTTGAAGACGAATTTTCGATGAAGGCGTTTAACCTGCGCGGCGCATTGTCGATGGCGAATGCAGGGCCCGGCACAAACGGCAGCCAATTTTTCATTGTTCAAGCACAGCATGTCGACAGCAGAATGGGCGAGCAAATGAAACAAGCGGGCTATCCGGATGAAATTATCACTGCTTATATGGAAAAAGGCGGAACCCCTTGGCTGGATCATAAGCATACGGTTTTTGGCCACGTTGTGGAAGGCATGGACATTGTCGACAAGATCGCCGGCTTAGAAACGGGATCTGGAGACAAACCAATGGAAGACGTCGTGATTCAATCAATCAAAGTTATATAAAGAGAAGAAGAAACGAAGGCGAGCTTTCGTTTCTTTTTTTCGAATGATAAGCTGGAGAGCACTGAGGATAATTGCTATAATGAATGAAATAAACGTGGGAACTTTAGAAAGGATGTAAGAAATGGACTTTCTTTATAACACCGTATTTGCACTTTTTCTTTACTTTCCTGAAGATAAAAGCGAATATATCCCGGCAGCAATAACTTCCGCAATTTTCTTCATCGGTGCCGTTTTTACAATGAGATTCATCATTAAATACTCACGTAAAGAGGCGCTTAAAACGAAGGAATTAGAAGAAGAAATCAACAAAAGAAATGGGCCGAATCATGAGTCTGTAAAATAAGAAAACCGTGAATTTCGTTATGAGATTCACGGTTTTTATATGTAATTACTCTGGATATTTTGCAGCGATAAAGAAACAGTGAGTAAAATGATTATAGAAAGCCCTATCGTTACATCTATTGAAATATATAAAAGTCTAAGAAGAATGTTATTCAATAAATTGAAGGTGAAATTGGAGGAGTGACATTTTATGAAGAGAGGCATCAGTTTTGAGATTCCAAATGAATACGGAACCTTTCTTGGAGATGTACTAAAGCCAATTAATACTACTGAGTACAGTTGGCGAATTGGTAGCGGAGAGTCCTATATAGTGGTCGATGATAAATTAGATGAAGAACTTTTCTCTGCAGATAAAAAAGTAATGGAAGACAAGGAGCTTAAAAACCTATTAGAAAACAATAGGTATTATATTATTTTCGCTGACTTACAAGCATATCCAAAAGGTAACATTTCGAAAATTGAAACTTATGAAGATTTCACTGAAAGCCAATGTGAACTTGTTCTGTTGGTAGTGGATAGCACCCATTCAACCATCTATTGCAAGGATAATGAAAAACTCAAATTATTTTATAAGAACGCACAAGATTATGGATTTGAAGAGGTGCAATATATTACGGATGAAAATGATACAAGAACAAGGCTATCTGTGTGGTAATAACATAAAAAGACCTTCGTGGTTGAAGGTCTTCAATCCTTGTGTAAAAGGTTTGATTATTTGAAATGAAAACTCCCATCATTTGAACGAAATGTTTTTATCCTTCATTTCTGTCAATTCCTTATTTTTCACATGTTTCAATAGTGCGACCGCCAGAAAACTGACAATGACCAGCAGGAGCCAGGAGCTAATTTTGCTGACATGTACGAGCTGCCATCCAGCTTGCTGGTTTGGATATTGCCAGGCGCCAAAGAAAGTGACGATGTTTTCCGCAACCCAGATAAAAAAGCCGATCAAGACAAAGGATAGTGAAAGGGGCATCTTGTAGGTCGTTCTTTGGATTGAGAACGCCACAAACGTTCTAAAGAAAAGCAGAAGGATTACCGCTTTTAGAACCCAGCGCAGGTCCCAGGTATAATGATGGGTGAAAAAGTTAAAGTAAGTCGCCGCAGCCACGAGGGTTACCATCCAGGTATTTGGCCAGTTAAGCAGCTGCAAATCCATGCGTCGCCATGCCTGGCACATATAGCTGGCGACACTGGCGTACATAAATCCGCTGTATAAAGGGACTCCCGCTATCTTAGACCATGCTTCCTCCGGATAAGCCCAGGATCCCATATGAACCTTATATAATTCCAGAGCGAGGCCGATGACATGGAATAGGCATATGACTTTGAATTCATCAAAGGTTTCCAGTTTGGTAACCAAAAATAGAAGCTGGGAAAGCAGGCAGACGAGCAGAATAAAGTCATAGCGCGCGATAAAGTCTCCCGGAATGAACTTCGAAACCGCCAGCGTCAGAAAAATAATCACAGGAAAAAGGCAGGACATGGCCTGGTGATAGCCGAAAATTAATAAATGGTGTATATATTTCATAAAATACTCCTGCAGAAAATTTAAGTTTAGTTACTCTAACACTACACTAGCGCAAATAGAATGAGAAGAGAATATGGAAATATTTTCTGATAATAGGATGGAGAGGAATGATTCGATGTTTAAAAAAGTAGCTGCGGATATGCTGGGTTTGAGCGATATCGGAAGTGTAATCAAGCCTGCTGATTATGACAAAGTTGATGCGGATGATTATGTCATGCATGAAGACGGTGAAAAAATTTATTTCTTAATAAAGTCCAAGATGGATGAATACTGTTTTACGAACAAAGCGTTGATCCATCTCGATGGTACGAGCGCAGTGAGCAAAAAACGCACTCTTCGCCGCTATAGATATAGTGAGCATACACTCTCTAATGTTTCCCTTGAAACGGCAGGGACGGTCGATTTGGATGTGGAAATAAAATTCGTCATCGGCTCTGTTCCGTTTTCCATTGATGTGCATAAAAAATTCATCGAGGAGATTAAAGACCTGTTTAAAGCTTTAATCAAGATCACTGAAATCTGTCATGAAAACGAGTATTCATTAAACTATGCGCATCAAAGTATCGACCTGGCTTCGAATACATTAAGCCGGGTAAAGTCCCCTGAAGCCCAGCTGGTTGAAAACTTCAAACAGATAAACGAGGCTTCCTTCAACTGGTTTATGGAAAGCAGGAAGAAATATCATGTAAAAGATTTCGGATATGTATTCGAGAAATATATTAATAATTAAGCGATAAGAGGCTTTGCTTGTCTTCTTATTGTCCTATAATTGTAAGTCATCCGCCGTGAATGTCTTGTGCTGCAGCAGGATCTGGCTTATCAGGTACGATTAAATTATTCAAGTCTTCTTTGTGAAAATCCTAATTTGACCCCTCAGCATAAAGCCTTTTTATCTTTTGGGTCCGGACCATAAATTATGTCGGAAAAAAATACCGAAATAAAGGCGGGGAGATAGAAAATACTAAGGGAAGTAGCGTTAAACATAAAGCGATCGCAATGTAGTACGTATCGGATTACGTTTAGCAACCGGAAAGGATTGGCGCAGATGCTCTCAGATCAAAAGTTATCCGAGTTGAAAAATCAATTGCAACAAACAAGTGAAGATTTAAGAAATAGATTGCACGAGTCAAATGATCTCAATTTAAAGCAGAGTCTTCTTCGCGACTCTTCTTTTGAATTGTCCAGCTATGATAATCATCCTGCGGATGAAGGCACAGAGTTGTTTGAAAGGGAAAAGGACCTCGCACTTTTAGAACATTACCGAAATGAAATCAGGGATAATGAAAAAGCGCTTCAAGCTATGGACGAGGGAACATATGGGAAATGTAAAGTGTGCGGAGAGGATATTCCTGCCCTTCGCCTAGAGGCCTTGCCAACCACCCTATATTGTATTGAACATACGCCTTCCCATGAGACCTCCCACAATCGGCCGGTCGAGGAAGGGGTTCTTATGCCGCCGTTCGGCAAGTTCGATATGGATGAGGAAGACGAGAACGTAGTGACGGATGCAGAAGACACCTGGCAGGAAGTAGCGACATTTGGCACCTCGAGTTCTCCGTCAGACTTGCCGAGACCTAAGGATCACCCCAATGATTGGTATGAAGAGAGCGAAGAAAATATCGGCTATGTAGAGGATTATGAAAATTTTGTCGGTGTCGATATCGAAGGCAAGAATATAACCATTTATCCGAAGCATGAAAAATATGAGAAAATGCTTGATGAAGAAGGCGTTATGAGCATATTGGGTGATTTGCCTGCTTATGAACATGATCCATATGTTGAAGAAGATGAAAAAGACGAATAAGAAATAAAAACCGCGGAGAAACTTTCAACAATTTTCTCCGCGTTTTTCATGCTTCTCTTATGAAAAAGACTTCTTCAGCCTCTGTAAACCTTCCAACAGAATCGGTCGCGGGCATCCGATATTCATGCGGACAAAACCTTCACCGCCTGGTCCGTACTTAGTGCCTGGCTCCAGAGCCAGCTTCCCTTTTTCAACCAGCGCTTTTTTCAATTCTTCATCAGTGAGCCCTAATTTGCGGCAGTCCAGCCAGACTAAATAAGAGGCCTCCGGATACATGAAGCCAATTTCCGGCAACTCACGGCTTATAAAATCCTTTGTTATTTCAACATTCTCTGTTAAGTAGGCCATCAATCCGTTCAACCAATCTTCCCCATCACGGTATGCCGCTTCCATCGCGGCCAATCCGAAAAGGTTTAATCCGTGAAAGGCATTCCGGTCCTGGACGGCTTTAATTTTTTTCTGGAATTCCATATTTTCTGTGATCATTAATGAAGATTGCAATCCGGCTATATTAAATGTTTTGCTCGGAGCCATAAGTGTAACGGTTATGTTTGCATATCTTTTATCAATGGAGGCAAGCGGAATGTGCTTAAATTCAGGCAGATAAAGATCGCCATGGATTTCGTCTGAGATGATAATGACTCCATATTTCATACAGAGCTCACCGATTTGCGCCAGTTCCTCTTTTGTCCAAATCCTACCGCCAGGATTATGGGGATTGCACAATAAAAAAAGCTTTACCCCGCTTTTCAGTTTTTCTTCGAAATCGGTAAAGTCTATTGTAAAACGGTTTTCCGTAATCTGCAGCTGGCTGTTGACTACTTCGCGTTCATTGTTTTTGATCATGTCAAAGAAAGGCGTATACACTGGGGATTGCAGCATCACCTTATCACCCGGTTCCGTAAATGCCTGGATGGTGACAGCAAGCGCCGACACGACTCCCTGGCTGAACATGATCCATGATTTTTTAATATCCCAGCCATGTCTTGTTTTCATCCATGCCTGGATCGTATCGTTAATGGTTTTGGATGGTGCTGTATAGCCAAAAACCGGATGCTTGATTCTGTCAATCAGTGCCTCTTGGACAGGTTCTGGGGAAGGGAAATCCATATCTGCCACCCACATTGGCAGAAGGTCCTGAGCTCCGTATATCTCCCCGAGATAATCCCACTTGACTGCACCGGTGTTTTTTCTCTCTATTAAGGTTTCAAATAACTTGTTGTCCATAAACTGATCACCGCCGTTTTATTTTTTTTCATAATGATATTATAATGATAACAGGTTGAAATAATTATTGCAGGTGATTTACGGATGGATAGACAGCAGATGAATATGGAGCTTGTCCAGGCTTTACAGGACTGGGACCCAATCGACTGGGGCCGGGATGCTTACGAAACGGAAATCGCGGATTGCGTTATGGCCGTAAGTGATCTGGATGACCCGAAAGAACTGGCAGTCCAAATTCAAGGGATTTATGAATTTTCGTTTGAAATAAAGATTGATATGAAAGAGTGCCTAGCCATTTCGCAAAAGCTACTGCTTATTAAACATAACGCAAGCTGCTCTTTATGATTTATGCTGATGCAAAAAGCGCAAATTATGCTTTTTGCATCAGCTTTTCTTTTACGAGAAACTCCTTGATATATTTGCAAACCTCATCAGGTTTTTCTTCGGGGATCAGATGTCCCGCATCTTCGATAACGATTAATTCCGAATTCTTCAAGTCAGCATGGAGCCGTCTTCCGATGCTTAAAGGTACGACCCGGTCATGCTTTCCCCATAGCAAAAGGCAGCTGGTCTCGATTGCCTGTAAGTCCTTTTCCGGCAAATCGCCTTCACGGTCACGTAGCATCCGTGTCAATGCCTTGAAAATATTATCATTCAGAAATGGCTCCAGATAACCCTCCCGCATTTCATCATCAATCAGTTCTTTGTTATACACGACATTTCGTAAATTCACCTCTACCCCTGTTTTCTCAAGCCACCGTTTAACGACTTTGGGGAAGTAGGGAATATAACTTGTGTATCTTAATAGACGCTTGGATTTTGGCAGATAGCCGGAGCTTGCCAGGAGAACGGCGTTTTTGGCCAGCCCGGGACGGTTTTTAATTATATACAAACAAATTTGTCCGCCCATGGAATGGCCAACGAGCGTGCATTTGCTAATTCCAATTGCATCCAAGAAATCGAGCAGGGTCAATGCCAGGTTTTGATAAGAATAACTAAAGCGCCTCGATTTGCCACTATGTCCAAAAGGCGGAATATCAATTGAAATCACATTGTAATCCCTGCTTAGTCTTGGCAGTAACGTTCGATAACAAAAGGAAGAAGATAAAAAACCATGAAGCAAGACTAACGTAGGAGCTTCCTTCGAAAGTACTTGCTGCTCGTAATAGATGTCATTGCCTCTAATATGGCGAACTTTTTTCATCTGCCGTCACCCCGCTGAAAGTTTTTCCTATTTTACCCATTAGGTGAGCAGTCTAATGCTAGTTTTCTTAAAAAAAATGATTTTACCTATTGGGAGTGCTTGTTACATTTGTTATAATTCGATTGGAGTTTATTTTTGTTTGATAATTCTGTATATTTTGCGGATTGCGATGATAGTTAATAAATATGGTTTCAACAGGGAGAGAGAAGCATATGAATTTAAATGAAAAAGAACTGGAAGTACTAAGTATAATCGAGACGAATAGTCGAATTGACCATAGTGATCTTGCGAAAATGACCGATTTGTCAAAGGAAGAAATTGAGACGGTACTTAAAAAGTTGGAGGATATGAGAGTGATTGTTCGTTATGCGACCGTCATTAACTGGGCGAAGGTGGATGGTTATGAAGGTGTAACGGCAATGATCGATGTGAAGGTGACCCCTAAAAGAGGTGTTGGCTTTGATGAGGTGGCCCAAAGAGTTTACCGATTTAAAGAAGTAGAATCAGTATACTTGATGTCCGGTGTATATGATTTATCAGTAGTGGTCAGGGGACGTTCGATGAATGAAGTGGCCAAGTTCGTGTCTGAAAAGCTGTCTACCCTTGATTCTGTGATCTCGACAACGACACATTTTATCTTGAAAAAGTATAAGCATGACGGCACAATCTTTGAACAAGTGGAAGAAGATAAGCGAATTGTGGTGTCTCCATGATTAAAACCAGTTATGTTTCGAAAACGGTAGCAAGCCTTAAACCATCAGGAATACGCCGTTTTTTTGATCTTGCGGCAAATATGGAAGGAGTCGTGTCTCTCGGAGTCGGCGAACCTGATTTTGTAACGTCCTGGTCTGTAAGAGAAGCTGCGATTGCATCGTTAGAAGAAGGACGTACTTCCTACACAGCCAACGCAGGTTTAATGGAGCTCAGGATGGAAATTGCCCGGTACATGGAAAAGGCGTTTCGCGTATCCTATAATCCGGAAAACCAAATTATTGTAACGGTCGGAGCTAGCCAGGCAATAGATATTGCCTTGCGTGCAATAGTCAATCCCGGAGAAGAAGTTCTGGTGGTAGAGCCATGCTTCGTATCCTATGCGCCGCTTGTGACCATGGCCGGCGGAATCCCAAAAACGATTCAGACTGCAAAGGAAAACGATTTTAAGCTGATGCCGGCGGAGCTTGAAGCCGCGATAACTCCGAACACGAAAGCGGTCATGATTTGTTCGCCTAACAATCCGACAGGCACCCAGCTTGGAAAAGAAGAATTAATAAACCTCGCGCAAATCATTAATAAGCATGACTTACTTGTGATCGCGGATGAAATATATGCCGAGCTCGCCTATGACGAAGCATTCACTTCGATTGCAGCCATCGATGGCATGATGGAAAGGACGATATTAATCAACGGTTTTTCAAAAGGATTTGCGATGACCGGATGGCGTCTTGGCTTTGTTTGCGCGCCTTTGGAAATTTCCGAAGCCATGCTGAAAATCCATCAATATGCGATGATGTGTGCTTCAACAATGGCCCAATATGCCGCCTTGGAAGCATTGAAAAATGGAATGGCGGATGTGGATGAAATGCGGACGAGTTATCGAAGAAGACGAAATTATATCGTTAAGTCTTTTAATGAAATCGGCTTGGAATGCCATAATCCCGGCGGAGCCTTCTATGCCTTTCCTTCTATCGCGGGAACCGGATTAAGCTCTCAAGCATTCGCAGAGCGATTGCTGCTTGAGGAACGGGTTGCTGTTGTGCCAGGTGATGTATTCGGGGACAGCGGAGAAGGACACATTCGCTGTTCCTATGCTTCTTCGATGGAACAATTGCAAGAGGCTGTCAGAAGAATTGAGCGGTTCCTAAATAAGTGAAATAAAAAAAGCAAGATCCCGTATCGGATGAGCTTAATAAATAATTAAGCACCCGGTTTTAGAATCCTGCTCAAAAAGGGGGAATACTCGAAAAACAATCAAAACGGATTACGATTGTTTTTTCAGGTAATCATTTTGTGATTACCGAGAAAGTCTTATCCCTGTTTTAGCCAAATTATTGATGTTTTATACATGAAACTTTACAAGACGTGTTACACGACACGTCTTTCTTCATGAAATAAAGAGGTTATCCGGATTTCTCTCCTGCCATATGTTTTGCGTACCAACGCTTTCCATGCAATCGTTGAAACATCCAGGAAAATGCTGGCAACTGTCCCCGCTTGTACAACCAATATTGATCGGGTATATCGCGCTTTGGCTGATGTCTGCCGGGTTCCACAGTCGCGACAACAACACCCGGTCCATCATGGCGATTTCGAATCGCTAAAACACTTCCCTCTTGATCAACGATCATGGCGCCTGCTTCGTAATAGCCGCGATAACGCAAAGGCATCCAAGGCAACGGACATTCAATTGGCCCGCAGTGTGACGCGTGAACGACGGGGGAACCAACGAGCGTCGCGAATGAACGAACGCTTTCCAACGCTGTTTTAGCGTTTTCCGTTTCCCATTTGCTTGTCAATGATTTAGGATACCACGAAGGAACGCTCCACCAACAGCTTCCGCCAATAATCATATCCACCTTTTCACGAACCCTGTGAGCGGTTTGTGAACGCATGAATTCCCAGCATAATGCAGAACCGACAGTCATGTCAGGAGTATGTATGATACCGTCGTCTTCGCCGCCGACATAATAACAGTTTTCCCACATCGTAGGCAAATCTTTGTCATGCCTCCCAAGGATTACTCCTTCGGGAGAAGCAAGCAGAAATGCATTACGAACATGTCCGTCGCTGTCGCGGCATAAAAAAGACCCTCCAACAAACGCGTGATGCCGTTTTGCCAGCGTGATCAAAAGAGTCGAGGCTTTACCTGCCAGAGGCAACGCTGTACTAGCGATTCGCTCGTCAAAGCCCATTCCCGTCGTAAAAAATTCAGGGAGAATAATCCATTTCGCACCCTTTGCTGCTGCTTCGTCTGCGAGTTTTTCGCACATTAACAAATTAGTATTCACATCTCCAAGCACAGGCTGAAGTTGGATTGCAGCTACTTTAACTTCCGGAACATGAATGGCTGTCATAGTCATCGACCTTCCCTTATTATTTTCTAAATATTTAGTCTATTATGTTTATTTTATATAAAATTCGTTTACAATGCAAAAATTGTAAAAAAAATAAAAACCCAAATGCAAATCTAGAGATTTGAATCTGGGTTTAAGGAACTTTTGTCTTAGTTATTCGCATGGTTAGCCTCATACATCATAAGCATTTGCATATTCGGCAAAAAGTCTTCCTCGCTAAATTCCAATGCCTTACGCAAAGCGAGCTTTGCTTTCTTTGTTCCTAATTGTTTAACGAGTAATTCAATTTCATGATCCATTCCATAAGGGTTTGTTTTGTCATGCTGGTCAAAGATTTCAGAAACAGGGACATCGAGAACGGTCGATAATTTGAGTCCGGTCAACATATCAGGGATTTTCTCGCCTGACTCATATTTTTCAATCGCTTTTGTTCCTACACATACTTTAAAAGCGAGATCCTGCTGGGACAGATTTCTAAGCTGACGATGTAGTTTTATATTTCTGCCAATGTTTGTCATGATCATACACCCTTTCGAAAAAATGTAGATGATCTTTCACTCTTATTTTACCATTTATCTCCCATGGAAAAGTGAGGAAAAAATGAACATTTCGTGATCATGATAAAATTTTATTTTACTGCTATTTTCAAATCTATATAATGGAAATGTTATTTAAAGCAATGAAACAAAAACGAAAGTTCTGTCGTTTTATAGATGTAAGGCAGTTTGTTAGGTTAGGAGGAAAGCCAGTTGACTGAAGAAGAACTCATATCCAGAGCGCAAAACGGCGATATGCAGGCATTTAGCGAACTGATTAGCTGTTATTCCCCCACTGTTGAAAGATTTGCGTATCAAATGGGCAATAAAGCCGATGACATAGAGGATATCACCCAGGAAGTCTTTATTAGAGTGTACAGATTCATCCATCAATTTTCGCGGTCGAAATTTTCAACGTGGCTCTACAAAATAACGCTGAATGTCACAAGAGATTATTCACGGAAAAAGCAAAGTCACATCAGGAAGCTCTTTTCATTGCAAAACGAAAGGCAGGTCCATTCGCTGGATTCCGAGCAGCACATGCTTAGGAGTGAGGAAGACCGGGTGCTTCATGAATGTATCCAGAAGCTTGACGAGAAATATCGTGTACCTATTATTCTTTTTTACTTTCATGATCGAAAATATGAGGAGATTTCGGACATTCTAACGATCAATGTTTCTACGGTGAAGACAAGATTGCTGCGGGGGAAAAATCTGCTGAAGAAGCAAATGGAGCTTTCAGCGGAGAAAGAGGGTGAAAGCATTGGATGATAACCAACTAGTTGAAAAACTTGACAGCCTGAAAGAAGCCTATTCCGAGATTCCTTTACAATCCAATCCTGATAAAATCGCCTCCGGGGTCAAAAAGAACGTCAAAAAACCACGACGCCGTCTTACCCCTTTTTCTTATGTGGCTTGTATACTGGGGGTTGGCATGATTTCAGGAATATTGCTGATGCAATGGTTAGGTGATTTAAGACAAGGTGATCACGAAAATCCTTCTTTTACCGAGAATACAGAACCGTTCAGCGAAACGAAAGAAAATGAAAAGCGTTACACGATTTTGAGCGTAGATGAACTCAGGGAGTATTATCAAAATCGGGTGCGCAATACGAGCAATATCATTGGGATGAACGATTTCCAAAACACAAAGTACGCCATGGAGGTCAATTTGCGTGTTCATGAAACGGATCGGCGAATCGGGGATAAACAAATTACGGAGGATGAGCTGCCAAGAGCGCTTGAAGAGGTGAGGATGGAAATCGAGTCCAAACTGATTACACCATCCGAAATCAAGGAGGAGATGAATTCAGCGGAAGGCAAGGAATATAACCGCCTGCTAAATGTTTATTTGGCACAGCAGCAAACCTTTCTTAAAATCTTCCAGGATAAGCATTTGTCACGAATTCATGAAATAGCGAATTTGGGTAATGTCAGCATGACGGAGGAGACCTTAGAACGATTAAATGCCAACCAGCCAACGGGAGATAAAGACCTGGATGAGATTGGCCAGCGGGTGGTCGAACAAGGCTTTAAGTTCATCTTTGAGGGAGAGGGGCTTGCAATCACGATTGATTATCAGGGTTTAAGTGAATCGGAAAAAGGAAAATTGAATGCGGCCGCAGAAAGTTATCTTAGTTTAAAAGAAAAGTACCCCAAATCAGAATTAGGTTTTGATGGCTCAAGGGAGGAACTGGGACAGGTATTGGTGAAATACGAGGAAGCTATTAAATCGAATGAGAAAGCTTTAAAGGACGATTTAATAGCTGATTATCATTTTTACTATGAGGCCTTTATTAGAGGTAAGGATAACTACCCTCTTACCGTTGTAGCAGGAATGTTAAGTAACGGGGATCGAGCTGCCTGGAAGAGTGTGAGCACGTCTTATCCTGATACAGAGACTGCTGCGAAAGTGGAAGAAGAATATGAAAAACTCGAAAAGGATGGATTCAGGCTGCCAAAAGGCTATACAAATGAAAAAGTCTCCTTCCCCTCCTTCGCGGAGGAATAAAAATCTCTAATAAATAGAATATGTTTGAAAAGATTGGAAAAGAGGAAACAAACCTATAGGGATTTGTTTTCTCTTTTCGCGTTTTAGAATGAACTTTTGAACGATAGGAATAATAAGACAGAATCCATACCGGAAGTTTCGTAGCGATAGCTATTTTTGATAAAAATCAATATGTATGATATAATTTTATATTGTGTGAAAACGTGGAAAAATATAATTTATTTAGGAGTGTTACCATGTCTGAAAAAATTGAAGTTGGAACCGTTGTTGCTGGTAAAGTAACGGGGATTCAGCCGTACGGTGCGTTTGTTGCTCTAAACGATTCAACACAAGGTTTAGTGCATATTTCTGAAATTACCCACGGTTATGTAAAGGATATCAATGATCACCTAAAGGTAGGAGATGAAGTGCAGGTCAAGGTTCTTTCTGTTGATGAAGCGGCAGGTAAAATCGGATTATCCATCAGGGCTACTGAAGAAGCTCCTGAACGTCCGGAGGCACCAGCCAATCGGTCTCCTAAGAAACAGCGTCAGGCTGCTGTAAAATCTGCTGCAAACGATAATGGAGAAGGATTCAACACATTAAAGGACAAGCTTCAAGAGTGGATTGACCAGTCCGAGCGTGAGGATTTAATTAAAAAATAATAAAGTGACCGGCCAAGATGGCAAATCCATTAGGCCGGTTATTTTTTTAGTGAAAATAATTGAATATTTTGATTGAAACGAATACATAATTTACATTTTTATATAACCTTGTAAAATGGAAGTATAAAGGTGATTGGAGGCATTATGATGTCAATCGAAACAAAGTCTGAAAAACTGATTCAACAATCCGAACAATATGGCGCTAGCAACTACCATCCGCTGCCGATTGTTATATCCGAGGCCGAAGGAGTTTGGGTCAAGGATCCCGAAGGCCATAAATACATGGATATGCTTAGTGCATATTCTGCAGTCAATCAGGGACATAGGCACCCAAAAATTATTCAGGCATTAAAGGATCAGGCCGACAGGGTCACTCTGACTTCAAGGGCGTTTCATAACGATCAGCTCGGGCCGTGGTATGAAAAGATCTGCAAACTGACTGATAAAGAGATGGCACTTCCGATGAATACCGGAGTCGAGGCCGTTGAAACGGCTGTTAAAGCGGCACGCCGCTGGGCTTATGATGTAAAGGGTGTTGCTGATAACCAGGCGGAAATCATTGCTTGTATCGGAAACTTTCATGGGCGTACGATGACCGCTGTTTCGCTTTCTTCCGACGAGGAATACAAACGCGGATTCGGTCCAATGCTTCCAGGGATTAAGCTTATACCTTACGGTGACCTTGAAGCATTGAAGGCGGCGATCACTCCAAACACGGCAGCTTTCCTTATAGAACCTATCCAAGGAGAAGCGGGAATTTTAATTCCTGAGGAAGGCTTTTTGAAAGCTGCATATGAACTTTGTAAAGAAAGCAATGTTATGTTCATTGCCGATGAAATTCAAGCTGGACTTGGTCGTTCTGGAAAAATGTTCGCCTGCGAATGGGAAGGGGTCACCCCTGATATGTATATCCTTGGCAAAGCATTGGGCGGAGGAGTTTTCCCGATATCCTGTGTAGTGGCCAATAAGGACATTCTCGGTGTATTCAACCCAGGTTCCCACGGGTCTACTTTTGGGGGGAATCCCATGGCTAGTGCTGTTTCAATTGCTTCGCTTGATGTGCTTGTCGATGAAAAGCTAGCCGAACGTTCGCTTGAGTTTGGGGAATACTTTATGGGCAAGCTTAAGGAAATCAAGAATCCAAACATTATGGAAGTGCGAGGCCGCGGCTTATTTATCGGGGTCGAGCTAAGAGAGCCGGCACGCAAGTATTGCGAGACATTAAAAGAAGAGGGGTTGCTCTGTAAGGAAACCCATGAAACGGTCATTCGTTTCGCTCCGCCATTAGTCATTACAAAGGAAGAAATTGACTGGGCAATCGAGCGCATTCAAAAGGTTCTATCATAAATAAACATCTTTTTAGGTAAGGCATAAAAATAGCCGGCATTTCACCGGCTATTTTTTTTATTTAACTGGTTTGGCTACAGCTTCTTTTACGCGTTCTTCACTAGGCTTGAATAACATGGCCAGATTGACTAAGCCCGCAATTCCAACCAGACCATAGATGATACGGGCAAGCGCTGAGTCTTGTCCACCAAAAATAGAAGCGACTAAATCGAACTGGAAAAATCCAATAAGTCCCCAGTTAATCGCTCCGATAATTGTAAGTACAAGTGCAGTTCTTTGAATGCCACTCATTGTATTTCCTCCTTAAAATAGATGGTTCAAGTAATATGTTGCTATTCATGTTCCGAAAATATGCAGGTTTTTCTTAAAATGTTTAATCACATTTTTTGAAATAATACATGGAGTTAGGTCATAATGAAAAAAAAGGAGGTAGTGATATGGAGAATTTCATATATAAAAACCCTACAAAATTAATTTTTGGCAAAGGGCAAGTGGACCAACTGAAGAAGGAAATCCCCTCGTACGGCAAGAAGGTGCTGCTTGTTTACGGTGGAGGCAGCATTAAAAAGAGCGGCCTTTATGATCAGGTAATCGGCCAGCTGCGGGAAATAGAAGCCGAAATTCACGAACTGCCTGGAGTCGAACCAAATCCCCGCATTTCAACAGTCCGAAAAGGTGTTGAGATTTGTAAGACGGAGGACATTGACTTCATCCTTGCGGTCGGCGGTGGAAGTGTCATCGATTGTACGAAAGCAATTGCAGCTGGTGCAAAATATGATGGGGATGCCTGGGACCTTGTCATAAAAAAAGCGCAGGTAAAAGCAGCTTTACCATTTGGAACGGTGCTGACGCTTGCAGCAACAGGATCTGAAATGAATTCCGGCTCTGTAATTACTAACTGGGAAACTAAAGAAAAATACGGCTGGGGCAGTCCGTTGACATTCCCGCAATTTTCAATCCTGGATCCGGTCCATACATTTACCGTACCAGAAAATCAAACGGTATACGGTATCGTGGATATGATGACCCATGTATTGGAACAATACTTTCATCAGCCTACACACGCGCCCCTGCAGGACCGTTTCTGTGAGTCGCTTTTGATTACTGTAATGGAAACTGCCCCAAAATTATTGGAAGATTTGGAGAACTATGAACACCGTGAAACGATTCTTTATTCAGGCACCATCGCTTTAAACGGCTATCTGCAAGTTGGCTACCGCGGAGACTGGGCCACCCATAACATTGAGCATTCTGTTTCAGCCGTCTATGATATCCCACATGCCGGAGGACTTGCAATTCTGTTCCCGAATTGGATGAAGCATGTTATGTCCGAAAATGTCGGGCGATTTAAACAGCTAGCTGTACGTGTCTTTAATGTGAATCCGGAAGGAAAGACCGATGAAGAAACGGCTCTTGAAGGCATCGAAAAGCTTCGCGAATTCTGGAGCAGCCTGGGTGCTCCAGCCAAACTATCCGATTATGATATCGATGATTCCCAAGTGGAAACAATGGCAGACAAGTCAGTTGTGAACGGTGAATTCGGCAACTTCAAAAAATTGAACCGTGAAGATGTGCTGACGATTTTAAGGGCCTCGCTATAAGAGGGATTTAGTTTGAAAGGCTCTTCACCATAAATCGTGGTTTAATATTGATTAACGTAATATCTCAGTTATTTTGCAACAAAGTTGATTGGCGAGGATATGCGAGACTCCTCGAAAATGCATACGCATTTTCTTGTGCGGTGCCTATTCATGGATGATGATTCAACGTCCTGCGGGAAAAGCAGGCCAGTTAACGGAACGTCGACTAAGATCTGCCACGTCCTTATGTCTTACGTCGACGCCAACACATCCTGTGTAAGTCCCGGAGGCGTCCCTTTGCCGAGGAGGCTCCCGGACTGTCCGCGGAAAGCGAGCGCCTGGAGCGGAAATCAACGGATAATCAAAAGCTTAAACCACTTCTTTTGGTGAAGAAGTGGTTTAAAAACCTACCTGGAATGCGGAAGAAAATGACCGAATTCCAGGTTTTTTATGAAACTTTTGTAAAATGTCCATTTGGTTGCGCTTTCGCAAGGGAGGTTCCCTTGATTATCATGCCAGCTTTCGGTAAAGTGAAGGTGAATTCTTTAGAAGATGGAGGAACTAACATGACACATGTACGTTTCGATTATTCAAAAGCATTATCTTTTTTTGGAGAGCATGAAATTACATACTTGCAGGATGCGGTGAAGGTAGCGCATCATTCCCTACATGAACAAACAGGAGCGGGAAATGACTTCCTTGGATGGATCGACCTGCCGGTTGATTACGATAAAGAAGAATTCTCCCGTATTCAAAAATCTGCTGCAAAGATTCAAAGTGACTCGGATATTTTGGTGGTCATTGGAATCGGAGGTTCTTATTTAGGTGCCCGTGCGGCGGTAGAAATGCTTCAGCATAGCTTTTACAATGCTTTGCCAAAAGAAAAAAGAAAAACGCCGCAAGTATTGTTCGCAGGAAATAACATCAGCTCCACCTATATGAAAGATCTCATGGATTTATTGGAGGGCAAAGACTTCTCCGTGAATGTGATTTCTAAATCCGGTACAACGACTGAGCCTGCCCTTGCGTTCCGGATTTTCCGTAAGCTTTTAGAAGAGAAATATGGCACTGCGGAAGCGCGTAAACGCATCTATGCCACTACTGATAGAGAAAAGGGAGCCTTAAAAACGCTTGCAACAGAAGAAGGCTATGAGACGTTTGTGATTCCGGATGATGTCGGCGGACGCTATTCCGTTTTAACAGCGGTAGGCCTGTTGCCGATAGCGGCAAGCGGAGCAGACATTGAAGCAATGATGAAAGGCGCAGCCGAAGCTAGAGAGGATTTCAGTAAATCTGAACTGGTTGACAACCCTGCCTATCAATATGCGGCGGTTCGCAACCTTTTGTACAATAAAGGCAAAACGATTGAAATGCTGATTAACTATGAACCGGGACTGCAATACTTTGCTGAGTGGTGGAAACAGCTTTTCGGAGAAAGCGAAGGCAAAGACCAGAAAGGCATTTTTCCTTCTTCTGCAAATTTTTCAACGGATTTGCATTCGTTAGGACAATACGTTCAGGAAGGCCGCCGGGATTTGTTCGAAACCGTCATCAAGGTTGAGAAGGCCCGCCATGAATTAACAATTGAAGAAGAAAGTAATGATTTGGACGGCTTGAACTATCTTGCCGGACAAACAGTTGATTTTGTAAACAATAAAGCATTTGAAGGCACATTGCTTGCCCATACTGACGGAGGGGTTCCAAACCTTATTGTCAGCATTCCGGCGCTAGATGCTCATACATTTGGCTATCTTGTATATTTCTTCGAGAAAGCATGCGCCATGAGCGGATACTTACTGGGAGTCAATCCATTTGATCAGCCCGGTGTGGAAGCCTATAAAGTAAATATGTTCGCGCTTTTAGGGAAACCTGGATTTGAAGAGAAAAAAGCAGAGCTTGAAAAACGTTTGAAATAAATTTTTTTAAGAATAATCGAACAAAATCACCATCTATTTTCGGAGTACAAAAAGCCGGATGATACATTTCTTGCTAAGAGAGGTTAGAACCGGCCGTGTACTCCGAAAATTTATTTAGAATTGATTTGCCATACTATGTAACGTGACTATAAATATTTACCGTTGATCATCCGTTGCAAGGTAGCAAGTGTGATAAATTGGAACGGGAAATGCCCAAAAATTATTAACTTAACAGGACTTGTTAGGTCAATGATTTTTGGGCTCTTTTTATTCTTATAAGATAATCGTCTATTGCTTATTATGGGTAGGCTTCAAATAAGAAATCCAGTATAGCATTGAAACAAATATCGTCCCGCCAATGGCATTGCCGATAAATACAGGAACAAAATTCTCTAAAAAGTCCATCCAAGTAAAATGTCCAGCAAATATGGCTGCCGGTATAATGAACATATTAGCGACAACGTGCTGGAAGCCTATTGCCACAAAGCCCATGATCGGGAAGAATATCGCCAATATTTTTCCGCCGATATCTTCTGCCCCATACGTCATCCATACAGCCAATCCAACAAGCCAATTACAGCCGATTGCAGAGACTAGGCTTTGAAGAAAGGTTGAATCCAGTTTAGCTTGGGCAGTTGCCACCGTCTTATGCAAATATGGCTCCGCTTCAGTTAAACCTACGATATGACCAAAAAAGTAAGCAATAAAAATAGCTCCTACAAAGTTTGCGATTGTTATCCAGAACCAGTTGTTTATCAGTTTGGAGACTGAAACATGTTTATGCAGTGCAGCGATAGACACAGCCATCATGTTGCCTGTTAAAAGTTCTCCGCCGCCAACGATGATCAGTACCAACCCTAAAGGGAAGACAGCAGCTCCAATTAATGAACTCAATGTTCCCCATTCCTCGGGCAGCCCCGCGACAACTCTTATATCCAATAAATAACCTAATGAAATATAGGCCCCACCCAAAAAACCAAGAACCAGCATGCTTAAAAGCGGCAAAGATGCTTTTGTTACACCGGCTTCGACTGCTTTTTCCGCAATCTGCAAGTGATTATTAAACGCCACGGTGTCTTCCTCCTTGTTGTCCAGCGAACAATGATTCTTTTATTGTTCTCCAAAGTCAAAAATCGTATAAATTTTATATAAAGCAATTATTAAGAGGGTTTCTCTACCTGCTCTATGAAACGAATTCAATATGATTTTACTTTTGTCATATCCGCAATTTCCTTTGCTTTGATTAAGGCTCTGTTAAATTCCATTGTTGATTTTCAAATGGTCATGGAATCTACTCGCTTTCCGCGGACGAACTGGCAAGCCTCCTCACTCGTACCTCGCTGCGGGGTCTTGCCAGCCCGTTTTTCCGCAGGACGTTGATTCATCATCCTTGAATAGACACCGCACGAGAAAATGCGTATGCATTTTCGAGGAGTCTCGCAGATTCCCTTCCCAAAAACAACATTATCGTTTAACAGAGCCTTGATTAAAAAACGGAATGGATGTATAAGAACGCCAAAAAACCGAATAAGGGACTTTTTAAGTGTCCATTATTCGGGGTGGAAAAGTTCAAATATAGTAAGGTTATTATTATAAGTAAGAGTATACTTTTTAACTTTGACAGAGGTCTAACTAAACGCCCAGCCCCGACGCACAGGATGTGGCGGTCTTAGTCGCTTTTCCTGGAATTATTTCTTGTCCACTGGCCAAACTAATCAAAAGCGCACAAAGGGGTTTTAAGGATGATTGAGGTTTCTTCCCGGCTGGAAGGAAAAACATTTGTTTTATATGAACTGGAACTCAAAATGAAGCCGATGGGTTATGTCATTTCCGGAAATTGGGATTATGACCATGGGTATTTTGACTATAAAATTGATGATGATGACGGCTATCGATTCTTGCGGGTTCCATTTAGAGCTGTGGATGGACAATTGGATGCAGGTGGGGCGACAGTCCAGCTGCAAAAACCATTCCTCCTTGCCCATCAATATCAGGATGACGTTGATGACGAAGGTAAAATTGGGAATCTCTCCGCTTCTTTCAATCAATTTCAGGAACCAAAAAACCCGGATGCCGAGTTTCCGGAAAATTATATTGGTTTGGGGAAAGCTTTAATTCATGATTTGGAAAAGAAGCTTCTCGATCAATCGTGATCACCAATGATTAATATACTGTCACCTTCTTGAATTCTGAAATCTAAAGAAGGCTTGATTAATCTCCGGCCTTCTCTTTCTATGCCTGCCACAAGTTTACCTTGATCGATTAAAGCATGGTTCAACTCCCGGTAAGTAAGCCCTTGCCATTCGTGCTCAATAGGAACGGACTTGAATTCAATTCTGCTGTCTTGTTTCTCGGCCTGTTCTGCTTCATTAAATTCAGGCACGATCTTATCAATCAAACTTTTAACCATTAACTCACTGGCAAAACGATTTGTTTCAATAATTCCGTTCGCACCCGCCCTGAAGGCATTTGCGATTTGTTCCCTGGTCAGTATCTCGACCAGGCAAAAAATATCAGGCTTGGCCCCCTTAACGGCGAGCAGTGTTAAAATGGAAAACATATCAGCAAGAGATTCATCCCGCCTCATTTCAGCGGTAATGAGTACTTTCTCTGCTTTTCTTAAATTGGCTTTGGCCAGGACTCCGTCAATCGTGGCTTTACCACGGATAAAATGGACGTTTTCCTTTGGGAGAGGATGCTTATGTAAGGATTCATCAATTAAGACGATAGAGTTACGGGGCTGAAGAATCCCCATTTCTCGGATGATTTCTTTCGACCGTTCATTCCAGCCGACGATAATGATATGGCTGTCCCTCGTAAAATCCTTTTTCCCTTCCATATAAAGATGTTCCGATGAAACGGCAACCGCTGCTATCGAAGCGAAATAAGATGAAACCAACCCAGCGCCGGATAAAATTAAAATAATGCCGATGGCTTTACCTGCTGCTGTTGAAGGGGCGAAATCGCCATAACCGACCGTAGAGATGGTCACGATGGCCCACCAGATTCCATCAAAAACAGTTCCGAATGTTTCTGGCTCTACTAAATGTATAAGCAGGCCGAAACAAATGAACACCACGATGATTATAAGTAACAACCTCGTTAATCTCGGTAAACGAGGGAAATTTCCGCTTATATGTCTTATCCTCAGCATTCTTCATCTCTCCCATCCACTATCATTATGGACAAAAAGATGCGGTCTCATATCAACAAAAAGCCTTAAAAAAGAGCGTGACTCATCAGCCTGAGTCCGCTCTGTACTTATGTGCGTTTTCTAACATTAAAATTATCCGATATGAGCAGCCAGTTTTGCGGGAAAGATAGACCGAGCTTCCAATAACTCATACCACGCAGATTCAATTCTTTAACCAAATCAAATTTAGCTTGGATCGAACGCGCATCCTCAAACCAAACCTCATGCCTTCTCCCATTTTCATCGGTATAGTTAAAATGAGGTGCCTGGGCATTATAGTCGTAAAGAATACTTACATTATAACGGGCGGCGATTTCAATGGCCTGCTGCGGGCTCACGGCCCTGGCAGTTGATCCCTGGACAAATGGAAGGGTCCAATCATATCCGTATAAATTCTGACCCATCATGACTTTAGAGGAAGGCATTTCCGAAATCGCGTATTCAATAACCCTCCTCACCGGGCCGATTGGCGAAACAGCCATGGCCGGACCGCCGCTGTATCCCCACTCATAGGTCATGAGGACGACAAAATCAGCAATTTCCCCATGGGCCGAGTAGTCATGGGCCTCGTACCAACGGCCTGGCTGATCAGCTCTAGTCTTCGGGGCAAGGGCTGTTGATAACAGCCATCCCTGCTGGGTGAACCTGGCCTTTGCCCTGCGCAAGAATTGGTTATATGCTTCCCGGTCCTCCGGCCTCAGATATTCAAAATCAAAATGAATATCACCAAAGCCGTATTGATTGGCGACCCTGACGATATTATCGAGGAACCGGGTTTGAATCTCCTGATCATTGAGCAAAATCCGCCCAAGCTCGTCACTGAATGCGCCATTTTCCAGATTGGTAATGACCATCATCAATACCACATTATTTTCCCTTGCAATAGCCGGTAAGGTGTTTAGCGGCGGTTCTCTTAATGATCCGTTCCGCAACGCCTGAAAACTGAAAGGAGCTAAGTAAGTGAGATAGGGTGCCACTCTCCTCGCATCGTTTTCGAGGGCAGGACTGACTGATGTGCCCCTCGGTTCCACATATGCATTGAATTCAGCATCAGTTTTGGGCCGTGGAGGAATATAAAGTCTTTGGCCTACGCTTAGTGTTTGATTAACCGAAATTCCATTAATTCTTGCCAGTTCCTGATACGGAATCCCTACTCTTTGCGAGATGGACCAAAGGCTGTCTCCCGGCTGAACATAATAAAAGCTGCCGGTGATGGGAATGACGATGGTTTGCCCCGCTACAAGGTCATTTGGATTAGGGATTTCATTTGTTCTAATAAGTTCATCAACACTCACATTGTACGACTGGGCAATGTTGTTTAAAGTCTCATTTTGACTAACCACGTGAATGTGCAAGTATCTCCCCCTCCTTTTCGGGTAGTGATCTAGAAGAACGCTACAGCCATTATATGTTCCCCCTGAGTGATACATGAGTCAAAATCTTCCTATCTACTAGTGCAACTCCGCTTATTCTTCGTCTGAATGCTCGCCAATCTTCTGTTCCGCCGAGCACTGAAAAATCGTAACATTCATTAGACAATTTTCAGGAAGCAAGGTACAATCGGACTTGTGAATAAAAGGATTAAATGAGGTGGCAGTAATTAATATTTGGGAAATTTTTGTTGCAATTGTTCTTGGACTGGTGGAAGGGCTGACTGAATTTGCGCCCGTCTCCTCTACCGGGCATATGATTATCGTGGATGATCTTTTGTTTCAATCGAAAGAGCTATTTGGAAGTGAAGTGGCGAATGCTTTTAAAGTAGTTATCCAATTGGGCTCCATATTGGCCGTGGTGGTAATATTCTGGAACCGTTTTATGGATCTGCTTGGCATCAAGAAAATACAGTCAGAATCAGGTGAACCCGGAAAGAAGCTCAATCTTTTGCAAGTGCTTGTCGGACTTATCCCTGCAGGTGTGTTGGGTGTATTATTTGAAGACTATATTGATGATAATCTATTTACAACTAAGACAGTAGCTGTAGGATTATTGCTTGGCGCTTTCCTCATGCTTGCCGCCGATAGATTTCAGCCTAAGGTAAAGGCTGATACGGTAGATAAAATTACATATAAACAGGCATTGGGTGTAGGCTTGATTCAATGTTTGGCCTTATGGCCCGGCTTTTCGCGTTCAGGCTCAACGATTTCCGGTGGTGTGCTGCTTGGAATGAGCCATCGTGCCGCCTCTGATTTTACATTTATCATGGCCGTGCCGATCATGGCTGGTGCGACACTTTTGAAGCTGGTGAAATACTGGAATGAATTCACTCCTGATGTGCTGCCGTTTTTCATTGCCGGATTCATTAGCGCATTCATTTTTTCATTAATTTTTATCCGCTTTTTCCTGAAGCTGATTGATAGAATCAAATTAACACCTTTTGCGATTTACCGAATCGTTTTGGCGATTATTTTGTTCATGGTAGCCGTGTAAAAAAGCTGAAATGCATGGCCGGAGTTCCTGCGGCCATGCATTTTTTATTTTTTTAAATTATTTTAGGAAACTATTAAATTTTTTGTAGTCACTTGGGAAATAATAAAAAACAATAAAAACGCTTACTCAACTGGTATGGAAGGATTCTTTTAAAAACTATATTGGAAAAGCATGGTTTGGGACAGATAAACTACTTGACTTCAACACTAATCGTCCATATACTACAAAACGATGAATATTTAGAAAACTTCTTAGACAGACGATCTGGGGGATATAGATGAACAATGTTTTTCGAAAGAAATCAATAAATGATTTAATGGCGAATAGCCGTAAGAACGAACTTAGCCGTTCGCTCAGTTTACTCGATTTAATTTTTCTTGGGGTTGGCTGTGTAATCGGTACAGGGATTTTTGTTGTCACAGGTGTAGTTGCGGCCGAGAGCACCGGACCATCCATCGTTATTTCCTTCATTATTGCTGGTATCGCTTGCGCATTGGCTGCGTTTTGTTATGCAGAGTTTTCTTCAGCTGTTCCTGTGTCAGGAAGTGTATATACCTATACGTATGCAACACTTGGAGAACTCTTTGCTTTTCTGATCGGTTGGGATCTGATGTTGGAATATGTGCTCGCAATCGCGGCTGTTGCGACTGGATGGTCGGCCTATTTCCAATCCCTTATCTCCGGTTTCGGCCTGCATATTCCTGAAACGCTCTCTTCAGCACCTGGGAGCGGTAAAGGCGGCATGATGGATCTTCCCGCGATGCTGATCATCCTTCTGATTACGGCTCTTGTCAGCCGGGGAGTGAAAGAGAGCACGCGCTTTAATAACATTATGGTATTCGTCAAGCTTGCTATTATCTTACTTTTTATCGGGGCGGGAATCAGTTATGTGAGGCCTGAGAACTGGACACCGTTCGCTCCGTTTGGTTTTGAAGGAATCGTGACAGGTGCCGCCACTGTATTTTTTGCTTATATCGGATTTGATGTGATAGCAACGGCTTCGGAGGAAGTGAAGTCACCGAAACGAAACATGCCGATTGGGATTATCAGTTCGCTGCTCATCTGCACGGCTCTCTATATCGGAGTCTCGCTTGTGTTAACAGGGATGGTTCCTTATCAACAGTTAAATGTTGGAGATCCGGTTGCGCTGGCACTTAGACTGGTCGGACAGGATTCCATTGCGGGAATTATTTCAGTTGGGGCAGTTGCCGGGATTACTACGGTACTGCTAGCACTGATCTATGCACAGGTCCGCTTAACGTATGCGATGAGCCGAGATGGATTATTGCCTAAAAAAATGGCTACTGTTCATAAGAAGTATAAAACGCCGTTTTTCAACACCTGGCTAACAGGCTTTGTTGCCGCAGGTATTGCCGGACTTGTTGATTTAACGACACTGGCACATCTTGTGAATATGGGTACACTTGCAGCGTTTACATTGATTTCCATAGCCATTATCGTGTTGCGCAAGAAGCATCCTGAAATTAAGGCCAGCTTCCGTGTGCCATTCGTTCCGGTACTGCCCGCTATTAGCGCACTGCTTTGTATATACTTATCATTAAGCCTTCCGGAAACTACATGGAAAGCATTTGGAATTTGGCTTGCCGCCGGTTTTATTGTTTATATGGTCTATTCTCGAAAACATAGTAATCTAAATTAAATGATATATTGAAAAGGGTGGTCTTGAAAGAGATGAAACAATCTCAGTTCAGACTCACCCTTTGTTATTTTAAAAAAATTTTTCTTTCTGAAATATTTCTAATTTTAAAAAGCATGTTTAAAAGTTTTACTTTTCTAAAAATTATATCTAAATAATATTTGTGATATAATTGCAAGAAAATCTGCACACACTTGTACGGGGAGGAAGGACAGTGGGAACAGACCAATTAAAGAAAAACATCGGATTTGTTGTTGCGACATCTATCGTCATTGGTACGGTAATTGGTTCGGGGATCTTTATGAAACCGGGAATTGTCCTCTCCCAGAGCGGTAATTCGACAAATGCATTGCTGGCCTGGCTCATAGGAGGACTTATTACATTGGCAAGCGGTTTAACGATAGCTGAAGTCAGTGTGAAGATTCCCAAGACAGGAGGGCTTTATGCTTATCTTGAAGAAGTTTACGGAAGACTATGGGGTTTTTTATGCGGCTGGGTACAGACGTTTATATATGGTCCGGCTGTTATGGGGGCGTTAGGCCTGTATTTCGGAACCCTACTTGCGGGATTCTTCGGTTATTCAAATGAAAGCATTAAGATTATTGGGATTTTAACCGTTTTATTTTTGGGTGGGATGAATATTTTAGGAACTCGCTACGGAGGGTTCATCCAGAATATTTCCACGGTTGGAAAACTGATTCCGATTATTGCCATCGCTTTTTTTGGCATGATTAAGGGTGACATGCCAATTTTGAATGTTGACAGCGGCAGCACTTCACAGACTATCAGCATGGGTGCAGCAATTCTTGCCACACTTTGGGCTTATGACGGCTGGATGAATGTCGGGTTTATGGCCGGTGAAATGAAAAATCCAGCGAAAACAATGCCGAGGGCGATCATTACTGGCATTGTAATTGTAATCGTAGCTTACCTGTCAGTGAACATCGCTTTACTGCACGTGCTTCCTGCTGCTCAAATCGTTGAATTAGGCCCGAATGCAGCGAATGTAGCAGCAACGATACTATTCGGCGACTTTGGCGGTAAATTAATCACGATTGGAATTCTAATATCGATTTTCGGATGCTTGAACGGTAAAATCTTAACCTTTCCGCGAATTACGTTTGCGATGGCAGAGAGCAATCTCCTTCCAGCCGCCAAGATGTTATCAAGCGTTCACCCAACCTTTAAGACGCCTTTGAATGCGACAGTCTTTCAACTGATTATTGCCGTCATTATGATGCTTGTCACTAATCCGGACAGGCTGTCGAATATAGCCATTTTCAGCGTGTTTTCCTTTTATGGGCTGGCTTTCTTCGCCGTATTTAGTTTAAGGAAACAAAAGCAAGAAACAGACACGTACAAAGTGCCGCTTTATCCATTCACCCCAATTGTTGCGATATTAGGAGCGGTGTATATCGTGGTGTGTACATTAATCGATACACCTATGGATGCGTTCTTTTCCATTGCCATCACCATCATCGGCCTTCCTGTTTATTGGCTGTTGACGAAAAGAACAGCAAAAAGAATATAATGATTACAGATGCTCCTTTCATTTCGGTGAAGGGAGCTTTTTAAATAAATCCTTCAATCCACCATTAGACAGGCAGGCGCAATCGTATTAACATGAATAATACCTGAGTAAAAAGAAAGGTCTGAGAGGTAATGGATTATATTGAGCCGGCAGGCAAGTCATATAAAAGAACGATTATTGCTTTGTTTCTAGGCAGTTTTGTAACATTTGCTGATTTATATAGCACCCAGCCTGTTATTCCTATTTTTACAGAGCAATTTAAGGTAACCCCGGCCACTGCAAGCTTGACGCTATCCGTCGCTACGGGAACTCTGGCTGTTTGCCTGCTGATTCTCTCGTTTTTGTCCGAAAATATTGACCGGAAGCAGATCATGGCTGCTTCTTTGGTACTTTCGGCAATTCTATCGATTTGCGTCGGATTCACTGAAGAATTACATTTGCTTCTTATTCTAAGAGCATTGCAGGGAGCGGTATTAGCAGGGTTCCCATCCATTGCGATGGCTTATATTAATGAAGAATTCAATCCAAAGAATTTAGGGTACGTGATTGGGATTTATGTGAGTGGTTCAAGCATTGGAGGTCTGGCCGGCCGGTTGCTGGTAGGTACAATTTCTGACTATTTCACATGGAATGTAGCAATAGGGTGCCTCGGATTTCTGAGTTTAGGTATTAGCGTTTTGTTTTGGTTTTTGTTGCCGGAATCCAAACATCAGAATCGACGAAGCAACATATCCATTCGTAGATTGAAAACATCTATTTCTCATAATTTTAAAAACAGAGGGCTTTTCCTGTTGTATTTGCTTGGTTTTTTACTGATGGGATCCTTTGTCACCATCTATAATTATATCGGAATTCCTTTGATGAAGGATCCATACAATTTATCGCAGACATTGCTAAGCTTTATCTTCATCATCTATCTTGTTGGAACATTCAGCTCAGCATGGATGGGAAAACTCGCAGACCGGATGAACCGAACAAAGGTTACTTTATCTGGAATTCTTCTGATGGGAGTCGGTGCGCTGTTAACAATATGTGATCCTCTGTTTGTGAAAATTACAGGGCTCGCCATTTTTACGTTTGGTTTTTTTGGGGCACATTCAATCGCAAGCAGCTGGGTCGGATTGTTTGCCCATAAAAGCGAAAAGGCCCAGGCTTCGTCGCTTTATCTATTATTCTATTATGCTGGCTCAAGTCTTATTGGGGCATTTGGAGGACTATTTTTACAACAATACGGCTGGTTTGGTGTCATCGGATTGATAAGCAGTTTGCTAATATTAGCTGTCTTATCCTGTTTTTTTATTGGGGTCAGCTATCAAACTGTCAGAGGAGAAGAAAAAGAAAGTATTCGGAAAATCTAGCAGTCATTACAGCATCTTCTAATATAATAGGCCCGGTCTTTTCTCTGACATATTCCCCTTACTATGAAAAAAGTAATGGAAATTCATTGTCATATATGATATAAATTACCTAGTGGGTCTGTTATAATACAGAAAGGGGAATTGCTATGAGTCTGTTAAAGTATATTATCAGGACAAGTGTTGTGGTAATACCAGCTACGGCGCTAATCGGCTTGTTCATTAATTTATTTAATGATATACAGGGCTGGCATTTTTGGGTGAACATCTTGTCTACAACCATTATGGGTGCCGTTGTCGGAGTTCTTTCATCGGTCTTGAATCACAAAAGATTTATTAAACCGATAGAGTCGATTAATGAGTATTTAGAAACAATTGCTGACGGCAATATGCAAAAAAGGTTGAGTGATGAAAATTTAGGTGAATTGAAGTCAGTGGCAACAAGCGTCAACCGTGCTGTCGAGGCGTGGAGCCATGTTCTTCGAAATGTTCAGAAAGCCTCGAACGAGATTAATGAATACTCGGCCCAGCTATCGCAGGGAGCAGAACAAACAACCAAGGCTACTGACCATATTTCCAATACGATTGAAGAAATGGCACAAGGTGCTGAAAGCCAGGTTCAGGGAGTCGGTCAAGCATCTGATGTTATTTATCAAATGTCTGCGGGCCTTTCACAGGTTGCAACGAGTGCCGTAACAGTGACGGATAGTATCAATGAATCGTTAGAGAAGGCTAACACAGGAACGAATTCCATCCAACTGGCCGGCAGGCAGATGAATTCGATTCATACCAATGTTAACGAGCTTTCAAGAGTTGTGAAAGGCCTTGGAGAGCGGTCTGATGAAATTGGCAAAATAGTCGATGTCATAACGCAAATTGCCGCTCAGACCAACTTGCTTGCCCTAAATGCAGCCATTGAGGCGGCTCGTGCAGGGGAGCAGGGTAAAGGGTTTGCTGTTGTTGCCAATGAAGTACGGACACTGGCTGAGCAATCAGGCAATGCTACACAGCAAATTGGTGAAATCATTACACAGATACAGAATGATACACAACAAGTTGTCGAAACGATGGAATCAGTAAACAGCGGAGTAACAGAAGGAATTGGGGTCATGAGCGGGGCGGGTGATTCATTTACTCAAATCCAGCTTTCTATCAACTCTGTTTCCAGTCAGATCGAACAAGTTTCCGCGGCTATTCAGGAAATGGCAGCAGGAACGAAATTGGCAGTAGGCTCAATGGATAATATTTCTAATGTAGCCGCTGAATCTGCATCAGCTACGCAGAGCGTGTTGGCTGCAACAGAACAGCAGGTTGCATCCATGGAAGAAATGAGCGCCTTTTCAAAATCACTTGCAAAATTGGCCGGTGAAATGAAATCAACGATTCATACTTTTAAGATTTGATGATAAAGAAGGAGGCCGAGCACGGCCTCCTTCTTTATTTCCTATTTTTTCTTTGTCGGCACAGTTTTATTTTCATCCAGAACTTTGTTAATCTTAGTGCTGTTATTGTTTGAATTAATGATACGGACTAAATCAGTCATATTTTCAGCTTCGTAGTCTCTTTTATCTTCGTTCATATAATCCCTCTCCCCATCAGATTTTTAGAAAAAACATTGCCGTATAGATCTCCTACAAGACATCGTCCAATATATCTTCCATTTCAAGGCGCAGCCTTTCCGTCTCATCCTCCATTACCGTTATGATCGTTCCCTCAATTTCGACGACATCGCCTGGCTTTGATTCAAGCGGGAAAAGATTGATAGGGAAGCCTTCTGCTTCACCATTAATTGTGACAATTCCATAATCTCCTTCAAAGCGGTCGATGATCCCTTTCATTGTTTCATTCATATTTATCCGCTCCTATTCATCATTTTTATTCATTTAGCCATGCTATTCCCGTTTTAGGTTCAATTTTAAACAATCGAGAGGATATTCCCTCTTTTCCAAATGAAGGAAATGATTAGTTGCTGAACAAAACAACCGGATAAGAGACTTTACTTTCTTTTCTGATAATATCCTATGTACATTTCCTACTATGAAATCACGGTGGTTGATACCGGAAGCAGCGGGCCGAACAGCGGTGCCAATAAAGTGACCGGGTATGCGACAAACTTAATGGCTGCACTGCAGGAATCGTTAAAAGCCTCTTCGGGAATCGATGTGAAGGAACTGATCGAAAACTTCGCGGGCAAACGGGATGCATACCCGGCCAGACATGCTATCGAAAAAGAGCTGGTAGAAACAAGCATGACTACTGCTGCAAGTTTAGAAGAAACAAAAGGAAAGAAACAATAGAACTGTAATTTTGCAGTGAAATTTTTTAAAAAGGCTTAATCCTTATATAGGGATTAGGCCTTTTTCAAATTTCTAATATGGATTCTTGTTATATTCATTATCCGCTTTTGCTAAATTTTCGTTGCGCTCAGGATTCAGTTAAGTAATGGGAGTCCGGGTTCATGTGCGTAGCTGCATCACCGCCATGATATCTTCCACGATCATGCCGAAGCCATATGAGGAAAGTGGTCGTTATATGCCTCTTTCCTTCATCATTGCGCTTAAGTCATCTGTTCGCCTCGCAGGATCAAAATAAATCTTCAAAAACGACAAAGGTGTCTCTTGAATGAAAAGAGGGACCTTTTTAATTGCTGCACACTAGCTATATATACCTACTAAAAATACAATTGTTCATAAAAAAAGAAAAACCTCTGATACAAATTATCCGATTTTATGAAATTATTAAAATATTTATCCGAATTTCTCTTCAGCATGATATATTAGTCTAGGTTTTTACTATTTTGAGAGGATTGTGAGGATATGTCGATTAAGCATAATTTGAAAAAATGGGTTGCCTCTTCCGTAGCATTTGGATTGATAGCCACTCAATTTGCTGTACCATCTTTTGCCCAGGGTAAAAATGAACACCAAAAGTACAACCCTCGTTCAAGCTCCGAAGTTTCATTGCGAATCATGGAGACGACTGATGTCCACACGAATCTTTTAGGCTATGATTATTACAAAAATGCTTCATCTGATTCTGTCGGTTTAGCCCGGACAGCGACTCTCATCAAACAGGCAAGAAAAGAAGTGAAAAACAGTGTCCTGGTTGATAACGGAGACTTAATCCAGGGAACACCGCTGGGGACGTATAAAGCGAAAGTGAATCCTCTGAAAAAAAGGGAAGTCCATCCTGTATACAAAGCGATGAATCAAATGGGCTACGACGTTGCTACATTCGGAAATCATGAGTTTAATTATGGCTTGGAATATCTGGGAGAGGCCATAAACGATGCTAATTTCCCTTATGTGAATGCCAATGTCTATGCCAAGGATCGTGACAAGAACCCTCATAATGATAAAAATATTGTAAAACCTTATAGAATAGATGAAAAAACGGTAACAGACAAAAAAGGTAAAAAACATAAAGTAAAGATTGGGTATATCGGATTTGTTCCGCCGCAAATCATGGATTGGGACAAAGGCAATCTCGAAGGCAAAGTGACTGCTAAAGGGATCGTCGAATCAGCTCAAAAATACATTCCAGAAATGAAGAAAAAAGGCGCTGATGTCGTCATCGCCTTAACTCACTCCGGCTTTAGCGGTGATACGAATAACACTGAAGATGTTATTTATTCATTGAGCAAGGTACCGGGAATTGACGCAATTACGTTCTCCCATACGCATAAGGTTTTCCCTGCTGCAAATGAAAGTGCGCTCGACGTTCTCTTTAAAGATAGCACTGGAAAAGTGCTGCCGGGAGTTGACAATAATAAAGGGACGATTAACGGTGTTCCTGCGGTACAAGCCGGATACGGCGGCGGAAACCTTGGAATTATCGACCTGGACTTAGAGCGTGTAAAAGGGAAATGGAAAGTGATTAATTCCCAATCCGTTAACCGTACTGTATTCGATAAAACAACAGGCAAAAAAGCAGAGGAAGATAAAGCGATCGTTGCAGCCGTTAAAGCAGACCACGACGCGACCGTTAAATATGTAAATACACCAATCGGAACGACAACTGCACCGATTCACAGCTTCTTTGCACTTGTGCAGGACGATCCATCCGTGCAGGTCGTAACGAATGCGCAAAAGTGGTATGTAGAAAAGTATATTACGAATAACAAACCGCAATATAAAGACCTGCCAATCCTTTCCGTTGGAGCGCCTTTCAAAGCGGGCCGCAACGGTGTGGAAGAGTTTACGGAAATACAAACAGGCGACCTGACAATCAGAAGCGCCGGAGATTTATATCTCTATGACAATACGCTTAAAGCGATTAAAGTAAAAGGCTCTGTCGTCAAAGAATGGATCGAGATGTCTGCAGGCAAATTCAATACAATCGACCCTGCTAAACAAGAGGAGCAAGAGCTGTTAAACAGTAAATTTCAGGCTTACAACTTTGATGTGATCGATGGGGTTACTTATCAGGTAGATGTGACTAAGCCTGCCCGCTATGATGAAAAGGGAACGAAAATCTCTGAATCCAGCCGTGTTAAGAATCTGAAGTATAACGGTGAAACTGTAAATCCAGATCAGGAATTCGTCGTCATCACGAATAACTACCGCGCTTCCGGCGGAGGAAACTTCCCTGGCGTGAAGGGCAGCGAGTATGTTGTAGATTCAGCGGATGAAAACCGCCAGATCTTAATGGACTACATCACAGAGGTAAAAGAAATCAACCCGACTGCTGATAACAATTGGTCTATCGCGCCTATCTACGGGGATGTAAATGTAACATTCACTTCTTCTCCAAAAGGAGCAAACTATTTAAATGCAGACAGCAAGATTTCTTATACAAACAGAACAAATGATCAGGGCTTCGGTATTTTCAAATTCGATCTAAAAGGCGAGAAGCCGGAAAATGTAAAGGTACAAATGTTAGGAATCAATGACCTTCACGGACAATTGGATACAACCTCTGAATTTGGAGGAGTGAAGCAGGGCCGTGTGGATTACCTAGCAACTTATTTAAAGAACCGGGAAGCGGAAAATCCAGAAAACACATTATTGGTTACGGCAGGGGATGCTGTTGGAGCAAGTAGCCCGGTATCCTCCAAGCTTCAGGACAAGCCTACACTTGAGTTCCTGAATGATATGGGGTTCGATGTTGGTACGGTCGGAAACCATGAATTTGATAAAGGCGTCGACATGCTGATGGCGCAAATCAATGGCGGAAAGGCACCAAATTCCGATGTTGAATTCGAAGGATTGGATTTTCCTTATGTCGTTGCCAATGTAGTATACAAGGATACAAAGAAGCCAATTCTTGACCCGTATGTCATTAAAAAGGTTAGCGGCCAAGAGGTCGGATTTATTGGTGTGGTAACAAACGCGACACCTTCAAAAGTAACTCCGGCCGGGATTGAAAAAGTTGAATTTATCGAGCAAGCTCCTGCTGTCAACAAAGCAGTAACGGAGCTAAAGAATAAAGGGGTAGAATCAATCGTTGTTGTGTCCCATGACCCGGGCAGTGACAAAAATGGCGTTGTTTCAGGCGAGGTGGCCGAGCTTGCTAACTCAATCGACGACGAAGTGGACATCATTTTTGCAGGCGACAACCATGCCAGATTGAACAATGTCGTCGACAACAAGCTGATCGTTCAGGCTTACTCTTATGGAACGGCGATTGCAGATGTTGATTTTGAAATCGACCCGATTACAAATGATATCGTGAAAAAGTCTGCTGAAATTGTGACTGTCGCCCATGCCGGCGTTACTCCTCATGCGGAAACGACAGCATTTATTAACAAGTATCTCGATATGTTCCCTGAACTTAAGGAACCGCTTGGTACGACTGATGCACCAATCACCAGAACGGATGCTTATAATGCAGAATCAGCCCTCGGAAACCTGATTGCCGATTCCATGAGAGACGATCTGAAGTCCGATTTCGCATTCATGAATCCGGGAGGCATCCGCGCGGATATTCCTCAAGGAACAATCACGTATGCCGAACTAGCTAAGATTCAACCTTTCGGGAACACGCTTGTAAAGCTGAATCTAACAGGAGCCGAAATCAAAACACTGCTGCAGCAGCAATGGACGATCGAAGGCGCTCCAAAAACGCTGCAAATCTCCGGCTTGAAATATAAAGCTGATTTCAGCAAACCAGTCGCAGAACGGGTTGTTGAGTTAACCAAGGCAGACGGCACACCAATTGAAGATGCACAAACGTATACCATAACAGTGAATGACTTCATGGCTGGCGGCGGCGATAACTATCTCGTCCTTAAAGGGAAAGAAAGAACCTATGGCTCCCCAGACCTTGACGCATTTGTGAACTATGTGAAAAAGACATTCAATGGCGGCAAGATTACTGCTTCTGTTGAAGGTAGAATTGTAAATATTAATAAATAAGTGAAGCAGAAAAATAACCCGGGAGGCTTAGCCGCCCGGGTTATTTTTTTGCAACGAATATTTAACAAAATGAAAATAGAAGCAACAGTCTTCAGTGTCCCGGCAACAAAAATAGGGGAAGTGGAAACAAAACGGGACATACAGGCAACGAATCTTGCGGTGGCAACAAAATGAAAATTCCGGCAACAATCTTCATTGTCCCGGCAACAAAAATAGGAGAAGCGGCAACAAAGCGTGACATTCAGGCAACATAATCTTCCGGCGGTTATCGAAATAAGACGCAAGCTAGAATTATTGCAAGACGCTTGTGCTTTTCTTGGGGAAAATTGTAACTAATTTCCTTTCTATTCGTCTCTTCTAATAAAAGAGGGGGAAATAGAATGAAATCAAGAAACGTGATTGCTGCATTCGCATTTCTTTTTTTGCTCCTGCTGGTTGCCTGCTCAGGAGACAATGAATCGAGCGATAAAGCTGAGCCGGACTTGCAAACAGAAAACCTGAAGGATTCAAGTAAGACAACCGAGAACATCTCAGAGGGGGAAGGAAAAGCAGAAACAGTCAAAGAGGATAGTGAACCTGCCGCAACCGAGAGAAAGGTGATTCATAATGCGGAACTGCGGTTGGAAGTGAAAAACCTCGAAAAACATCATGTAAAGCTCGAGGATAAGGTGAAACAGTACGGTGGATATATTGTGCAATCGAATGTGTTCAGCGAAGATCAGGGCTATCTGAATGGAACGGTGATAGCCAGGGTGCCCGAGAAAAGCTTTCAGAAGTTCCTGAGCGAGGCTGAAGCAACAGCGGCAAAGGTCATTGAACGAAATGTAAGAGGCGAGGATGTCACGGAGGAATATGTCGATTTGGAATCACGCCTCAAATCGAAAAAAGCAGTGGAGGCAAGGCTGCTGGACTTCATGCAAAAAGCAGAAAAAACCGAGGACCTTCTGAAGATCTCGGGTGATCTCGCAAATGTGCAGGAAGAAATAGAGACAATCGTTGGTAGAATGAAGTTCCTCGATAACCAGGTGGCATATGCCACTGTGACAATCAATACTTTTGAGGAAAAAGTAGTCGTGCCAACTATTGATAAAAAAGACTTAAATACATGGGAAAAAACAAAAAAACAATTTGCCGGCAGCATTAATTTCTTAATGGCTGTCCTTTCAGGCATCACGGTCTTCTTCATCGGAAATCTCCCGGTTTTCATCATTCTTTTCGTGATCGCATTTCTCATTTACTATATAGTAAGGATAAGAAAGAAGAGAAGAGAATAAATACAAGTAAGAGGGAGAAATGAGAACTGTTGCTTAAAAGAATAAATGACTGGGCAAGGGCATTGAAGAAGCAGATTTTGATCGTGTATTTTTCCTATAAAGATAAGCGAACTCCCTGGTACGCTAGGATATTCGCCGCTTTAATAGTGGCATATGCCTTCAGCCCGATTGACCTTATTCCAGACTTTATCCCAATCCTTGGGTACCTGGATGATATAATAATCGTCCCTTTTGGGATCATGATTGCGTTAAAATTAATGCCCGGCGACGTGCTCGCAGATGCAATGACGCATGTGGAAGACAAAAAAGGCAGTAAACCGAAAAATTGGCTTATGGGCGGGGCTGTTTTAATTTTATGGTTTCTACTGTTCTTGTGGCTCGCTCGCCTATTATATAATTATTTTTTTAGCTAAGGAAAAACACCTCCTGATCGTTTGACCGGGAGGTGTTAGCTATTCAATTTGTTCGTTTATTTAATCCGAATCCAAAGTAACATGCTACAAGCAGGATAATCCATATCGGACCGACGATGAGGGCGATAATTGTATTTTCGGAAAAGCCCATCAGGACGATGACTAACGCCAAAAATGCTAATGAAATATAGGAACTTAACGGATATAACGGCATTTTGTATGTTATTTGCCTTTTTTCTTCTTCCACCATTCTTCTCCGGTATAGAATATGGGAAATCAGTATCGTTCCCCATGTCCAGATGGCTCCGAAAGTAGCGATGCTTGTTACCCATCTGAACACTTTTTCTGAAACGATATAGTTTAGATAAACACCGAATAGTAATACAACGGCAGAGACGATTATCGCGATGCCGGGGATCCCATTTTTTGTTGTTTTTTCAAAGCTTTTTGGAGCTTCATTTTGCTGTGCCAGATTAAAAAGCATCCGTCCCGTGCTAAAGATGCCGCTGTTACAGGAAGAGAGAGCGGCGGTAAGGACAACGAAGTTAATAATACCGGCTGCTCCTTTAATCCCTAACTGCTCAAATGTCATTACAAACGGACTTTGTTCCGGACTGATTTCATTCCATGGATAAATGGCCATAATGACAGTTAACGAAAGCACATAAAATATCAAAATACGCCAGAATACGGAATCGATCGCGCGAGATAACGCCTTTGTCGGATTTTTTACTTCCCCCGCTGTTACCCCAATCATTTCAATGCCCAGATACGCAAACATAACCATCTGGAAAGAAAGTAATACGCCTGAGATGCCATTCGGGAAAAAACCGCCATGACTAAAAAGATTGCTAAACCCCGTAGCAACACCACCATTTCCAAAGCCAAACAGGATGATCCCCAGCCCCATAATAATCATTAATACAATCGTTACGATTTTAATGAGAGCAAACCAAAACTCTAACTCTCCATATGCTTTGACTGCCAGGAAATTAACCGTTACCATGATCACTAATGCACCAAGAGCCCAGGCCCATTGCGCCGTACCAGGAAACCAGTACTGCATATAGATTCCGACTGCCGTAATTTCAGCCATACATGTTACAATCCACAAAAACCAATAATTCCAACCGGTGATAAACCCTGCGAGCGGTCCAATATAATCCCGGGCATAACGGCTAAACGAACCGGCAACGGGATTTTTGATGGCCATTTCACCAAGCGCTCTCATAATAAAGAAAATAACAAGGCCGCCAAGCGCGTAAGCTAACAAAATCCCAGGCCCCGCAAGTTTAATTGCATCGGCGGAACCAAGAAACAGACCGACTCCAATCGCTGCGCCGAGCGACATTAATGTAATATGTCTCTGTTCCAAACCTCTATGTAACTGTGACTCTTCTCTGTTGTTTTGCATACGATTCTCCTTAGTTTGAATGTTAACTGCGATGTTAATAGAAATAGAAGCTTTTTCGGAAATCGCTTTCACTTTTTAAACGATATTTTTTCATTATTTATAATAAAAATAATATTAATAAAATATTATTTTGTAAAGAGTAAACGAGGGAAATAGGTATATATCCTTTAATTTAAGGAAAATTCAGTTAAATTTTTAAGACCAATTGATAATAAAATTATTTAAACATAAAAAAACAGCAGCTGCCATTAGTATTTTCCTTTTATGGGTCATCATTCAGGCGGGATGGAATATGATAAAGGGAATATTTAGCGGAGGTGGAAGGATGGCAGTTGTAAAAACCACGCAGACCGATATTGATTTATTGGCACGATTGCTAAGAGCGGAGGGTGAGGGAGAGGGCCAACAGGGTATGCTGCTCATCGGAAATGTAGGAATAAACCGAATAAGGGCGAATTGTTCAGATTTTAAAGGGCTGCGGACTGTTCCTCAAATGATTTATCAGCCCCACGCTTTTGAAGCTGTCCAAAAAGGATACTTTTATCAGAAGCCGAGGGAACGTGAAAGAAGGCTGGCACGCCGGGCAGTAAATGGTGAGAGAATATGGCCGGCAAAATATGCTCTATGGTACTTCAGGCCGCCGGGAGATTGTCCAGCTACCTGGTATAATCAGCCTCATGTTGGACGTTACAAGCTCCATTGTTTTTATCAGCCAACAGGGGCCGAATGTGAGAATGTTTATAATACCTATTAATTTGTCTAGGAGCTGTGCTGCAGCTCCTTTTTGGTTGTCTATGAACAGATTATTTTCTTTATGGGTAAGGCACGAGTAAAATATAGTCTACTGGAGACTGCTCTAAGATGTCTCAAGTATTGCAAATTGGATAGACTAATCACCAGAAATATAAAAGGAGGTTTTTACTATGTTATTGAAAGGCAAACGAGTCGTCATTGTTGGGGGTACTTCCGGCATTGGATTGGCAACAGCCAAGGCATTCCTTGAGGAATCCGCCCAAATCATTATTGCGAGCCGTTCTGCATCGAAGCTTTCTGAGGCAAAACAGAGTCTTGGTGATGGTGTAGAAACTTATGAAGTCGATTTTCGCAGCGATGAGAAACTGGCAGACTTTTTCAATAAAGTAGGGAAATTTGATCATTTAGTCGTTACGGCAGGGGAAGGGGCGATGGGCCAATTTAGCGACTTGCCTGTTAACGATGCAAAAGCTGCGTTTGATAGCAAGTTCTGGGGACAGTACATAACCGTTAAGGCTGCTATCCCGTTTTTGAATGAAGCGGGTTCCATCACGTTAACTTCCGGTGTGTACGGTGTGCGGCCTCCTAAGGGTGCTTCAACTTTAGCGGCGATTAACTCGGCGCTTGAAGGATTGGTTCGCGGACTTGCAGTAGATCTTGCTCCTGTAAGGGTAAACATTGTTTCACCTGGAATCGTTGATACGCCAATGTACGGCGGGATGCCACAAGAGCAACGTCAGGCTATGTATAACGGGATAGCTGAGCAGCTGCCAGTTGGCCGTGTAGCAACATCTGAAGACATCGCAGAATCCTATGTCTACTTGGCGAAAAACGGATTTTCTACCGGAACCGTTATCCTTATCGACGGGGGAGCACGTTTGGTATAACTTAACTGAATTTGAAGTACGGGCCGCTGCCTCTGTTAAATTGAGGAGCGGTCTTTTTCTTATGAAATTAAGAGATGTCTGTTTGAAATTTCATCAATTTCTGCATTTTGTGTTCGGAAATTGAAAAATTATTGTTCGCATTTATTTGTGCTCGATAAATGAAATTTGTGCTCGAATATTCAGATTTGTGCTCGATAAATGAAATTTATGCTCGATTATCCAGATTTGTGCTCGATGCCAGCCCTGAACATAAGGGGTCACCGCTTGCGTGTGATTTTAAATCCATTATCAACTGTTTCAAATCCGATACGGGGGTAGTACTCCATGGCAACAGGGGAAGCCAACAGCAACAAAGTTACTTCTTCACCGAGCTGCTCTTGCAGCAATCGAACTAATTCTTTGCCAATCCCCTCATTCTGATATTCACTGTCCACTGCCAAGTCTGATAGATAACAACAATAGCAATAATCGGTTATCGCCCTGGTAATTCCAATCAACTTCCCATCATCCCAGGCACTGATAATGATATCCGCATTGTCGATCATCCGTTGAAGCCGAGGCAAGTCATCAAATGACCGTCTAATCCCTGAAGCTTTAAACACTCTTGAAAGATCCTCTGATCTGATTTCTGTGGTTGTTTTGTATGAAATATTCAATATTCATTCCCCCTAAAATAGAATGGCTTCATTATATTTGAAAACTGGTATTAAGATAAGTGCCAGATATGAAATAAATAATAGTGCCAGTTTGATGAAGGGTTTATTAAAAAAGTCATAGTTCCCTAGTTTTGTTATAGTAATTGTATACAAACAATCTGAAAGGTTGGTGCTCAGTGGACTCTATAGGCCTAATAAAAGAAATCTATCGTTACCCTGTTAAATCGTTTCATGGCGAGAGTGTTGCCAAAAGCAAGGTTCAGGATTATGGGTTATATGGAGACAGAAGCCATGTGTTTATAGATGAAGCGAGGCGCAAAAAATACTTGATGGCAACGTACATTCCGGAAATGCTGGCTTATAAAGCGCAATTTGAAGGGGAAGAAAAAGATGATCAGTTCCCGCGCGTTAAGATTGCTGCCCCGGACGGAAGGGAGTTCTATTGGGACGATGATGAATGTTTGGAAGAAATGAAAACTTTATCCGGCCAATCCCACATCTATCAAAAAGTATTCTCTCCCGGTCATGTGCCAATTGGGGCAATTGAAGAAGAGCATATATTACTAGTCAATGAGGCTTCGCTAAGAAAGTTAGAAGAAATGTGGGGAAAGCAAGTCGATTTTCGGCGTTTTCGGCCAAACCTGGTTATTTCATTACATGATGACACCCCTTTTTTAGAAGACACCCTGTTCGGAAAACAAATAAAAATCGGGGACGTTATTCTTGAAATCAAAAGACATTGCGAAAGATGCAATATTATCAATATCCATCCTGACACAATGGAAATGGAAAAGACCCTTCTAAAAACAGTAGTGAGAGAACGCAATAATTATTTTGGTGTGTATGCGACGGTCGTACAAACAGGTGAAGTTCATACAGGTGATGAAATTGTTTTAATCTAATAGGGCTCTATTTAAATGCAACCTTCAGGTCCTCAAAGAAAAATTAAAAAGCCAAAGAAAATAATCTTTCTTTGGCTTTTTTATATGCTGTAATTGCAGTTTTTTTAGTCGTTGACCGAGCTTGTTATCTTAGCCACAAACTCACTATTTTATAAATCTGAAACCAGAGTGTATACAAGCCCGGACAACTATGGGTACGACTATGATTTTACTTAATAGTTTTTAATAACCATTTAAAAAGTTGTAAACTTAGCGTAAAAATATCATACCTTACTAAATTATTATCGGACAATTATTTTATATGTTAAATGATAACTAGGATTTTTATGAAAAATAGGAAATTTTATCTATAAAACTGGGACTGGCTGTAAAATCATAGTCAGTCGGTTACAAACTCCTTATATATCATTGATTATATATTTTTGAAACTTTTTCCTAAGATTTCATCACTAATTGTTTGAAGGGAGTTGAAAAGATGAAAGGTCCAAATCATAAATTAATTCAAAAAGCGATCAAGGGAAATAAAAAAGCTTTTGAACAATTAATTATGAAACATCATGAACAAATGTACCGCACGGCTTTTTTATATGTCCGGAATAAAGAAGATGCCCTGGATATTGTTCAAGAAGCAACCTATCAGGCTTTGGTTTCAATCCACACCTTAAAGAATCCGGAGTATTTCATGACATGGTTTACGAAAATCATCATTCGTTGTTCGGGCCAAGTTATTGAAAAAAGAAAAATGTTGTGCCGTTAACAGAAGATATTATGTATAACATGATGTCAAACAGTGATTACGTACATATCGATTCTATGATGTTATTAGAAGCAATCGGCCAGCTGAAAGAGGGTTACCAGACAGCAATCATTCTCTTTTACTATTACGACTATTCCATTAAAACAATTAGTGAAATGATGGAGATCCCGGAAGGAACAGTGAAAACGTATTTAAGCAGAGGAAAGGAAGCTTTAAAAAAAGTTTTTAAAGGGGAGATGAACTATGGATAAAAAGTTAGTCAAATCCGTCATTGATAAAATCGATGTGCCTACAGATGAAGTGTTTGATGCTATCCATAAAGGAATGAAAAAAGCTGATGAGAAACCTCAGCCTTTTTCAAGGAGAAGAAAAATGCTCTTCGGCTCTATAGCTGCTGCTTCTCTTGTTGGAATTACGTTCGGCTCGGGATTTGTGAGTCCGAAAATGAATCAGGTATTGGCCGAAGCGCCGTTTATCGGGGATCTATACCGGGAGTTTGGCGATTCGATGGGATACAGTCTGGCGAAACAAAGCCTGGTCACGGAGCTGAATCAATCAGTCACTAAAAATGGCGTAACTGTCAAATTGACGAGCGCCTACTTTGATGGGAATATCGTGTCAGTCACGGGCCATGTGAGCGGGGATGTAAATTGGAAGATGAATGGGGAAGATGAGGTCAACTTTGATAAGAACTTTGAGCACAATAAAGGGGACAATGATCCCTGGTTAAGTGGTTCTGAAGAAGTGAGGAAAACAGGCAACGGCTATGATTTCAAATGGACCATGTTATACCCTTATGAAACGATCAAAGAAGATTTCACACTTCCGGTAACGATTCACTCTATTAATGGATCAAAAGGCGATTGGAATTTTGACATTCCAATCAAACAAAAGAAATACAGCACATTAGCAATCAATCAATCAAAATCTTATCCGGCAGATGGAATCGAGCTGAAATTCAAGGAATTGATCACGGCCCAGGCATCTTCATCCGTCGTTTATGAGGTGGTTTCGGATTATGAACAAGATCATATCCATATCGGAAAAGCGAAGGATAGTAATGGGCGTATATTGTATCTTGACAATGCGACAAATTATGCAGAAGCCAAAGAAACGGATGGCTATCATGTAACTTCAAGAAGAATGATTGATAAGATTGATAATGATGTTACATCCATTATCTTTTATCCATCAGTCAGCATTATGGATTCCACAGAGGAACAGCTCCTGGATGTCAGCTCCTTCGATTTAAAGAGCAAGCGGACGAACCACGGAATTAAAGTAAATAAGATCATACAAAAAGGAAACAAGCTGATTCTTGATTATCAACTTCAGGGACTGTCCGCTAAAATGTCGAAGCATAGTTTTGATATAATGAACGATAATCTGTCAGGTGCCTTTACGTTAATAGATAAAAATTATCTGGATTTGATTAATGAAGAAAATCCATTTCCTCCAGAAAATCACGGTATTACATCAAACAAAGTAACACTATTGGATAAAAAGACATTTCACTTCCAATCTGAATTCAACTTAAACGGAGAAGAAAAAATTGAAGACTTTAGATTAGAGGAAACAATGCTGCGCTTTGATTTTAATCACTTAAATGTAGTTGTAAAAGATTTGGAACCTGTTACGATTCACCTCCCTAAGCGGGATAACAAGTGATCGTTTTCCGGACTTGACTCCTATCCCAAAAAAGGATAGGAGTCATTTGTATTCATAAATAAGTTCCGCAAGCCGCATCAACCCTTTTTCCAAGTCCGGCAATGAGGCATACGAATACGACAGACGGAGATGCTGCCCGTCGTTGCGGTCATACACATTTCCTGGATTAAGCAAAATCCCTTCTTTTAAGGCATTTTCAAAAAGCTTTGGAATCGACACTTCTTGCCTTAAACGAAGCCAAATATAAAAGCCGCCTTCGGGGATATTCCAGCTTGCTAAATCTCTAAAATATTTATTCAGCAGGTCAAGAGTGTAATCTCTGCGGAACTTCAATTCAGCTCTTATTTCTATCAAATATTCCTCATAAAAACCATTTGAAAGCCATTCGGCGACTGCATATTGTGACAGAGTACTAGAGCCGTAATCTGTCTGCATTTTAATATCTGCTAACCGGTTTATTACAGGTTCGGGTCCGGTGATCCACCCAATCCGCAAGCCGGGGCCCAATGTTTTGGACATGCTGCCAATATGCAAGACAAGCCCCTGGTCATCGATGGCTTTTAAAGGAGCGGGCGGCGGACTTTCAAACCACAAGTCCCCGTACACATCATCCTCGATAATGGGCAGCCTTTCTTGCTTGCAAACATTCAGCAGTTCCTTTCGTCTTCCTTCAGACATTAAAATACCTGTTGGGTTATGAAAAGAAGGAATCGTATATAATAAAGCTCCGTTGTGCTGCCTTTTTAAGCGGCCGATTGAATCGGTTATAATTCCTTCTTCATTTAGCGGGATTCCTAATAAATTCATACCCGCTGATTGAAACACATGAACCGAATTCAGGTACGAGGGTGTTTCAAGGAAAACGGTGGAACCGCGGTGTAACAAACCAAGGGATATTAAATGCAATGCCTGCAGTCCCCCTGAAACAATTAAAATCGATGAAGGAGAAGTCTTGATTCCTTTTGTCTTTAGATGCTCGCTTATCATTTCTCGTAAGTACAGATTGCCTTTTGGTTCTGAATATCCGAGGGAAAAGCTGCGTGCCGAGTTTGCTTGGAATATTTCCTTCATCTTTGCTACTGGCAGCAATTCCGGTGACAGCTCACCGGTGCCAAGACGAATGAAGTCAGGATTTTTCTCCGCTTCATTAATTTCCTGGATGATTTTGATATTAGGCTGATAGCTGCCAGACTTGACATAGCTGTTCCAATCGGGCGGTGGAACGGCGGCAATCAGGCTCCAAGTATTGTTGACAACACGTGTCCCTTGTCCAACCTTTGATTCAATCAATCCATCCGCGGCTAATTCATCCAGAGCAAAAACAACGGTGCTCCGATTCACTTTAAATGTATCGGCAAGAGCCCGTTGCGTGGGGATCTTCATTCCGACCGTCCATTCACCGTTCATGATTTTCGTTTTCATATATTCATAAATTTGTTGGTGCAGAGAAACTGATGAAGATCTGCGGGGAACCCATTCTTCTTTTGGCATGTTATGACTCCTTGCATTTTCTTTTATTATAATAGATTGGTTGGGATAACTTCCATCCAATTGGTTGGAGACGTAATCAAATTTATCCACTAAAATGGAACCAATCAACAATCAGGAGGCGTAAACATGTTCGAAGCCATTCTTCATGGAGCCATTTTAGCATTTGGGCTCATTCTCCCGTTAGGGGTACAAAATGTTTTTATATTCAATCAAGGGGCGACACAGCTAAAATTTTTAAAGACCCTGCCAGTTATTATTACAGCGTCGATCTGTGATACTTTTTTAATTTCGTTGGCCGTTCTCGGAGTATCAGTCCTTGTGCTAGGCTCTTTTTGGCTAAAAACAATTCTGATGACGGCCGGTATTATCTTCTTAATTTATATGGGGTTTGTTATATGGAGAAGCAAGCCTGCTAGTGAACAGCAGCAGACAAACGAGATGCTTTCACCTAAAAAGCAAATTGTTTTTGCCATGTCTGTATCATTACTTAACCCTCATGCTATTCTCGATACAGTTGGTGTCATCGGAACAAGTTCATTAGCTTATGCCGGAGCAGAAAAGCTCGCCTTTGCTTGTGCCTGCATAGTTGTTTCATGGATTTGGTTCTTTGGTTTAGGGATTGCGGGCAGACTAACCGGAAAACTGGATAAGTCCGGACGGTTTTTAACCGTTTTAAATAAGATTTCAGCGATTGTGATGTGGGGTACAGCTATCTATATCGGCTCATCGTTGTTAAAACAATTTTAAATTAAAACAGTGCGAGCTTCTCTTATGTTAGAATTATTAGATAATTCATGAAGGGGGTTGGAAATTTGTGTTTTCCAAAGATGAAACCAGGTTTTCGAAAGCGCTAAAATCGGTTGCCAGAAATGAAGATATTAAAAAATACATTCAGGAATCTCCGGAGTTATATCCATTATTTATGCGTGCCGCAAAACGGTTTGTATCGGGGGAGAAGAGGCAGGAAGGAATCAATAAAGTAAAGGAGCTTATCGAAAAAGATTATTTTGTTTCCATAGAATACATAGGAGAAAACACCAGGTCCAAAGAGGAGTGCATCGCCTCGAAAGAAGAATTTATTTCCTTGATAAGGGAGTTAGGCAAAGAAGGCATTCAATCCACAGTGTCATTCGATTTATCTCATATTGGAATGTCGATTGATCGGGAATTAGCTTTAAAACATATAGAGGAAATGGCGCATGAAGCCAAACGGAATCATTTAAATCTCATGATCAGCATGGAGGAATCAGAAAAGACCGAACCGATATTAGATATTTATAAGCAGGTTGCTTCTTCTTATGACAATGTCGGGATTACTTTACAGGTGCATTTAAAGCGTTCTTTAGATGATCTCCATGAATTGTTCCACTATCCAGGGAAAATTAGAATTGTGAAGGGAGCCTACCAGGAGCCACTGGATATTATGATCCCACGCTCAGAAGAACTGGACAATCGTTATCTTCAATTTATTGCAGAAAGCATAGCTGAAAATCAGCCTATTTCGATCGCGACCCACGATGAAAAGCTTCTTGGGCAAATCATCGAGCGAGGCTATTTAGCACATTCTACAGTGGAAGTTGAAATGCTTGATGGAGCAAGACCGGATTTAATTAAAAGGCTCTGTTAAACGATAATGTTGTTATTGGGAAGGGAATCTGCGAGACTCCTGCGGAAAAACGGGCTGGCAAGACCCCGCAGTGAGGTACGAGTGAGGAGGCTTGCCAGTTCGTCCGCGGAAAGCGAGTAGATTCCATGACCAT